>CAYUCC010000017.1:0-78987 GCA_964443225.1 uncultured Anaerolineae bacterium
GAGGCCTAAAATTCTTGTTTTTTATGCAAGGAGTTGACGGAGTAGGACCTACTCCGTACTCCGTACTCCGTACTCCCCCGGAGCCTCACGCGTGACACATCGAGAATTCCTACAAGAGCGTCTGCGGACGTTGGAGAGTCTGATCGGCGGCGCCGCACGGTTGAGCGGTGGCAATCCCGGTCTGCAGAACACGCTTCAGGCCAACTGGCTGGCCGAGCAGCGCCTGCTGGCGCGTATCCTGGCCGAACCCGGTGACGTGCGCGGCACGCTGGGGCGTTGGCAGGAACGCACGGCGTCTTTCGTGGCGCAAAATCCCAGCCGTTCGGGCTGGACCGATGCGCAGGGCAATGCCTGGCAGGCGGCGCAGGTCCTCGCCCTCCTGCGCGACCTCGAAACAAGGCTGGAAGCGCTCGACCAACCCCTTGATGTGGAGGATGACGAGGAGGCTGCCGATGAGTGAACCGCGACGGATCTTGCTCCTGATGGCGGAAGCCGGTTTTGGCCATCGCAGTGCAGCCCAGGCCATTGCTGCCGCACTGCACCAGCTCTATCGTGAAGAGTGCGTCATCGAGACTTTCAACCCGCTCGACGACGAACGAACCATCGGTTTGATGCGCAATTCGCAAACGTCCTACGATCAGTTCGTCAAACAGCGACCTGACCTCTACCGCGCCAGCTTCGAGTTTTCCGATCAGACCGTGCCCAGTGCGGTGATGGACGGGGCGTACATAGTGACCCTGTTTGATACCCTGCGCAGCAAGCTGCACAGCTTCCAGCCCGACGCCATCGTGTCGGTCTACCAGGCGTATCAGGCACCGCTGGGTGCCATCTTTGCGGTCGAGCGTCGGCATGTTCCGCTCATTACGGTGGTCACCGACCTGGTGACGATCCACCGGCAGTGGTACAACAAGGTGGCCGACATGATCGTGGTGCCGACTCAAGAGGCCTACGATCTCGGCCTCAAATACAAGATGGCGCCCGAAAAGCTGCGTTTGGTTGGAATTCCGGTCAACCCACTCTTTGCCGCGCCGTCACAGGACAAAGCGGCGCGCCGCGCCGCCCTGGGTTGGCGTCCAGAAATGACGACAGCACTCGTGGCTGGGAGCGAGCGCGTGCCCAATTTGGTCGAGACTCTGCGTGCACTCAATCACAGCGGTTTGCCCCTCCAGCTCGTCGTCGTGGCTGGGGGGTCTGCCACGTTGTACGAAGCGCTCAAGGCCACGACCTGGCACGCGGTGGCTCACCTGTACAACTTCGTCGACAACATGGCAGAGATGATGTTGGCGTGCGATTTTGTGATCTGTAAAGCTGGCGGCCTGATCACCTCGGAAGCGCTGGCGGCCGGTTTGCCACTCGTGCTGATTTTTGTCATCGAAGGGCAGGAAACCGGCAACGCCGTGTTCGTGGTGGAGAATGGCGCCGGCGAACAGCCGCAAAACCCGTTGGAAACCCTCGAGACGGTCTTCCACTGGCTGGACCAGGACGGTGCACTGCTGACGGAACGCACCACCCAGGCTCGTCGGGTCGGCAAACCGCACGCCGCCCTCGAAATTGCCGAAATCGCCTGGCAGGCCGCCGGTCAAGGCCCGCGCGACTTGCGCCAGCGTCCCCCTCAGCCGCTGCTCGACATGCTCCAATGGTTCGATATCGACATCGACGTGGCTGGCCGCGAATCCTGATTCGCATAGCCAGGCTCCCGGTGGCAGCACCCATCGCCGGTGGATCGCCCGCGATCTTCTATCTCACACACAGTGTGGGATAGTGTGGGAAATTGTGGGATAGTGTGGGATAGTGTGGGTTACTTCAGAATGTAGTAGGTGGCCCGTTTTTCGCCGACTTTGAGCAAAATGCCCTGATCGACCAGGTCGGCCAGGTCGCGGCGAATCGTTTCGGCGCTCACGTCAGGCACCAGTCCCTGCAGCTCGCTGTTGGTGATGCGCCCCTGTACCGCCAGGTGCTGCAGCGCTCGCTCCTGCCGTGGGTTGAGCAGGACCTGACCTGCCAGCGCACGCCCCATCACCTGGTTCACCTTGGCTTCTGCGGGCGACATCGCCACCAAGGTGGTGCTGTCGTGCCCACCGGTGAGCGTCACCACGAAACCGGCCGTGGTTTCGGCAAAGTGGGGGGCTGGGAGACCGACCTCGTTCATGGCACGCAGCATGCGATCGATGCCATACCCCAGGCGCTCGATGTATCCCAGGTCGGAAAGCACCTGAACGATCGCTTCGTTGCGGCTGTAGCGTTCCGTCAGCAGGTTATCGAGCGTGACGTGACCCGGCAGGCGGCCCGGTGAGTAGACCTCGAGGCGATCGGCAAACAGCAGCAGCCGAATTCCCTCGCCGCGCACGGTGTAGTCGCGGTGCGCCACGGCGTTGACGATGGCCTCCCGCACGACGGAGATCGGATACTCCGGCTGGTCCTCGCGCGTCATACCGGTAATGCGGGTCACGCGCCGCATGTGCTGGCCCACAAATGCCTCGGCCAGGCGGATCTGATCCACGAGGGTGCCGCCGAGATCCTCGCGTTCGAAGACGTCAACCATGTGCGGTGTGCGATAGCGCACGGCGATGATTTCGGCCGAACGCAGAAACCGCTGGGGATCACGACCGAACAGCAGGATGCCGGCATAGGTCGGTGCGAGTGTGTCGTCTGCCAGGCGTCGGAGGCAGCCGCGGCTGAGCAGCAGGTCCTGTGGGCGCTCGAGGCCGGGTGCCGCAACCTGACGCCAGTACGCATCCACGCGTTCCCAGTCCAGGTCGGCACCGGTGGCATCTCCCACGAGCTGCGCTTCGAAGCCGGCGCTGCCCGGATCCCGCTGCATGAGCAGACTGCGCAGTTCATCCGTGCGCAGCGGCCGGTTCGACGCACCCTGCCGCGTCCAGAATGTCCCCCGCACGTTGTACACGTGGGGCAGACCGGGCGGCAGCGTTATCACCATCGCTTTGCGCGTAGTCATTTCGGCCTGGACGGGCAGTGGCAGGATCAACGGCGGCTGCGCCAGCAGGCTGGCTTCCTGCACCAGATCGCTCGTCTGCAGCCACTGCCCGGCGGCGTCCACGATCAACACCACGGTGCCGCCATGTCCGTTGGCCAGCGCGACCAGTGTCTCAGCAAGGCGTTGGCTTTCGGGTAGTGAACTGAACACGGCAAAATCTTCTGCCGGTGTTTTTGCCAACAAGGTGCCCAGGTAAGCGTCGGACGAACGGGGTAGTGGTGGCATGGTGAGGTCTCCTCGCATCACAGGTTGAGCGGCTCGGCTTCGAACACCCAATCGTCGGTGCGGAAGTGTTCGGGATGCTGCGCCGCCCACGCTTCGCGACCCTCGGCCGCCACGAAGAGAGAGCCGGTCAGGCAAACGATGTCCGGCGCACGGGCGGAGCGTACAGCGACTTCCATGGCGGCGGCGACGCCAGGCACGGCGCTGATGGGCAGGTCGGGCGCCAACGTGCGGGCCATCGCTGCCAGCTGATGGGTGTCCAGCGCCCTTGGATGGTGGGCCTGCGTGCAAATCAGGTGATCGCAGCGTGGCAGCAGGGCGTGCAGGATCCCGGTAACGTCCTTGTCGCCCGAGCTGCCGAGAATGATCGTCACGCGTCCATCGGGCTGCCGCGCATGCTGCACCGCCAGGAGTTGAGCCAGTCGCGCGGCCGAGTCTGCGTTGTGGGCGCCGTCGGCAATGATCGTCGCTTCCTGCCCCGTACCGTGCCCGGGTGCAGCCAGGAACTCGAAGCGCGCCGGCCACCACGTGGCAGCCAGGCCCTGGCGAACGGCGCTCTCTGGAATCACGACGCCCCGTGTGATCAAAGTATACACCGTCGCGACGCTGGCGGCGGCGTTGATGACCTGGTGTTCGCCGAGCAGCCCGATTTTGAGGTCGTGCAGCGCGACAGGTGGGCGGGAACTCGCCGCCACCGTTTCGAGATCGAACGTTTGGTGATCCCAGTTCTGTTGACGGTCTTGCCAGGACCAGTTCTCCCCCAGGACTGTCAGCGGGGCCGATCGGGCCAGGCTGATCGTGCGGATGACGTCGAGGGCTTCCACCGGCTGCGGGGCAGCGACGACCGGCACGCCCGGTTTGATGATGCCCGCTTTTTCGCGGGCGATCTGAGCCAACGTATCACCCAGGATCGAGGTGTGTTCGTAACTGAGTGAGCTGATCACGCTGACGTCCGGCACGACGACGTTGGTGGCATCGAGCCGGCCCCCCAGACCCACTTCCACGACGGCCCACTCGATGCCTTGCTGGGCAAAATGGCTGAATGCCAGCGCCGTGATCAGCTCGAAGGTGGTCACGCCTGGCAGCGAGGCAACTGCATCCTGGCAGGCATCGACCAGGGCCACCAGGTCGTCGCGGCCGATCAGCCGGCCGTCGACACGCATCCGCTCGCGGAACGTGTGCAGGTGGGGCGACGTGTAGAGTCCCGTGCGATAGCCTGCCGCGCGTAGAATCGCTTCGGTGAAGGCACAGACCGATCCTTTGCCTTTACTCCCCGCTACGTGTACAATGTGGTACTGCTGGTGCGGATTGCCCAGGCGATCCAGCAGTGTCTGCATCCGCTCCAGGTTGAGCGTCGTGGCAGAATAGTCGAATCGGGGCTGTCGCTCGAAATTTACGCGGCCAAAAATGGTGTCGAGGGCATGCTCGTAAGCGCTCATGAATCGAATCCTGTGACAGGTTATTACGTATCATTTTACCCCACGGCTCGCGAATGGCAAACTACTCAACCCACGCCGTAAAACAGGCCCGTATGCCATCATGGCGCAGCCATCTGGTCGTGTTGTTTGCCCTGGCGACGCTGAGTATACTGCTGACGCTGCCGCTGGCCCTGCACCTGACCACCCACGTACCCGGTGATGGAATCGACGACCCGGCTCTGGCCTGGAACCTGTGGTGGGTAAAAGAGGCGGTGGTCGATCGCCAGATCGATCCATTCCAGATGGACTGGATGTTCTATCCCGTTGGCATCAACCTGGCGTTTTACACCCTGACCGTGCTCAATGGCTTTCTGGGTCTGCCTATCCAGCTGGCCGACTCGGTCGTTCTGACCAACAACCTGCTGCTTTTGTTTTCTTTCCTGGCCGGCGGTTATGGCGCGTTTCTGTTGGCGCTCGACGTGCTGCGGCCAGTCGTCGCGGCTCCAGCACGCCGGTATCTGCCGGCATTCGTGGGTGCCGTCGTGTTTGCATTTGCCTCGAGCCGCATGTTCTACGTGACCCTCGGCCAGGTGAACGTCATGGGCAGCCACTGGATTCCGTTTTGTGCGCTGTACCTGGTTCGCCTCGGTCGCAGCACGACGCGGCGGACGGCCTTGCGCAGCGGCGTGCTGGCCGGCCTGTTCCTGTCTCTCCAGCTGTGGACGGAAATGACCTACGCCAGTTTTCTGGTGATTTTGGTTGGGGTGTTTGCGCTGTGGTGGCTGCTGCGATGGCTCGCTGCAGCCCGGCACGCCCGGCGGGTGGGCCAACTTTCGAGGCCGGCTGGCTGGTTCTGGCGGATCGGGTTGCCCGGGCTGGCGGCATTGGTCGTCGTGGTTCTGGCGGCGGCCGTGCCCCTCTTGGCCAACATGCTGCCCGATTTGATGGCCGAGGGCGATTTCTTCAGCAGCGGCGGCGGGTTTGTGGCCGAGTTTTCGGCGGATCTGCGCGGCTTTTTGCAGCCAAGCCAACTGCACCCGGTTTTTGGTCACCTGGCGGCTGCACTGCCGTTTCCCCACGACAAGGGTCAGCACCTCTTCTGGGGTTACACGGTGTTGGGTCTTGCGCTGTGGGGGCTGTGGGCCGGCCGGCGACGGCCCGACATTCTGTTCTGGGGCGTGGTGACCGGTCTCTTCTTCTGGTTCACGTTGGGCCCGAGCCTGCGCGTGAATGGGGTGGACACCGGCATTCCAGGTCCCTTTGCAATTCTCCAGGAACTGCCGTTTTTTAAGGGCAACCGGTATCCCAGCCGCTACAGCGCGATGGTGCTGCCTGGCCTGGCGGTGTTGGTGGCGGCGGGGGTCGATGCGTTGTTAGCCTGGTGGGCCGCACGGCGTGCCGCGCATCACGCCGTTGGATCACGACCTGTCGAAGTACTGGTTGTGGCTGGACTGCTGGGTCTGATCCTCTTCGAGCATATTGCGCTGCCGCTGCCGCTGAGCGATCTCACGGTGCCCGCGATTTACCGGCACGTGGCGGCCGAGCCGGGCGATTTTACCCTGTTGGAAGTGCCCCTGGGCATGCGCAACGGTGCCCGCGTGTTGGGCAAAAAAGACGTGCTCATTATGTTCCAGCAGTGGTACCAGACTGAGCACGGCAAACGGTTGGTGGGCGGCAATACGTCGCGCAATCCAGCGTTCAAATTCCAGTACTTCAGCCAGGCACCGGTCCTGAGCACCCTCATCGGCCTGAGCAATGCCGCCGGTGAGCCGCAGCACACGGCCCTGCGCGGGCTGCTGGCCGATCCGGCGGCGTGGCAGACGCTGCTGGATCACGATCGCCCGCTCGTGGCCGCGTTTTTGCGCCAATTCAACGTCCGGTTCGTGGCGCTCCACGAGCGATTCGTGCCGGATACCGTACGCACCTACCTCGAGGCGCTCTTTCCGCTGACCCTTGTCGCTGCTGAAGACGGTATTCGATTGTATCGCGTCGAACCGCCGCCCGATGCGACGACAGGTGAATCGCCAATCGATCTGACCGGACCCGCCGGTACACTGGTTCTGGGAGAGGGCTGGAGCGGCTGGGTGCAGCCACCGCTGTTGGGACCCGTCTGGCGTGGTGACACCGGCGAGGCGGTATGGGCCGAACGGCTGCGCACACGGCTGCTGATGCCTCTGTCGCCGGCGGGTGGCCGCCTTGATCTTCAACTGCGTGCACCTGGCGCCGATCAACAGGTCCGCGCCGTGATCGGTGACTGGCAGTCGCCAGCGCAGGCCGTCGGCGAGGACTGGCAGACGATTGCGATCGAGGTCCCGGCGGGGGTGGCCGGACCCGGCTTGAACGACATCGACCTGGTGTTCGACCGCCTGTATCCCGTGGAGACGGTGTCGGCCGGCGGTACGGCGGGCACCGTGACGACCGCACCCGCTGTGCTGGTGGAGAGTGCCGGTGAGGAAACTGGTGACTTCGGACACATCTGGGTCAACGGTGTGGATGTGGCTCCGCAGCCTGGCCAACCCGGTTACCAGGTGGCAGAAATCGACCCCGACTCTGGGCGCGTCACGCGGCGCGGCTATTTCGACACCCTGACCGATCCATCCGCCTCGGACGCCCTGGCCCGTTTCATCGCTGGGGTGCCGGTGGGGCAGTGGGTGGCTGTGGCGGCCAGCGATGACGCGTCGCTGGCCTTGCAGCCAGCCGCTGTCGACGCGCTGCGCACGATTGGCGCCGTTGGCGACCTGCGCACGCGGTTTCGTTGGGGGCACGCCATCCTCGGTCAGAAGGGTGCAGAGCCAGGCACTGCGTTGGAGGCCATGGGCGCCTTGCAGCCGGTGGCCGTCTATCGCAGCGGCCCGTGGCGCAGCCCGCAGGTGGCAGCCGCCCTACGCACCGTGGCGTGGAACGCGACCGATTGATAAGGTGAAACATGACACACGATAACGTACGAATTGCACTGATTGGGTGTGGTTATTGGGGGCCGAACCTGGCCCGCAACTTTTCCCAGGTCGAACACGGTGAGCTGGCGGTGTGTGCCGATTTGGATGATAAGGCACTGGCACGGCTGCAGCGCCAGTTTCCCCAGGTGGAAATGACGACCGACGTGATGGCGGTGCTGGCGCGGCCCGACATAGATGCCATCGCCCTGGCCACACCGGCGCGAACCCACGCCACCCTGGCACTGCAGGCATTGGCTGCGGGCAAACACGTGTTTGTGGAAAAGCCCCTGGCGATGAACACGACCGATGCGCAGGCGATGGTGGCTGCGGCGACAGCGCAGCAGCGTACTTTGATGGTGGGTCACATTTTCGAGTATCACCCCGCCGTACGGTACATCAAGGATTTGCTGGACAGCGGCGAGTTGGGTGATCTCTACTACCTCTACAGCACTCGGGTCAACCTCGGGCGTGTGCAGACCGATATCAACGCCCTGTGGAGTATCGCCCCGCACGATGTATCAATCATGCTGCACCTGGTGGGCAGGCTGCCAGCCCATGTCACGGCGCGCGGCCAGTCGTTCCTGAACGGCACTGTGGAAGATGTGGTGTTTGTCACCCTCGAATTTGCCAGCGGTGCCCTGGGACACGTGCATGCGAGCTGGCTGGATCCGAGCAAAACGCGGCAGCTGACGGTTGTCGGCAGCCGCAAAATGGTCGTGTACGACGACGTCGCCGCCGAAGGCAAGGTCAAAATCTACGACAAGGGCGTGTACCGCAAGGGCGAAGCTGGCTACGGCGAATTTCAATACAAGGTACATTCTGGCGACATCATGATGCCGCGGCTCGAGATGACTGAGCCGCTGCGTCTCGAATGCCAGCATTTCGTCGACTGTGTGCGATCGGGCAATCAGCCGCTGACGGATGGTTTCAATGGCCTGCGTGTCGTGCGGGTGCTGCAGGCCGCCCAAAACTCCCTGGAATCGGGTGGACGCCAGGTTACTATCGACTGACAGCGTGTGCCCTACGACGACGGACGCGTGGTAGGTAACAAGGACGGTGGTGATTCCTGTGCAGGTGGTGCCGGGGTCGGATTCAACTTCTGAGGCACGGGAGTTGC
Source organism: uncultured Anaerolineae bacterium (assembly GCA_964443225.1). GTDB lineage: Bacteria > Chloroflexota > Anaerolineae > SSC4 > Amarolineaceae > SSC4. The sequence goes on from CAYUCC010000017.1 coordinate 8,689, forward strand.
AGCGGGTTTGGACCCCGGTATCCAAAGGCGTTGGCCGGCGACGATTTTGCTTGGGTTACGGATGCGGTTCGCCCGCACAATGGCGCTGGTTGTCACCCCATACCGTTTGGCGATGCTACTCAACGTATCGCCGCGGCGGACTGTGTAGTAGAAACCACCGCCGGCCGTCACCGGTTCCGCATGGCCGACTGCGGGCAGGACAAAGTGCATTGCACACGCCGCAATGACTGCAGCAGCTACGAACATCAGACTACGAATTACTGTGCGCATTCAAGGGTGCGCCTTTCCCCTGCCGAAGGGTGAAATACAAGAGGAGCCGCCGAAAGCTCAAGGGAGAATGCCAAATCTAATGAAAGTCTAAGTTGAGTATACCATAACCTGTCAAGATTTGAAATTTCACAACGCATGGTATACTATCATAGACAAAGTTGGCAAACTTACAACCTGGAGGTCCTGTGTGTGGCGCGTTCCTCGCATCGTCGTGTCATTGAGCGCCCTGGTTCTCATCTCGCTGCTTGCTGCGGTCACGGTCGTGGCTCAGGCGCCTTATTCCCCATGGACGGTGTATACCGTCGGGGATGGCCTGGCTGCGAACGAAGTGTACGATATCTTGCAGGACGCATCCGGAGTTCTTTGGTTAGCCACTGACGCCGGTGTAAGCCGCTACGATGGCCGCTGGCAGACCTACGATGTCTCCAATGGATTGGTGGCCAACCAGGTGCGCACCCTTCTGGAGACCACAAATGGTGACCACTGGTTTGGTACACTTCAGGGTATTAGCCGGCTCCGCCTCGACGACGAAGACAATCCCACGTGGGAGTCATACACCGCTGACGACAGCGGTCTTCCCAGTGACACCGTGACCACCATCATGGAAGCAGCCGACGGTTCGATCTGGTTTGGTACCGAAGCTGGCATCCTGCAATGGCAGCCTACCACCGACGGAAGCGGCGAATGGTCTTCACTCACAACTGCCGATGGTCTCCTGCCAGGGGCGGTGCGTGCGCTGCTGCAGGATGACCGCGGTGATGTGTGGATGGGCACGACCACCGGCGTCGCACGCTTCGATGGAAGCGAATGGCAGGAAGTGGTGGCTGACACCGACACACCCCTCACCCGTGTCAACGCCATCGCGCAAGATCGGCAGGGTGACCTGTGGTTTACAACCGAGGGGAATGGTGTTTTTCGTTTTGCACCAGAGACGGGTGCCTGGACGCGGTTGACCGCCACCGATGGGCTGCCGGATAACAGTGTGTGGTCGTTCTGGCAGGATGCGGACGGCGCCTATTGGTTCGGCACCAATTTTGGTGGTGTAGCCCGCTACGATGAGCGTGCAGCAGCGGACAAACGATGGTCTTACTACCAAACGAGCAACAGCGGTCTTGCGGCCAATTCGGTACGTGCGATCTGGGAGGATAGACTAGACAACTCGATGTGGTTCGGCACCACGTCGGGGCTCGATCGTTTCGATCGGCATCGTTGGTACACGGTTCCCAACAGCGAATTCGGTGGACGCCCGACGCGCATCTACGCCCTGGCCGAAGCGGACAATGGTCAGCTCTGGGTGGGTACGCAGGACGCCGGGCTGGTGACTACCGATGGCACGCAGTGGGCCAGTGTGCCCATCGTGATCAACGGCGTACCCATGAAAGTTATTGTGGCTGCCCTGCTGCGCGATGACGCCGGTCGAATGTGGGTTGGCACCAACGGTGACGGGGTCCTGGTGGAGGCGGATGGCAGCTGGACGCATCTCATGCCGCGCGATGGTCTCGCCGGCAGCACCGTGCGCGACATAGATCAGGATGCCGACGGCAGCTATTGGCTGGGTACATTCAACGGGTTGAGTCATTATCGGCCAGACTCAGAGGATTCGGCAGCCAATGGGGCGGGTCAATGGACGACCTACACAACCACCCACGGTCTGCCAAGCGACCGCATCCAGGCGCTGCACGTCGATCGCGCCGGTCGGATTTGGGTGGGGACCGATGCAGGTCTGGCCAAACGTGAGAATGGCACGTGGCAAACGTACACACCCGACAATTCGCCCTTGCCCGCCGCCGATGTCCGTACGATTGTCGAGGCCGAAGATGGCAGCTTGTGGTTTGGCACGTGGGCCAGCGGCGTAGCGCATTACGACCCGACGGCCGACAGTTGGCAGGTGTACAATGCGGCGGATGGCATGGTGGCCAACGGGGTGCTGGCATTGGCCCAGGACAGCCGCGGTGCCATCTGGATCGGTACCGAGGGCGGTGCGAGTCGGTTCGATGGTGAGACCTGGCAGAGTTACCAGACTTCCGATGGCCTGGTGGATAATTTCGTCATTTCGATGTTCGAAGACGACGAGGGCCAGGTTTGGATCGGTACACTGAACGGCTTGAGTCGCTACCGGCCCGATCCGCACGCGCCGTGGAGCCGTATTCAAAGCATCACAGGCATCCTGTTCGAAGGCACGCCGGTGACGCTGCAGGCCGAAGACCCCGTGAGTATCAATTTTAGCGGTGGAGACGTCAACTCGCTGCCAGGATCCCTGGTCTATCGGTACCGCCTGCTGCCTGATAATCCCGAATGGTCCTCTACCCGCAGCCTCAATGTCCGCTATCCAGCCCTGGCACCTGGCACCTATACATTCGAGCTGGAAGCCCTTGACCAGGATATGAATCATTCCGAGCCCGCCACGGCGTCGATCACAGTGCAGCGACCGGTGATGCGGGTCACGATTCCCGGCACGGGGATCACCATGGAGACGTCGACTTTCTACGGGTACGTGGCGTTGGCTTCCACCGCTCTTGCGGCAACGATTATGGGGGCGACAGTCTACTATCAGGGTAGGCGGCGTCCCTACCGCGCCCTGGAGCGCAAGTTCAACCCGTATGTCTCGGGTGAACCGGTGCGTCGCGGTGACATGTTCTTTGGCCGTCGCAATCTGCTCAATCGTATCCTTTCGATTCTGCACAACAACAGCGTCATGATCCACGGCGAACGGCGGATTGGCAAGACCAGCATGCTGTTCCAGTTGGCCGATCAGCTGCGCGAGTCCAACGATCCCGATTATCGGTTCATTCCGATCATGATCGACCTCGAAGGCACACCCGAGCCAGAGTTTTTCCACCGGATCATGGAGGCCACGGTAGAGTCGGTCGCGCCGCCGGTGCTGGCCGACCTGGATCTGATCTACCGGCCTGCCCAGGCCGACTATTCGGCCCGTGATCTGCGGCGCGATCTGCGGTTGATCATCAATCGACTGCAGGACACCGAGACGCGCATCGTGCGGCTGATCCTGCTCATGGACGAAGTGGATGCGATGAACGATTACGATCAGCTGACCCAACAGCAGCTGCGCCGTATCTTCATGGAACATTTTGCCCAGAATCTCGGTGCTGTCGTGGCGGGCGTGCGGGTGAGCAAAGAATGGGATCGGGTGGAAAGCCCCTGGTTCAACCTGTTCAACGAGGTCGAGTTGATGCCGTTCAGCCGTGAAGAAGCGCGGTTGCTGCTTAGAGAGCCGGTGCGTGGCATTTACAGCTGGCGCGAGGACGCACTGACATTTGTCATCGATCACGCCGAAGGGCGGCCGCATCGCCTCCAGCAGTACGCCCTCGAAGCGGTCAACCACATGATTGCAGCCAAACGTACGGAGATCACCCTCAAAGACGTGCAGGCGGCCCACGAAGCCATTCTGCACATGATGGAAACTTGAATCTCGACTGGAAGTCGGGTAGCCTGGGAAGCCCATCGTTCAGGCTCGTTGTCTCATCGTAGAAAGGAACCGTGGTGCGGAACCCCTACATCGTGGGTGGTTGGGTGCGTGGATCGGCACATTATGGACGCCAGGCGCTCATCGATCACCTCCTCACCAACACCAACACCGCCCTCTGGGTGGTGGGCACGCGACGCATCGGTAAGACTTCGCTGCTGCGCCAGATCGAGTTCCTGACGCAGGACGCCTCACCGTTTGTGCCCCTCTTTTTTGACCTGCAGGGTATCGGCACGGCCGACGAGTGCAACCAGGAGTTGTACTATGCCATGGAAGATGCGGTCGATCGTTTTGCCGCCCTGGGCATGTCGGTATCTGCTCTCGCCGATGAGGACGCCGCCACGGTGCTGCGCATCCTGCGGCGGGCGGCGACTGCCGCCAACCGCCAGCTGCTCCTCCTCATCGACGAGCCCGAAGCGCTGATCGCCCTGGCCAAGGCAGACACACCGTACGTCCAACGCATCTATAAGGTGATGATGGCCGGTCCCGGCATCCGCGTGATCATGGCATCGACCAAGGGACTCCTGCGGCTGAACGATCTCTCCGCACACTGGTCTACGTCGCCGTTTCTTACGAGCTTTGCGCCGCGCAACCTGGCCGGGCTCGATGCGGCCAGTGCCGGCCAGCTCATCCGTCAGGAACAGAGTGACACACCGGTCACGGCGTCACGCGAACAGATCGCCCAAATTCGCGAGGTGACCGGCGACCACCCCTACCTGGTGCAAATTCTGTGCCAACGTCTGTGGCAAGAAGACGGTACCTTACGCGACGTGGCACCCGCCGATCTGATGGTGGATGAGATGCTGTCGGGCTTCTTCTTCAATGATTTTGGTACCCTGTCACCCGGTGAGCGTCGAATTCTGCTGACCGTCAGCCAGGAACGGCGCATGTCGCACGCGACGTTGCACGAGACAGCCCGGCTGCCCGAAGCCGAGATCGCCGGTTTTGTCTACAGTTTGATCAAACTCGGCTATCTGCGTGTGGTGGACAGCCACCTGATGGTCAATAACGTCTTTCTCGACACCTGGCTGGACACGAACCGGTTACGCCTGCTCCAGGCGCTGGACAGCGGTGTCCCCGATGCCACTTCCGTGCGCATGATCGAGGTCGCCCGGCAGCAAGAGCGGAAGTACCTGGACGAGCAGCTGGCTCAGCTCACGCAGCGCCTGGCCGAGCTCGAAGCGCAGCACGTCGCGGTGGAAATACCCGCACCGCAGGTGCTCGAGGAAGCAGATTACCTGAAGTCCGAAGTCGATCGGCTGAGACGTCTCCTGGTTGCAGTGGACAGCGGTCTGACGCGCCCCTATCCCGAAGCGAATCTGCAGCCCAGCGCCCTCAAATTCGACTAAAACGCCAAATCGTGGTACACAGAAGGACGAAGCATGGGTGATGGTCGCACATGCTTCGTCCTGATTTGTTTCGACTAGAGGAGTCGTTCATGACCGTTGGTTCGAAGATCGAAATGGTCGACCTCCACGCCCAGTATGCAGCGATCAAACCTGAGATCGATGCAGCGATTCAGCGCGTGGTCGACAACACCAGTTTTATTATGGGCCCCGAAGTGGCATGCTTCGAGCAGTCCTTTGCGACGATGTCCAACGTCGCCTTTGGCGTGGGTGTGGCTTCGGGTACCGCAGCCCTGCACCTGGCCCTCCTGGCGTGCGGCGTCGGGCCGGGTGACGAGGTGATCACCACGCCGTTCACCTTTTTTGCCACCGCTGAAGCGATTTCACAAACCGGTGCGCGGCCGGTTTTTGTCGACATCGACCCCCAAACCTACAACCTGAATCCGGAGCTGATCGAGGCCGCCATCACCCCACGCACGCGGGCCATCATGCCGGTGCACCTGTATGGGCAGATGGCCGAGATGGATGATATCCTGGCCATTGCGCGGCGTCACGGCCTGCGCGTGATCGAAGACGCCGCCCAGGCGCACGCCGCCGAATACAAGGGCCGGCGCGCCGGCAGCCTGGGTGACCTGGCCTGCTTTAGTTTCTACCCGAGCAAGAACCTGGGCTGCTACGGCGACGGTGGCCTGGTGACCGGTAACGACCCGGACCTGATCCAGCGCGTACGCAAGCTGCGCGACCACGGCCGCACCAGCAAGTACGAGCACGACGAAGTGGGCTGGGGTTACCGGCTGGATGCCCTGCAGGCGGCCATCCTCGGCGCCAAACTACCGCATCTCGAAGCCTGGACCGAAGCGCGGCGCGCCCATGCCTGCCGGTACAACGAGCTGCTGAGTGACTCGGACGTGACGGCACCGGTCGCCCTGGCGCACAACCGCCACGTTTACCACTGTTACGTGGTGCGCACGCCGCGCCGCAACGAGCTGGCCGAACATCTGAAGGCGGCTGGCATCGGCGTGGTGATTCACTACCCCCTGCCGCTGCACCGCCAGCCCGCTTACCACGGCTTGGGATATGCGCCAGGCAGCCTGCCGGTCAGCGAGGCCTGTGCCGAGCAGGTAATATCACTGCCGATGTTCCCCGAACTGACAGCAGAGCAGATCGAACGCGTGGCAACGACCGTCAAATCGTTCGTCGGTTCATAACCGTTTGATACTATGGCCCTGACAAGACGTCTTCCATCGGTTTCGGTCCTGGTGCCGGCCCACAACGAGGCCGACAATGTGCCCCTGCTCATCGACAAAGTGGGCCGGGCCTTTGCCGCGTTGGGCATCCAGGACCGCGCCGAGCTGGTCCTGGTCGACGATGGCTCCAGCGACGGCACGGCGGACGTTGCCGCAGCGCAGGCCATCATCTACCCGTTCCTGCGCGTCGTGCGCCACCGCCGCAACCTGGGATTGACCGCCGCCCTGCGCACGGGGTTCCGCACCGTGACCGGGGACGTGATCGTTTTCCTGCCCGCCGACCTGGAGTCGGACCCCGAAGAAGACATCCCCAAACTGCTGGGTAAACTGGACGAGGGGTACGACGTGGTGGCCGGCTGGCGCCAGGGCCGGCACGATGGCAAAGTGTTGGCGTCGCGCGTCTACAATACGGTCTCGCGGCGCCTCTTTCACGTCGACGCCCACGACATGAACTGGATCAAGGCCTTTCGGCGGGACGTTCTGCTGACCATGCCGCCGCTGCGCTCGGACTGGCACCGTTTTCTGCTCATGATCGCCGCCGAGCAGGGGTACAAGATCGGCGAGGTGCCGACGAACTACTATCCGCGGCGCGCCGGTCGCTCGAAGTACGGTATCGGGCGTATCCCGGTCAGTTTCCTCGACGTCCTGGTGGTCAAGTTCCTGCTGACCTTCAGCCAGGCCCCGATGCGCTTCTTCGGCGGCCTGGGCCTGATCTTCCTGGGGATTAGCGGTATCACGTTTCTGTACCTGCTGCTGCTCTACCTGCTGACCCAGACCCAGCAGCGGCCCATCTTCTTCGCCGCCGGCGGCCTGGGCCTGGCCGGCCTGCTGCTGATTCTGGTCGGGTTTGTGGCCGAGTTGATCGTCAGCCAGGGCGACCGCCTGGCCGAGCTCGAGTGGCGCGTGGGTGCGCTGATGAGCGAATCGGGTTACCGCGTGCCCGACGTGCGGGTTCCAGAGGTTCCGCGCCCACCCGCCGCGCCGGTCAGCCCTGACGAGTCTGCCACGTGAAGATCGGCGTGCTGACGCACAACTACCCGCGTTTCACTGGCGACTTTAGCGGCACCTTCGTCGAGGCCCTGTGCCGCGAGCTGGTTCGGCAGGGGGTAGCGGTCAGCGTGCTGGCCCCCTACGACCCGGCCTACCGCCGCACGCCGGCGGACCTGGGCGGCGTCGAGCTGGTCACCTACCGTTACGCCTGGCCCGATTCGCTGCACCGCCTGGGGTACGCCCGCTCGATGCGCGCCGACCTGGCGATGAAGGGTGAATCGTACCTCCTGGGTGCGCTGCTCTTCAGCGCCGGCCAGGCTGCGGTTAGCCGCTGGGTGGCGCGGGCGCGGCCCGATATCCTGCATGCCCACTGGGTGCTGCCCAACGGCCATTTGGCGGCGGGGCCGGCGCGGCACCACGGCATACCGCTGGTGGTCTCGATTCCGGGTTCGGATGCGCTGGTGGCCGGGCAGAACCCCATCTTCCGGCGCATGGCACGCCGGGCCTTTGCCACCGCCGGGCTGATCACCGCCAACAGCGCCGACCTGCGCGACGTGGCGGTGCAGGAGCTGGGCGCCGATCCGGCACGCTTCGACATGATCATCTACGGCGTCGATGCCGACGCCATGCGGCCCGATCCGGCACGCGGGGCGGCGCTGCGGGTCCGCCTGGGCCTGGCGCCGGACGCCATCGTGCTGCTGGGCGTGGGGCGTATGGTGCCCAAGAAGGGGTTCGACTGGCTCATCCGCGCCCTGCCGCTGGTGGACGATGTGTCGATCGAGCTCGTGCTGGTGGGTGACGGCGACTGCCGCAGCGAGTGGGAGACCCTGGCACGCACCATGGGGGTGGGCGCGCGGGTGCACTTCACCGGCAACGTACCCTACGACCGGATCAGCGACTACTACAACCTGGCCGACATCTTCGTCATGCCCTCGGCCAAACGGCCGGCGGACGGGCTCAACGTCTGTGTGTTGGACGCCATGGCCTGCGGCAAACCGGTCGTTGGCACCACCGTGGCCGGCAACCCGCTGGTGGTCACCGAAGGCGACAACGGCCTGCTCGTACCGGAGCGCGACCCGGCGGCCCTGGCAAATGCCATCACTCGTTTGGCCGGCGATCCCACCCTGCGGGCCGACATGGGCGTCCGCAGCCGCCAGCGCATCGAGCAGGAATTTGCCTGGCCGCACCTGGCGCGGCGGTATTTGGGGCATTTCGAGCGGCTGGTCGGAGTAGGGAGTACGGAGTAGGGAGTAGGGAGTAGGGAATAATGGTGAGATTGCCAGGACCAGTGAGGGGAAGGGATTAGGAGTGATCGGAGCGGATTGGACGGAGGGAGTACGGAGTGTCAAGGGCGCCGAATTCATAGACCGCATTCGCGCCCAATCCAAAATCCAAAATCCAAAATCCAAAATCCAAAATCGATGTTGGCCTGTTCGGCCGGCGCCGCATGGTCAACCGGGTGGGCCTGACAGTGGATGAAGAGCCAGCGTTTGTCGCAGCGCTGCGGGTTAGAGGGGTGGCCGGCGATTCGTGATTGGCGCCGTCGCGGACGGCTCGCCAGCCACGGTGCAGTCGTGACGTGCTGTTGGGTTACTGAGTAGGGAGGAGGAGGAGATGGCGGAGCGCCCTGCGGTGATCGCACAGTTGGCCAAAGTGCTGGCCGGGCTGTACGCCGATCGCGCCAGCACGGAGCGATTGGCGCGGTCGGCGGGGCTGGATATCACGCTGCTGGCGTTCGATGCGCGGGCGCTCAACACCTGGTCGGCGATCGTGCAGGAGGCGCAGTTTCAGGATCGTTTGGAGACGCTCCTGGGGCTGGTCAGCGGTGAGTACCCCAACTACGGACCCCTCGGAGCGGCTGTGCAGGCCTACCGTGATCTGGCGGCCGCACCACCTGCGCCGCAATCGACCGCCGCCGGCAGCCCGGCTGTGGTGGTTTCGGGGCAGGTGTTTCTGTCCTACAGCCGCGTCGACCGCGAGTACGTGGCGACGCTGGCGGGCGAGCTGGAGCGGCGTGGGTTTACCGTCTGGTACGACGACCGCATCGACCTGGGGCACCGTTGGTGGCGCACCATCGAGCGGCAGATCGAGGTCTGTGCCGCGATGGTGGTCGTCATGTCGCCGGAAGCCCGTGACTCGGAGTGGGTCGAGCGGGAGATCATGCTGGCGCAGCGGGATAAGAAGCCGATCCTGCCGCTGCTGCTGCGCGGCAAAGGGCTGTCGCTGCTGATCAACCAGCAGTACGCCGACGTGCGCGGTGGAGAGTTGCCGCCTGACGGCTTCTACGCGCGCCTGCGTCGCGCCGTACCGGTGCCTGGGCCGGCCCCTGCCAGCACCTCGGCTGAGATCACATCTGCCGTACCGGCTGGCCAGGCACCATTGGACGTGACGGACCCCCTGGTGCTGCCGACCGGTACCGCCGAACTAATCTCGATTGCCGGATTGACCCTCTCCACTGGTCAGAAGATGGCGCTGGTCAAGGCCCTGCTGCGGTGCGAAGCGATGGCCAACCGCCAGCTGCGCGACACCGTCGTGACGGATTTGCCGGCACCGGTCAAACAGTCGATCCGGCGCAGCGACCAGGACCGGGCCGATGTCAACGCCATCGTCACGGCGTCGCTCAACTACCCAGATGGTCTGGCCGGGCTGATCGAGGTCGTACGCTTTTTCGAGGAAGACTCGTTTGGCATGCGGGCGGTGGATGAGATGCTGGTGGGCATAGGACTGGCCGCCCTCATTCCGGTCAAGACCGCGCCCCCAGCCATCGAAAAGACGTCAACACCAGCGGCAGCTTCGCCGGCAGAACTGCCATCAGTTACGGTTCCCGCCACCCCGCGCAGCACCCCAGCAGCCGAAGACAAACCCGCACCGATTCTGCGTCCACCGACCACGCCCATCGCCTTCGACTGGGTCGAGATCCCGGCTGGCGAATTTCTGATGGGGAGTGATCCACAGAAGGACGACAAGGCGTACAATGCCGAAAAACCGCAGCACCGCCTCACGCTGCCCACATTTTGGATCACGCGCGTACCGGTGACGGTGGCGCAGTTTGCGGCGTTCGTCGATGCCACCGGGCATAAGATGTCGGGAATCATGAAAGTCAAGAACCAAGCCAACCATCCCGTGGTCAACGTGTCCCGGCATGACGCCAAGGCCTTCTGCCGGTGGGCCGGCGTGCAGCTGCCCAGCGAGGCCGAGTGGGAAAAGGCGGCGCGTGGTACGGATGGCCGCATCTATCCTTGGGGTGATACGTCACCGGACAAGAACCGCTGCAATTTCGGCATGAACGTCAAAGATACGACCCCGGTCGGGCAGTATCCAGCCGGCGCCAGCCCCTACGGGCTGCTGGACATGAGTGGCAACGTGTGGGAGTGGACGCGCAGTCTGTGGGGCAAAGACTCGAACAAGTCCGACTTCGCATATCCATACGACCCCAAGGACGGTCGCGAAGATCTGGGCGCACCGGACGACGTGCGTCGTGTGTTGCGTGGCGGGTCGTGGCTCGACTCCGCTGCCAACGTGCGCTGCGCGTACCGCATCCGCGTCGATCCGGGGGACTGGAACCTCTATGTCGGCCTCCGGCTCGTGGTCCCCGGCCTCTGAACTCTGTTTTGCTATACGCAAGCCGGGCGAAGGTGTCCTGACCACGCAATCAAATGTGAATGGCCGCCGGAGGCGGCCCGGATTTTTTCGCGGGGGGCCGGGTTGGCGTGTCCGTCCGCGAATTGCAGCCACGAATGCGCGAATCCACTGGGCGTTGGAATCCCGATTTCGTCCCGGCCTTTGTGCGTGGCGGTTGGAAACCGCGGCTACGCAGACGAAGCCCGCCTGCGCGGGCTGGGGTTGGGCGCGGCGCCAATCCGTTCCCCGAATCCGTTCCCAATCATCCGTTCAATCCGTTCCCCGAATTCGTTCCCAATCATCCGCTCAATCCGTTCCCCGAATCCGTTGACAGTGATCCGTTCAATCCGTTCCCCCCTACTCCGTACTCCCTACTCCGTACTCCCTACTCCGTACTCCCTACTCCGTACTCCCTCCGTTCAATCCGTTCCCCCTCTTGGCGTCTGCGTGCCTTCGTGGTAAGATACCCCCTGCTATGAGTGCTGTACCCGCCGAGCGATCGGCAAGTCATTGGAAAAGACGATTCACCACCCTGCGCCCCTGGCTCAGCGCCGGGGTTTTCGTATTGGCTCTGGCTTTCCTGGCAACCCTCCTCGCCAGCCAGTGGCAGCAGCTGCAGGCCTTCGCCTGGCAGGTCACGCCGGGGTGGGTGCTGTTGGCACTGGTCATTCTCTGGCTTACGTGGCTGCTCGAGCTGAACCAGTGGCGCTTCATCCTCGGCCGTCTGGGCGGGCCACTGCCTTGCCGCCGCGCAGCGCAGATCTGGTTCCTGTCGAACATCATCCGCTACATCCCGGGCAACGTCTGGCAGTTCCTGGGCATGGCCGAAATGGCCGCGGCCAATGGCGTGCCGCGCCTGGTGACCCTGGCCAGCATCGCCATCCACCAGGCGATTTCGACCCTGGCCGGACTGGTGCTCGCCGCGCTCTATTTTGCCAGCACCGGCACGGTCACCTGGCTGGACACGCTGCGACCTCTCCTGTGGCTGGCGCCGGTGACCCTGGTTTTCCTCCATCCGCGCATCCTGCAGTGGGCGCTCAACTGGGCGCTGGCGCTGGTCAAACGGCCGGCGGTGCAGGTGACGCTGACGCTGCGTGATTTGCTGCGCCTCTTCGGCGCTTACCTGGTGGTGTGGCTCGGTTTTGGCCTCGGCTTTGCCGCCCTGGTACGTGCCTTCATGCCGCTGCCCGCTGGCGCCGTACCCTGGCTGATTGCTGCTTTCGCCGCCGCCTACGTGCTCGGTTACCTGAGCATGCTGACCCCCAGCGGCCTGGGGGTGCGCGAGGGGGTGTTGGTGCTGCTGCTGGAACCGCTCCTACCCGCCCCACTGCCGGTCGTCATCGCCCTGGCGGCACGCATCTGGATGACGTTGGGTGAGCTGGGGGCCGCCAGCGTGGCGGCGTTGACCCTGCGTCACACGCGCCCATCCCACATGGCGGAGCCGCCCACGTGACCACTGGGGTTCCACGCCGTCCATCCCTGACCGCGCGCATACCCGCCATTGGCGCCAGCGGTTGGCTGCTCATCCTGCTCGTGCTCCTCTACGCCGCGGGCTTCTCGATCCTCTCGATCCGCCCGCACACGGCGCAGCGTACGAACATGGCCGACCTGGGCCAGATCGACCTGGCGATCTGGAATACGAGCCAGGGCCGCTTCGTGCAGGAGGTCAAGGGGGAGGCGGTCAGCACCAGGCTGACCGATCACGTCGAGCCAATCTTCCTGGCGGTGGGTCTGGTCTTTCGATTATGGGACGACGTGCGCGCCCTGTTGATCTTGCAGACGCTGGCCCTGGCCCTGGGCGCGTTTCCCGTTTACTGGCTGGCGCGCGACCTGATAGGCAGCGTAGCGCAGGTGACGTCGCGTGCGGCGGGTGCGTTCGGGCTGCTCTTTGCCTTCACCTACCTGATGTTCCCCGCCCTGCAGGCCGCCAACCTGACCGAGTTCCACGCCATTCCGTTGGCCGTGCCATTCGTCATGTTTGCTTTCTGGTTCCTGCACAAGCGCAAGTGGGTCGGTTTTGTGGCGGCCAACCTGCTGCTGCTGTCGGTGAAAGAAGAAGCGGCGCTGCTGGCCTTCATGCTGGGTACGGCCGCCGTGTGGATCGTGGCGCGTGATGCGGTGCGGGCCGCGCCGCGGGGGACACGGCTGCGGGCGCTGGCGCGCAGCCTGCTGCATCCACCGGCCGGTCCGCTGGTGATGGGGCTGAGTCTGGCCTGGTTCTTCACCGCCACCTTCGTCATCATCCCCCACTACGCCAGCCAGGCCTACGGTATCGAGCAGTCGGTCTACTTCGACCGCTTCGGTCCCCTGGGTGACAGCCCGTTGGCCATCGTACGCAGCTTCTTCACCCGGCCCGATCTGGTGTGGCAGATCGTCCGTGAGGCGCCGCGTGTGCACTACCTGCTCGGTCTGCTGGCATCGGCCGGCTTTTTGAGCCTGTTGGGACCCGAGATTCTGCTGCTGGGGGCGCCGCTGCTGCTGGTCAACCTCTTCAGCGCCTACCCCGCGCAGTACAGCGGCGAGTTTCACTATTCGGCGCCGCTGGTGCCCTATTTCGTGGTGGCGGCGATCGTGGGGACGCGGCGCATCGTGGCCATCAGCGCACGCTTGGCCGCACGCGGCGGTGGTCTCGGTGTGCACCGCACTCTCTGGCTGTTAGCATCCTGGCTGCTGGCCTGGATGTTGATCTACCAGATCATCGCCGGCTGGACACCCATCGGGCGCGAGTTCCGTTGGGACACGGTGACCCCACACCACCGCCTGCTCGACCGTTTTGCCGCTCAGGTGCCCGCCGGGGAACCGGGCAGCGTGACCACCGCACTCTACCCGCACTTCAGCCACCGTGAAAAGCTGACAAAGTTTCCACTGCTGGGGGACGCAACCTGGGTCCTGGTCGACGTCACCGGCACGACCGACAGCCATCCGGCAGTGGTGCAGGAAAAGGTGCTCGATCTGCTGCAAGGCGGCTGGCGTGTGATGGATGCCGCCGACGGCTACGTGCTGCTGCGCCAGGGCGGAGATCGAGCAGAATCACCGTGTGATCGCACCGCCGGGGCCGCCGCCTATGCCGCATGCCACCTACCCGACGCCTTCTTCGACTTCGCTCGTGCTGACCGCTCCGGTCTCCTGCCGGAACGGCCGGCGCGTGTTCTGCTGCCAGGTTCGCCGGCGCTGCCTTTGCCGGCCCCCTCGATCACCAGCAGCCTGGTCTATTCCTCGTCGTTGGCGCTGCGCGGCTTCGATGTGATCGACGATGGAAAATGGGGTTTGACGCGCTGGCGGGGATATTGGCAGGCCGATCAAACGCTGCCTTCAGACCTGCAGGTGCGCCAGTTTATGGTCACACCGGAGGGCACCGTGGCCGACGATCCGTCGCAGCGACCGCCGGTGGCGCTGTTGTGGTATCCGCCCGCCCGTTGGACACCTGGGGAGACCATCCTCGTCGAGACGCTGCCCTGGTACCTGCCCGACCAATGGGCGCCTGCGGCCGGCGTTTTCCGGGGCGTCGACTGGAACGATCCACGCGGGCGCTGGACGGTTACTGGCGATGCGCCGCTTTTTGATGCCAGTACGTGGGCGCAGCTGCCCGCGTGGCAGCGCGAAGGGCGCACCCTGCGTCCGCTGGAACCGCCCAAGGCAGGCAGGACGGCTGCGCCGCTGGCTCAGTGGGGCACACCGGAAGGCGGCACGTGGGGCAGCCTGCTCGACGCCGCACTGCCGGCGACACCGTTGGCTGCCGGCCAGCCTGTGACGGTGACTTTGACCTGGGAACTGGCGCAGCCCGCAGCGCACGACGATGCCGTATTTGTGCACCTGCGTGATGCCGCGGGCAACACTGTGGCGCAGGCCGATGGACAGCCAACCTGGTTCGGTGTCCGGCCTTTCACCACATGGCCGGCGGGTGTGCCGGGTGCCGACGTGCGGGTGATCGAACCGGCTGCGCTGCGGCCCGGCGAAACGTACACGCTGGTGGTGGGGTTATACGATCCTGTCACCGGTCAGCGCCTGGACGTGATTGGCCAGGATGGGGCTGTCGTGGGCAACGAGGTTACGGTGGCTACGCGGGTCATCGAAGGAGACTGAGGCATGGCCGACTACCTGGATGTCTATCGTAATACGCGCGTGCTGATTACCGGCGGTTTGGGGTTCATCGGCTCGAACCTGGCCATACGCCTGGTCGAGCTGGGCGCGCAGGTGTTGATCGTCGATTCGCTGCTGCCCGACTACGGCGGCAACGGCTTCAACGTCGATCCGGTGCGTGACGCCGTGCGCGTCAACATCGCCGACGTGCGCGACCCACACGCGATGAACGCGCTGGTGCCGGGTCAGGACTTTCTCTTCAACCTGGCGGGCCAGGTCAGCCACCTCGATTCGATGACCGATCCCTTCACCGATCTGGACATCAATACGCGCAGCCAGCTGAGCATTCTGGAGGCCTGCCGTTATCACAACCCAGACATCAAAATTGTGTATGCGGGCACGCGCCAGCAGTACGGCAAACCGGATTATCTGCCGCTCGACGAGCGTCACCTCCAGCACCCCACCGACGTCAACGGTGTAAACAAACTGGCGGGCGAGTGGTACCACATCATCTATCACCAGGTCTACGGTCTGCGTGCGACCTCGCTGCGTCTGACGAACACCTATGGCCCGCGCCAGTTGATGCGTCACAACCGCCAGGGATTCATTGCCTGGTTCGTGCGCCTGGCCATGGACGGGCAGGAGATCGCGGTCTACGGCGATGGACGTCAACGCCGCGACCTGACCTACGTCGATGATGTGGTGGATGCATTCTTACGTGCCGGGGCCAGTGATGCGGCCAACGGCCAGGTGTTCAACCTGGGCGGTGCGACACCGGTTGAACTGGGCGAGCTGGCCCATCTCCTGGTCGATCTCACCGGCCGCGGCAGCGTCCGGGTGATACCCTGGCCCGCCGATCGCGCCAAAATCGACATTGGCGATGTCTACTCCAGTTATGCGCGTATCGAGGCCGTGCTCGCCTGGCGCCCAACCGTCGAGCTGCGTGACGGTCTTACGCGCATGATTGCGTATTACGCAGACCACCGCGCTCACTACTGGTAATATCAACGGTGACAACGATGAGTGTGCCATTCAACGACCTGGCTGCGCAGCATGCAGCCATCGCCGACGAGTTGGAAGCGGCGGCCCAACGGGTGCTGCGCAGCGGCTGGTATATCCTGGGTCCCGAGGTCGAAGCATTCGAGGCCGAATTTGCCGCCTGGCTGGGTTTGCCGGATGGTCAACACGCCGTCGGTGTGAACTCCGGTACCGATGCCCTGCACCTGGCGCTGCGTGCGTGCGAAATTGGGCCGGGTGACGAGGTCATCACCGTCAGTCACACGGCGGTGGCCACCGCAGCGGCTGTTGCGCTGACGGGTGCGCGGCCCGTGTTTGTCGACATCGACCCCGTCACGTTCACCCTCGATCCCGCCCGGCTGACGAATGCCGTGACCCCGCGCACACGGGCCATCATTCCGGTGCACCTCTACGGGCAGCCTGCCGATCTGCAGCCGATCCTGACGATTGCAGAGTCTGCGCAGCTGAAGGTGATCGAGGACTGTGCCCAGGCACACGGTGCGACTTATCACGGCCGGCCGGTGGGCACGTGGGGTGACCTCGCCTGTTTCAGTTTCTATCCGACCAAAAACCTGGGTGCCGCGGGTGATGGCGGGATGGTGGTCAGCGGTGATGCCAACCTCGCCCAGCGGATACGCCTGCTGCGCGAGTACGGTTGGGCACCAGGCGCACGCTACGTCAGCCAGGTGGACGGTCTCAACAGTCGCCTGGATGAGCTGCAGGCGGCTCTCCTGCGAGTCAAGCTGCGTCACCTGGACGATTGGAATATGCGGCGGCAGGCATTGGCGGCGCGTTACGGCGAACTGTTGGCCGGTGCGGATCTCCGGGTGCCCGTGGTGCGGCCCGGCGGCACGCACGTTTATCACCTCTACGTCGTACGTCACCCGCGTCGCGACGCCCTGCGTCGATCGCTGCAAACGCAGGGCATCGTTACGCTGATCCACTACCCGCTGCCCATCCATCAGCAGCCGGCCTACCGGCATCTGACCCCGCCCGGTGGTTTGCCTGTGACAGAGTCGATTGCCCAAGAGATCGTATCGCTGCCCTTATACCCCGAAATGCCCGACACTCACGTGTCGATCGTGGCGGCGGCGGTACGGGCGTTGGCGTGACGCCAGATTGCCACCGGCTGCGCTCAACCCCCGGAGACCGTGCCATTGCGGTTGAGCCACGGCAGCCAGTAATAGTACGTTTCTGGTGTCGGCGTGAGCGTCGGCGTGGCGGTGGGTGTTTCTGTGGGTGTTGGCGTGGCAGTGGGTGTTTCCGTGGGCGTCGGCGTCTCGGTTGGTGTGGACGTTTCCGTCGGCGTGGCGGTGGGGGTCGCGGTGTCAGTTGGCGTCGGCGTCACCGTGGTCGTACCGGTGGGCCGGTAGGTCGACGTGGCTGTGGGCGTATTACCCACCGGTCCACCGTAAGTGAGAATCTTGCCATCGTGGGTAACAGCCCAGACGTGTCCGGAATCGACCGCATCCACCTCCCAGATAAGGGTGGCCGACGGGCTCGTGACCCGCGTCCAGCTGGCGCCCCCGTTGACCGTGCGGTAGATACGACCAGAACGGTCGTTGACACTGCCTACGGCCCACCCTTCCGTGGCATTGAGCATGTCGATGTCATAGAACGTTGTGTCGGAAGCGTTTGTTGGCTGAACCGTCCAGGACTGCCCCCCGTTCGCGGTACGCACGATGAATCCCCCCGCCCCGGCAACCCAGCCTGTACTGGCGTTCAAAAAACTGAGCCCCAGCAGATCACCGGCGGGTGCGAACACACGATCCCACGTCACGCCCTGGTTGTACGAGAAGGCGAAGGTGGAGCCGTTGCCGGCACCATAACAGGTGGTGCCAAAACAGGCCCATTCCCAAATGACGACGTTCCCCGCCGGCTGGAATTGGCTCCAATTGAAGCCTGTATTGGTCGAGCGAAAGGACTTGCCGTCGGTGCCGCCGGCCAGCAGAATGTTGGGTGTGACCCAGATCACCGAATAGAGATAGCCGGTGTACCCGGCCGGCATGCCCCGAATACGCCAGGTCTGGCCGCCGTCGGTGGTGTAAGAGGACTGGCCCAGGTGACCAACGCTCATACACTCCAGCTCCGAACGGCAGGCGATACTGCCCTGCCACCCGCTCATGTTGGCGGGCAGGGGAAGCTCCAGCCAGTCCACACCGCCGTTGGTCGTTTTGACAATGTACGGATTGCCCGAAGCGCCCCAATCGGGCCCCCCCACGGCATATCCAACCTGGGTACTGAGCATCGTAAGGCTGCGCAGCGTAATACCGGCCGGCGCCTGATATTGCACTATCCAGTCCGTGTTGGGTGCTGCCGGCCAATCCGTCCGCGACGCCGCCGCTGGATTGAAGACCAACCCGCTGAGGCCTACCAGCAGACCAACCAGCAGGGCGAGGATGACGATGGCATGAAATCGAAGGTGCATGGTGGCTCCTTTGCTATGGTGAAGCGCCGCCTTCAGCGGCATGACGGGTCAAGGGGTGAACGTACACGGCTCTGGCACTTGCACGAACGAACGCCCGGGGGAATGGCCGGGGCCACAACGGGGAACGTTAACCCGAGAACATTAATGGAAGATGAACAGGATGCCCGCCGCAGATGACAATTTCTTCAGGTTGGTGTGCAAATAACGAAATGGGCGCCGGACCGAGGTCCTGGCGCCCATTCCTTCACCCTGCGCTCAACCGACTCTATTGGTTGGCCTTGACCAGATCATCCACTTTTTGGGAAAGCGATGCAATCTTTTTGCTGAGCTCTTCAATGTCGTGCTTGTTTGGAACGTTCAACCGCGTCAGAATCCGCTCGATCTGTTCTTCGACCACACCTGACGCCGATTCCACGCTCTTTTCGACGCGTTTTTCAGCCCCGTCACGCCGGGAAACGACGTCGTTCATCAACTTACGGGCATCTTTTTCAGCCAGCTCACCTCGATCCACCAGACGATTCAGAAAGTCCTGAATCTCCTCAGTGGTCAGGGCCGCGGCGCCAACACCTGCCAACAACACACGGCGCACCATGGTCAGCAGCGATGCACCTTTTTCTTTGCTTGCACTCGTCACATCACTGACAACGTCGGTCACGGCGGGAATTGCCGCTGCCACCTGGTTGTTCGTCTGATTTGTCGTCTTTTTTGCCATGATCGTTCTGTCCTCTCGATCGGGCCCGTCTGGCCGCGTGATTGGCCGGCGGCGCCACTGGAATCACCATCTGTAATTGCGCACGCATAACGCGTTGCGTCATGGTCGGATTATAGCACGCCGCGAAAGCCTTGTCAAGTAGTTTTTCGTAAGATCACGCGCTGCGTCATCTAATTGACGCCAGCGCGTGACGTGTTTTATAATAGAAACATTCACAGTGGCACACGATCATATTGCAGCATGGAGGCAGATTGTTATGACGTACCTGGAGAAGCCCTGGCAGGCCCACTACGAGGCTGGTATTCCGCACAACATTTCTTATCCTTCGTATCCGCTTCACCAGATGCTCGTCAACTCGGCGGCAGCGTATGGTAACCGGCCGGCGGTCAAGATGGTTTTGCGATATCTACCCGCTGGCATCACGATTGGGGCGGAGCTGTCCTATCAGCAGCTCGACGATGCCGTCAATCGATTTGCATCGGCCCTCCACGATTTGGGTGTTCGTAAGGGGGACCGCGTGGCCGTCTGGTTACCCAATCTGCCACAGTTGGTGATCGCCTTCTTCGGTGCCATGAAGTTGGGTGCCATCGTTGTGAACAACAACCCCCAATACACCGGGCGCGAGATCAAGCACCAGCTGGCCGACTCCGGAGCAGAAACGATCGTGCTGCTGAGCTCATTTTACAGCCGGCTGAAAGAGGTCCAGCAGGCCACGGCGGTCAAACACGTGGTGGTGACCGACGTCAGTGACCTGATAGGGCTTCCTTTTAAGGTTCTGGTCGATCGCCAACTGACCAAGGGCGGCCTCAAGGTCGATATTCCCTACCAGCGTGGTGTCTACGGGTTCAAACAGCTTCTGGCGCACCCGCCGCACGTCCCCCTCGTCGAGGTTGCGCCGGGGGATCCGGCGCTGTTCCAGTACACCGGTGGCACCACGGGCGTCCCGAAGGCAGCCATGCTGACGCACCACAACATGGTGGCCAATATCGTGCAAATCAGCCATTGGCTGCCTAACCTCGAGGTGGGCCGCGAGGTGATGATGGGAGCGATCCCGTTCTTCCATGTGTACGGCATGACCGTCTCGATGTGCCTGGCTATCTACGCCAGCGGTAAACTGGTAATTGTGCCTGATCCGCGCCACCTCCCGCACGTGATGGAGGTCATCCAGCGCGAAAAAGCAACGGTTTTCCCGGGCGTGCCGGCGATGTACATTGGTATCATCAATCACCCCGACGTTCGCCACTACGACCTGCACAGCGTCAAAGCGTGTATTTCGGGTGCTGCGCCGCTGCCGATGGATGTGCAGGAGAAATTTGGAGAAATCACCGGTGGGCGCCTGGTGGAGGGTTATGGTCTGACCGAAGCGGCGCCGGTTACCCACTGCAATCCGGTGTACGGATTGCGCAAATCGGGCAGCATTGGTATTCCTTTGCCCGATGTGGAGGCGCGCATCGTTTCGCTGGAGCCCGATACCAACGGTCAGGTCGAAGACCTGCCCCTGGGCGAAGCCGGCGAACTGATCCTGCGTGGGCCACAGGTCATGGCAGGTTATTACAAACAGCCCGAAGAAACGGCGCGCACCCGTGATGCCGAGGGATGGCTGTACACCGGCGATATCGCACGCATGGACGAGGATGGCTACTTTTACATTGTCGACCGCAAAAAAGACCTGATCATCGCCAGCGGCTACAACATCGTGCCACGTGAAGTGGAAGAAGTCCTGTTCATGCATCCCAAGGTGATGGAAGCGGTTGTGGCCGGCATTCCCGATGCCCGGCGCGGCGAGACCGTCAAGGCCTACGTGGTGCTCAAGCCCGGTGAAGTCGCAACCGCCGAAGAGCTCATCACGTTCTGCCGCCAGAACCTGGCCGCGTACAAGGTCCCGACAGCTGTGGAATTCCGCAGTGAGCTGCCGAAAACCATGGTAGGCAAGTTCCTGCGCCGTGTGCTGCGTGACGAGGAACTCCAGAAAACGGCGGAGACTGCCAGCCCGGCGGAGGCGTGAACGTATCACCCGTTCATGCCATCAAACGCCAGACGATCAGCGACACCACGCCGCCAATCAGCAGCCCGCTGAGGACATCGAGCGCGTAGTGTACGCGCAGTGCCACGCGGCTCCAGGAGGTCCAGGCAGCCAATCCGGCCAACAGCCAGCCCCAACCGGCAAAGAGCAGCAGACCCCAGACCGCAATCGTGCCCATACGCGTGGCATGGCCTGAGGGAAAGCTGTGTTTGTCGTATTTGACCGAGTAGAAACCATCCTGATCGTGGGGGCGGCGGCGGCGCAGCATGAACTTGGTGGTTGTCGTGATGGCCCCGGCGGCCACCATGCTGATAATCCACCCGACGATGCCGCGACGCAACGCGGCATCTCCCAACCAAATCGCAGCGATGCCAACAACCACCCACACGTACCCGTCACCCAGGTGAGCCCCCATCCAGGCCAGACGATAGGCGAGACGTTGTTGCGGCTCGATTTGCAGGCGGGCACTCAGGCGGCGGTCGGCATCACCCAACACGCGACGCAGCCCCGGCTTCGGGCGTGGATCCTTCTTCACGTTGCCGACGTGATTGCCTTCGGTTCCATGATGTGTTTGACCAGGTCATACTGGAATGGTTTGTCGACGTCCATTCCAATTGCGGCATAAGGCGACAGCACAGCCCGTCCGCGCGCGCCAAAGACACGACTGGCGACCTGTTCCGCATCCGGAATCGTCATCTGGCGGAAAACGAACTTGAGCAGCGTGCCAAAGCCGAGTAGCTGCGCCATGCGAAAGGCGCTCTTGCGACGGTCCATCGCTTCACGCACCAGTCCCTCGTTCTGATTGGCCACCGCCAGACGCACCATGAAGAGATCACCACCGCAGTAACGACCTTCACGGAACGGTATGTAGCTGCGTTTGGATTCGGGGAACGCCGTTTCCATGATCGATTTTTCGATGACGGCGTAATAGACATCGTCCTCTGTCTGCAGGCAGGTGTCGATGAACCAGCCAACGATCTCGGGTGTGAGCAGTGGAATGTCGGCTGAGCTGATGATGGCCATTTCGGCATCGGGATGGGCCCGCCGTACGGCGTTCAACCCGGCGTAGAGATTGTCCAGCATGCCGGCACGATTCGCCTCGAAGATCACCGGCGTGTCCAGGTCAATCCCTTCATCGGGGTCGATCCCAACGACGACGATGTCGCGCACCTGGGGTGTCTGGCGCAGTGCCTGCACGACGTGCCAGATCATCGGTTTGCCATTGAGCGGTATCAACGCCTTACGCGGGGAGTTCGTGGCCTCCGCCAACGAATCCACCTTGCCCGGCTGGTATCCGGCCGTTATCACGGCATCCAAGTATTGCATTCTATGTTGTGCCTTTGTGATTGATCGACGTTCCATAAGTATATATCAAATGCCGGCAGATGCCAATCGCCGTGCGGCGCCGCGCAGTCTCCGCGGCTCGCGGTCCGTCCCAATGACTTGCCAATTCGGCACCTTGAGCCTATAATTTATTTCTAGTTTGTGTATGCATCAGTGTCTTGGGGTAGGCCCAACTGCCGCGTCGCACACGCACGACAGACACAGAAGAGCTTGCCATATCACCGATGCACGCTTTGCAGACCACACCCGGCCAGCGTTGTTGGGGTAAACCACGACGTTGACCGCCTGGATCTTTCAATGATTTGCGTTCGAAGGAGCATCAGTATGACGAAAAAGTGGGTTTACCTTTTTGAGGAAGGTAACAAAGACATGCGCAATTTGCTGGGGGGCAAGGGCGCCGGTTTGGCCGAAATGACCAATGCCGAGCTGCCAGTGCCCCCTGGTTTTACCGTGACCACGGAAGCGTGCAACGCCTATTTCGATGGCGATCAGCAGTTTCCGGATGGCATGTGGGACCAGTGTCTGACTGCCCTGAAGGTCGTGGAAAACCAGACCGGCAAGAAGTATGGTGATCCTGCCAACCCCCTGCTGGTTTCATGCCGTTCAGGGGCGCGTGTATCGATGCCCGGTATGATGGACACCGTGCTCAACATCGGCCTCAATCCGGCGACGCTCGAGGGAATGGTCCGTTTGACGGGCAACGAGCGTTTTGCCTGGGACTCCTACCGCCGCCTGATTCAGATGTTTGGCAATACGGTGAAGGGTGTGGATCGCCAGAAGTTCGAACATGCCCTGGAAAAGATTCGCGCCCGCTACGGTGCCAAAACCGATGCCGACCTGACCACCACGCAGCTCAAAGAGGTTGTGGCCGAGTTCAAGCGGATCTACCACGATGCCTTGGGCGTGGACTTTCCCGACGATCCGTACGTGCAGATGCAGGAAGCGATTGCCGCCGTCTTCCATTCCTGGTTTGGACGCCCGGCGATGGAATACCGCAATTTCAACAAAATCCCGCACGACTGGGGCACCGCGGTCAATATCTGCACGATGGTCTTCGGAAACATGGGTGACGACTCGGCGACCGGTGTGGCGTTTACGCGCAACCCGGCCAACGGTGAGAAGCACGTCTACGGTGAGTACCTGATCAACGCGCAGGGCGAGGACGTGGTGGCCGGTATCCGCACACCGCATCCGATCGACGACCTGCGTGGTGAAATGCCCAAATCGTATGATGAATTCACCCAGATCTGCACCATGCTCGAGCGCCATTACCGCGACATACAGGACATGGAATTTACCATCGAGCGCGGCAAGCTGTGGATGCTGCAGACACGCGCCGGCAAACGTACCGCGGCCGCGGCTGTCAAAATCGCAGTCGACCTGGTCAATGAGGGTATCATCACCCGCGAAGAGGCTGTCATGCGTGTCGAACCGGCGCAGATCGTGCAGCTGCTGCTGCCGCGCTTCGATGTCAAGGACCAGGAGAAGGCGGCCAAGGAAGGGCGCGTCGTGGCCAAGGGCCTCAATGCCAGCCCCGGTGCAGCCGTGGGCCACGCCACCCTCGATGCCGACCGCGCCGAAGCCCTGGCCAGCAAAGACTACCCCGTGATCCTGGTGCGTCCCGAGACCAACCCGGACGACGTGCATGGTATGTTGGTGGCCAAAGGTGTGCTCACCCAGCGTGGCGGTGCGACCAGCCACGCCGCCGTGGTTGCACGCGGCCTGGGCCTGCCCTGCGTATCGGGCAGCGAAGAGCTGCGCATCGATCTGGAGGGACGCACGTTCAGTGCGCGCGGCAAGACGGTCAAAGAAGGGGATATCATCTCCATCGATGGCACCACCGGCCAGGTCTTTTTGGGCGCGATCAATACGATTCTGCCCAACTTCGATGAAGAGAAAGACCTCAAGACCCTGCTGGAATGGGCGGACGAATTCAAGCGCCTGGGTGTGTGGGCGAACGCCGACTACCCACGCGACGCGACCCGTGCGCGCCAGTACGGTGCTGCCGGTATCGGCCTGTGCCGCACCGAGCACATGTTCTTCGAGCAGGAACGCCTGCCCATTGTGCAGCGTATGATCCTGGCCGAAAACGAGACAGAACGGCAGGAAGCGCTGGATCAGCTGCTGCCCTTCCAGCGCGGTGACTTCGAAGGTATCTTCCGCGCCATGGATGGGTACCCGGTGATCATCCGCCTGATCGACCCGCCGCTGCACGAGTTTTTGCCGAGCCACGATGAGCTGCTGGTGGAAGTCACCGAGCTGCGCGTGCGCGGCAACAACAACGAACTGCTGGCCCAGAAAGAAAGTATGCTCAAGGCAGTCGAATCGATGCGCGAGATGAACCCGATGCTGGGTCTGCGCGGTATTCGCCTGGGCATCATGTTCCCGGGTCTGATCGAAATGCAGGTGCGGGCCATCGTTGAGGCGGCGGCCAACATCACCCTGGAAGGTAAGGTCGTCCATCCTGAGATCATGATCCCGCTCGTCGGCCACGTCAACGAGCTGAAGGTGGTGGAAGAAAAGCTGCGTCCGCTGGCCGAAAAAGTCCTCGCCGAAAAGGGTGTGAGCCTCAGCTACAAATTTGGCACGATGATCGAAGTGCCACGCGCCGCCTTGACCGCCGGTGATATTGCCAAACACGCCGAGTTCTTCAGCTTCGGCACCAACGACCTGAGCCAGACGACCTACGGCTACTCACGCGACGACGCCGAGGGCAAGTTCCTGCTCCGTTACGTCGAAGAGAAGATTCTGCCGGTCAACCCGTTCCAGGTCCTCGACCGTGAAGGCGTGGGGCGCCTCATGAAGATGGCCGTTGACGAGGGCCGGGCAGCACGGCCTGACCTGGAAGTCGGCATCTGCGGCGAACACGGCGGCGATCCGTCGTCGGTCGAGTTCTGCCACATGATTGGCCTGAACTACGTCTCCTGTTCGCCGTTCCGCGTGCCCGTGGCGCGCCTGGCGGCGGCACAGGCTGCGATCGGCACCAGCATCTTCCGCGATCGTTAGCCTGACCGGTTCGTCAACTCGTAAGAGGCGACGAGCCGATCGACGGCGCAAGGGACGCTGCCCGGCGTAACTTGTTTGGATCACACAGGGGCAGGTGCCCGCACCTGCCCCTCTTGATTGGTGGCATCGGCATTCGACAGCAGCCTGCACCAGGAGGCCCTCATCCCGTGATTGAGTCGATCACTCAAACCCTGCAGTCCCTGCTGTCCCCAGCCGGCTTGCGTCAGTTTGCCGTTTTTGCCGGCTGCGTGGCCCTGGCATTCGTCCTCGTCCACCCGATACGGCGTTGGGCCCGTCGCAGCTGGCCGGCGCGTGTACGCTCGCCGTGGCTGCGTCGCATGCTGCAGATCGCCAACCGCGCCATCGTTCCCCTTCTGGTATCGCTGCTGAGCGGCCTGGCTGGCCTGTTTTTTGTCGCCTTAGGCTGGGATTCGACCATCTTCCACTGGCTGCGTACCCTGGCCAATTATTGGGTCTTCTACGCCATTGCGGCCGCGTTGTTCGACATCAACTATCTACCAGAACAGGCACGTGTCTGGAAACGTTATCTGTTGCTTCCACTTGGCGCAATCATCCTCGTGCTGGACTGGTTTGGCCTGCTCGACGATGTGCTGTTATGGGCGCCCCTGCCTGACCAGCTGCCTCAATTCACCCTGGGCGCCCTCATTGTCGCCGTAATCGCCACCGTCGTGGGTCTGTCGGTGGCGCGTGGTCTGCGCGAATTCCTGCAGGATCGATTTCTGCCCGACAGCGGTCTGGATCCGTCCAAAGGACGGGTGATCGCCGTCACGACCTATTATGCCATGGTCGGCGTGGTCTTCCTGATTGCGCTGAGCGCCATCGGCATCGATTTGACGACGCTCACGGTCATCCTGGGCGGTCTCTCGGTGGGTATCGGTCTTGGTTTGCAGGAGATCATCAAGAACTTCGTGGCCGGCCTGGTCCTCATTTTCGAGCGCTCGGTCAGCCCCGGCGACATCGTACAAATCGGTACCGACACCGGCACCGTCAAAGAGGTCGGTGTGCGTGCGATGACGATTGGGCGAGGCGTCGATAACGTCGACATGGTGGTGCCCAACGCGCGGTTCATGACCGACACGCTGTTCAATTTTTCGCGCGACGCCAAAGGCGTGCGCATCAAAATCAGCATCGGCGTCAGTTACGATGCCGAACCGCGCCAGACCGCCGTCGTCCTGCTTGGCGCCGCACAGCACGCCAAACTCCTGGCAGAACCGGCGCCGTCGGTGGCGTTCACCGGCTTTGGCGACAGCACACTCAACTTCGACCTCTTCACCTGGGTGGCCGACCCCAGCGACCAATGGGCCGTGGCCAGCGATTTGCGTTTCCAGGTCTGGGATGCCCTCAAAGCCGCCGGCATCGAAATGGCCTATCCGCAGCGCGACATCCACCTGCGGTCGGTCGATTTCTGATTTTGGATTTTTGATTTTGGATTTTGGATTGGTGAATGCCGGCGGTCCAATCCAAAATCTAAAATCTAAAAGCGCCGCCGTCGCCGGCGGAACAGTAGGGCGATCAAGCCCGTGACCACCAGCAGTTCCAGGCCAAGCACCAGGTAGATGACCAGCTCGTGTCCGGTGACGTAATCGGGCACGATGGCCATCTGTGCCGCGGGATTGGGATGGACCAGGGCATAACGACCCGCCGCGGGCACCGCAATCGTGTACACTGGTCGCCCGGGCACCAGGGGTGTATCCAGGAAGCTCAAGCCGCGCCGTACCGAGGTGATGGTGGCCACACTGCCGGTCTCTGTTGTGGCGCTCAACCAGGTTTTCTCGCTTGATTCGAGGGCGTTCGAGAGTTCCAGCAGTTTGTCGTTGGCGGTGTACACGGCGTACAGACCCGGTTGTGTCACCTGCCACGTGTTGTTTTTCTGCGACAGATCGAAAAACTCGATCTCCTCAGACTTGACCTGATCGACCAGGCCCAGCTGGCCGGGCAGCCACAGCAACCCAACTCCGGCATACTTGACCAGGTCGCCAATGCGACATAACCCGATGAGCAAGAGGACGGCCAGGGCGATACCCAAAAAGATGCTGCGCAGGCTTGGTGCAGCAGGCTCACCAGTTGACATAACCCGTTTCGGCTCCTTGGACCATGATGCCGTTACATATTGCGACGTTGGTCATTCGCGAAGGGACACCAGCGTTGGTCACCACCGGTAGGCATTGAGGATCCAGAATCCGCTGGCGATCTCCACACCGGTTTGCTCCAGATTGTGGATGGCCTGTACGATTTCAGAATCGCTCATGTCTTTCAGAACGTTGTTGTCCTGGTAGACTGCGAGAATGCCAGCATGCGATGCATTGCTCTGATGCAATGCCAGAAAATCTTTCGGATTCAGAGTCAGGAGAGTGCGGCCTGTACGCGACGCGTGCTCGAGGTGCACGATGTCCTCTGCACCCGTCAGTGGAGGGCTTGCATCAACAGGTACCTCGACGTCATGGTCGTCTGTCTGAAGCAAACGCCGCAAGTTGTGCGAGAATGCGCAGTCATCAAGATACAGTCGGAGGGTCAAGGGAAAACCCCTGTGAAAGCAGATACTGTTTGTCGGCTTCGGCTTCGCCATCGATGACGTCACGGTGGACGTAATAGTAGGCCACTGCCTCTCTCACCTGGTGCAGCGGCAAATCCATGTCCTGGGCTGCTGCCTCGACAGAGAGATTGTTGGCCCGCATCTTGTAGATCACCTGCCCCACGGTGATGTTCCGACCCTTGAGATAGGGCTGTGCCCGGCGAGTAGCGGGTCGCATTTCCAGGTAGTTATAGTGATCGAAGACCTGGGGTTGAACCGCAGGTACACTGAGCTCCTTGAAACGATCCACCTGGGCAAGTGATGCTTCGTCCACGCTGATGACGTGTCGGCCGCTCAGTATCTCGTCGATGACCCACAAGAAGGTGCCGTAGGCTTGCTGGAGCAGGTCGGCGCGCGACCGTACGGCCAATCGGGCCTGCAACAACTCCAGCATGCTGGCCTCCGCCTGGCTTAGATCGACCTGCACGCGCACTTTGTCGATATTTCTTGCTGCAATCGTCATGCCACTACCTCCGCATTACTCCAATTATACAGCAAAATTAAGTGCAATGCAATCTGCGCGTGCAAAATCGTCATGCGGCTGTCAGCCGAGCGGCTTTCGACCAGTCTATTGAGACGGAGTTATCCCCGCGATAACGACCATCTGGGAGGTGGCGGCCGCGTGGCGTATCTTCTTGACCGGCCCGTACTCCGGTGAGTCGATCCAGGCTTTGGCCTGGTCGACGCTGGGGAATTCCAGGATAACCAGGCGGGTCGGGGCCCAGGTGCCCTCCAGGGTTTCGGCGGCGCCGCCGCGGGCCAGATATTTGCCACCATAGGCGGCGACGGTGGCGGGTGCCAGGCCGCGATAGGTTTCATAGGTGACCGGATCGGTGACGTCGATGTCGACGACGACATAGGCTGGCATGAATGTCTCTCCTTTTTTCGACCATAGGCCCGCCGCATCATCGAACGGGTGGGCGCGACGGTGATGCCGATTATGGCACACAGGCACCTCGTTGTCAATCCACTGTCGGAGCAAGGAGGTGTCCGGTAAATGGTCCTGTTTTCGACGGTCGATGCACCACACCGTGCATCCCAAATCCTCACTGGACCGGGTTGACTTCACCCGGCAGGCCCGGTTATACTACAGGCAATCCGGTCGGCCAGGCGGCCCCTGGCACGAATTCCCATCCGGTTTGCCGACAAGGAGCGCGATCTGCCGATGATACTACAGACCAATCCAGCAGACCCATACCCCACCGGTCAGGGCAGCCGGACGTCCGGACATCGAAACGCGCTCGACCTGTTCTTCGACCCCGCCGGCGTGGCCGTCATAGGTGCCTCGGCCGATCCGCACAAACTCAGCCACGGCGTGGTGGTCAATTTGTCCAGCCACGGTTACCAGGGTGCCGTTCACTGCGTCAATCCCAAAGCATCGACAATCCGCGGGCTGCCGGTCTACCCAGACATCCGTGAGGTGCCCGATCCGGTCGAACTGGCGGTGCTGATGGTGCCCGCTGCGGCGTGCCTGCCGGTGCTGGAGGCCTGTGGCCAGCGCGGCATCAAAGCCGCGATCGTCATCTCCTGCGGCTTCGGGGAAGTTGGGGCCGAGGGGGTGACGCGTGAACGGGGTCTGCTCGAGACTGCCGCACGTTACGGCATGCGCCTGATCGGGCCCAACTGCGTGGGCACGTTGGACGCCTACACCGGCCTCAACTGCACGTTCATCCGCCTGATGCCCAAACCCGGGGCGATCGGTTTCATCAGCCAGTCGGGCGCCATCTGCGGCGGTATCCTGGAATGGACCGCCGACAAGGGCATCGGCTTCAGCCGCTTCGCCACCGTCGGTAATGCCGCCGACGTCAGCGAGACCGACCTCGTCGAAATCATGGCGGCGGACCCCCACACGGCCGTGATTGTACTTTACGTCGAAGCGATTCGCGACGGGCGTCGTTTCATCGACGTGGCCAGCCGTGTCACGCGCGACAAGCCGATCCTGGTTCTCAAGGCGGGCACCAGCCCCGCCGGCCAGCGGGCCGTGCTGTCCCACACCGGCAGCCTGGCGGGTGAAATGGCGGCGTACGACGCAGCCTTTCGTCAGGCCGGGGTGCAGCGGGTCGATACGGTGGAGGCGCTGTTCAACCGGGCACTGGCCCTGGTCTATGGACCGCTGCCGCGCGGCCGGCGCGTGGCTATTGTGACCAATGCGGGCGGGCCGGCCAGCCTGGCCGCCGACGCGCTGGCCACGGTGGGTCTCACCCTCCCGCCCACACCGCCGGCGGTTCAGGCGCCGTTGGCCCAGATCTGTTCCGATGCCCAGACCAGCAATCCGGTCGACCTATTGGGTGGCGCCCACCCGTCACAGTACGAACAGGTGATGCGTACGCTGCTCGCCGATGACACCTTCGATGCGGTACTCCCCATCCTGGTTCCGCACGCCGTCGTCGACCCCGTGGCCGTGGCGGAGGCCATCAGCCGCGGTGCGCAGGGCTTCGCCAAACCGGTCGTGGCCTGCTTCATGGGTGCCGAGGCGGTCCGCCGGCCGCTGATGACCCTCCATGCCCACCGCATCGCCGCCTACCAGTTCCCCGAACAAGCGGCGCAGGCGTTGGGTGCCCTCTGGCAGCGGGCCGATCACCTGGCCCGCCTGGCGGAGGGTGATGCCAGGCGAGACGCCTTGCCTGTGTCCAGCGAGGTCGTTGGCTGGTTGGAGAGCGCAGCCGCGGCCGGGCATACGCAGCTGGGCGAAGCCGGGACACGCCCCATCCTGCAGGCCTACGGTTTGCCGCAGCCGCAGGCGGAATTGGCGCGTACGGCGGATGAAGCCGCTGCGGTTGCGGCGCGCATCGGGTATCCGGTTGCGCTCAAAATCGTTTCGCCGGACATCCTGCACAAGTCGGAGGTGGGGGGTGTCGTGGTGAACGTGCCCGATGAAGCCGCAGTTCACGCGCAGTTCACCGCCATGCTGGCGCGGATTACGGTTCAGCGGCCGGGTGTGCAGATCGAGGGTGTGCTGGTGGCCGAGATGGCACCGCCGGGTTACGAGCTCATTGTGGGCATGCGGCGGGATCCGCAGTTTGGGCCGTTGGTGATGTTTGGCCTGGGTGGCATCTACGTCGAGCTGCTGCACGACGTGGCATTTGCAGTGGCACCGTTGGGTCCGGCCGAGGCGCGGCGTCTGATCGACGCCACCGCCGCCGGCAAACTGCTGCGGGGCTTACGCGGCCAGCTGCCCGCCGACATCGACGCCGTGGTGGATGTCATCCTGGCGGTCGCCGAGATTGCCCTGGCGCACCCGCAGATCGAGGAAATCGACCTCAACCCGCTGGTGGCCTACCCGCGTGGTGCCGCACGCGGGGTGTTGGCGGTCGATGTGCGGATGGTGCTGCGGATTTCGGCCACTCCAAGCTGCGGAACCCGGTAAAAAAGAGCCGGGTGCCGATGGGGATATGTTCCCATCGGCACCCGGCGTCGCTGTTACGAATAACAGGTGTTTGGGTCTGGCTTAACGGGCGCGGGCTGCCACTGGGCCTGCAGCTGCCGGACGCCGGTTGGCTTCGCGGTAGCGGCGGATCGCTTCAGCATCGGGCTGCACCAGGGCCGGGGTGGCGTAATCGATGCCATCGACACGCCGGCGCTCGATTTTGTGTTTGAGCACCGCCTCGATGCGGCGTACCAGCGGCTCGTCGGCCAGGGTCACCAGGGTATAGGCGGTGCCGGTCGCTTCGGCGCGCCCGGTGCGGCCGATGCGGTGCACGTAGTCGTCGGGCTGGGCCGGTACGTCGAAGTTGACGACGTGCGAGATGCCTTCGACGTCGATGCCGCGTGCGGCGATGTCGGTGGCGACGAGAACCCGCGTGCGGCCATGCCGAAATGACTCCAGGGCCGCAATGCGCTGGTTCTGCGAACGGTTACCGTGGATGACGGCGGCATCGATCCCGGCACGGGTCAACGTTTTGGCCAGCCGGTCGGCACGATGTTTGGTGCGCGTGAAGATCAGCACACTGTCCATCTCTTCACCCCGCAGCAGCGTTTGCACGGCCTGAGTTTTCAGGTGCTCGGGCACGGTCAACAACATCTGCTGAATGGCCGCGGGCGCGGCGGTCTTCGACACCTCGATGCGCGCCGGCTGGCGGGTCACCTCGGCGGCCAGGCCCAGGATGGGATAGAGTGTCGCCGAAAAGAGCATCGTCTGCCGTTCGCGCGGCAGCAGCCGCACGATGCGGCGCAGGTCGGGCAAAAAGCCAACGTCGAGCATACGATCGGCTTCGTCGATGACCAGAATCTGGATACCGTCGAGCTGCAAGCTGCGCCGCGCTACCAGGTCGAGCAGGCGGCCGGGGGTGGCGATGACCACCTCGGCGCCGCGTGCCAGGCTTTGCTGCTGCGGCGAAAGCGCCACGCCACCGTAGACGGCCAGCGTATGCAGGCCGGCGGCTGTGCCCAGGATGTGGGCCTGTTCGGCCACCTGCAGGGCGAGCTCGCGCGTCGGCACGAGCACCAGGGCGCGGGGGCGCCTGGCCTGACCGGTCGACTTCAACAGCCGGTGCAGCACCGGCAGCAGGTAAGCGGCGGTTTTGCCCGTGCCGGTTTCGGCCGAGCCAAGGATATCTTGCCCAGTCAGCGCGACAGGAATCGTCGCGCGCTGGATGGGGGTCGGGTGTTCGAAATCGAGCCGTTCGATGCCCTTAAGCAGGCGGGGCTCGAGTCCGAATGAAACAAAACTCATCATACTCCAATTGCGGTCAATATTTACCAACGTGAACGACCGCTGAGACACATCGGGTGAGAGCAAATAAAAAAGCGCTGTCCAGTCAAAAACCGGACCGCGCCAATGAACCGGATTCTAAATGCTCACGAACGAGTGGAAGTGTAACCCACGTGACAGGTATTGTCAAATTGGCGTCCATCGCTGCTGCATGGGGCTGCCTGGAGTTCCTACCTGCGGTTTTGGTCCCTCAACAACTTTGACCAAACTCGCCGGACGCAATCATGATGTCGAGCATATCGACGAGTCCGGAACCATCGATGTCGTACGCCGGGGCGGTAGTCAGCCACGCACCCGCGACCAGCTGGAGGTCCAGCACGTTGACCACGCCGTCCAGATTGACGTCACCGGACAGGATGCAGCGCTCGTAAGCGCCAATATCAACGGTACGCCCGCGCACACGGGGATAGCCGCTGCCGCGCTGGTCGGTGGTGAGACCGGCAGCACCGGCATTGTTGCCGGCCTGGACGGCCGGGCTGTCCGCGCGCAGGGCCATCGTCAGTGTTGGACCGCCGTTGTGGGTCAACGGGTCCAGGTTAGGGTCATTGGTGACGCTGCCCGGGCAGTCCAGGTCATTTTCCACCAGGTTGGCGGTATTGGTCGCCAGAACGCCCAGGTTGGCGCAGTCGGTGGCAGTCCCGCTGTTGGCCAGGATTGTATTGATCAGTTCGAGCGTGCCGCTGTCGGCGTTGTACAACCCGCCGCCCGCGGCGTCGGCTGAATTGTCACTGAACGTGCTGTTGACCACCACCGCCGTACCGACATAATTGTAGAATCCTCCACCGTCGGACAGGGAGGAATTGTTGTGGAAGGTGCTGTTTTCGATCGTCACGCTGCCGTCGGCTTTGTCGATGGCACCACCGCCAAAGGCGTCGTTGCCGCTGAAGGTGCAGCCGCTGACGGTCAGCTCACCGGTGACCACCTCGATGGCGCCGCCGTAGTCGGTCGCGGCATTGTCGACGAAGCTGCTTTCACTGATGACGAGCGTGCCGCGGGTGATGATGGCGCCCCCGTCGATGCCCTGGCCGCGGGTCAGTGTGAGACGGTTCAGGGTCACGCCGGTGTTGAGTGTTATGTCGAAAATGCGCCGCGCATTGTTGCCGCTGAGGGTGATGCCGGGTGCGGCGCTGCCGTCGATCGCGAGGTGCTTGTTGAGCGCGATCGTGGTCGACGTCAGCGTGATAGTCTGGCCGGCCAGGGCTGGCGCGAACGTGATCGTACCGTCAGCGCAGAGGTCGGCCACAGCCTGCCGCAGCGTCCCTGGGCCGCTGTTGGCGATGCTGGTCACGGTAATGGCAGGCTGGCACTGCCACGGAGCAGGCAAGGCCGCCGGCAGCGCGGGTTGGCCTGCAATGAACGCGGTCGCGGCCAGCGCACTTAGGGCT
Organism: uncultured Anaerolineae bacterium; assembly: GCA_964443225.1. Taxonomy (GTDB): domain Bacteria; phylum Chloroflexota; class Anaerolineae; order SSC4; family Amarolineaceae; genus SSC4. Next base: position 42,946 of record CAYUCC010000017.1, read on the forward strand.
TGAAAATGAATAACTTCCTGCAAAATGGCGGGAATTCGCCGCAAATCACGGGAAGTTATTCTTTTACGAGCCCTAAGCGCACCGGCGTGGAATGTGCCTATTGCACGTGCGGCAAAATAAGTCAGTACGATGGGACGCCATATCGAGACGGCGCGGAACGGGTCGAGTGGTGACATCATCGGTTTTCTCCTTCGACGCAGATGACGCATCCTGCGATCAGCATCGCACCGCCGATGGTCTCGGCGACCTGGCGTAAAATTGACGTGGGAAATCTACTTTTGAGCAAGCGGTTTCCGCCCAATATCGGCCTTCGGTCGAACATCTATAACACACCGGGCGCGTTTGCCTTATGACCGGCGTCATAAGCCGTGCGTATTGTGGATTATTTGACCCCAGGTGCGCACAAGCTATAATCTTGGCATACCGCCACACCCCAAATTAGGCCCCCATTTGATGGAACTCCCGCAACTCCCGCATGCTGCGTCGTTTGTGGCCAGCGCCCGCCTGCAAAGCGGCCGGTGGTATGCATCCCGATTCCATCACCCATGCCGCGACAAGGCCCGCCAGGACACTGTCCGCGGTACGTTCCTACCATCTGATGCCTGATGCGTACACAAGGAGGATCGAATGAACCGCCAACGTTTTGTGCTACCCCTGTTCGTACTCTTGATCGTCTTTACCCTTGGGCCGGTGGTCGCAGCCCGCGACATCGCACCCAGCGCCGACGGACCCAATGCCACCTACGATCCCTTCTTCGATGTGGTCGCCCCCTTTGGCCAGATCGACGTCGCTGATATCCAGGGTGTCGCTGCGCTCTGGGACACGAGTGGTGTCTACGCCGCCCCCTATTGGAACCTGACCGGTAATGCAGGCACGAATCCCGCCGCCAACTTCGTCGGCACGACTGATTACACCATCCTTGAATTCAAAGTCAACAGCCAGCGCGCCTGGCGCATGGAACCGACGGCTTCCACTCCAAATCTGATCGGAGGCCACGCATCGAACTTCGTCTTCAACGGGGTGGTGGGGGCGACGATTGCCGGTGGTGGTGGAGCCGGTGGGAATTCCAACCGGATTACCGACGATTATGGCACGATTGGCGGTGGGCAGGTCAATGTAGCCGGTGACCTGACCGGTACGACCAGCGATCACGCTTACGCCACCGTTGGGGGTGGCACCTTCAACGTCGCCAGCGGTTGGCGATCGACGGTGGGAGGCGGTTGGGGCAATACGGCCAGCGGCGAGTCGGCCATCGTGGCCGGGGGCAGCAATAACACCGCGGCCGGTGTGAATGCGACCGTCGCCGGCGGCACTTCCAACAACAGCGCCGGCCTTTATGCCAGCATTGGTGGGGGGTTCGATAACACCGCGAATGGCAACTGGTCCACGGTTCCGGGTGGTCGTTCAAGCGACGCCGTGGGTGACCACAGTTTCGCGGCGGGTCGCAGGGCCAAAGCCAACCACAACGGGGCGTTTGTCTGGGCGGATAGCACCGATCTCGACTTTGCCTCGAGCGCGGCAAATCAGTTCCTGGTGCGGGCTGGCGGAGGGGTGGGGTTGGGCACCAGCCAGCCGGGTAACCAGCTCCACGTGGTGGAAGCGATCGACGATTCGGCGACGCCGGCGAACCACGTGACGCAGATCCAAAACAGCTCCGCCGGAAATTCGGCCGACGTACTGGCGTTGAAGATTGGTTACACCGATGCGCCGCTCATCAGCAACAATTACATCACCTTTTTCAAGGGTGACGACAGCTCGGTCGGTGCCATCGAAGGCAACGGTAGTGGCGGTGTGGTGCTGTCCGGTCCGGGCAGTTTGTTTGCCGTGTGGCTGCCCCAGCTGGATGCCGCCGAGGACCTGGCGCCAGGCGAGATTGTGGGCGTGATAGAGGGTCGGATCAGCAAATTTGCTGAGGCTGCCCAGCAGTACCTGGTGATTGCGGATGGGCCGATTGTCGCCGGCAACGATCCGGGCGGTGATCAACGTGCGACGGCGGCACCGGTGGCGCTGCTTGGCCTGGCACGTGTACGGGTGTCGGGCCCGGCGCAGTTTGGGGATTGGATTGTGCCTTCAAGGCTGTTGGACGGCACCGGCCGCGCCGTTGCGCCGGGCCAGGTCACCGCTGAAGACTATGCAGCCGCGGTGGGCCGCGCGTGGGAAACCTCGGCGGTGGAAGGTGTGCATATCGTGCAGGTGGCCATCGGCCTGCCAGGGGCTGATCCTGCGATCGTGCGGCGCCTGGACCAGGCGGAGGATCAGGCCGGCCTGCTGGCTGAGCTGCAGACGCGGCTGGCAGCTTTGGAGCGAGTGGCGGGTGGTATCGTTCAACGGTGATGGTATGGAACTGCAATCTTGCCGCACTGGGGCCCGCCTGGGTCATCGCGAGTGACATAAATCAGGAGGCAGCTCATGGATCGGACATATGTGATGGAGTTGGTAAGATCGCACCAGGTTGGTGAACTGAGCCGGCGCGAATTCCTGGCGCGGGCCGCGGTGGCCCTGGGGAGTGTTACGCTCGCCAACACGGTGCTCGCCGCCTGTATGCCAGTCACAGGACCGACGGCACCGGTGGTTGTGGCCACGCTGCCGCCGACACCGCAGGTGCCGCAGGAGGTTACGCCGGGCGTGCTCGCGCAGATGGTGAATTACCCCGACGGCCAGGGTGGCACGCTGACAGCTTACGTCGCGCGGCCGGCCGGCGAAGGCCGCTGGCCGGCCGTGATCGTCATCCAGGAGTGGTGGGGTTTGAACGAGCATATCCAGGACGTCACGCGCCGCTTTGCCGCCGAGGGGTTCGTCGCCCTGGCGCCGGATTTGTACCACGGCAAGGTCGTGAGCGAGCCGAACGAGGCGCGCAAGCTGGTCATGGCGCTGGATATGGACAGCGCGGTACGCGAGATTCAGCGGGGCATCGACTACTTGCTCAGCCAGCCCGCAGTGGCGGGTGAGACGGTGGGGGTCACCGGTTTCTGCATGGGCGGCGGGCTGACCCTGATGACTGCATTGGCCGAGCCGCGGGTGGGTGCGGCGGTGCCCTGGTACGGCCAGACACTGACCGCCACGCAGGCCGCACAGGTCAAAGCGCCGGTGCAGGGGCACTACGGCAGCTTGGATGGGGGGATTCCGGTGGCTGCGGTGCGGGCGATGGGTGAGGCGCTGACGGCGGCGGGCGTGCCGAACGAGATGCACATCTATGAAGGGGCGCAGCACGCCTTCTTCAACGACACGCGTCCGAGTTTCGATCCCGATGCGGCGCAGCTGGCGTGGACGCGGACGCTCGACTGGTTCCGGAAGTACCTGTACGCGAAGTGACCGGCACCGTGTCTGGTGGAGCGCGGCAGCGGATGGGGGTGTGTCTCAGGGTGACCAGGTGCCGGTCACTTTGCAGGAATTCCTAATGTAGCCAACCATCTTAACCGCAAAGGGCACAAAGAACGCAAAGAATCGCTTGTTTGGTTGGTTTCGTACCGCGGCTTTGCGTTCTATGCGTCCTATATGGTTGAGGCTGCGCCACTTTTGGAATGACTGGTCACTTTGTGGGCGCCTTGACCTGTATGCCCGGCCGTGCTAAAATCCGTCATCGATGTAGGCTGTTTGAACAACAGGGGTGCATTAATGTCGCCTTACCGTTTCTGGTGGGACGAACTCAACATCGAACACATCGCTGACCATGGCGTTGAGCCATACGAAGCTGAGGAGGTCATCGATGATGACCTCCTCGTGGTTCGAGCAGGATAAGATCGCTACGCCGCGTATGGCCAAACCGACGGCGGACGCTATCTGATCGTGGTCTATGCCGTCAAATCGCATCAGCGCGTTCGCGTGATCACCGCTCGTGACTTGACGAGCGCAGAGAAGAAACGTCTGAAGCAGTGGAGAGATTGATATGCCCAAATTGCCCAAGTTCAAGAACGACCAAGAAGCTGTAGATTGGTTCGATGCACACGACACCAGTGAGTACATGGGCGATCTGGAGCAGGTATCCCAACCGCCAGCCGTTGTGCGTACCCAGTTTCCGGTGAAGCCGGTGGACGTGCGCATGCGCACCGATTTCCTGGAGGCCATTCAGAAAGTGGCCGAGCGCCAAGGGATTCCCTATCAGACGCTCGTGCAGCGCTGGCTGATGGAGAAGCTGCGGCAAGAAGCGCCCGATTTAGTCGCGCCGTAGGTGACCATCGTATGCGAAGTGACCGGCACCTGCGCGCGGCGCGACTTCGTCAGCCGGCGCGCGTAACTCGATGAGCTGACGGTGCCGGTCACATTTTCGCGGGTTCGCGTGGCACCGTCGATCCACCCCTGTACTTTCTCCTACACCCAACCTGGTGTATAATTCCATCCAGTTGACCGGACCAGCGACCTCGTGCCATCCCGCCGGCACGAGGGGCTGGCGCCGCTGGCCCGGCTGCGTCGATCCGATGCGGCGCGCAGACCCACGCGCCTCCCGCCCGCCTGAGGAGTGACCGATGCTCGTTTCCGTCAAAGACGCCTGCACCCTGCAAGACAACGCCCTCGACGTCCGTGTGGCCGACCAGATCGAACAGCTCGACGAGCTGATCCGCCTCGAAGGACACGGCGAGGCGTTCTTTGCCAAAACCCACGACGTGGCGCGTGAAGGGACAATGACGTCGCCAAGGCGCGCACGATCCGCCTGGTCGTGGCGACCGATGCGGCGTGTGAGGGATTGAACCTGCAGACGTTGGGCACGTTGATCAACGTCGATCTCCCCTGGAACCCGTCGCGGCTCGAGCAGCGGCTGGGGCGCATCAAACGTTTTGGCCAGGCCCGGCGCAGCGTGGACATGCTCAACCTGGTGTACCACGACACGCAGGACGAGGCCGTCTACCGTGCTATTTCGCGCCGGCTCAAGGACAAGTTCGACATTTTCGGCGGGCTGCCGGACACCATCGAGGACGAGTGGATCGAGGACGTCGCGCGGTTGGAGGAGATGATGGACCGTTACATCCATCTGCGCCAGCAGGCGCGTAACGCCTTCGAGCTGCGTTACGAAGCCAGCGTCGAACCGGACGCGCATCCCTGGGAGCTGTGCGCGCGGGTGCTGTCGCGCCAGGATATTGTGGCGAAGATGTCGGAGCCGTGGTGAGTGGAGAAACTGATATGCTCCAATTGCCCAAGTTCAAGAACGACCAGGAAGCTGCAGATTGGTTCGATGCGCACGACACGAGTGAGCACATGGGCGATCTGGAGCCAATACCCGAACCGCCGGCCGTTGTGCGTACCCAGTTTCCGGTGAAGCCGGTGGACTTGCGCATGCGCACCGATTTCCTGGATGCCATTCAGAAAGTGGCCGAGCGCCAAGGGTGTGTCCGAGGAGGGTGAGGTTTTCTACGATGACGGCATTGTGGTAAAATATTGTCATCTCACTCGAGAAGCAAAGGCAAACGGCAGGTGACAACAATGACCAGCACCACCATTCCTAGCGGCTTGTGGCCGCACTTTCAGGAATACGACCCGCAGCTTCTCGACCGCGAACAGGACGCCGACCTGATTATCCAGCGCACGCTCGAGTACGGCACGTGGGAGGAGCTGCGCTGGATGATGACATCCTACGGGGCTGATCGGATTCGTGAGTTTGTCCGCCTGCGCGGTGAGCGGCTGCTATCGGCCGCGACGTTCACTTACTGGCGCAAGCTGCTGGGCGTGCGGCGCTGGCGTCACTCGCCGTTTGCCCGCGAGGCCAGGCAAGTATGGCCGTTTTGACCCCCCATTGGGACGCGTTGACGTCCGAAACCAGGCAGGCTTTCCGAATCGCGGCCAGCCTGCCTGCCATCCAGCGTTATTATCTGGCGGGTGGCTACTTCTTGGGCAGCTTCGGCGTCAACCTGATTCGACTCGCATGATACCAGCACCAACGTGGGTGATGTGGCGCATAGGAGGACCTCATGATCATGCAGCTCACCGTCAATGAGACAACGGCGGCCCAATTGGAACAGGTCGCACGTGACAAGGACACAACCACCCAACAGCTTGCCGAGCAGGCGATTCGAGAGTTTCTGCGCGCAGAGGCCCGGCACAGAATGCAGCGCGAAATGCAGGCGTTTGTCGCAATGCACAGCGAGTTATTCAAACAATATCGTGGAGAGTTCGTGGCAATCCACCAGGGCCGGCTCATCGATCATGATCGCAGTCAGCTAGCACTCTACCTCCGGGTCGAAAAAAGATTGCCATCCACACCCGTGCTGATCAAGCAAGTATTGGATGACCCTCAAGAGGTCTATACATTTCGTTCTCCCACACTGGTTGACTCTCCATGAAGCTGTTAACATATCCGTACAGTCAAACGTATGTGCCGGCCATACCTGTGATCGAACTGGGCGTAAGCCAGCCTGGCAACCGTCAACCAGATCTTACCGTGTCAGCGGTCATCGATTCTGGCGCGGATGGCACATTGATTGAAGTCCGTGTGCTCGAAGCAGTGGGGGCGGCCTATTGTGTTGGTAGGGGAATGTCAGCATGGCCCGAACCCTGGATCGTATCCTCGTCGTGGACGTCGAGTCCACCTGCTGGGCCGGCGAGCCACCGCCCGGCGAGATGAGCGAAATCATCGAGATTGGCCTCTGCCTGGTCGACGTCGTCACGCTGGCACGCATCGAGCGCCACAGCATCCTGGTTCGCCCGGCCACCTCGACAATCAGCGCCTACTGTACCCAGCTCACTACCCTGACCCAGACCGACGTCGACGCCGGCATTCCGCTGGCCGTTGCCTGCCGGCAACTCGACCAGCAGCACAAGTCACGCCAACGCCTCTTCGCCAGCTACGGTGACTACGATCGGGTCCAGTTCGAGCGTAACTGCGCCGCGTTCGGTATCGCCTATCCCTTCGGCCCGACGCATCTCAACGTCAAGAATCTGGCTGCGGTCAGTTACGGCTGGTCGCGCGAGGTGGGGATGAGTGAGGCACTGCGGCGGGTGGGACTGCCCCTCGAAGGAACGCATCACCGAGGGGGCGATGACGCCTGGAACATTGCCGGACTGTTGTGTCATCTCCTGCGACTCTTGCGCAAATTGTAGGTGGGTAAAAGCCCTGAACATGAGGCAACTATGACACGAGCGCGCGATAAAATGCAGCTGACGCTGCGGCACCTCGAAAACCCCGGCGCCTGGCCAGTCCGCTCCCTGCGGCCAGGCGACGCGCCGGCCCTCGCCGCGCTGATGCTCGACGCCTACCGCGGCACCGTCGACGACGAAGGTGAAACGGCGGAAGAAACGCTCGCCGAAGTCAACGCCATGCTCGAAGGCAAATACGGCCCTTGGCTGACCGATGCGTCCTTCGTCGTCGAGCTCGACGGTCGCCTGGTTGCCGCCTGCGTGATCACCCTCTGGTCGGACATCCCGCTGGTCACCCAGCTCTTCACCCACCCCGACTACACCAACCGCGGTCTGGGTAAATTCCTGCTCACACGCAGCATCAACGCCCTCTATGACCAGGGCTACGAAGCGCTCGTGCTCTACGTGACCTCGGGCAACGCCAGCGCCGAACACGTCTATGCGACACTTGGTTTCACGTTCACGTTCTGAATCCAGGCCGGCCCACCCCTCATCACGCGCCCACTGCCAATGATCCGAAGAAGTACACCTGCGCCAGACCCAAAAGCAGGAAATAGATCGTCGCCGCCCCAATCGCGCGGTGCGGCTTTTCGACCCACAACCCGCGTCCGCCGTCTTTGCGCAGCTGACGCGCATACTTGGGGTTGGCCATGCCAAACGCCGGCAGCGGCAGCAGGCTGAGCACGGCGACGAACAGGTACAACACCACGCTGACCATTGATTGGGCCAACAAATACCCGCTGACCTCGCTGCCCGTGGCCCACACAATCGTCACCATACGTCCCAGCATGATCAGCAGAAACGACCGGAACAACCCCGGACTCTTCATGCCATACGCGATCGCCGCCGCAAACAGGCTGTAGAAGGCGATGAGCCCCGCCAGGCCCAGCACCGTCACTACGGTCGACGGGCTGCCGGCCATGCCACCCATCACGGCCCCGGAATGGATGAGGACGAACTCCATCACCAGAATGCTGATCCCGTACTCTACCCAACGCCCACCTTCCACCGACTCCGGATCACGCCAGACGCGCCACAACCGGTGGGCCATCAAAAAACACGGTACCGCCGCTGCGATCGCCACCAGCCACTGCCACGATGAGAGCATGACCATCACGCCGCCAACCACTGCCGCAGCTGCTCGTACACTTCCGGCCGGTCGAGCAGGTCGAGGTGACTCGTGGCATAGACGATCCGCTGCTGGGACGGGGGAAACGGCACGGCTAACGCGGGGTCCTTGTGGGATCCCAGGGCACTGCTCAGCGGTACGAGCCCATCACCCAACAACTGGCCCTTGAGACCATCGGCCGTGCGGCTGGTGGTGGCGCCGATGGCGTAACACGGCACGCCGTCGGGCAGCGGTACCGGGTGCCGGCGGTCCCCACGGCGTGCAAACCGATCGCCATCGGCCCAGTCCTCGTGCCGCAGGCTGCCGTAACGCAGATCGGTGATGCCCGCACTGCGCACTTTCCCCACGCGGGCCAGCGCGGCACTGTAAGGGCTGGCACCCAGGATGATATCGATCCAGTTGCCGCCGCGCTCCAACGGTGCGCCATGGTGCGGCGTGCCGAGGAATACCATCTTACGCAGTGTCTGCGGCCAGGCGTGGCCGTGCACTGCGCCGTAGTAACACGCGCTGCGTGCCACCAGCCCGCCCATGCTGTGCCCGACGATGACCAGCTCCTCGACCGGCACCGGCCAGCTCGCCACCACCTCTTCGAGCAGGCCAGCCAGCGTCTCGCCGTTGGTCGAGATGTGCAGCCCGCTGTTGTAATGGACGTAGACCGGTGAATAACCGAGGTCGTTCGCCAGCGCTGCCCCGTGGTCGTGCCCCTTGCGTCGCCACTGCCGGTCATTCATTCCCAGACCGTGCACCAGAAGCACGATTTTTCCGGAGACGGGCACGGCGTCTGCCCCGGCCTGGGCGACCAGCGGCCCACCGTGACGCAGCTGCATGCGAATCGCCAGCGGGTTGTTCGTATCCACCAGGTGATGACCGACGACGCCGTTCAGCGCCGCAAGCACGGCCTCCCGTTCGGATGACGAGGGCTGGTCGATGTCATCAGACGTGACCACCGCCATGACCGCATCGATCCCGCTGCCCGCCAAACGCGCCACGCCGCGGATGCTGTTGTACACCAGCCCGGTGATGCCAATCGTCGGCTCGTGCGTGGGCGTGTCGAACATAAACGGCGTGCGCACGATGTTGTGGTGCATCACTTCCACCGCGTTGGTCACACCAATGGTCGCGTCGACTACCAGTCGACTGAAGCCACGCACATCTGTTGGGTGAACATGAGATCCGTTTGTCAATTTGTCCTGTACTCGCGCCAGATGATTTCGATCAAGCTATCGTCCCACGATATCGTTCAATACGAGTCGTTCGGCATTAGCAGGCCCTGCTTTGCACTCGCCTCACGGCATGATGACAAATCATACTACAGCATTCCGCTTCCGCCAAAACATCTCAAACATCAGCTTCCGCTTCCCAAGCCCAGACCTCTGATCGCCGCCGGTTGCCGTTTGTTCCCACATGCGATACAATCCCACAGTCCTGAAACGCACAGTCGATATCCCTTTAAGGAGGAACCGATGCGCAAGAAACCCGTGCTGCTTCTCATGGTGCTGCTCGCAATGGCCGTGATGCCCGCGCTGACCAGCGCCAGCCTGGTGCCCGAGGCCGGCACCACCATCCTGGTCACCACAACCACCGACGAGCTCACCATCGATGGTGACTGCTCGCTGCGCGAGGCGGTGCGCGCCGCCAATCTGAATTCGGCGTTCGACGCCTGCGCCGCCGGCAGCGCCGCGGCCAGCGATACGATCGTCCTGCAGGCCGGCGTGACCTACCTGCTGACCCGCGCCGGCATTGATGACACGACGGTCAACGGCGACCTCGACATCACCGATGATGTCACGATCCTCGGCAGCGCCGCAACGGTCAACGGCAACGGCGCCACCGTCCTGGATCGGGTCTTCCACATCTTGGGCAACAACGTCGTCTCGATGTCCGACGTGACCATCCGCAGTGGCCGGACCAGCTCATTTGGCGCCGGAATACGCAACGCGGGCACCCTCACCCTGCGTGATGTGACGGTGACCCTGAACCAAAGCACCGGCAACGCGGGCGGCGGGATCGCCAACGAGATGGGTGTCCTCACGCTGGTCGACACTACGATCAGCAGCAATACGACATCGACCCTGGGTGGTGGTCTGGCCATGCTGGGAGGCTCGCTGCAGGCCACCAACGTGACCATCTCCAGCAACACAGCCAACACCGATCGCGGCGGGGGGCTTTGGGTAGGCACGAACGCCAGCGCCACCCTGATCAACTGCACGATCAACAACAACGATACCGACACCGACGGGGGTGGCATTTACAACGAAAACAACCTGACCCTGCTCGGTTCGACGGTGCGCAACAACCTGGCGGGCGACCATGGCGGAGGCATCGTCAACCTGGATACGATGACGATCAGCCACAGTACGATTCGTGACAATGATGCCAGCGACAGCGGTGGCATCCACAATACCGGCGGGACGCTGACCATGCACAACAGCACGATCAATGCCAACGCAGTGACCAGCGCCGGCGGTCTGCGCAATGACGAAGGCGGGATCGCCCACCTGATCAACAGCACGGTCAGTGGCAACACCGCCACTGCCGGCGCCGGCGGCATCGCCAACGGCAATGGAGCGGTGTTGAACCTCTCCAATACCACGGTGGCGTTCAACATTGCCGACTCGGACAGCAACGAGTTTGGTGACGGTGGTGGGCTCAACAACTCGGCGACGGCGGTCGTGCGTAATTCGCTGATCGGCGAGAACCAGGATCTTTCCTCCAGCGGCACGATCTACCACGACTGCGCCGGCGGCTTCACGTCCGACGGTTACAACCTGGTCGAAAACACGACGGGCTGTGCGATCGGCGGTAATACGACCGGCAACATCACCGGTGTCGATCCGAACCTGGCCGCCCTGGGATCGAACGGTGGCCGCACCCAGACGCACTCGTTTCCCACTGGCGCGCCGCCGCACAACAACGCCAACCCCGGCGGCTGTGTCGACCAGGTGGGTGCAGCCATCCTGGCCGACCAGCGCGACGGCGCACGGCTGAACCGCTGCGACATGGGGTCGTTCGAGTTTGCCGCCTGCCTGGTCATCGGCGACGTCGATGATGACGGCGACGTCGATGTTGTGGATATCACGCAGGTGGCTGCCGCATGGACCAACCAGGCCACCGTCCCGCAGTTCGACCTGGTGGTCGATGGCGTCATCGATATCAACGACATCGTGGCCGTAACGGCCCGCTTCGGGCTGGTCTGCTCATGATCGCGGCCGGGGTTATGTGACCACACAGACACCAAGGCACCAAGATTAAGTGGCGTATAACTTGACCACGAAGACACGAAGGCACCAAGACCTTTTCTAAGAAGTCTTGGTGCCTTCGTGGTTATTCTTCCCCGTCGATTAGCGCGTGAGCCACGGCAGGTAAGTGGGATGGCATGCGGCGCCGCCGGCGAACACGGCGGTCGAAGCGGTCATCGACTGGCCCTGCCGGTCGATGGGGCGGATACGGAAGAAGCAGTGATCATCGAGGAAATCGGTGATTTCGATGCGTGTCTCGAAGCCGGTTTTGAGGTGCGTTCCCACCCAGCGCCACGCCAGCACGGGCCGGCTGCCGCCGTAGACCGCATACGCCTCCACCTCGGTGGCCCCATTCCAGCTGACGTGCAGGTAGGTTCGGCCATCGGCTGCCGTCGTCACCAGGGTCGGTGGCCAGGTGGGCCGGCCGACCCACGGGAAACGGTAGGCGCGGTAGCTCTGGTGCACCAGGTCCATGGTCAGCTCGAACGCCTTTTGGCCATCGGGCGTTACCTCGGTCAGCGTCGGCACGGTCGTGCCCCAGCCGATCATGGTGTTGCCGTTGGGCAGGCGCTGGGCGTTGCCCATGCCCCAACCATACGTGTCGGGGGTGTTGCGGTACTCCCACACCAGGGTGGCGGTCTTGTTTTCCTGATCCAGCACGTACTCCAGGGCACGTGAATATTCGGGCACGAAGTCGTTGCCGTTGTCGTACAGGGTATAATTCCCGTCGGGCTGCAGGCGGATGTCGTGCTGGTGCGAGAAGTGGCGATCATCGTTAATGAAGGTGAACTGGTTGCCCTTGCCACCCCATCGCCAGATGACGTCGGCGGTCTGGCGGTCGATTTTCGTGACTTCGTCGGTGTGCCGGCTCGAGATCAGGATGTTGCCATCGAAGTCGCTGGTGACCGTGTTACCGTGCATGTAGTCGATGACCCGTGTGGTCAGGCTGACGGTGGTGTCGGTGATCGGGATGTGGTCCCAACTGCGCCACTCGAAGACGATGTTGCGGCTGGGATCGAGCTCCTGCACGACCAGCCCGTACACGGTCGCCGTCGGATAACCGCCCGGTGCGATGGCACTCATGTCGATGATGCGCGGGTCATAACTGAGGTAGCGCTGATTGCCATTGGGCAGCAGCTCGATGTCGTGGTGGTCGGTGTGGTGCCACTTGGCGTGGTAGAACCCGATCGTGGCGTAGGTATCGTCGAGCACACGGAACCAATCTTTACTACGATCGTAGTAGGTCAGCAGTCCGTTGGGGTGCTTGCGGAAATCGGTGGCGGCCTGGTTGGGCGGCCGTTTGTCGTAAAACACCGGCTCACCCTGGTTGTCCAGGATCATCGCGTACGGGGCGGCGGTGGGCAAACCCGGCCCGGTGAAATTGGTGACGAAGACGTACCCTTCCGCCGTGCCGGACGCCGGCACCGTGACCGTGATGACCGGAAAATCGGCCGGCAGGGTGACGTAGCTGGAAAAGCGACCGCCCGGCCGGATCGGTTCGGCGGTTGGCAGATCGGTGCCCGGCGACGCGGGCGCGATGTCATCCAGGGGGAGTGCGTTCCAAGGCAATGGGTGGGCATCGACCGTGAAGTGCCATGTCGTTCCGGCCACGGCTTCACCCGCCAGGGTGCGCAGACCCTCGTTTACGGTCACGGAGACCCTTTCACCCGCGGCAAATGGCTCAGCTGGCTCGAAGATGATGGTCTCCCCATCATCGGCCAGCAGCGTGCGGCCGGTATGCGGCCCACTGTTATTCCCCACCACCTCGAATAACCCGTCGCGCGGCACACTCTTTACGTCGAGGGTGCTTCCGGCGCGAACCGCAATCGCCGTATTCGGCGATACAAGCTGCACCCCCGGACGGGGTGCGAGATAAACCAGTTTGTGCGCTACCTGGGCGTGGGAGGAGGCTGTACCCCACCACAACAGACCCAACGCGAGGCCCACGGTTAGGGCGCACAGCACAAGGAGTCGTGTACGTACCATCATGTTTTCCTTTCGGGTTGCTTCGGGATCGTTCGCTTCGTAATTCGTTTGTTCGTTACCACCATTGGTTGACGCCAGCCCAGCTCACCTCCCGCGCTGCGCCGTCACGAACCAGTTGTGCGGCATCCCCGGCATGTTCGTTGGGATCACCGGGAACGGCCAGCGACCGTGGTTGGCTCCGGCTGTCCGGCCTGGCTGAGTTAAGCCTGCCAGCCACGGACGGCCAGGAATCCGACCGGGTCGTCCATCGAGCCCATCCAGGGTGCTCCGGTCTGGGCCTGCATCTCGACCCAGGGACGGGTCAGGGCCGAAGTCAGGGTGTCACGATTGACGATGTCGAAACCGAGCCAGCTGCCGGGCACGGCCAGGGCAGTGACGGTGTCGAGCAGACGGGTGATGGCTTCCGGTTCGTTGGTTTCTATTCGATCATACATCGGTTGCCGACATGTTTCAAGTTTCACGATCAGGTTGCCACACCCAACACACAAAACACAGAAAACACAATAAACCTTTGTGCCTTGTGTGTCCTTTGCGGTAAAAAACCATACGCACGATCAAGGTACGGGATGTTCGAGCTGCGCCAGAAGACCGGGGAGCTGGCCCAGGTGGGCGAGCTGGTAATAACCGGGCTGGCTGGCCGGCGGCGGATCGGCGGATTCGTGGGCCCAGCTCAGCTGGGCGGGGACATACACGGCGCTGGCACCCAGTTCGAGCACGGGCAAAATGTCGGAACGCAGTGAGTTGCCAACCATCATAAAACGTGCCGGCTCGACCCCGTAGTGCGCCAGGATCGCGGCATAATCGTCACGCCGTTTGTCGCTGACGATCTCGACGTGGCGGAAGTAGGGCGCCAGACCGGAACGCGCAATTTTATCCTCCTGGTCGCGCAGGTCACCCTTGGTGATCAACATGAGCGGATGGGTGGCCGCCACGGCGGGGATGGTCTCGGCGACGTAATCGAGCAGCTCCACCTCGGCTGCCAGCATGCCCCGCGCCAGGTCGATGATCGTCTGCACGTCACGGCCAGCAATGCGGCCCTCGGTCAGCTCGATGGCCGTCTCGATCATGGAGAGGGCAAAGGCTTTGATCCCATAACCAAAATGGGCCAGGTTGCGCATTTCGGTTTCGTAAAGGCGCACGTCGATCCACTCCGGGCTGTGGTAATGCGCCAGCAGCTGCTTGAACTGAGCCTGGGCATCGACGTAAAGACGTTCGTTGGCCCAAAGGGTGTCATCGGCATCGAACGCAACAATCTCAAATAGTGACATTCTCCCTACTCCCTACTCCGTACTCCCTACTCCCCACTCCAACTCCACCAACGCCTCCTCCACGAAACCCACAAACACATCGGTATCCGGCATGATCTCAGGGCACGAGGTGGCGGTGATCGTGACGGAACCGGCGTAGCTGAAGACCGTGATCAGCAGGCCGACCCCGTCGTAGATTGGAGTCATACCCATGGTGCTGAGCATGCGCGCACCGTGCAGGTAAAGAGGTGCCTGGCTCCCAGGCACGTTCGTGATGACACAGTTGAAGATCGGGTTGATGCGCCTGGTGATGCGCGAGCCGGTGTAGAGTTGGGCCGCGGCGCTCGCCAGCGCAAAGGGGATCAACTGTGTCGAATCGACCAAACCCTGCGCATCGACGGCGTAGTGGTAGGCCTTGCTCTGTTGGGCGCCGACCTGGATGCGCCGCAGGCGCCGCAGTGGGTTAGCTTCGTCGGTGGCCAGCTTGACCAGGATGGCTGAGACCTGGTTGCCCATCGCTGCCTTTGCATCCGGGGTACGCGTCGATATCGGTACCATCGCAATCAGCGGTTTTTTGGGCAGGTCATCTTTGGCCAGCAGGTAACGCCGCAAGGCACCCGCCGAGATGGCGAGGATGACGTCGTTGACGGTGATTCCCGGCACCTGGTCTTTCACCGCTTTGATTCGGTCCAGCGCAATCGTGCAGCAGTCCCAGGTGCGGCGTGCGCTCACGGGAACGTTCAGACTCGTACGCGGCCCGGCATACAGCCAGGGCAGCGAGCGGACGCCCGCGGCACGCGGTACGAACGGCAGCTTGACCGCCGAACGGACGGCCGCCGAGAGTAAGTCGACCACCTCGCGCGGGATACGCAGGGCATCCCGCGACGTGCGCGTGAGCACTGCCAGATCGCCGGGTGCCGCCCTGGGCTGCCAGGGTGGCGGATCCGCCATCGGGCCGCGCAGCGGTGTTGTGTCCAGCATGACACCCAGCATCGTACCGCCCGCCAGGCCATCACTGGCGGCATGGTGGACCTTGCCAATCAGGGCGACCGAGCCCGGCGGCACGTCAGGGACCGTCTCCAGTCCTTCGATGAAGACCATCTCCCACAGCGGGCGTGCATGATCCAAAGGCCGGCTGATGACGTCGGCCATGACCGCACGCAGTTCCGCCCATCCACCGGGTGCGGGCAGGTACACATGCTGCAGGTGATGGTCCAGGTCGAAATCGGGATCTTCGATCCAGTACGGGTGCCCCAGGTTAAGCGGGACCATCACCAGCCGCTCGCGGTAGGTACGCACCAGGTGCAGGCGCGCGGCAACGTGGGCGCGCAGGGTGGGAAAATCGAGTTGCGTGCCCGCGGTCCCCGTCTCGAAAATGTTGAGTGCAGCGACGTGCATCGGCGCGCGTGGAATCTCAAGATAGAGAAATGCCGCGTCGAGACCGGAAAGCGATCTCATCCTGGCTGCACCCGGATCCCCTGAACCGCGATTTCATCCATTGGGAAACGACCGGTTATCCTCCTGCCTGTGATATCAAGAGTATACACCTTTGGATAATGTACGGCAAAGGCGCCATGGATCGCAGTTTCGGCAGCTCATGATTTTGCGTTCGTAGTGCGCCCTTTGGCGCGCTGAAGCGCCCACTACGAGCCTTTAGTTTGCCATTTTGCTGGCTGCGTTCTATGATGCTGCCATGTCCTTCACCCATCTCGAAGTCCACTCCCACTTCACCCTGCTCGGCGCTACGCCCTCGGTGCCGGCGTTGGTAGCGCGTGCCCAGGCGGATGGCCTGAGTCACCTGGCGCTCACCGATACGCATGCGCTGTACGGGGCGGTGGCGTTTGCCCGTGCCTGCCGGGCGGCCGGCATCCAGCCCATCATCGGCATGACGGTGACGGTGGCCGGTGCGTCCGTTTTGGACGACGAAACCGTACCGGGCCAGCTTGTCCTGCTGGCGACCAGCCCTGCGGGTTATCGTTCACTCTGCCGGCTGTCGTCCCGCATCCAGGGCAGCCCCGCCCGCGAGACGCTGGCGGTCCGTGGCCTGGAGTGGGAGGACCTGGCGGCAAACCAGGAAGGGCTGTTCTGCCTGAGCGGCGGGCGACAGGGTTGGATCGAACGGTACCTACGCGCGGGTGACCCTGCTGCCGCACAGCAGGCCCTATCCCGCCTGGCGAGCATCTATGACCAGCACACCGGCCTGGCCCTGGAGCTGCACGACCCGGCGGATGCAGCCGTGGCACACGAGGTGGCGGCTTTGGCCCGCCGGATGGGGCTGGTGACCGTGGCTGTGCAGCCGGTCTACTGCCTGGCCCCCGGTGACTGGCCGCAGCTGCAGCTGCTGGCCGCCATCCGGCACAACGTGCGCTTGGGCGATGATACACCAGGCGGAACGACGGCCCGCCATCCCGCAGCGGAGAACCACTGGCTGTCGCCGGCTGAGGTCACGGCGCGGTTTGCCGGTTTTCCACAGGCGGTGGCGCAGACCGGCGTCATCGCTGCCCTGTGCGCTGACTGCCTGCCGGACGGCCGGCCCATCTGGCCCGCGCTTGCGCTGCCGCCGGCACAAACCGCCGACACGGCACTGACCCATCTGGCGCAGGCGGGGCTGGACCACACCTATGCGCCCGAATCGCCCCAGCGCGCTGCGGCCCAACGGCGCCTGTCGACCGAACTCGCGGCGATCACAACCCACGGCTACGCCCCCCTGTTCCTGGTGGTGGCCGACATCGTGCGCTTCGCCCGCGCCCACGAGATTCCCGTCAGTACGCGCGGCAGCGTGGCCAATTCGCTGGTGGCCTTCTGCACGGGCATCACGACCGTCGACCCGGTCGAACACGGTCTGCTCTTCGAGCGTTTTCTCAACCCGGCACGCGCCAATCCACCCGATATCGATCTCGATTTCTGCAGCCGGCGCCGCGACGAAGTGCTGCACTACGTGCGCGAAACTTATGGCACCGACCACGTCGCACTCATTGGTACCATCAGCACCTTGCAGCTGCAGTCGGCGGTGCGCGAAACGGGCAAGGCTTACGGACTGCCCGCTGCCCAGATCGACCGCCTGGTCAGCCGCCTGCCGCGCCGCTGGCACCCCGACCCGCGCCGCCGCGACAGCCGCACAATGGACGACGTGCTGGCGACACTGGACGACCCCCTGGAACGTGAGATCGTGCGCCTGGCGTATGCCCTCGTGGGCCAGCCCGATCATCTCAGCGTGCACCCCGGCGGGATGGTCATCACGCCGGGCCCGCTGACCGACGTGCTGCCGGTGCAGTGGGCACCCAAGGGGTTCCTGATTACCCAGTTCGAGCACGGCGATGTCGAGGCACTGGGTTTGCCCAAGATGGATTTGCTGGGCATCCGTGCCCTGACCGTGCTGGCCGATGCTGCCGACGCTGTGCGCCAGGGGCACGATCCGGCCTTTCGCCTGGCCTCGATTCCACTGGATGATCCCGCCACGGGTGAGCTCATCGCACGCGGCGAGACGATCGGGGTGTTTCAGTGCGAGTCGGACGGCGCGCAGCGCACGCTGCGTAAGCTGCAAGCGCACACGGTGCGCGACCTGGCGGTGGCCAATGCGTTTTTCAAGCCGGGGCCGGCCATGGGCGGCATGGCCAACGCGTTCGTGCGCCGCTACCGCGGCGAAGAGCCGGTGAGGTACCTGCATCCCGCCCTGGCGCCGATCCTGGGTCCGACGATGGGCGTATTGATCTTCCAGGAGCAGGTGCTGCGCCTGGCGCACGAGATTGCCGGGCTGAGCTGGGCGCAGGCCGACCAGCTGCGGCGCGGCATGAGCCATTTTGGCGCGCACGAGATGGCGGCGCTGCGCGACGAATTCGTGCTGGGCTGCCAGCGTCCACCGCCCGCCGGACCCGGGTTCCCACCGGTTCAGGCCAATACGCTCTGGGAACAGGTCATGCCCTTTGCGGGCTACGGGTTCAACCAGGGGCACGCGACGGCGTACGCCGACGTCAGTTACCGTTCGGCCTATCTCAAAACACACTACGCCGCCGAATTTCTCTGCGCACGCCTGGCCGACTACGGGGGTTTCCACCATCCGGCGATCTACATGGCCGAGGCGGTGCGCCTGGGCCTGGCGGTGCGGCCACCGCACGTCAATGACAGCGCCGCGGCGTTCAGCCTGGTCGAACGGCGCGTTTTGACCATGGGCCTGGGCCAGGTGCGCGACCTGCGGCGCTCGGCGGTGGATGAGCTGCTCGACCAGCGCACGCGGCAGCCCTTCACCGGGCTGCGCGACCTGGTGCAGCGGGTGTCGTTACGCACCAAAGAAATCGACCACCTCATCCGCAGCGGGGCACTGGACGGGCTTGCACCAAGCCGCGCCGCGCTGCTGGACGAAGCCAGGGAGATCGGCCGGCACAGTGCGGGACAGCTGTCCTTTACCTTCGAGCGGCCCCGCGTGCCGGCGGAGACACTGCGCCAGCGGTGGGACTGGGAGGCCGAGCTGTTGGGCCTGCCTGTGAGTGCGTTTGCCGATCCGTTGGCCCTGGTGCGTGACCGTCTGCCGCCGCACGTGCCGCTGGCCGGGCTGCCCACCACGGGCGGCCGGCCAGTGCTGACAGCTGGTGTACGACTGCCCGGCTGGACCGGTGGGCCGGGCTTTTTCCTGGGAGACGGCCAGACCTTCGTGATTGTGCGGGGCGATAAAGCAGCCAAAGCCCCGCCACCCTGGGAGCCGCTGCTGGTGCAAGGGCGCTGGGTCGGTGACGGCTGGGGCAGCTTCTGGCTGCAGATTGACAGAATCGAGGCAGACAATGACATTAAAAAATGACCGGTTCACCTATCGAGTAACGTGGTCCGAAGAGGATGAAGAGTATGTCCGGCTCGAACGCAGGATCGCCCCATCCGCTGTTTTCCCAGGCGACCGAGCGCAACAGGATAGGTATCGATCGTTTTGGGTTTTCGGATCGACTCCTGGCAATTACTGAGCACCGAATGATCACCCCATGGTCTGGCGAACGAACATCTCCGCGCGGTATTCTCCTGACATCCGATGACCGCAGCCAGTCGCAAACTGGCTCTTGAGGAACTCGCGGTCCCCTGACCCGTTGTGGGAAGGACTCGACCGCGCCAAACCTGCCACGCGGTCCGACGTGGCAACCCGGAGGGTGAATCGTACCGCAATGACCATTCGCTCAGAATCCGCCACTACCCACAAGCCACGTGTCCACCTCGGCAGCCTGACCGCCCTGGCACAGAGTGCCTGGATGGCCTTCCCCCTGGCCGCCGACGTTCTCGAACAGCTCTACCTGGCGCCGGCTGCCTGGCTGCGGCGCGGCATTGCTGCCGCCGGCATGCCGCGGCGGCCCCGCCAGCTGCGGCTGCGCGGCCTCCTGACGCGGGAGTTCAGCATCGCCGAAGCGAGCTTCATTCTGATGGCGTCGTTTTTTCTGTCGGCGGGTTTGGGTGCGGTGCGCCAGGTGTTGTTCAACGCCACGTTTGGCGTCAGCGCCGAGGCCAACGCCTATTACGCCGCCTTCCGGCTGCCGGACACCCTGTTCAGCCTGATCGCCGGCGGCGCGCTGTCCAGCGCGATGATCCCCGTCCTGCTCAGTGCACAGCGCGAAGAGGGGGACGGGGCGGCCTGGCGGCTGGTGAGCCAGGTGTTGACCGCCCTCATGGCCGTTTTTGCCCTGGTGATTCTTCTCGTAGCCGTGTTTGCACCCGCCCTGGTCACTACGGTTCTGGCGCCCGGCTTCGACAGCGAGACCAGTGCACTCACCGTGACGCTCACACGTATCATGCTGCTGCAGCCGTTGATTCTCCTGTTGGGCAGCGTCGCCACCGCCGTGCTCAACAGCCGAAATCAGTTTTTGCTCACCGGCCTGTCGGTGTTGAGTCACAACATCAGCCTGATCGCGGCTATTCTCTTGGTCGGCAAGCTGCCTGGCCTGGGCATTCTGGGGCCGACCCTCGGTGTGATCGGTGGGGCGATCCTGCAGGTGCTCATTCTGCTGCCCGGCCTGCGCGGCCGCGGTGGGCGTGTGCGGCTGGTGCACCGCCTGGGTGGTGGACGGCTGCGCGAAGTGATGCGGCTTCTCATCCCCAACGGTTTGTCGGTTGGCGTCAACTACAGCGGATTCATCGTCGATACCTCATTTGCCAGTCGGGCGGCCGATCAGGCGGCGCTGGCTGCGCTGTACAACGCGTTTCTCCTGGTGGGTCTGCCGATTGCGCTGTTGGGCCAGGCGGTGGGGCAGGCCACCTTTCCACGGCTGGCGGTGCACGCCGACGTGGGGGACTGGGTGGGTATGCGCCGGACGCTCTTGCGCAGCCTGCTGGCCGCTGTCGGGCTGGCGCTGCCGGCGGTGGCGGCGCTGGTCCTGTGGGGCCGGTCGACCATCCGCATCATTTTCGAGCGCGGCGAATTTACGATGGCGGCGGGTGATCTGACCTTCCAGGTGCTGGTGGTCTATGCGATTGGTCTGCCCGCCTACGTTGCCACTGAGGTCGTGACCCGCGGCCTCATTTCGATGCGCGACACACGCACGCCGCTCCTGACCAACAGCGCGCAGCTGGTTCTGCGTATTGCTTTGATCACGCTGCTGCTCGGTTCGTTTGGCACGTTGGCGATTCCCCTGGCGTTCATGATTTCGTGCAGCCTGGAAACGTTGGTTCTGACGGTCGTATTGGTCCTGCGGCTGCGGAGCCGTTTGCACGGGCGAGATGGGGTCCCGCAATCGATAGTGGAGGTGGAATAACGATGTCACTGCAGAAAGTGTTCGATCCCGAAAAGGTGGCCCATTACGAAGCGGCCGGCTGGGAAGCGTACTACGATCGTAACTGGCCGCGTGTGCTGCGGCTGATGGTGCAGCTCAACCGCGAGCAGTTTGGCCTCTCCTGGTTTCAAGCCATCGCCGCCGCAGTCGACATTGTGCGTGCCAGCATTGCGTTTGCACCGCAGGACAACGACGCGCTCAAGGCAACGGCGTACCTGCAGCGTTTCTACGCGAAGGCCCGCCGGGCGCAGCAGATCGACGCCGATGCGGCCACCCTGGCGGCACGCGAGATCGATTATTGGATCGTACACCGGCAGCTGGCCGTGACGCGTAAGGTGGACCCCCAGCACAACGGCAGTATCGAGCCGATGGTCCAATCACTGGCGGCGCTCCATGCGGCGTTGTTCAACTCGACACCGGCGGCCATGCGCACATCGGCCGAGCTGCGTGCCGAGGCCGCGGTAGCCGTCGATCGTATCACCGGCCGGTATTCGACCGACGTGGCCGAAGATTGGCGTCAGGTGGCACTGCTGCTGAGCCAGGCGTATCGGGCGGTACAAGAGAATCTGTAAGTGCTGACACTGCGCTGGCGGGGGGCAAGGCTGTTCAATTTTCAGCGGCCAGCGCTTCCCCCTGGCGTGCCGCCAGGCCGCGCCAGAGCAAAAACAACAGCAGGCCGAACGGACCGGTCATCAGTGTGAAAGCCAGCGCCGGTATCCGTACCCACGCCGGCGCATCGAGCTGCATGGCCCGCCGGTAGATCCAGGCGCCGGTGAACAGATCGAGCGCCAGCATGTGTGACCACGCCGCCAGCGTGCCCTGCGGCGTGCTCAAGCCGCGGCGAATGCCATCCAGCGATGTAAAATCGAGACCACCACCCTCCCGCTGCCCGGCACGGGCGGCCAGACCCAGGGCTGCCAGGTAGTGGCACGCCGCCAGACCAAATACGATACTCGAACGGCTCAGACGCCGGGTGACCACCCAGCGGGGTGCGAACATCATGAGCAGCCACAACGGCATCGGAAATGCGTTGACGAGCTTAAAGAACGTGTCCATGGCCTCACTCCTCGTCCTGATCGACGCGGCCGCGCAGGCGTTTGAAGACGCCGCGCTGCCGTTTGCGCTGCACACGACGGCGTTTGGCGCCGCCGGTGGGGCGGGTGGCGACGCGGGGGCGTGTTTCGTACAGGGCGCGCTGTAACAGCTGTTTGAAGCGTTCGATCGCGTCGGCCCGGTTATCGGCCTGGCTGCGTGTGCTGCCAGCCACGACGTGCAGAATCCCGGATTTGTCGATGCGGTTGCCCAGGCGGGCCAGCAGCAGGCCGCGCTGCCGGTCGTCGAGGCTTGGGGAGCTGGCGACGTCGAACTGCAGCTCGACGCGGGTTTCGGTCTTGTTCACGTGCTGACCGCCCGGCCCGCCGCTGCGGCTGTAGGAAAATACGAGCTCGGTGACCGGAATCGCCAACGTTCGATCGCCGTCTGGTACCACGACAAACCGGTCGGCAGGTTCCAGGCTAGGCGTGGCCATGACCGTCCACCGCAGCGGGCAATGCGGTTTGGCCAGAAAGAAGCTGCGCAGGCACCCTGGTGCGTTGACTCTGTTCGAGGGCCAGCAGGAACTCAAGAATCAGCGGATTCACCACTTCGGGCCGGTCGATGTTGCTGGCGTGGCGTGAGCCGGGTATTTTGACCAGGCGTGCATGTGGCAAACGGCGCAGCAGCCGCTCCTGGTACACCGGCGGCACGACCGTGTCCAGCTCACCGGAGAGGATCAGGGTGGGAGAGACGACACGCTGCAAGGTGCGGCCAGGCCAAAAGCGGGCAATCGCCGCCGTGCTGCGCCGGTAGGCCGTGACATCATTTTCAGCGATGCGCCGGGTGGTCATGTCGCGGAACAGACGCTGGTGTGGTTCGGGGAACAGGCTTGCGGCCACAATGGCAGCCGTGTCTTGCATACCCCGCGCGCGTTCGACCCGCAGCGCCCGCAGGCGGCCCCACAGCGTGCGCAGCATGGTGCGCGGCGGCGGCCACAAACCGGGCAGCGTATTGATCAGCACCAGGCTGCGCACCCAGGCCGGGTGGGATATCGCCAGCTGCTGGGCGACCATGCCCCCCAGGCTGAGTCCCACGACGTGCACAGGTCCTATTCCCAACGCAGTTACGAAGGCAGCCACATCGGCGGCCAGCGTCGCCATGGTATAGCGTTCATCGGGCTTGTCCGACAAACCGTGGCCGCGCAGGTCGACGGCCAGGCAGCGGAAGTGGCGACCCAGGTCGGGGAGCTGAAACACCCAATCATCGGCGCAGGACCCCAGGCCGTGGAGCAGAACAACCGGCGGCCCGTCCCCCCACGATTCATAACGTAGTCGAATGCTGTTGACATAAACAAATGGCATCGGTACTCCACAAGATCGTCAGATCACGGCAGCGTGGCGTGCTGCACACTGCGCCGCACGCGTGCCTGTGCCAACTGGGCGATCCACCAGCCCGTCACGTGGAACACCCACGATACCCACAGGTTGCCGCTCAGCACGAAGAGCGCAGTTGATGCCACTGCCAGGCAGAGCCGCAGCAGTTCAGCGTAGCCGCCTGCCGGTGAGCGCACCGTGTGCCGCCAGGCCGTGTTGGCCAGCCAGGTCAGAACGAGCAGTCCGACACCGAGCCAGGCACCCCAGTAGGCACTCGCATCTGGCTGTGCGCCGGCCATTACCAAAAACGCAGTGCTGCCAACACGCACCAGGGCCCAGTAGAGCTGTTCGGCGGCTGCCAGAAAGGGAACCAGCAGCACCGGCACGTCGTCTTGGGCTGGTGTGGCGAGCCGTACGGCAGCAGCGGTCTCGCTGTTGGCCGCCCACCTGCGGTCGTGCCAGGCGGCCAGTGCGATGAGCCCCAACAGCGCCGCGGCCGCCACCAGGCCGGCTCCAAACGGGCGCAGCCAATCCAGATGGGCGAGCCCCATGGCGGAGGTGGTCACCAGACCGGCCTGCAGCGCAAGATACGGTGGTGTGGCAAAACCAAAGAATCGCCCAACAAGCAGCGGGGTTCCGCGGCTCCAGGGTCGCAGTGCCGGCACGAACCAGAACAGGTTGGTGACCACAACGTACAGCACGAGGAAACCGGCCACCCACAACCAGACGTCCTGGTCGAAGCGGGCCTGGCGGATGGCTTGCAGCGCAGCGAGCAGCCATGGTGGCGGAAACGGTGAGTCAGATACAGAGCCGGGCATGGCTGGAGAATACCATAAAATGTCCGGTGCGCCAATTGTCGGGGATGCGGTTCGGGTGTTTGGGGCGTGGGTGATGCGTTTGTTGCATGGTTGTGTTAATTCCTGTAAAATTGGGCAATGAACCGACATAAGTTACGAGAGAGGAGCCAGCCGTGCTGACAGCGGATCAGATTGCCGAACTACGGGCGCGCATCGAAACGGAGCGCGACGTACTGCTCCAACGCATCACCAAGCTGGAGAAAGACGTCACCACCCCTGAAGAAGCGTTTGATTCGGTGGAGGATCGGGGTGAGGATGCGTGGCACTTGCTCAATCACGAGCGTGCAATGCGCGAGATCGTGCGTGGTCGCCTCGAGTTGGCCCAATTCGACAAAGCGCTGGCACGCATCGATGCGGGGACCTACGGCTACAGCGAGGTTTCCGGTACGCCAATTCCCCTGGAGCGCCTGGAGGCACTGCCCTGGGCTACGACGCTGGTGGGCGAACAACTCGCGGACGCGTAGAACCGACCTACGGTTTGACCCCTTGCTCGAACGTGTACTGGCGCGGAAGGATGCCCAGGGGCGCCGGATGTGTGGTTCGCCGTCGCGCACGTGGCCGTTGGAGACGCGCAACCGCCCCAGCAAATGGGTGACACTCGACGTTCTGCGTAGGCTGAAGCGTCGCGATCAGGTGTCGATGCCAACTGCGATATGAATTCTCTCGACCCCACCACGCTCCTGTTTCTAACGCTTGCCGCCATGGCAGCTGGCGCCGTCAACGCCATTGCCGGCGGCGGGACACTCATCTCGTTTCCGGCGCTTACGGCGGTTGGGATACCGGCGGTCGCCGCCAATGTGACGAACACCGTCGCGCTGACCCCCGGCTACCTGGGTGCCACCTGGGCCCAGGCCGCCGATCTGCGCGGTCAACGTCGACGTCTCTGGCTCCTCGTACCCACGGGTGTGGCGGGTGGTGTGGTCGGGGCGCTGCTGCTGGTCACTACCGAAGAGAAACTCTTTCGTGCCCTGGTGCCCTACCTGATCCTGCTGGCCTCGCTGCTGCTGGCCATCCAGCCGCGTGTACGCACGCTGCTGGAAAGGCGACGCGCCACGCACCCGCACGCCGCACACCCGCACGATGCCTGGGTGATATTGCCGGTGTTCGTCGCGTCGATCTATGGCGGTTATTTTGGCGCCGGGCTGAGTGTCATCATCCTGGCCGTCCTGGGCCTGGTCATCGACGACAACCTCAGGCGGCTGAACGCCTTGAAACAGGCGATTGCATTCAGCGTCAATGTCGCCGCCGCCAGTTTTTTCCTCTTTTCGGGACTCGTCGTCTGGCCCGCGGCCCTCGTCATGATGGTGGGTGCGATTGCGGGTGGGGTCATCGGCGGACGCATCGCCGGGCGTATCTCGCCCAACGCGCTGCGTCGGGTCATTGTCGTGCTCGGCGTCACGGTGGCCCTGATCTACCTGCTGCGTTGATCCGCTGGGTTTGTCCCAACTCTGCGGATCGATACACTGCCAATGCCACTTCCAGTGCGCGGTAACCATCCTCACCGGTGACGCACGGCGGGCGTTGTTCGGTCACCGCAGCCATGAACTCACGTATCATCGCCAGATCCGGATCGGATCCCCACGCCAGCCAGGCCGGGTGCTGGGGACGGTTGCTGTACAGGGTCAGGTTCTGCACGAAAGCATCGGCGTGCACGACACCGCGTTCGCCCACGAGATCGAGCGCCAGCCCACCCCAGGTCGGGTAGTTGGCCGGCCGGCTCCAGCTGCAGTCGATCGTGGCAAACGTACCATCCTCGAAGGTGAGCATCACCTGTCCACCGGTTTCGACCGCGACGGTATCGCCGTGGATGATGCGGTTGAGCTGGGCGTAGACCTCGACCACCTCGCGCCGCAGGAGCCAGCGCAGCAGGTCGGTGAGGTGCACGGTGTGATCCATGGCCGAGCCACCCCCGGCCAATTCGGGGTCGACGAACCACTCGCGGTAACGCCGCGGCACCTGACCCTGGTTGACACCGGTGCAGGCATAAACCCGTCCCAACCCGCCCTGGTCGAGCAGCGCCTTGACTTCGAGCAGCGGCGCGCTGAAGCGCATCGGGAAGGCGGTCATCAACACCACCCCCGCCCGGTGACAGGCATCGATCATCGCCTGGGCATCGGCCAACGTCGTGGCCAGCGGCTTTTCGCACAGCACATGTACCCCGGCCGCCGCCGCCAACTCGACCGGCCGGCGGTGCCGCGCATTCTCCGTACAGACGATCACCCCGTCCGGCCGCGCGGCCAACAGCGCCTCGTCGCTGGCAAAAAACGCCGTCCCGTAACGGTGCGCCGCATCCCGTCCCCGCGCCGCATCGGCGTCCGCAATACCGACGAAATCGACATCAGGCATCGCGTTGAGATGATACGCATACGCCTCGGCATGAACGTGAGCAAAACTCACCAACCCAATCCGCATACCCAACCCCCATCCCCTGATCCCTAACCCCCAACCCCCATCCCCTGGTCCCTGATCCCTATCACGCGTCCCGTCCGCGCCGATTCCATCGCCGCCAGCGCAATCTCCAGCGCCTTCAGCCCATCGTCTGCCGTGACCGCAAGCGGCGCATCATGCGCCAGGGCGGCGTAGAACGCCTTGATCTGAGTGGTGTACGGGTCTTCCAGCAGGGGATTGTTCGGTACCGGTACGTCGGGCGCATCAGCGGTGGGCTGTTGGTGGCGGAAGGTGCGCACGGCTGCGGTGCCGTCGGAATCGTGCAGAATCAGACCCAGCGAGCCGGCGATCTCGAACTGGGTTCGGAACGTGGGTGGCGGGTAGGCCCAGGAACCTTCGACGTGCGAAATTGCACCGTTGGCGTGGGTCAGAATGGCGAGGGCATGATCGAACGGTGCGCTGGGCTGCTGGTGACCCACACGCCTGGCCATCACACGCACCACGTCACCCGCGAGCCAGCGGGCGCAGTCGAAGTCGTGGATCATCAGGTCAAGAATCATTCCGCCTGACTTGTCGGTATCCACGAACCAATTGTCCTCGGCTTTTTTGGGTTGGAAGACGTTGCGTTTGAACCGCAGCACCGCCAGCTGCCCCACCTCGCCGGCATCGACCGCCGCCTTGGCCTGCACGTATTCGGGAAAGAAACGCACGACGTGCGCCACCAGCAGCTGGACGCCGGCCGCCTGGCAGGCTGCAATCATGGCCTTGGCCTGGGCTATGGTCCGCGCCAGCGGCTTTTCACACACCACGTGTTTGCCCGCCGCCGCCGCCTGCAGTGTCTGCTCGTGATGCAGATGTGTGGGCGTACACAGATCCACAACATCCACGGCCGGCAGCAGCTCCGCCAGGCTGCCATAAGTGCGGCACCCATACTGCGCCGCCAACGGCTGTGCCGTTGCCTCGCTCGACGCCACAAACCCAACCATCTCCGCCGGCGTTTCCCGCCACGCCGCCGCATGCACCGTCCCCATCGCCCCCACACCCACAATTCCTACACGCATCGCCCGCTCCTGTTCGCCAGCATCATCTCCCTCTCACGCCCCCCACGCGTGCCAGCAGTGCCCCTACCACACCAACCTTCCCACTCCCCCATCGCCCCCAACCCTCAGACCTTCCATTATACCCTACTTCCTACTCCCTACGAGTACGAGTACGAGTACGAGTCGACGATACTCCGTACTCCCTACTCCCCCTACTTAATCGCCCCCGACGTCAACCCCCGAATCAGCTGGCGCGAAAACACAATGTACAGGATCAGAATCGGCACCATCGCCAGGGTCAGCGATGAGAGCACGGCGTTCCAGTCGGTGACGAATTGGCCCAGGAACTGCTGCGTGCCCAGCGTCACCGTTTTGGTTTGTTCACCGGGCGCCAGGATCAACGGAAACCAGAGGTCGTTCCAGATGGGGATCATCGTGAAAACGGCGACCGTCGCGACCGCCGGTCGCACGAGGGGCAGGATCATCCAGTAGATGCGGTACTCACTGGCCCCATCGACGCGCGCCGCATCTTTGAGCTCGCGCGGCACCTGGCGCATGAACTGGCTCAATATAAAAATCGTCAGCGGCAGTCCCATCGCGGTATAGACCAGGATCAGGGCGGTCAGTGTGTTGACCAGCTCGAGCGACACTGCCAGGCGCAGGATGCTCACCGTACCGAGCCGGATGGGAATCATGATCCCGATTGCCATGTAGATTGCCAGGAGGGTATTGCCGCGAAATTCGTACTCGGACAGCGCGTAGGCAGCCATACTGCCGGTGAACAGGATCAGGAACATCGCGGCCAGGGTTACGACCAGGCTGTTACGGAAGTAGACGTCGAAGTTTGCGCGGGTCATGAGGGTTTCGTAACCCTTGAGGCTGAACGTTCCTGGCAGCGGCGGCATGTAGGGTGACGTGAAGATCGCCTGGCGTGTCTTGAACGAGTTCATCACGACGATCACGATGGGGAACAAGGCCACCACCGCTGCCATCAGCAGGGTCAACTCGGTGGCCAGCCGGCCAGACCAGTGAGCGATACGCGCCTGTAGACTATGCATGACGATGCCCTCCCGGCTAGAACTCGTAGGTCTGGACACGGCGCTGCCAGATGAAGAGGTAGATCAGCACGCCGGTGAGGATGATCAGAAACATCATGGTGGCGACCGTGGCGCCCATGGTGGGATTACCGAGCTGCAGCTGTTGGCCAAAAAACGTGCGGTAGAACAACGTGCCCATGATGTCGGTCGAATAATTGGGTCCGGCCAGGGCACCCTGCGTCGTATAAATCAGATCGAAAGCATTGAAGTTGCCCACGTAGGTCAAAATGGCCACGATACCGACCGTCGGCAGAATCAGGGGAAATTTGATACGCCAGAAGACCTGCCAACCACCGGCGCCGTCGACGCGGCCGGCCTCGATGAGCTCGTCGGGGATACCGATGAGCGCCGCATAGAACAACATCATCGGGATGCCGATGAACTGCCAGACCGAAATCAGCGACAGGGCGATCAGGGCCGGACCTTCCAGCCCCAGCCATGGTTTGAAGTACTCTTCCAGCCCGACGAGCGTCATCATGTCTTCGGCGATACCCCACAGCGGACTGAGGATGAGCTGCCATACAAAGCCCACCAGCACGAAGGAAAGTATCGTTGGCATAAAAAAGACCGTACGGTACACACCGGCGCTGCGCCCGCGGCGCGAGGCCAGCAAGGCGGCCAGCAGCAGCCCGATGGGGTTCTGCACGAGCATGTGAATGGCGAAAAAGATCAGGTTGTTTTTCAATGCACCCCAGAAGCGCGGCGCCCACAGCTCATCGCGCAGCAGGGTGGCGTAATTTTGCAGCCCGACGAAGATCTCTTGCCCGCCCGATGTGGTCGTGTACAGGCTCAGGCGCAGCGAGTTGAGCAGGGGGTAGACCATGAACAGGGTATAGACCGCAATCGCTGGCAGGAGAAAAACGAGGAGGTAGAACGGGAAGCCTTTGCGACCGGCAATGCGACCAGGTGCTCTTTGCATGGGGCGTGACTCCTCGTTGGGTTTTGGAGGAGTCGGCACCGGGGGGTGCCGACTCCTGCGTTGGTGGGCTCGTTCTGCACCTGGGGGTGCAGAACTCCTCTGCCGCGACGGGTTACGTGTCGTGATGGGCTCGTTCTGCACCTGGGGGTGCAGAACTCCTCTGCCGCCGCGTCTTGCATTTGAGGAGTTCGGCACCCCCAGGTGCCGAACTCCTCATCGCACTGGTCTCAGGGAGACCCTACTGCGGTTTATACCACTTGTCGAGGCCGGTCTGGATTTCGGTTGCGGCCTGCTCAGGTGTCAGCGTGCCGTTGATGACTGCGGCACCGACGCGCCACAGCTCGTTTTCCAGGTTTGGCTCGCCGCGCGAGAGAATCTGGTACGAGTTGCGGATGGTCGACTCACACTCGCTGCGCCAGCTCAGAAATTCCTGGGCAATCGGGTCGGTCAGTGACACGTCGTGGTTGGCCAGGGTGAAGAACCCGGGCAGGGCATTGCTGTACAGCCCGGCGAACTCCGCGCTGGTCATCCACTCCAGGAACTTCTTTGCTTCCTCTGGATGTTTGGATCCAGCGTTGAGGCCGAGCGCAATGTCGGTGTGATCGCTGATGAAGCAGTTGTCACCCGCGTTGGCCAGGTAGGGCTTGAAGATGCCCATGGGGAAGCTGGCCTGCTCGTTGAAGACGGAGATTTCCCATGAGCCGGCGGGATAGACCGCCGCCTTACCCAGGGTGAACAGGTTCTGCGAGTCGGGATATGACTGCGCCTCGAACCCATTGGGCATGAACGGCTGCCACTTCGCGAGCGATTCCCACACCTGCACGTACTGCGGATCGGTGAACTTCTCGGTGCCGGCGATCAGGCCCTTGCGCCCATCTTCGCCCTTCCAGTAGTTGGGACCGATGTTCTGGAAGCCCATCGTGGCCGCTTCCCACTGGTCGGCGGTGCCCATGGCCAGCGGCTCATAAGTACCGTCGGCCTTGACCTTTTCCAGGGCGGCCAGGAATTCGGCCTCCGTGGTTGGCTCGCTGATGCCCAGCTTGTCGAAGGCTTCTTTGTTATAGAAGAAGCCATGGATGACTGACGCCATCGGCACGCAGAACACGTTGGCACCGTCGTCGGTGATCCACGCGCTCTTGGCCACGTCGCTGAAGTTTTCCATGCCGGGCAGGTCATTCAACGCCGACAGGTAGCCCTTGTCGTACAAGGCCAGCGAGGCATCGAACGGCCGGCAGGTGATCAGGTCACCCGCTGTGCCGCCCTCGAGCTTGGTATTGAGGACGCCGTTGTATTCAGCGGGTGCGGTGGGCGAAAAGACGACTTCGATGTTGGGATACTGCTTGTTGAAGGCAGGAATGATGGTGTCCTGCCAGATCGACAGGTCATCGTTGCGCCAGCTCTCGATGGTCAGCGTGACCTTTTCGCCCTCGGTGGCTGCCGGGGCTTGCGTGGGTTCCTCGGCCGGCTGGGCAGGGGCCGGTGTTGCCGCCGGGGCACAGGCCACCAGCAGCAGCGCCAGTATCAGGAACAGCGGCAACGCATACGTCTTCTTCGACATACTTTCCTCCTTAGGAGACGAAAAATGGGTTGGGACTCGATGGGCGAGGGACAAAACGAAGCAAGGCTTATTATGCGCCAAAACCAGCCGTGTGTCAATCTGACCCTATTTGTACTTCCCACAACTAACCCGTATAATGATCGTAACAACCTCTGCCCGTTTTTTACCCGAAGTCGCACCGTGCTGTGAGGCAGGGTGCAAGCCTGACATCATTGCAGAGCGCTTCACAGGAGAAGATCATGCTCAAAAAGATTGCACGGGTACTTGCTGTGGTGCTGACCGTCCTGGTCATCGTTCTCAGTATTGGCGGCATCGTGGGAGTGTGGTACCTGAACAACGTGGCCGCAAACGTAACACGCACGACGTTTGCGGTGGTTCAAACGGGTGTCAACGTCATCGACAGCGGCGTCGCGCGGGTGGAAAACCTGGTGGCCACTGGGCGTGCCGAAGTCCAACAGGCCGAAGAGCAGATCGTCACGGTTGCGGGCAACGTGCAGGCAAACCGGCCCGTGCTCACGGCGCTCAACGAACGCCTCGAAACCCGCCTCGGCCCCACGGTCGATCAACTGCGCACGACGATCGAGCCGATCCGTGACACGGTCATCAAAGTGGCCAGCATCGTCGATATTGCCGCTTCGCTGCCCTTTGCCGGGGAGAGTACCCCGCGGCTGACCGCCCTCGATCAGGCTTTCGACCGCCTGGCCGAGGTGGCCGCTGATATCCAGCAGTTGCGCACCACCCTGCGCGAAACGGTGTTGGGCGAAATCGACCAATTCAACGAGCAAACCGTCACGGCGCTGACCACCGTCACCACCCGCATCGACACGCGGCTGGCCGAAACGCAGGCAAACATCCAGGAGACGCAGGTCGAAATCCAGGCGCTGCGTGACCGCCTGGATGCCCAACAGCAGCAGCTGCTGCTGATCTACAACCTGGTCGCTTTGGCGACCACGCTCCTCTTCCTGTGGGTCATCTATTCCCAGGTGGTGGTCATGCAGCATCACTGGCGGCTGCTGCGCAGCCCGGCGGCCGCCGTCAGCGGACCGGTATCCGCCCAGGTGGCGCCAGCCAGCCCGGCCGCGGTACCTGCCAGCGCGCCCGCAGCGGCCACCGCTGTGATGCCGGCGGTCACCCCGGCTCCCGCCGAGGAAGTCGAGGCTGCCGTGATGACCGAATCCACGGCCGAGCCGGGTATCGTCGCCGAAGAAGAACCCAGCGAAGACCCGGCACTGGCGGATTCAGCAGTCTGAGCCGGGCCGGATAATCCGGCCGGTACCGAGAACCCATAGTGAGGAGAACTGCATGGCCGATCGAACCGAAGATCGTGTCTCTGGTATTCTGAAACTCACCGGGCGTAACGGAGGGGTGCTGCTCGATCCGGAGCTGTCCCTACGGCCCACCGGAACCGACCCGCAGGTGCCGCCTGGCCTGGTCAAAACGCATGGCCTGGTCGCCGGCGCCGCGGTGGCCGGCCCGGCGCGGCGGCGGGGAGCAGTGCTCGAACTCACGGCGGTGGAAACGGTCTGTGGCCTCGAACCTGCGGCCTTTGCCGCGCGCCCGCGCTTCGACCGCCTGGTCGCCATCAATCCCAACCAACGTTTCGACCTGGCGGCGTCTGGTGATCCCAGCATGCGTGCCGTCGATCTGCTCGCGCCGATTGGCAAGGGCACGCGCGGCCTGGTCGTGGCCCCGCCTAAGGCCGGCAAGACCACGCTGCTGGGCAAGCTGGCGGCGACGATCGCCGCCGTCGCGCCGCAGACTCGTATCATCATGCTCCTGGTCGACGAGCGCCCCGAGGAGGTGACCCATTTTCGACGCCAGATTCCCGCCGAGGTCATCGCCAGTTCGAGCGACCAACCGACCCACGAGCACATTGCTCTGCTCGAGCTGATGCTGGCCCACATCCGCACCGAACTCGAATGCGGCTGCGACGTCGTCGTGCTGCTGGACAGCCTGACCCGCCTGGCCCGTGCGTCCAACCTCGAATCGCGCGGCCGCAGCCGGAGTCTCTCCGGCGGCATGGAGGCCGGTGCACTCGAGATGCCGCGTCGATTTTTCGGCCTGGCGCGCAACGTCGAACACGGCGGCTCGGTGACTATCATCGCGTCGATCCTGGTCGATACCGGCTCGCGCATGGATCAGGTGATCTTCGAGGAGTTCAAATCCACTGGCAACAGCGAGATCGTTCTGGACCGCGCCCTGGCGCAGGCCAACATCTACCCCGCCATCGACATCGCCGCCAGCGGCACCCGCAAGGAGGAGCACCTCCATCCGCCCGAAGATACGGCACGCATCCACGCCCTGCGCCGCGCCCTGGATGGTTACAAACCACGCGAGGCGATGCTCGGACTGCTGCGGTTGTTCGAGCAGTATCCGAGCAACGCCGAGCTGCTGCGGGCTTTGCCGGGGGTGGGGTGATCGGCCACCTACTGCGTAATCACCCCACACACAATCCGCCCCCCACTGTTGCCTGTGGGGTCCGTGATCTGGTCGTCGGCGCTGGCGTGGATGATCACGGCACTGCCGTCTGCATCGAACAGGCTGGTTGGTCCCGCCGACAGCGTAGCACGGTCGGTGGTGCCCACCAGGCGACCGACGCCCGCAGCATTGACCTCCAGGTTGGGCAGGTCACCGGCATGTGCCCCGTGCGGGTTTTCCAGGCCGTGCTGCCGGCCGAGGGGGTTGTGGTGACCGCCTGCCGCGGCAAAGGTCGGTGTGCAGGCACCCACAGCGTGCAGATGGATGCCGTGCAGGCCCGGTGAGATGCCGTTGACGTGCACGTTAGCGTGCAGCATGCCCGTGGCATCTTCAGTGAAGCGGGCAAAGCCAACTTCGTTGCCCGCGGCGTCGAACAGTGTGGCCGAAGCATGGCCGGCACCGTTGTCCTGAGCCATAACGACCGAGGCCAGAACGGCCGTAGCAACAACCAACACGACTACAAACCAGACGATCTTCTTCATAGAACCCTCCACGTGGTGATGACAGGTCGATGGCACTGAAGCCAACCCGACTGCGACTCGTTGGTCGCACTGATCATTCTAACCACGCAGCGTCCCGTTGTCATGGGACTGCGGTCCTATGTCGACCGGGAACTCCGTCCCGGTCATCAGTCCAGGGCGACTACCGTTTGCCGGCGCGCCGCCTCGTACAGAGCAAGCAGGGTCTGTACGTGGTAGCGCGTCTCGGCCAGGGTGAGGTAGGTCGGTGCGCCGTCCAAAATCGCGTTGTTGAGATCGTCGACTTCGGGCACGTAGAGATCGGCCGCCGGCACCGGCACCGGCTCGGGGTCACCGTTCGCCGGCCAGAACACCACGGGGTGCGGCCGGCCGTCGACGCCAACGAGGAAGGGACTGTCGAGGGTCAGCCGTCCCTCGGTGCCGATGATCTCGAGTGCCGTGTGGAATGGGGTGTGGAACGCACAGCTGATCTGCGCCAACCGTCCACCGGCGTAGTGCAGCTGTCCCGCAAATACCTCGTCGACCCCGGTCTCCCCAAGCCACTGCTCGCCCGCAACGCGGTCTGGTGGCCCGCCCATCAGATATTGGGCATAACTCACGGGGTAGATGCCGAGGTCCCACAGGCACCCACCGCCCATCTCGGGGAACAGACGTACGTTGCCGCGGTCCTGCAGCTTGAAGTTGAACACGCCGCGCACCAGGGTCACGTCGCCCAATCGTCCTTGCTCGACCCACGTCCGCGCCAGCTTCGTCTGCGGATGGTGGCGGTACATCAGCGCCTCGGCCACGACGCGACCGGTGGCCGCCGCCGCGGCGGCCACGGCGTCGACCTGGTCGAGGGTGATGGCAAACGGTTTTTCGCACAGGACGTGCACTCCTGCCTGCAGCGCACGGATCGTCCATTCGGCGTGCAGGTGATTGGGCAGGCCAATGTAGACGGCGTCGACGGCGCCGCTCTCGAGCATGGCTTCATAGCTGGCAAAGGCCTGCGGAATGCCCCAGTCGGCGGCGTAACGTTCGGCGGCAGCCTGGCTGCGGCTGGCAACGGCGACGAGCTCGCAGCGCGCCGCTGCATGGATGGCCGGGATCAGCCGGCGGTTGATACGGGCCGTGGAGAGCAGGCCCCAACGAACGATGGTCATGCTGCACCTCGTTGAATGAGCGAATGAGATGAGTGTAGCCCAGGCGCAGGGATTCACCAAATCTGCTGACTGCAACTAACTCCGTTACATGTCAGCTGCAATAAACCCCATTACATGTCAAGTGTCTGGTTACTGCAACTAACTGCGTTACCAAGATACCAGGCTGGGACGAGTACGAGTACGAGTACGAGTAGGAGTACGAGTAGGACGGGTCACCTACTCCGTACTCCCTACTCCGTACTCCCTACTCCGTACTCCCTACTCCGTACT
>CAYUCC010000018.1:0-77833 GCA_964443225.1 uncultured Anaerolineae bacterium
CAACCACACGCATTCATGGTCCGAGGCTGGAAATCATGGCGAACCAGCCTCGGACCAAACACCGCACATCCTGCCAAACCAACGTCCAGCACCCCCCACTTATCCGTTCCCCGAATCCGGTGACAGTAATCCGTTCAATCCGTTCCTCGAATCCGTTGACAGTAATCCGTTCCAATCATCCGTTCAATCCGTTCCTCGAATCCGTTGACAGTAATCCGTTCCAAATTTGACACCTCACTCAACACAAGTATAATCCCACTGCGCAAACGTGTGCGCAAATGAGAGCCGCCGCGTGCCGGATGGGATACCGATGCCAAACACGGCCACTTCGATCAAGGATATTGCCCGCCTGGCGGGTGTGAGCCACTCGACGGTCTCGCGCGCCCTTGCGGGGAACCCACGTATTCCAGAGGCGACGCGGGACCGAATTCTGCGCCTGGCCAACGAGCTGGGCTACACCCCCAGCCTGATTGCGCGCAGCCTCGTCATGCAGGAGACGCGCACGCTGGGGGTGGTGGTGGCCAGCCTCACCGATCCGTATGCCGTCGAAGTGGTGGGCGGCATCGAAGCATCGGCCCGTGCCGATCGCTACACGGTGGTGATCATTAGTTCGG
Source organism: uncultured Anaerolineae bacterium (assembly GCA_964443225.1). GTDB lineage: Bacteria > Chloroflexota > Anaerolineae > SSC4 > Amarolineaceae > SSC4. Next base: position 615 of record CAYUCC010000018.1, read on the forward strand.
ACGGCGAGCCGTCCCGCGAGATTGCGGCGATCCAGGCGCTGGCCGGCCAGCGCGTCGACGGGGTGATCGTGGTTTCTTCGCGCGCCGGTGACCGTTACGCGGCGATGAGCGCCCAGTGGAAGTTCCCCCTGGTCCTGGTCAACAGCAGCCAGCGCGGTGCCACCTTCTACTCGGTGGCCAGCGACAACGCGCACGGGGCGGGCCTGGCCGTGGCGTACCTGGCCAGCCTGGGGCACCGGCGGATTGCCTACATCGGCGGACCCGCGGGTGCTGTCTCGGCCCGCGAACGCCTGGCAGGGTACCGCCATACCCTCATGGATCACGGCCTCCGGCCAGACGACACCCTGCAGGTGGACGGTGATGGTACACCGGCCGCCGGCGAAAGCGGATTGCAGCGGCTGCTCAAACTGCCGGCCAGCCGCCAGCCCACCGCTCTTTTCTGCTACAACGACCTGACCGCCATCGGCTGCCTGCACGCCGCCCATCGAATGGGCCTCACCGTGCCCGGCGCGCTGTCACTGGTCGGTTTCGATAACATCCCGTTCAGCGCGCTGACCTGGCCGCCGCTCACAACGGTCGATCAACGCAAACAGGAAATGGGCCGCCTCGCCACCCGTATGATCCTCGATCTACGCCGCGGTGCCGAAGTGGCCGCCGATATTCTAATGCGCGGCCGTTTGGTCGAGCGTGCCACGGGTGCACACGTGTCCGCCACGTCGTCATGACCGGTGGGCGGGCGCGGGTGACAATCATCAATCTACTTATGGAGACACTATGGGAGACAAAAAGGTTCGTGTGGCCGTCATCGGAGCAGGCAATTGTGCCTCGTCGTTCGTGCAGGGCGTGCATTATTACCGTAACGCCAAAGCCGGGGATCTCATTCCGGGGCTGATGCACGTCGACCTGGGTGGCTATCACATCAGCGACATCGAGTTCAGCCTGGCAATCGATATCGATGCCGAAAAGGTGGGCAAAGACCTCTCGCAGGCGATCTTTGCCGGGCCCAACAATACGTTCAAATTTACCGACGTGCCTCACCTGGACGTGCCGGTGGTACGCGGGATGACGCACGACGGGCTGGGCCGCTATCTGAAAGAGATCATTCGTAAGGCACCCGGGCCCACGGCACCGATCACCGAGCTGCTGAAAGAAACCAAAACCGACGTCGTGGTCAATTACCTGCCCGTGGGAAGTGAAATGGCCACCAAGTGGTACGTGGAGCACGTGCTGGAAGCGGGCTGCGCATTCGTAAACTGCATCCCGGTGTTCATCGGGCGTGAACCCTACTGGCAGAAGCGCTTCCAACAGCATAACCTGCCCGTCATCGGTGACGACATCAAGAGCCAGGTCGGTGCCACGATCACGCACCGCGTGCTGACCCGCCTGTTTGCCGAACGCGGCGTCAAGGTGGAGCGCACCTACCAGCTCAACTTCGGCGGCAATACCGACTTCTATAACATGCTGGAACGCGAGCGCCTGGAGTCGAAAAAGATCTCCAAAACCAACGCCGTCACCTCGCAGCTGCCGTATGCCCTGGCCGACCGCGACATTCACGTCGGCCCCAGCGACTACGTGCCCTGGCTGGATGACCGCAAATGGTGCTACATCCGGATGGAAGGTCGCACCTTTGGGGATGTGCCGCTCAACCTGGAGCTCAAGCTGGAAGTGTGGGACAGCCCGAACTCCGCCGGCGTCGTGATCGACGCCGTGCGCTGCGCCAAACTGGGCCTCGATCGTGGATTGGGTGGTACCCTGGAAGGCCCCAGCGCCTACTTCATGAAGTCACCGCCCATTCAGTACGGCGACGACGAAGCCCACGACCTGACCGAACGCTTCATTGCTGGTACGGACCTGCGTGTCCAGGCCGGCGCCGGCACACCAGAGGTCCAGGCGCGCCACAACGGGCAGCAGGTAGCCTTCGATCCCGCCATCTAATATCGGGCCGAAGAAAACCTCTTCACCACACAGAACGCACAGGACACATAGAAACCGTCATTCTCTGTGCGTTCTGTGCGTTCTGTGTGGTAAATGCAGACAGGGATTCTCGAAATCAATGCAGAGATGTGACAGGCCGATCGTTCTGCGGTATGATGGGTCTGAACCGGCCCCCGCCGGTCATCAACGAGGAATACGATGACGACTGACAAAAGTGCCCAGGACCTGATTCGCCAGCAGTTTGGGGCGGCAGCGGATGCGTATGCGACGAGTGCGGTTCATGCCCAGGGGGCCAGCCTGGGGCGCCTGCTGGCGCTGGTTCAGCCGCAGGCAGACTGGCACGTGCTCGACGTGGCCACCGGGGCCGGTCACACGGCGTTGGCGCTGGCACCATTTGTCGCCGACGTGGTCGGGGTCGACCTGACGCCGCAGATGGTGAGCCGCGCACGGGCCCTGGCGGCTGAGCGTGGCGTGACCAACGTGACCTTCGAGGTGGGTGAGGCCGAAAACCTGCCGGTGCGGCCGGCCAGCTTCGACCTGGTGACCTGCCGCGTGGCGCTGCACCACTTCGTCCATCCCGACCGCGCCGTGGCCGATATGGCGCGCGTCTGCAAACCCGATGGTCTGGTGGCGGTGATCGACAACATCGTGCCGGCGGACGCCAGCGTGGCCCGCGCCGTCAACAGTTTCGAAAAGATGCGCGATCCCAGCCACGCGCGGGCCCTGGCACTGCCCGAACTGATCGGGATCATGCGCGGTGCCGGGTTGAAGATCAGCCACAACGAGACGCTGCGCAAACCCATCGATTTCTACGACTGGCTGGACCGTATGCAGGTGGCCGCGGGCATGCGTGATTACCTGGAAGCCTGGCTGCTCGATCCTCAGCGTTCGGTATACGACTTCTTCGAGCCGGCGCGCGTCGATGATCGGATCACCTTCATGCTCACCGAGGGCATCGTCATCGGCAGCAAGTAAGACATCGCTGATGAACCAACAACATCAGGGACACGTGATCGATCCGCGCTCGCAGTTGACGTTCTCGACGTCCTGGCCGGCGATGAAATCGGCAGACCAGTCGCGCACGCGGACGCCGGCCTCCTGGGCCGAATAGAAGTCAGGCAGCGCCAGCACGGTGTGACGTGTGCCGCTTTCCACGAAAGAACGGAACGTGGGGATGGATGTGTGCAGGGTCTCGAGCTGCGAATTCATGGCCGCGGCCCACTCGCGCACATCACCGCCAGCGACGTTATAGTAGACGATCTGAAAAGCATCGGCGGCCGTGGTGTAGGTGGCGAGGGGAAGGCCCGGGTGCTGGGCGGCTGTTGCCTGGTACAATGTCGGGATGAACTGATCGGCCGGCACATCGGCCAGCGCCGTCTGTAACTCGGGCGGCAGGTTGGCCCGGCTGTTCCACACCGTGGTGCCGTCCCAACCGTCCGGCATGACACCCACCAGGCCATCACCATACTGCACAGCGTGCGCGGTTGGATAATGGCTGACGATCTCGTCAGTAAAGAAGATCGAGCCAATCGCACCACCGCTGGTGCCGATGATCACCACGCGGTCGAGGGTTGGATACTGGGCATAGACCCAGTCGAGCACGGCGCGCACGTTGATGGCACCGCGGTGCTGGATCGTGAACTGCCTGCCGTGATTGGCCGTGTACGTCACCTCCGCGTTACCGGTGTGCAGGTCACCGGTGCAGTAGGGAATGAACACAAAATCGTAATTGGTGACCGGGTTTTCCGGGTTGCTGAAGTCGAAGATGCCACCGTACATATTCAGCTCGGTCGGCTCGACACTGCGGTCGTAGAGGCTGCTGTTGGGGCCGCACGATTCCGCATCCCAACACGCACCCCCCGTCTGGAAGTAGATGACGAGCTGGCGGTTATTGATGTTCTGCCGCGTGATGAATTGAAACGGGCTGCCGTCGGCGCAGACGGTTTCACCGGCGGTTGGATTCAACGCCCAGCCCGCTGGCGGACCTTGCAGAGCTCGCGGGTCAGGATCAGGATTGTTCATCCCCAGCCGCAGGAGTCCAATGAAAACCAGGGTGATGGCCAGGAATCCGATCTGCTGGTAACCTAGCCGGACACGGGGGAAGAGACGCGTCCGGGGAGCGTCGGGATCCAACCGGCGCAGACCCATCAGCATGCGCACGGGATTGAACGGCATGACGAAGTATTCGATGGCACCCAGGGTAATGAACAGCGCACTCACCGTCAGGATCAGCGCCTCGATCTGCGGATTGATATAGAGCCGCACCACGTAAAACGCCACGATCACCACCATGGGGTGATGCAGCAGATAGAACGGCATCGCAATCTGCGAAGGATAGACCAACGATTTGATGGGCCGGTCAAGGTAGTGTTTGCCCAGGCTGAGGATGAGCAGAACCAGGCTCCAGCTGTTCAGGGTGAACAGCAAAAAGAAGACCGAATAAACCGTGACCACCGCTCCCATCAGACCTGGCATCAAGGCCGTTGCCTGCGCCTCGACCTTGACCTGCCCAATGCCTTCGGTACCGGCCAGGCTGATGATACCCAGGGCTGCGGCAATGCCCAGCGCCAGCAGAGCGACGATCGACAGGATGAAGGTCCACAGCAGGATCTTTCGGTCGCGCAGGAGGGCGGTGGTGAAACGATCGTCGGCAATGAACAGGAAACCAAAGACGAAGTAGCTGCCCCAGAAGGCAAAATCGGCCCAGCTCTGATAGTCCCCATAATCGGCACGCAGCAGAATCTGTGAAAGCGCTACCGGCAGGGCAAACAGCAGCAGGCCGCCGCGCCGCATGGCCAGCCGGGCGCACCAATCGACCCAGCGTGCACCCGCCGGGCGCCGCAGATGGAGGAAGAGCGGCAGCGCCACCATCGAAAAGGCAAACAGAAAGACCAGGTACCAGAGGTGGTAGCCGTACGCACCTGCCCAGCGCAGGTCGCAGCAGGTGAAGCGGCTCAGGTTGAAAAATTCCGGCAGGTAACCGATGAAAGACCCGCTGTAGGTGCGGTGATGGATCGCCTCGTAATAGGCCTGAACCGGTGACAGGAATACCACGAATACAAAATAGGGCACGATCAGACGCTGTACACGCTCGCTGGCAAACTTGCGACCGCTGCGCCGGCGCAGCGAAAACCAGGCGGCGGCGCCGGCCACCAGGAACATCAGCGGCATGGCGAACTGGTTGCCCAGGATTGCCACAATCACGCTGATTGGCAGGATGCGACCGGAGGTGATGAGCCAGGCACCGCCGGTGAACGGCAGGAAGGCATGGCCCAAAAATACGGCAAAGACCACCAGGGTGCGCAGCCAATCGAGATAGTAGAGGTGCGGAGTCGCCTGCCGGGCGGGCACCTCGTTTTCGCCCGGGCGATGCGCATCGGCACCAGAGGTCATGACCGGTGGTTCGGATGGTGTTGTGTCAGAGCGGATCGCCATCACAATTGCCTAATCCTCGATCAGAATCATAGCCTGGCCGGCGCTCAACGCACCGAGATCGTGCTGCAAGGCAGCGATATGCTCCAACGGCAGCTGTACGTGCAGCTGCACATCGGCGGCGTAATCGATGCCCAGGATTTCCACTTCGTACGCCGGCAGCCGGCGCTGCACCATCTCGAACAAACGATAAGGAATCGTCACCGTCAGCCGCCGGCGCTCGACCCGTTCGCTGCGCGGCAGCTCGGCCAGGGCCGCCTTGACCCCGCCGCTGTACGCACGCACCAATCCGCCGGTCCCCAGTTTGATTCCGCCGAAGTAGCGGGTGACGACGACCACGATGTCACCCACCCCGGAGCCGAGCAGGACCTGCAGCATCGGCTTGCCGGCGGTGCCCGACGGTTCGCCATCGTCACTCAGGCCCACGTGAGCCGTCGTTCCCGGCGGGCCCACGACATAGGCCCAGCAGTTGTGCGTAGCGTCGCCAAATTCGGTACGCAGGCGCTCGATGAATTCGCGTGCCGCGTCGACGGTCGGGGCTGGCCCCATCGTGGTGATGAAACGCGATCGATCGATGGTCTCGACGACGCGCATGTCGGCGGCGGGGATGGGGTAACGATGGATCACGGCGCCGGCTCGAGCAGCGGCTCACCTGACGCGCGGGTTTCCGCCATCCACCCCACCAGGTCGCGATAACGCACCTGCCACCACGTCAGGTTGTCGGCCGCCTGGGGTCCGCCCAGCACGTCGAGGATAGCGCCACTGGGCACGGTGCCCACGACGTCGCCGGCTGGTTTGTTGAGGTAACCGGCCGCGCGACGCAGATTGGCACGGTTGACGTCGTCGCTGACCATCGCGCGCCCACCAACCTGGATGCCCGGCGGGGCTGGGGTCACCGCGATCCCAGCGGACGGCGCCGCACCATCGCCGGGTGCCTGAACGTCCTGCGATCGCACCGGTGGCGTCCAAGCCGGTCCGGTGACGAATGAAACGTCTGGCTGGGTTAACAAAACCATAATACCGCACAGAACCAGCGAGACCAGCAGCAGGCCACTGCCCAAACCCAACCAAAATCGTCCCCGCCCCATCGGCGGTCGTGTCACAGGTGCCATCGTTTCCACTCAAGCCGTCAGAAAGAGCGCCGAAGACTGAAAACGAGGGTCCTTTTCGAGCAGGAGCGACAATCCTCGTTCGAGGCTGGTCTGGTTCTGGTAGCCCAGCAGGCGTGCTGCTTTGCTGACATCGGCCACCATGCGAGGCACACCGTTGCTGGCTTCACGGTTGTACAACACCTCCGTTCGCCGTCCGGCAATCCGGCCAATGACCCGAATCAGTTCGTTGATGCTGATTTCGCGCCCCGAGCCAACATTGATCACCTGTCGGTCGACCTGCGGTGCCTGGCCGGCAGAAACCAGCGCCTCGACGACATCGTCCACATAGACAAAATCGCGCGTCTGTTGGCCGTCCCCGAACACCACCAACGAACCGCCGGTGAGCGCCTGTTTGAGCAGCTGGGGCACGACCGGTGCATGGGCGGGCGGGACACGCTGCCCCGGACCGTAGGCGTTGAAAATGCGCAGCGCGACCGTCTCGATGTTGTGCAGCGCCCCCAGGCTGAAGACGTAATACTCGGCCGCCAGTTTGCTGACCGCATAGGGCACATGCGGGTTGGGGCGCATCTCCTCCTGCAGCGGCAGGCGCTCCTGGACGCCGTACACCGTGGCCGACGATGCCAGCACCACACGCCGCACACCCGCATCGCGAATGGCCTCCATCAATGCAACCGTTCCGCCTACGTTGACGTCATTGTAGTCACGTGGATAGAGCACCGACTCCGGCACCAACACGCGTGCCGCCAGGTGGTACACACAATCAACGCTCTGCAGGAGGGTCCATAACTTGGGAACATCGCGCACGTCCCCACGAGAAAACAGGACGCGCGGCGACAGCCGTGCGGGATCGCCTGCGCTCAAATCATCCAGCACACGCACGTGATGGCCCAACTCCACCAGCCGGTTCGCCAACGTAACGCCCAAAAACCCGGCCCCGCCGGTGATCAGCACCCGCATCGCCTACAACCCCCGCTCGAATCTCTGCCGCATCATGCGACTTCTCCATTAAGGTGATACAGGCGCAGTATAACACAAATCGGCCGTGGCGGCGATTTTTCGGCGCCACAAAAATGGCGGTGCCTCGCGACCGGGCGCCCAACGCACTGCACCGGCGGCTGTCGGCGTGCTTTCCCGATCACAGAACGTCGAGTATAATTCCATGGTGAAAAGTTTGCATCTGTCACGCCGCGAGGGTCTCCGGCTTCTGACCGTATTGTTTATCGTGGTCCTGGTGGCGGCACCGCCGCGACCGTTGGTGGTCCTCGGTCCACCCCAGACCGTACAATCGGTCAATCCCAAAATGGGCATGCACACACGGCTCACCGACGAAGTGGAGCCGTGGAAGATCAAACGCACCCTCGAAATGGTGCGTGACATGGGCGCCCGCTGGGTGGTGGAATACTTCCCCTGGGCCTATGCCGAACCCCAACCCGGGGTCTTCGACTGGGCCCACACCGACCTGGTCGTCGAGCACGCGCGCACGCAGGGGCTGACCCTCATCGCCCGCCTGGGTTACGTGCCGGCTTGGGCGCGCCCAAAAAATACGACACCGCTTTACCTGGATGAAGCCCATTACGACGAGTTTGCCAATTATGTCAAACAGTTTGTGAGCCGTTACCGCGGCCGTGTCGGTTACGTGATCATCTGGAACGAGCCGAACCTGGCCCTGGAATGGGGTTACCGGCCCGTCGATCCCGAAGCCTACACGCGTTTGCTGCAAGTCAGTTACACTGCGGCCAAAGCCGCCGACCCGGCGGTACAGGTGCTGGGCGGGGCGCTGGCACCGACGCTGGCCCCGGCCGGCTCACCCTACGGCATGGATGACCTGGTGTACCTGCAGCGGATGTACGATGCGGGTGCCGCGGGCTATTTTGATATCCTGGCGGCACACGCCTACGGTTGGGCCTTTGCGCCCGACGATCCCCCCGCCGCCGAAACGGTCAACCTGCGCCGTATCGAACTGCTGCGGGCGCTGATGGTGCAAAATGGCGATGCGGCCAAAAAAATGATCGTGACCGAGGCAGGGTGGAACGATCACCCGCGCTGGACGAAGGCGGTGCGGCCGGCGCAGCGCATCCGCTACACGCTGGATGCCTACGAACTGGCGCAGCAGTGGGACTGGCTGGAGGCATTCTGTCCGTGGGCGTTTCGTTATCCGGCGCCGACGCACACCTACCAGGACTACTTCACGTTCGTGGCCAGCGATTTTGTGCCCAAGCCGATCTACCTGGAGCTGCAGCGTTACGCCCGCGGCGAGGCAGAAGCAGGATGAAGCGGTCGATCGTGCCCGCAGAACCCGTGCTGCACCCCCAGGTGCAGCCCTCCACTGCGAAGGTTGGATTGCGGGCGGCCGCCTTTCTGCGCTGGCGCGGGTGGTGGGTGGCGGCGGTTGGCCTGCTGGTGTTGATAAGCCTGGCGGCCGCGCTCGCCCTGGGTGCGCAGGACCGTTCGCTGGAAACCATTCGCAGCGTGGGCGTGCTGCGCGTGGGTCTCGATCCGAGCTTTCCACCGTTCGAATCACTCGATGCCAACGGGCAGGTGGTGGGTTTCGACGTGGACCTCGCGGGCGCGCTGGCGCAGCGTTGGGGCGTGCAGCTGCAGATCGAGCCGATCGGATTCGATGGCCTGGTCGATGCCATCTGGGCGGGCCGTGTCGATCTGGTGATCTCTGCCCTGCCGCTCGATCCGCGGCTTACGCGTGACCTGGCCTATTCGCAGCCCTACTTCGACGGTGGTCTGCATTTGGTTACCCGCGCCGGCGACCAGGCCATCGAGGCCGCGGGCGACCTGGCCAACCGCCGCCTGGCCGTGGAATGGGGTTCGGATGCGGATGCCGAAGGACGGCGGCTGCGTACACGCCTGCCGGGTCTGGAACTGGCGAGTTATACCACTCCGGCGGAGGCGCTGCAGGCAGTTTTGGATGGGGAGGCCGATGCCGCCCTGGTCGATGGGGTGACGGCACGGCAGTTTGTGGCCGCCGGCGCACCCGACGGACAGGCACGGATTGTCGAGCCCGCCCTCATCAGTGCACCCTACGTGATCGCGATGCCAATCAAGGCGCGGGCGCTGCAGCACGAGGTCAACGAGGCGCTGCAAACGATGCGCCTCGACGGTTCACTCCAGCAGCTCGAAGACCGATGGTTTTTGAGCCCGTGATGAGGACGTCACCATGCACATCGATATTTTTACCCTGTTTCCAGCCATGTTCGATGGCCCGTTTGACGACAGCATCGTGGCGCGCGCCCGCGCCGCCGGCCTGGTACGCATCGATCTGCACCAGGTGCGCGACTACGCCGCGGGCAAACACCAGGTCACCGACGACTACCCCTACGGGGGCGGCGGCGGCATGGTCATGAAGCCGGAACCGATTTTCCATGCCGTGGAGACGGTGCTCGAGCTCCCGCCGCGCCAGGCCGGTCTGGCGAGCGAGGCCGGGTTGGGCACCGGTTCGCAGCCGGACGAGCAACCGGCGGCCACGCCACCGATCATCCTGCTCTCCCCCCAGGGCCGTCCGTTCAACCAACGGATCGCCCAGGAGCTGGCGCAGCACGACCGCCTGGCTCTGATTTGTGGTCGTTACGAAGGGGTAGACGAACGGGTACGGGCCCACCTGTGCAACGATGAAATTTCGATCGGCGATTACGTGCTTTCGGGGGGTGAGCTGGCTGCGATGGTGATCGTCGATGCCGTCGTCCGTCTGCTGCCGGGTGCCCTCGGATTTGCCGCGGCACCGGCCCAGGACTCACACGCCACCGGACTGCTCGAGTATCCCCACTACACGCGCCCACCGTCGTTCCGCGGCTACCACGTTCCGGACATCCTGTTATCCGGCCACCACGCGCGCGTCGCCCAGTGGCGCCGTGAAGAAAGCCTGCGCCGCACCCTGGCCCGGCGTCCCGATTTGCTGGCACGTGCAGTGCTGAGCAAAAAAGACCTGGCGTTTTTGCGTATGCTGGGCTGGGAACTGTAGGACCGTTCCGGGAAGACTCGCGCAGTCCTGGAGGCTGTTTGGATGAAGTCGCGGGATTGCGAAGATAAGACCATCAAATCCCCAAGGAACTCGTTATGATCCGTATTGTCAAGAACATCGATGGCGAGCTGGTGACCCTCGACGCGCCCATACGTAACAGCTGGATGCACGTCGTCGATCCTACACCGCAGGAAATCACGCGTCTGCAGTCCGATCTTGACATCCCCGCCGAATTCATTGTCTATTCGCTGGACGTAGACGAACGCGCACGCACCGATCGTTCGGCCGGCGTCAAACTCATCGTCGTCCATGTGCCGCATCATGCCGGCGCGGAATCGGACATCCCCTACAAAACGGTCGCACTTGGCATCATGGTGGTCAAAGATTTCATCGTCACGATCTCGAAAGTGCACCCCGCCATCGTCGACCACGTCTGGCACCAGCCACAGCCGGTATCCACCGCCAAACGCAACCGTCTGATCCTGCACCTCCTGCTGGCCACGGCGCAGCAGTACCTCCTCTATCTGCGGGACATCAAGGCAACGACCGAAGCCCTGGAAGACAGATTGCAGCGGTCGCTGCGCAATCGCGAGCTGCTCGAACTGCTCAAATATCAGAAAAGCCTGGTCTATTTTACGACCGGCCTGAAATCCAACGAACTGATGATCCAGCGCTTGCAGCGCAGCCAGATGTTCGAGATCTATCCCGACGACCGTGATCTGTTGGATGATGTCCTGACCGAAACCGTGCAGGCCAGTGAAATCACACTCATTGACAGCAACATTCTAAACCAAATGATGGACGCGTTTGCGTCCATCATTTCCAACAATCAGAACTCGGTGATGAAATTCCTGGCGGCGGTGACGGTGATCCTGGCCCTGCCGACAGTCGTCAGCGGTCTTTTTGGGATGAACGTACCGGTACCGTTCGCCGATGCACCCTGGGGGTTCTTTGCCATTCTGGCGGTAGCCTCGGCTCTGTCGTTTGGGGTTGGTTATCTCTTTTGGCGACAAGACTGGCTGTAGGTTGTTCTACAAACCGCGCTGCCCACGAATGTACGGGATACCCAACGCCGCCGGTGCCCCCAGGCGCTTTTTGAGCGCCTCGCGCGAGCCGATCACCAGCACCAGGATCACCAGCGCATACGGCAGCATCTGCAAGAAGAAGCTGTACTTCGGTGTGTAGTAGAAGGGATTAGCCAGGCCCAGCAGCAGCTGGGGTCCCTGCAGGTCGAGGATCAGGCGGCGCAGGGCACCGAACATGTAGGCGCCGGCGGCGGCGCGCCAGGGATTCCACTGCGCAAAGATCACGAGGCCGACGGCGATCCACCCCTGGCCGGACGTCGTCAGCTCACCAAACCACCCCGGTGAAATCGCCAGGCTGATCGTCGCCCCGGCCAGGCCCGCCAACAGGCCACCAACGAACACGTAGAAGTAACGCAGCCGATACACGTTGATGCCCAGCGCGTCGGCGGCGGCCGGGTATTCACCCACGGCGCGCAGGTGCAGCCCCGGGCGCGTGCGGCCAATGTAGAACCATGCAACCGGCACCAGGATGTAACCCAGGTAGACCATGATATTCTGATTGGTAAACATAATCGGACCGATGACGGGGATCTGCGACAGAACCGGCACCGTGAACGAGGGCAGCAGCGGGATGGCGCCCGCCTTGCTCAGCCCCTCACCCAGGACCATGCTCAGGCCAATGCCCACGAAGTTGATGGCCAAACCGCTGACCACCTGGTCCGCCTGGAGAGTAATCGTCACGAACGCGTGCAGCAAGCTAAGCGCACCACCGGCAAGCATGCCAAAGAGCACACCCAGGAGCGGATCGGCACCACCCACCACCGAGCCAAACGCCGCCATGGCACCCATCAGCATCATGCCTTCCACGCCCAGGTTGAGCACCCCCGAACGTTCGGCCATGATCTCGCCGATGGCCGCAAACAGCAGCACCGTGCCCGACGCCACACCCGCCTGCAAAATGATCGTCCAGTCCAGCATGGCGCCTCCTACACCCGCTCGATGCGCACACGATAGCGCAGGAGGTAATCGCTGGCAATGACACAGAAAAGGATGATACCCTGCATCATGCGCGGCACGCCCGACGGCTGAATCTCGCGTCCTGCCAGGATCAGGCCCCCAAACAGGATCGAAACCAGCACGACGGCAAAGGGGTTAAGTTTGGCCAGCCAGGCAATGATGATGCCGGTGAAGCCGTAACCGGGAGATATCGCGCCTTGCAGGCGGTGCACCACGCCGGCGATTTCCGACATGCCGGCCAGGCCCGCCAGCCCCCCCGACAGCATCATGACCAGGATCGTATTGCGTGTGATGTTGATTCCAGCGTATTCGGCGGCGCGCCGGTTATCGCCGATCAGGCGGATTTCGTACCCCCAGCGGCTGCGGTAGAGGATGAACCACACCACCACGGCGGCAATCAGGCCAAATACAAAGCCCAGGTGCAGCGTCAGACCGGACAGACCCTTGAACTGGCTGGCATAATCGGTCAAACGGGGCAGCCACGCCGTTTTGGGAAACATCGGCGACAATTGAAAACCCCCTTCGCTCCACGAGCCAAACACCCAGTAGAGCACCCAGGAGACGGCGATGTAGTTCATCATCAGTGTCGTGATGATTTCGTTGACGTTGCGTTTGGCCTTGAGGTAGCCGGGCAGCCAGGCCCACAGCGCACCCCCCAGGAAACCGGCCACCGCCATGATCGTCAGCATCAGCGGGCGCGGTGTGGTAGGCGGCAGGACGGGTGCCAGCACGATCGCACTCGCCGCCCAGGCACCCAAAAAGAACTGCCCTTCGGCACCGATGTTCCACAACTTCATACGAAACGCCACGGAACACGCCAGACCCACCAGGATCAGGGGCGTCGCCTTGACGAGAGTGTCCGAAAAGACGCCCACGCTGCCAAAGGCCGCTTTCACGATGTGCCCGTAGGCGCGGATCGGCTCGCCGCCAGCTACCTTGATGACCACACCGCCGATGATCAAGGCCACGACGAGAGCCAGGATCGACGTCAATGCCGGCATGGCCCGAGGGATGTTCATGCGTGGCTCGATGCGCACGCGCCAGGGGAGTCGCGAATGCTCGTGTGCGTACGCGGGCGAATCACCGGCGGCCATCTAGGGTCCGATCAGGGCGCATGATTGGTGCAGATGCCGCCCGTAACGTAAAAATGATGTCGAGTATCTGCCTCGATCGGGCATCAGGGTGCCTCTTTCTCGGGCAGCGGCTCAAGCCGCGTGCCCGCCATCATCAATCCAAGCTGGTTGAGTGTCGCCTGCTCACCTGCCACTTCGCCCATCGTGCGACCTTCATAGATGCAGACAATACGATCGGACAGCGACATGATCTCCTCAAGTTCTTCGGAGATCAACAAAATGGCGGCGCCGCGTGCGCGCTGCGCCAACAGAAGATGCTGCACCGCTTCGATTGCACCGACGTCGAGCCCGCGCGTGGGCTGCACCGCCACGATCACGTCAGGTGAAGCGGTGATTTCGCGCGCCAGGATCAGCTTCTGCAGATTACCGCCCGACAGCAGCCGTGCCTGGACGTCGATCGACGGCGCGACAATGTCGTATTCGGTCTTCGCTTGTTCCGTGGCGCGGCGGATCTCCGGCCGGTTGAGCACCCAGCGCCGGCTGATGGGGGGTTCCTTGTAGCGCTTCATGATGTAGTTATCCGCCAGGTTGAGGCTGGGCGCCGAACCGACACCGGTGCGGTCCTCGGGCACGTGCGAAACGTGATGGCGAATCGCAACACTGGGCGGCTGCGAGCTCACGACGTCCTGATCAACCAGGACGCGACCGCCGGTGACGCCGCGCAGACCGGTGATCACCTGCGCCAGCTCGGACTGGCCGTTGCCCGCCACCCCGGCGACACCCACGATTTCCCCGGACCGCACGTGCAGCGAAAACTCGCGCAGGGCGGGCAGACCCCGATCGTTGAGTGCACTGACATTCTGAACGTCGAGCAAAACCCGGCCAGGCTCCCGCGGCGGCTTCTCCACCGTAAAGACCACCTTACGACCCACCATGAGCTCTGCCAGTTGGGCCTTGGTCACGGCGTGCGCGTCGATGCCGCCAGCCGTCACGCGGCCGTGGCGCAGCACCGTAATGCGGTTGGCAATCGCAAGCACCTCGTCGAGTTTGTGACTGATGAAAACGATCGAATGGCCGCTGGCGGTCATGGCGCGCAGGGTGGTGAAGAGCTCGTCGACCTCCTGTGGCGTCAACACCGCCGTGGGCTCGTCCATGATCAGGATGCGTGCCCCGCGGTACAGCATCTTGAGGATTTCGACCCGCTGCTGCTCACCGACCGACAGCTGCCAGATTTTGGCCTTGGGGTCAACGCGCAGGCCGTACTTCTCTTCGAGCGCGGCCACTTTGCGGTCCATGACGGGCAGGTTGATCAAAAAGCGTGGTTCGTCGAGACCGAGGAGAATGTTCTCGGTAACCGTCTGTGATGGCACGAGCATGAAGTGCTGATGAACCATGCCCAAGCCCTGCGCGATGGCATCGCGGGGCGACCCAAAGTGAACGTGGGTGCCTTCGATGGAAATCACGCCGTCATCGGGCCGGTAGAGGCCGGCCAGAATGTTCATCAAGGTGCTTTTGCCGGCACCGTTTTCGCCGAGCAGGGCATGCACCTCACCCTGTTTCAGGTCGAAATCGACGTGATCGTTGGCCAACACGCCGGGAAACCGTTTGACGATGCCGCGCATTTCGACGGCCAGTGGGACTTCGGGCATCGGCACCTCGCGCTTGGGAGGCAGCGCCTGGTGGGTGCGGGCCGTCGCTGGTCTGCACCCACCAGGTGAGCAGCTGTGGCACACCGCTGCGCCACGGGGCAATGTGGCGCTGTGCCAGTGATTTGTTATTCGGGCAGCTCGGCGTTGATGCCGTCGGCCCACCACTTCATGCAGTACTCGCACTCCAGCCCAGGGGCACCCGGCGGGAACTGGTCGAGGTCGGCCTGCACCATCTTCTCACCGGCGGGCACAACCACGTTACCCTGGTTGTCTTTGATCTCGCCGGCAAACACGTCGAAGCGGGTGAATTCGCCAGACAGCATCCTGGCAAGGGTATCCTTGACTTCCTGGACGACTTCGGGCGGCAGACTCTCGACACCCGATGGCAGGGTCTCACCTTCCATGAATCCAAACAGACCCAGGGCACCGGTGTCGGCGTCGAAGTACTGCCAGCCCGCTTTGTATGTGCCGTCCTTGACCTGTTTGGCGATGTCGGCGTAGACCGGACCCCAGTTCCAGTACGGCGCCGTGAGGCAGCGCTCCACCTTGCAGGACCCGTACCAGTCGTAGGTCACGCCCCATTTACCCTTCTCCTGGGCGACGTCGGCCACGGCTGGTGTGTCGGCACCGGTAAACACCACCTGTGCCCCGGCATCGAAGAGGGAGGCAGCCGCTTCCTTCTCGATCACCGGGTCGTGCCAGGTATTGATCATGCGCACGTCCATGGTGCACTCAGGGCAGGTCTTTTTCATACCCAACGCAATGGCGTTGCCCAGGCGCAGCTCTTCGGGAATGGGGAAGGTCGCCATGTAACCCAGTTTGGGATTACCATCGGCCTTGGCGCGTGCGCCGGCCAGCATACCCGCCAGGTATTTCATGTTTTCCATGGCCCCAAACAGGTTGCCGAAGTTCGTAGTGTTCGACTTGTAACCGCTGATGTGGATGAACATCGTATCCGGAAACTCGCCCGCTACGATTTCCATGGGATCCATGAAACCGAAGGAGGTGCCGTAGATCAGGTCGAACCCCTTGCGGGCCAGGCTGCGAAATACCTGCTCCGAGTCGGTTCCTTCCGGCACGTTTTCGACGTAGGCCACGTGCATGTCAGCGTTGTTTTGGGCAATGTACTCGAGACCCTCGTAGTGCGCCTGGCTCCAGCCGCCATCGTCGTGCGGCCCGATCAACACCATGGCGACGTTGAACTTGCCTTCTACTACGTCAGGGATTTGCAGCCCACCGCCGGTGGCCGCTGTGGGCTCGGGCGCAGCTGCGGTCTCGGCGGGCGGCGCCTGGGTAGCCGGGGCTGTCGCGGTGCACGCCCCCAACATCATGGACACGATCACGAGCAGGGAGACAATCCCCCACCATCGTTTGGCAATCATCTGCGAAAATCCTCCTTTTCGACACTGACGACGTCGAACTTGCGATGCGATAGTACGAACACATGACGGGTGCGAGGGTGCGGTGACGAATGACGGGCGGCGCAGGGAGCCAGATGTGAATTCAAGATACACGATCATGCCTAAAATGTCAATTCAAGAATTGAATAAAGTATGCTATAATTACGCCCAAGGAGAAACACGACGGATGGAACTCACAGACCTGCTGGCTGTCGCGCGGGGTGACATGCCTGCCGACCTGATTCTACGTTATGCCCGACTGGTCAACGTTTTTTCGGGCACCATCGAAGAGACTGATATCGTGGTGGCCGGTGGTTGTATTGCCGCCCTGGGCCCAGGTTACGCCGCCCAGGCGACAGAGGACCTGGGTGGCCAGTACGTGGCACCCGGCCTCATCGACGCCCACGTACACATCGAAAGCTCCCTCTGTACGGTCCCTGAATTTACACGCGCCGTCCTGCCGCGCGGCACCACGACCGTGGTGATCGATCCCCACGAGGTCGCGAACGTGCTCGGCCTCGAAGGCATCGGCTATATGCTCGAAACGGCCAAATATGGCCCGCTCAATGTTTATGTCAATGTGCCGTCCTGCGTGCCGGCGACGCACATGGCCACCGCCGGGGCGCGCCTGGAGGCCGAGCAGTTGGTCGACCTGCGCCACAACCCGTGGGTCATTGGCCTGGCCGAAGTCATGAACTATCCCGGCGTGATTCAGGGTGATGCGGAAGTGCTGCGTAAAATTGCCGCGTTTCAAGGTCGCCCGGTCGATGGCCATGCGCCGGGCGTACGCGGGCGCGCCCTCCAGGCCTACGCCGCGACCCGCATCGGGTCCGACCACGAGTGCACCACCGTGACGGAAGCTGCCGAAAAACTGCGCCTGGGCCTGTACGTCTTGATCCGCGAAGCGAGCAATGCGCACAACCTGCGGGCCTTACTGCCGCTGATCACACCCGCCAACAGCCGGCGCATCTGTTTTTGCACGGATGACCGGCAGCCCGCCGACCTCCTGGACGAAGGGGGCATCGACTTCATGGTACGCACGGCCATCCAGCTCGGTGTGCCGCCCATCACCGCCATCCAGATGGCGACCCTCAATACGAGCGAGTGGTTTGGCCTGCGTGACGCCGGCACCGTGGCGCCCGGGCGCCGCGCCGATTTGATTGTTTTCGACTCGCCGGAGACTTTCTCCGTACGCCAGGTCTACCGCGCCGGGCAGTTGATTGCCGTCGACGGCGAGATGCTGCCCTGGCCGGAAGGTCGTCTGCGCCCCAAGCCCGTCGTGCGTGGGTCGATGAATGTCGATTGGGACCGCGTCGATTTCACCATACCAGCACAAGGCCGCCGTCTGCGTGTCATCGGCGCCGTTCAGGACCAGATCATCACCGAGCACCTTGTGATGGAAGCAGCGGTCATCGACGGTCTGGCGGTGACCGACGCGTCCCGCGACCTGGCCAAAATGGCGGTCATCGAGCGGCACCACAGCAGCGGCCACGTGGGCCTCGGTTTCATTGCCCACACCGGTTTGCAGCGCGGCGCCATGGCCGGTACCGTCGCCCACGACCATCACAACCTGGTGGTGATCGGTGCCGACGACGTGAGCATGCACACCGCTGCCCGTGCCGTCGGGGCGATGAAGGGTGGATTGGCGGTCGCATTGGGGGATCAGGTCCTGGCCAGGCTGCCTTTGCCCGTCATGGGTCTAATGTCGGACCAGTCCATCACCGAGGTACGCCGCGGGTACGACGGGCTGCTGGCCGCCGCCCACGCCCTGGGTGCCACGGCGCACGATCCGTTCATGGCGATGAGCTTTTCGGCACTGGAGGTAATCCCACACCTCAAGCTCACCGACCTGGGTTTGGTGGACGTGGATGAGTTTGCGATTGTGCCGTTGTGGGTGGAGTAGGGAGAAGGGAGTAGGGAGTAGGGGATCAAATGGAATGCCACGTGGCCCATTCGTTCATTCGTTCTGCCGCAGGCATTCCTTGACGGCCGCGCCCTGGATGGGCGATGGACCAACGCGGGACCACTTCTTGACACTGGCACACGTACCATCTACAATACAGCTGCCGCTTTCCGTATCCACCTGCTCATTCAAAGGAGTGTTATCATGGCCGACATGGATTACAGTTTCGTCGTTGTGCGTTTTCCCAGCATCGAGCGGGCCGAACAGGGTCTGGGTGACATTCAACAGCTGGCAAAAGAAAAGGCCATCAAACCCAAGGATTTGGTCATCGTGTCGAAAACTGACGATGGCAAGCTCAAGCTGCACAAAACCAAGAGCATCGGCAAATCTGCACTCAAGGTTGGCGTAGCGGGGTTGATCGTTGGTGCCGTCGTGGGCGGACCTGTCATTTGGGCGGCAGCGGGTGCGGTGGCGGGCGGTATGGCGCGCTGGACGCAAGGTCCCATCAAGGACGATCTGGCCAAAGAGTTTGGCGAGAAGCTGGAACCCGGCCAGGCCGCACTGTGTGGCTTGATTTCCGAATACGACATTGCCGAAGTCCGCAGCCGGCTCAAGGCGCAGTATCCAGACACCGAGATGATTGCGCACGAACTGCCTGAAAAGGACGTCAATTTATTGGGCGAGGCGCTCGATTCCGGCGACCTGCTGCTCGAAACCAACCAGGCCGGCCACCTCGGCGTCATCGCTGCTTAAGTCTCAGCGTTGCCTGAACCTTCGTGCCTTAGCGCAATTTTGCGCCTGTACGTGCGTGCCTTCATGTGCCTTCATGTGCCTTCTCGCCTCACGGCGCATGTCTTCGTGCGCACGGCTTCGTGTCTTTGTGGTTAGAAATGGTCTGGGACACCACCTATGGAACTCTCAACCGACGGGACCCTCCAACTGACTTCGTACGCTGGGTTGCACACCATTTTGGACGAACCAACCAGCACATTTCTGTCCGTCGGTGGCATCTGTCTGGTCGAGGATGCGTGCTACCTGGTGTTCCGCGACCGACGTGATGTGGTGCGCTGTCGCGTACAGGCGCCCCATCCCAACCGTGCCCTGCGCTGGTTCCGCCAGGCACCGTGCCCGGTACAGTCCGG
Organism: uncultured Anaerolineae bacterium; assembly: GCA_964443225.1. GTDB lineage: Bacteria > Chloroflexota > Anaerolineae > SSC4 > Amarolineaceae > SSC4. The sequence continues at coordinate 20,273 of CAYUCC010000018.1, forward strand.
TTACGCCGGCCTCACCTTCGACCCCACGCAGCGCCGCTTCTACGCCCTTGCCAACGCTGTCCACGACAACGACAGCAACAGCCGACCCGCCATCGATGCCTATGACGACAGCTTTCGTTTTGTGGAACGGCGAGCCGTCGACTTCCCCGTGAAAACGAATCACCCCGGCTTCGTGGCCGTGAGTTGGGCATCCCACTCCGGCCACGACTACCTGTTCATTTTGTGCAGCACCTACAAATGCCGGCCGGGCAAAGCCGGTCGCAAGCCAGGCGGCGGCCGCATCCACGTCTTCCGCCAGGGTCCCACACGCTGGGAACACGTACGCCGTCTCAATCTTCCCAAGTCCGTTCTCTTCGACGGTTTCGCCAGCATGGACCTGCTGGGTGACCGCCTCGTGGCAGCCGCCCACGACGCCCCCCTGCTCTGGGTCGGCCAACTCACGCCTGACAGCCTCGATCTCCTCGACGACGGCACCCTCTACGAGCTGCCCCACGACGAAGAAGACCATCCACTGGCCGAGGCCATAACCAGCGTCACCTGGCTGGACAACGACACCCTCCTCACCACCACCAACGGACCCACCCCACAACTTCTCACCCTCTCCCTACCAACCCACAACTAACCAATCCGTTCCCTCAATCCGTTCCAATCCGTTCCCCAAATCCGTTCAATCCGTTCCCTCAATCCGTTGACAGCAATCCGTTCCCATCCGTTCCCATCCGTTCCCAATTTCGTTCAATCCGTTCCCCAAATCCGTTGACAGTAATCCGTTCCCATCCGTTCCCAATTCCGTTCAATCCGTTCCCCGAATTCGTTGACAGTAATCCGTTCCTACTCCGTACGAGTACGAGTACGAGTACGAGTAGGACGGGTCACCTACTCCGTACTCCCTCCCCCCACATGCTCCCGCATCAACGCCTGCGCGCGCGCCAAAATCTGCGCCGGCACGTCAGGTCCCGGCAAATCAGCCAGCGACAGCGGCGGCGCAAACGAAATGCGCGGCACAGGTCGAAACGTGCGCGGCAGCACCAGCTGCTGCACGATCTGCAGCACCTCCGCCAACTTGCGCTGCTGCCACGGCTCACGCTGCAAGCGGGTTAACGGGCTGTGCGCCCAGTGGGGTGCCATCACCCCACTGACGACCGCCAGTACCAGTTGGGTTGCCGGCGCCGCTCGCAGCATGATCTCGGCACTCGGATGCCACTGCGCAAGTGCCTCCATCGCGCCGGGCAACACGTCTGGATCGGGATCGACCAGCCCGCTGCCAGGTACCAGCAGAACACCACCGCGCCGCAGGTGACGGATCGCCTGGCGCAGACTGCGCATCCGCCCGTAGGGTTCGTCGGTCACCTCGATGATCACGTCACGCACGTGCGGCAGGGCTCGCAGCAGCGGCACGCCGCTGCCGATAAGCTTGACATCCTGGCGCGGCAAACAGGCCGCCAGCAAGGCCAGATCATACGCACCCGGGTGATTCGACACAATCAATAAACCGCCCCTGGCCGGCAAATGCGTCAGGCCCCGCACCCGGATCCCCTTTACAAACCGCGGCAGGATCTCCCATACCGCCCCCACGACACCCTCCCGCGCTGCACACACCTCGAAGCGCAGCAGAAGGCCAGCCAAAAAACGGGCCGGCAGCCACAACAGCACCACCAGCAGGGGACGATACCACCCAGCAGGTCGCAGCCCAAATGCCACCAGCACCTCGTCGATGACGTACCCCGTGAGTTCAGAGACCGCCGGCACGTCCGACGTTGATGTTTCTTCCTGATTTGTCATTCGTTGATTCGTTGACCCCACGCGCTCGTTCGTTGACAGCCCTTCACGTTCCCATAGACGGCGCGCTCCATGCGCGTGTTAACACCCTCATTCGTGAATGGCCCATTTGCGTAATCGTAGTGATTATAGCAGCCTTGGTGAATTCAACCTCAGCGGCACCATCGGGTGTCATTGAGTCCCTGGCGTCACAGTGACCACGTGGCCAGACCATCAGCGACCCGACGCCCGCTGATGGCGAATCGATCGTCAGGTCACCACTGCGATTTGACAGAACTGCGATGGCGTGATACACTCTCACCCCGTAGGACAAAGGCAGTATCTATTCGGTTGTTGAGTAGCCGCCAGGTCTTTGGTGGCTCCTTTTTTTTCCGGAAGTAAGCCTTAATCGACCTATGTCATCTCATTTTCTAGAAGGAAAAGAAGTACAATCATGTCGCAACGAGTACAAGGCACCGTCAAGTGGTTCAATGCCACCAAAGGCTATGGTTTCATCTCCCAGCAAGGTGGCGATGATGTCTTCGTTCACTATTCCGCCCTCCAGCAGGACGGTTACCGCTCGCTCGCTGAGGGCCAGCGGGTCGAATTTACGGTCGAACGCGGCCCCAAGGGTCTCCAGGCCAGCGGCGTCACCGTGCTGGCCTAGTCCCAACACCCTATCCGAATGACTTTCCTCAGGTGTCTCATCGAGACACACAGCAGGTTATTCGGATAGGACCTGATACAATCGGATCGAGTTCCAAAAGGCGCGAGTACACCTTGCGCCTTTTTCTTTTGCAGCATAACGAGCGCCATACGCCGCTGCCCGGATGTTTGGCTTGTTGGACACCGACGCCAGTACGGCCAGCTCACGTCAATCGCGCCACCGTGTCTGCAAACGACTTCACCCCCACCGTCGCACCCACCGCACCGACGCACGCCGCCCCGGCGGCGTGGCCCAGTCGCACGGCATCCACCAGCTGCCAGCCGCGCCACAGCCCGGTGAGCAGCCCCCCCGCAAAACAGTCACCGGCACCAGTGGCGTCGACCACCACCGCCGGCAGTGCGGGCACCCACAGCTGCTCGTTCCCCTGGTGCGCCACCAGGCAGCCGCCGGCGCCCAGCTTGAGGATGACCATGCCCACACCGGCATTCACCAGCGCACGCGCCACCTCCTGCGGCGCCTGGCACCCCGTCAACGCCCGCCCTTCGGCCAGGTTGGGCAGAAAGTAGTCGACGTGCGGCAGGCAGGGCGCCAGTACGTCCATCCAACGCCCCGTGTCGTCCCAGATCACATCCAGTGACGTGACGACCCCCGCCGCCCGCGCCGCCCGCAGCACACTGACCAGCGGCGGACCGTCGAGCCCGGGCAGCACCAAGGCCCCAGCGACGTGCAGCATGGCTGCGCGGCAGATCACGTCCAGGTCGATGTGTTCCAGGCCCAAGGCCCCGTTGGCACCAATGGCATGCACGAACCGCCGTTCACCATCGGCGTCGACCAGCACCAGGGTGGTCGAGGTGCCCGCAGAAGCGACACGGCGCACCGAAGTCACGTCCACGCCGGCATGCGCCAGTGACTGCACCACAAAATCCCCCAATGGATCGACCCCCGCACAGGCAACGATCGTGACCGGTACGTCGAGTCGCGCGAGCGCGATGGCGGTGTTTGTCGCCGACCCACCGGGGTAGAGGCCAATCGTTTCGACCAGTGCCTGCTGGCCGGGCCCGGGTATGCTGCGCAGCGGGCGGGCCACCAGGTCAGCCACCATGGAGCCGAGGCAGACGACGGAACCCCGATGGGTAGGCTTCATGGTTTCTTCATTGTTGGTCATAGTCTGGAAGTCCATTTGCCGTGTGTCTAGCATTGGGCGTATAATACAGAACACCGACGGTTTCAGCAAAGAAAGGATAAAGAGCATTGAATCTGGCCGAGTTTGCCCAGGCGGTGCAGCAAAACGTGGCCCAGGTCGTGATCGGCAAGGCGGATGTGGTCGAGCTGCTGCTGGTTGCCGTGTTGTGTGACGGCCACGTCCTGATCGAAGATGTGCCAGGCATCGGCAAAACCACCCTGGCCAAAACGTTGGCCCGCAGCCTGGAATGCACCTTTGCCCGTATCCAGTTTACGCCCGACCTGCTGCCCAGCGATGTGACCGGGATCAGCATCTTCAACCAGCAGAACCAGACCTTCGAGTTTCGCACTGGCCCCGTCTTCAGCCAGATTCTGTTGGGCGACGAGATCAACCGCGCCACACCGCGCACCCAGTCCAGCCTGCTCGAGGCCATGCAGGAACGCCAGGTGACCATCGACGGCATCACCCACCCGCTGCCACGACCTTTCCTGGTGCTCGCCACCCAGAACCCGATCGAGCTCGAAGGCACTTTCCCGCTGCCCGAAGCCCAGCTCGATCGTTTCCTGATGCAGGTGCGCCTCGGTTATCCGAGCGCGGCAGAAGAAGAGGAAATGCTGCTGCGTTATGCCCACGCCGAGCCCTTCGCTGCTCTGCAGCCAGTTGTCTCAACCGCCCAGGTCATACAGCTGCAAGACGAGGTACGCCGCATTCACGTCAGTACCGATGTTCGTCGTTACGCACTGCAGGTTGTTCGCGCCACCCGCGATCACCCTTCGGTCGAGCTGGGTGTATCGCCGCGGGGATCGTTGGCGCTGTTCAAGGCCTGTCAGGCACTGGCCGCCGTGCGCGGGCGCGATTACGTCATCCCCAGCGACGTGCAGCACCTGGCCGCCGCCGTGCTCACCCACCGCATCCACGTCAGCCCACAGACCCGCCTGCGCGGCCGTACCCCGGCCCAGGTCGTGGCAGAAATCGCCGGCACCGTGCCTGTACCGGTGGCTGAGTAGCCGCCAGGATCACCATGACGACTGCACAGCCACGTCCCCTGCGCAAACACGCTCGTTATGTCGATCTGGAGAAAGACACCCAGTTCAGTGAGGCATGGGTCACCCTGGCCGTTATCCTGACCTTCCTCGGAGTGCTGCTCAGTAACGCCTTCCTGACCGCCGCCGCCCTCAGCCTGCTCGTCATCGCTGCCATCACCTGGTTGTGGAATGAATTCAGCCTGTACGGCCTGCACTACGAGCGTCATCTAAGTGAGACGCGTGCTTTTTTGGGTGAAACGATCGAACTGACCCTCGAGGTGCACAACCAGAAGTTCCTGCCGCTGACCTGGTTGAGCATCACCGACCGTTTTCCCAGCAGCCTGCTGGTCAATACGAAGCAGGTGGAAGTCGATACCGTCACCAATTTCGGTGAGTTTCATTCCTTCTGGATGCCCGGTGCTTTCCAGCGCCTGACGCGCACCTACCAGGTGAGCTGCAACGAACGCGGCTATTTCACCTATGGACCCGCCATTGTCAGCACGGGGGATGGTTTTGGCCTCTTCAGCCGTCGCGCGACGCTGCCACCGCAGCAGCGCCTCATCGTCTATCCCCGCCTCTACACGGTGGCCGAGCTGCGCCTGCCGCACAAAAACCCTTTCGGCGATCAGGCGGCACGCGGCAAACTGTTCGAGGACCCGCTGCGCACCGTCGGCATCCGCACCTGGCAGCCGCCGGACAGCCAACGGCGCATCCACTGGAAAGCCACGGCCCACCACCACCAGCTGCTCAGCCGCCTCTACGAACCGAGTGCCGAGCCCCAGGTGTTGATTTTCCTCAACGTGGCCACCCTGGAACGTCACTGGCATGGTTACGTCCCCGAGCTCCTGGAGCGCACGATCAGCGTGGCCGCCAGCCTGGCAGCCCTGGCTGCCGAGCAGAAACTGGCGGTGGGCCTGATCGCCAACGGCGCCCTGCCCAACAGCGACCAGCCGATTCGTCTGCTGCCGGGCCGCAGTCCGGCGCAGCTCGTGCGCATCCTCGAGCTGCTGGCGGCAGTTACCTTCTTCGCCACCGGTCCCCTCGAGGAGATGCTGCTGCGCGAAGCGCCGCGCACACCGTGGGGATCGACGATCGTCGTCGTAACCGGTATTGCCCACCCGGCACTGCTGGCCGCGCTGTTGACCCTGGCTCAGGCGGGCCGGCAGATCGTGCTGCTGACCCTGGCCGAGGAACCGCCGCAAACCTTGCTGCCCGGCATCACGGTGCTGCATTTGCCGCACCTGGTGGAGGATCTCATCGTGCCGCAGGAGGTCACGTCCTGATGCTGCTGAGCGGCCGCCGTCGCGGCCTGATCTTCGCCTGCCTGGCTGGGATGGAAATGGCATGGTTCACGCCCTTTTTGCTGCTCGTGCTGGCCATTCCCAGCCTGTGGGGCAGTCGGGGTACACCCGTGCTGACGCCAGCGCTGGTGTTTGTGACCCTCTGGGCCAGCCTGTTGTTGTTGATGGTCACCATCGAGTTTCTCGACCGGCGGCAGGTCGACTCGCCGCGTTACGAGATCGTCCTGGTCACCCTGGTGATCGTGACGGCGCTGGTTGCCGTACGCCTGGTGCTGTATACGACGGCGCCGCTCACCGACTGGCGCTGGCTGGGCAACACCGCACAGGCCGTATTCAATTTTCACCGTGGTCTGCGATCTGAGTTGATCCTGGTGCTGGTTGCGCTGTTTCTATGGTGGCGGGCCACCAACGCCACCAGCCGCGAGATCAGCTTTTTCAGCGTGGGTTTCAGTTTTCGCCTCGGTTTGCTCCTCTTGATCGTGGGCGGTGGTCTGTTGGCCGCACGGCCAGGAGGGACACGCAGCGCCCTGGAGTGCCTGTGGGTATTCCTCACCCTGGGCCTGATCGCCGTCGCGGTGACGCGCATCGAGGACCGCGCGGCCAACGCCCACGACAGCCGCGGTGCCACGCTGCCGCCCGCCCGCCTGCTGCAGATGGTCCTGTTGATCGGTCTGACCGTCGGCAGTACAGCGGTTCTGGCCAGCGTCTATGCGCCAACGTCGTTTTTGCAGCTGCTGCGCTGGACGGCCCCATTCTGGCAGTGGCTGGGGCGTATCATCGCGGCCATCGTCGAGTTTGTGTTTGTGCTGCTGACTCCAGTTTTCAACTGGCTCGAGGACGTGCTGCGCCGCCTGGCATCCAATCCGCAGTTAGCCCAGAACCTGGAAGATATTTTACGCAACCTGCGTGCACCCAGTCTGAACGGCGAGCCGCTGCCACCACCCACCGGTATTCCGGTGCCGGCTTGGGTGTGGACAGCCCTGCGCTACGGCTTCGTGCTGCTGCTGATCGCCCTGGCGGTAGGGTTCGTGCTCCTGTTCGTGGGCCGGCTGCGCACGCCGCGGCCGGGCGAAGAATCCGAGCGGGTCACCGGAGAGCCGGTCACCTTCGGCGGCAGGGCCGCGCAGCGCGGCTGGCGGCGTTTGCGCAACCTGGCGCGCCTGATCCAACGGTATGGCGTGGGCAGCCAGCTGCTGGCCGCGATTTCGGTGCAAAACATCTACGCCAACGTCAGCCGGCTGGCGCGCCGTCATGGATTTGCCCGCCGCCCGGCGCAGCCGCCCGATGAGTACCTGGCGGTCCTGTGCCAGGCCTTTCCCGGCCACGACCTGGCCCTGCAGCGCCTGACGACGGCCTACATGCGGGTCCACTACGGTGACCGCCCTGTCAGCGACGACGAATTGAGCCAGCTGCGCGCCGATTATCGCCTGTTACACGAAGAGGTGTCAGCCGCAGCCCTTCCCAGCACGACCACGCGGTGAGCCATGGATCGCCACACACAAAACAACCTCAGTCTCTGGAACGAATGGGCGGAACTCCACGTGACTTCGGCCTTCTATGATGTGCCCGGTTTCAAGGCAGGCCGGTCAGGCCTGACGCCGTTGGAGCTCGCCGAAGTGGGTCCCGTCGCCGGCAAAGATTTGCTGCACCTGCAGTGCCATTTTGGAATGGGGACGCTCACCTGGGTTCGGCAGGGAGCACAGGTTACCGGCGTCGATTTTTCGGACCGCGCGATCGCCCTGGCCCAGTCCTTGAGCACCGAATTGAACCTGCCCGCCCGTTTCATCTGCAGCGACATCTACGAACTGCCCGACGTGCTGCCGGGGCAGTTCGACATCGTCTTTACCTCCTTTGGCGTTCTGGCCTGGCTGTCCGACCTGGCACAGTGGGGCAGCATCATCGCCAACTATCTCAAGCCCGGCGGTTTTTTCTACATTGCCGAATTTCACCCCATCGTATCGGTCTTCGGCGACGCCGCGCACGTGGCCGATCTCAATCCCACACACCCCTATTTTTACTCGCCCGAACCACAGGAATGGGAAGTGGTGGGCTCGTACGCCGTTGGGGACGTGCCGCTGCGCAACAAGCGTGCGTTCGAATGGAACCACAGCCTCAGCGAGATCGTGATGGCCTTGATCGATGCGGGGTTACGGATCGACTTTCTCCACGAGTTCAGCTTTTGCGCCGAGCGTGCCCTGCCCTGCCTGGAAGAGGGTATCGATGGCTGGTGGCGCCTGCGCACGAAGGACGGCAGCCTGCCTCTCATGTTCTCGCTCAAAGCGAGCAAACCATCCCCATAAAATATACCCCCGATCTGGTGATTGTTTGACAACACTCCTATCGGTGTGTTACACTCGTTCCAGTTGAATAAACCTTCGGGGCAGAGTGAGGTCCTTTCAGGTCGTTGCCTGGAGAGCCAATTCTCGACCGGCGGTAGGGGAGGCGACTGTCAGCCAATGTGACGCCTCCCGAGCCCGTGACCCGCATCAGCGGTGGATCCGGTGGTGGCCAACAGGCCCAGTCCGGAGCCGACGGTATAGTCCGGATGGGAGAAGGTTGGGTTCCTGATTCCCGGGAGGTCGGACCCGCCAGAGACATTTTTGTCCTGGTACGGCCGGCCAGGGGACCGACGCGGATGTCGATGGCCAGGCTTGCCATAACGGGCGATCGCTGGTTGGTCGCGGCATTCGATCCATGCTTCCGAAGGTACAGGCCTTTGGAAGCTTTTGTTTTTGATCGACGAGAATCGTATGATCGTGGACGAACGAGTGGAGTCATTGGGCAGTGTACAGCCGCCGCGCGAGCAGCCGGTACGCCGCAGGTGGTCGCTCAACCTGCGTACGGCGCGCGGGCTGACCAGCCTCCTGGCCCTGGTCGCCGGACTTCTGCTCTGGGAAGTGGTCGTCCGCTGGGGTCGTTACCCAACCTACATCTTGCCCAGCCCGCGCCTGGTCGCGCAGAAGTTCGGGACCATGCTGGCCGACGGCACCCTGCTCTACCACACGACACTGACGCTGGTTGAGGTCCTGGCCGGCCTGGCGCTTGGCATGGCGGTGGCGGTTGTTCTGGGCTACGTGATCGCCCGTTCACTCACGCTGGACCGGCTGCTGTCGCCGTACCTGGTCGCCTTACAAGCCGTTCCCATCATTGCCGTGGCGCCGCTGCTGATCATCTGGTTTGGTTTTGGCATCTCGAGCAAAATCCTGGTGTGTGCACTGACCGTGTTTTTCCCTGCACTGATGAGCACGGTCGTAGGCCTGCGCACCGTCGAACCGGACCTGGTAGCCCTGATGCGCTCGCTGCAGGCGAGCCGCTGGCAAACCTTCACGATGTTGGAGGTCCCGTCGGCCCTCCCCTTCCTGCTCACCGGTCTCAAAGTCGGCGTCACCCTGGCGGTGATCGGCGCCGTCGTGGGTGAATTCGTCGGCGCTGACCGCGGCCTCGGTTTTCTCATCAACCTCGGCCGCAACCTGCTCGATACCCCGCTGATGTTCGTCGCCATCATCACCCTGGTGGGACTGGCCCTGATCCTATACGGTCTGGCCACCCTGTTCGAGCAGCGACTCCTACGCTGGCGTCCGGGTAACCATGATGCATAATTTGCCGCTGGTAGTCGTTCATTCGTTCACGTCATTCACGCAAGGAAAACACTATGACAATCAATTACCGTACGCTTTCATGTCTTATGCTCGGTATTCTCCTGCTCACCGGGCTGGCTGGATGTGTGCCTGCCACTTCGACCGCACCGGCCAGCTCAACCGCGGCGCCCGCTGCCCTGGAACCCCTCGAATTGGCCATGGGCTACATTCCAAGCGTGCAATTTACGCCGTTCTACGTCGCCCTCCAAAAGGGCTACTACCGCGACGAGGGTCTCGACGTGCAGTTCCGGTACGGCTTCGAGTCCGATCTGGTCAAGCTGGTTGGCACCGACGAGCTGCAGTTCCTGATCGGCAGCGGTGACCAGGTCATCCTGGGCCGTTCCCAGGGCCTGCCGGTGGTGTACGTCATGGAGTGGTACCGTCGCTTCCCCGTGGTCGTCTTTGCGCCCCAGGGGGCCGGCATCGCTTCACCAACCGACCTCGAAGGTCGTAAGGTGGGCATTGTGGGTCTCTTCGGCGCCAGCTACGTTGGCTGGAAGGCGCTCGTCGAAGCGGCGGGTATCGACGAAACCCAGGTCAACCTGCAGAGTATCGGTTTCACCCAGGCTGCTGCCGTCAAGGACGGGGTGGTCGACGCCGCCGTGGACTATTCGGTCAACGGGCCGGTGCAGCTGCGCCTGGCTGGGGATGAGGTGACCGAGTTCTTCGTGGCCGACTACATGGACCTACCATCGAACGGGATCATTTCCAACGACAAGACCGTGGCCGAAAAACCGGAGCTGGTGGGCAAGTTCGTACGCGCCACCCTGCGCGGTCTGCAGGACACGCTCGACCATCCCGACGACGCCTTTGCCATCGCCGTGCAGCAGGTACCCGAAGCGGGTGCCGACGAAACAGCCCGCCAAACCAACCGGGCGATTTTCGACGCCAGTTTAGCGTTATGGCAGACTGACGGCATCCTCGGTCTGTCGGACGCGGCCCGCTGGACCGAAGCGGCCGCCTTCATGGAGACCGCCGGCCTGATTCCCGCCGGTGTCGATCCGGCCACGTTGTTTACGAACCAATTCATTCCACAATGACGCAGGCGGGTGCCGATCCGTGCGGGAGCAGGGAAACGGTTCATCGATCAAGTCGCTGATCACCTTCCCTGCTCCGGCACGAGCACCGGCAACCCAGTTCAGCGCCCGCACACGAGGTACGCATGACAGACGAGACCTTTGTGCAGGTCTCCGGCATCGACAAGGCATTCGCCCAGAATGACACGACCGTACGCGCCCTGGGGCAGGTCAGCTTCAACGTGGCGCACGGTGAGTTCGTATCGTTGGTGGGACCCTCGGGCTGCGGCAAGAGCACGCTGCTGCGGTTACTTGGCGGCCTGCTGGCGCCTGACAACGGCATGGTGACCATCGACGGCAAACCGCTGCGCGAGCCACGTCGCGACATCGGATTCGTCTTCCAGCGCGCCAACTTGATGCCCTGGCGCACGGTGTTGGACAATATCGCCCTGCCGCTGCAGGTGCAGGGCATGCCGCTGGCCGAGGCGCGGCGCGAAGCACAACGCCTGAGCGACCTGGTAGGTCTACAGGGTTTCGAGACCGCCCATCCACACCAGCTGTCGGGCGGTATGCAGCAGCGCGCCGTCCTGGCGCGGGCGCTCATCCACCAGCCGCAGCTGCTTCTGCTCGATGAGCCGTTTGGGGCCCTGGACGCCCTGACCCGCGAGCGGATGAACTTCGAGCTGCTGCGCATCTGGCAGCTGCGCGCCTCGACGATTATTCTCGTCACCCACAGTATCAACGAAGCGGTGCTGATGTCCGATCGTGTACTGGTGATGGGGCCTCGCCCGGGGCGTATCGTTGCCACCCTGCCCATCCCACTGGGTCGTCCCCGTCACATCGACCTGCTAACCGACGAACGTTTCGGCGGCCTCGTGCTGGCAGTCCGCCGCTGGATCGATCAGGCAGGCCAGGGACAGCTGTGGCCGGGACCTCCGCTTCATTGAGGAACCTGGCTGATCTGAACCCGGTGATGGCTGGCAAATCGAATTGTTGTGTGATATAATGCAGCCAGGTCAGCTGCTCCGGACAGGAGCGGATCGAATGTTACGATTGTCAGCAAGGGCATGAACAAGCTGCTGCAACAAAGACTCTACCTGCAAAACGCCTATCTGCGTGAATTTCATGCGGATGTGGTTACCCATACGACTCTCATGGACCACCCCGCCGTCGCCCTGAGTGCGACCGCTTTTTACCCCACCGGCGGTGGCCAACCCAATGATCTTGGCACACTTCAGGATAGCCAGGTGATCGATGTCATCGCCGAAAATGGCACCGTCTGGCATCTACTCGATCGCCCCCTGAGTGCAGCTGCTGCAACGGGCACCATCGACTGGGCACGTCGTTTCGATTGCATGCAGCAGCACACCGGCCAGCACATATTGTCGCAGGCCTTCATCGAAGCGGCGGGCGCCGAAACGGTCGCGTTCCATCTGGGCGTCGACGCCAGCACCATCGACGTCAGCCGCGTCGACCTGACACCCACGCTGATCGAAGCCGCCGAAGCCCTGGCGAACCGCGTGGTCTTCGAAGATCGCACCGTGACGGCACGATTCGTGACGCCGGCCGAGCTGCCGAAAATTCCCCTGCGTCGTCCACCCAAAGTCAACGAAGATATCCGCGTGGTCGAGATCGATGGTTTCGACTGGTCAGCCTGCGGCGGCACGCACGTTCACCGCACGGGCGCAGTGGGTTTGATCAAAGTGACCAAACTTGACCGGCGGGGACCCGAGACACGCATCGAGTTCGTGTGCGGTGGACGCGCGCTGGCCGATTACCGTCACAAACAAGCCACGGTGCAGGGCCTCGTGAGCCGCCTGAGCACGGGTGAGGATGACCTGCTGGCGGCGATCGATCGGCTGGCCGACAGGCTGCAGGTCAGTCAACGCCAGCTGCGTGATGCACAGGATGAATTGCACAGAAGCGAAGCCGAGCGCCTCTGGACGGGTGCCTCCGCGGTGGGCGCGTACCGCCTGGTGACCGGGTACTTTACCAGCCGCCCAGCCGACAGCGTACGCGCGATTGCCGGGCTTCTGCGCACCCAGCCGGGCTGTGTGGCACTCCTGGCCAGCGAAAACAGCCCGCAAACGGGGGGTCAGCTGTATTTTGCTGCCGCCGATGGGGTGAAATTCGATATGGGAACGCTCATGCGCCAGGCTGTCATGGTGGGAGCGCGGGGTGGTGGACGCGGTGCCTGGGCGCAGGGTGGTGCGTCCGATGCGCCAACGCTGCGCCAGGCGCTGGATGCCGCATGTGCCGCGGCGCTGGCGCTGGCCGAGAAAGGTTGATCATGCAACAAGTCGCACCGAACGTGTTTGTGGAAACCGGTTACCGGAATGCCAACGTGGGCTGCATTCTCACCGAGGACGGCGCCATCCTGGTCGATACACCGATGATCCCGGCCCAGTCCATCGCCTGGCGGGCGCAGGTGAACAAGGCGTCGGGCCACGCACCGCTTCTTTACGTGATCAATACCGATCATCACCGTGGCCATGCCCTGGGTAACCAACATTTTTTGCCGGCACCGGTGATTGCCCACGAGCGCGCCTGGAAAGAGATGCGCGGCTATACCGAAAACTTCAAGCAGCGGGTGCGTGATTCGTTCAAAAAGGAGCCGGAAATCCAGGTCCAGTTCAACGACCTGCAAATCATCCGCCCACAGATCACGTTCAAAAAACGCCTGACCCTGCTGCGCGGCGGCCGCGAAGTGCGTTTGATCTGGATTGGCGGGCACACCCTGGCCACGTCGGTGGTGTGGATGCCCGCCGAACGGGTACTGTTTGCGGGTGATTCAGTGTGGACCGACCAGCACCCCTACATGGCGCAGGCCAACTCGCGCGATTGGCTGCACGGTCTGAATTACATCCGCAAGCTCAAACCTAAGATCATCGTGCCAGGTCATGGACCAACCTGTGGGATCGAATCGGTTGATCGGGTCATCGACTACATCCGCTACATGCGCACCCAGGTGCGTATCATGCACCGGCAGGGCAAATCGAAGCAGGAGACCGGATCGCTGCTCGTAAAGGACCTGGTGACCTGGTTCCCGATTCCGGTGGGTCGCAAGGCCAAAATCGAATCACAAATCAAACAAGGCATCGGGCGCGTGTTCGAGGAGGTACGACGCAGCAGCGAAGCGTCAGCATAACACATTATGGCACATGACATCCGTCGCGACATCGGAACACCCGCCGAGGACCTGCGTCGATTGCTTGGCCAGGCCGAACGGCTGCTGCCCGACCTGCGCAGCCATCCCGAGGCCACGCCAGAACTGCTCGTAACACTCGATCAGATTGCCGCATTGTTTGGGGAGCTCGAAGCGCAGGGCATGGATTTGCGGCCTGAACGCGGTCGCTGGGAAGGCCTGCAGCGTGCAGTTCACAACCGGATCGGGTTCGTCGTGCGCAGTGTGCCGGATTGGGATACCGCCCGCCAGCACGCGCAAGCCACGCCCGATCGCCCCTGGTGGTACTTAGATCAGACACTCGCCGCAGCCCGCCGGCGGAATCGGCAGCGCTTGATCCTGACTGCGGTGGCGGTGGTGGCGCTGCTGGCGCTCGCTATCGTGGTCTGGCGGGTACTCTTTCCGGTCGACCCGGCCGTAGCAGCCGCCCAGCGTGCAATGGAAATCGCACAGCGTCACATCCGGCTGCAGGAATGGGAAGCCGCCTACACCAGCTACGAGGAGGCAGCGCAGGCGACACCCAACGATGCCGTGCCGTTCATCTGGTTGGGTGTCGTCAAGGAGCAGTTGGGCGACTCGCAAGCTGCCGCCGATCATTTTATGCAGGCCGCCGGGCTGTCCGCCGATGCAGTACGCTATCACGTCGAAAAGTCGTTTGCGTACAACCAGATTGGGCAGTACGTACAAGCCGAAGCCGAGGCGCGTGCGGCACTGGCCGTCGACCCGAATTCACCGCATGCACACTACGTGCTGGCTGGCGCGCTCGAACAGCAAAACCAGATCGAGGCTGCGCTCGAAGAATTCGACATCGCGTCACAGCTGGCCGAACCGATCGACGCCAACCTGTCCGCCCTGGCGCGCATCCGGTTGGCAACCTTGCTGCAGGCGGCGCCGTTCCGTGAAATGACCGAGCCAACCACCGTGCCGTGAGCGTTACGCGAATCGTCTTGGACGGCAGCCTGGTCTGTGGTACAATGGGCCGGTTTGCACGTAAATACGTCAGTACCTCGGAGGCAACATCAGTGTCAGCGCAGCACGAGTATCATACGGTCGAAATCGCAGGTCTCACCCGCCATCTGCCCATTTTCCAGGTCGCACCCGGTGTGCGCATCGCCGTATTCAACATGCTTGGCGATACCAACGTGGTCAAAGCCTCCGCCGCTGTATTGGCCGAACAACTGCGCCTGCGCGGCATCCAGGCCGAAGTCCTGGTGACAGCCGAGGCCAAGAGCATTCCGCTGATTTACGAGATGTCGGCTTTGATGGGGTTACCCTACGTCGTGCTGCGCAAAACGTACAAACTGTACATGGGTGATGCTCTGCGCGCCGAGACGCTGTCAATCACCACGGGTGAGCCACAAACCCTGTTCCTGGATGAAAAGGACCGTGATGCCATCACCGGCAAACGTGCCATCCTGGTCGATGACGTGGTCAGCACAGGCAGCACGCTCGAAGGGATGCGATCCATCGTGGGCAAAGCCGGCGCGATACCCGTGGCCACGGCTGCCGTGTTTACCGAAGGCACCAACGAAGGCTGGCGCGACGTCATTGCGCTGGGCAACCTGCCGGTGTTTGTAGAAACAGCGGCGTAAATTTTACCTGACAAGCGAAACGAGTTGTTGTAAGTTATGTTTGATAGATTGGGCGCCGTCGTCGACCGTTACGCACAGTTGAATCAGCTGCTGGCCGATCCGAGCCTGTTCACCGATCCGCCGCGCGCGGCGGGGGTGGCGCAGGAACATGCCGAATTGAGCGAGTTGGTGCAGACCTACCAGCGCTACACGGCGGTGGTCGATCAGCTGGCCCAGACCGAAGAACTCCTCGCGACCGAATCCGATTCCGAATTGCTCGCCATGGCGCGTGAAGAAATCGACGGGTTGACCACCGAACGCGACCAGCTCGAGGTGACCTTGCAGCAGCTGCTGGTGCCCAAGGACCCGAACGACGAACGCAACGTGATCATCGAGGTTCGGGCGGGCACGGGTGGTGACGAGGCCGGCCTGTTCGCCGCCGACCTGTTTCGTATGTACAGCCGCTACGCCGAAGCCCAACGCTGGCCGGTGGAACTGCTGAGCGCCAACGAGTCGGGCATCGGCGGCTTCAAAGAAGTGATTTTTGAAGTACGCGGGCGCGGTGCTTACTCGCGTCTCAAGTACGAAAGCGGCGTGCACCGCGTACAGCGGGTCCCGGAAACGGAATCGCAGGGCCGCATTCACACGTCCACAGCCACCGTGGCGGTCCTGCCCGAAATGGCCGAAGTGGAAGTGGAGATCAAATCCGAAGACGTGCGCATCGACGTGTTTCGCGCTGGCGGCCCCGGCGGCCAGAGCGTCAACACGACAGACTCTGCGGTGCGCATTACCCATCTGCCGACTGGATTGGTCGTGTCGTCGCAGGATCAGAAATCACAACTGCAGAACAAGATCAAGGGCATGCAAATCCTGCGCGCACGTCTGTATGATTTGGAACACAAACGCCAGCAGGATGCTGTCGACGCCAGCCGGCGCAGCCAGGTGGGGAGTGGTGAACGCGCCGAAAAGATCCGCACCTACAACTTTCCCCAGAACCGTGTGACCGACCACCGTATCGGAAAAACACTCTACCGGCTCGATACCGTGTTGGCAGGTGATCTGGACGAGTTCATCGGCGAGCTCACCGCCGCCGACCAGGCCGAACGACTTCAGGCCGGTATGGCGGTCTCCGAGGAGGATGTCTGAGCAGCAGATTGGCCCGTGGCAAAACAACCGCCCTGATTGGGTAATAAATCCATGATACGACGTCAACGACTTTCGACAGGAGGACTCTTCCCGTGATGCAGGTCAATGGCAGACCAGCAGTGTCCCAAGGACGGGACAACGAAGGAAGTACACTATCCTATGCATTTGCCTGGCGGCTGGACTCCAGCAGCACCGTGGGTCGTGCCCTTGCCGCCGCCAATCAGCGGCTGCGCGGCTGCGGCGTGGATACGCCGCGCCTGGACGCCGAATTGTTACTGGCCCATGTCCTCGACACGGACCGTGTCTACCTCTACGCACACGCTGATCGTCCCCTCAGCGAAGAGGAGCGCACCCGTTACGAGCACCTGATCGAGCGCCGGCGCCGGCGTGAACCGGTGGCCTACCTGGTCGGCAGCCGGGCTTTTTATGGCCTCGATTTTGCCGTCGACTCCCGCGTGTTGGTTCCACGCCCAGAAACCGAGCTGCTCGTCGAAACCGCCATCTCTACCGTCGACATGATGAGCCAACGGGTCGCAGTGAATTACTCCCTGGGACGTGGCCGGAGCGGGCTGCGCCCCGCCTCGAATGGGTCGATGCCGCCGCTCGAAGCGGTTACCATCGCCGATATCGGCACCGGTTCGGGTGTCATTGCCATCAGCCTCGCGCGGCACTGCCCGTCGGCGTTGGTGTGGGCGAGCGACGTCTCGGCCGATGCCCTGGCCGTCGCCTATCACAACATGCAGGTCCATGGTGTGGCCGACCGCATTCGCCTGGTGCACGGTTTTCTGCTCAACCCCATCCCCGAACCGGTTGACGTCATCACGGCGAACCTGCCCTACATCCCGACGCAAGACATCGACCGCCTGGCACCGGAGATCTCGCTGCACGAGCCGCGCCAGGCACTCGATGGCGGCTACTACGGACTGCAGCTGATTGGTGAGCTCCTGAACCAGGCGCCGCGCTATCTGCGGCCCGGCGGCGTCATTCTGCTGGAGATCGGCAGCGACCAGGGCGCAGTGACGGTGGGCCTGGCGCGTCGGGCATTCCCCAATGCCGAGGTGCGCCTGGTGCACGATTTTGCCGATCTCGACCGTTTGGTTGTCGTGCAAACGTGACGATTCGCCTGGTTGCGCTCGACGTCGACGGCACGCTGGTCGATACCGACATGGTGGTATCGACCCGTTTGCGCCATGCCATTGCGGCTGCGCAGGCCCAGGGTGTGATCTTCACCCTGGCCACGGGCCGCGGGCCACGGTCGATCGCTCCCTTCGTGCAGGACCTCGGTTTTTCGGCACCTCAGATCTGTTATCAGGGCGGACTCATCTACGACGTGCAGCGCGCACAGGTACTCCATCGGGCTGTGCTGTCACCTGACCTGGTGCTCGAGGCCATCCACTGGGCCCGCGCCGAACACGACGATATCTCGGTCTACATCGATGGCCAGATCTACCTGGAGTCTTGGCACCACCCACGCGCCTTCTACGACCAATGGTTTGGGCTGCCCATGCACCAGGTCCCAGATCTGACTGAGACCCTGACCGAGGACCCAGAAAAAGTGCTGTTCACCGCCGAACCGGAGGTTGCCACCCAAGTCCATGCGGCGTTGACACACCACTTCGGTGACCGGCTGCAGGTCCTGCGCACCCACGACCTGTTCGTGGAGCTGGTACCCAACGG
Organism: uncultured Anaerolineae bacterium; assembly: GCA_964443225.1. Taxonomy (GTDB): domain Bacteria; phylum Chloroflexota; class Anaerolineae; order SSC4; family Amarolineaceae; genus SSC4. The sequence goes on from CAYUCC010000018.1 coordinate 38,439, forward strand.
CACCTCGAAAGGACAAGCCCTGGCCTGGCTGGCCGGTGAACATGATATCGAACGATCGCAGGTGATGGCGGTGGGTGACTCGGAGAACGACGTGAGCATGGTGGCGTGGGCTGGCCTGGGCGTGGCGATGGGCAACGCCGCTGCCGACGTGAAAGCAGTGGCCGATTGGATTGCCCCACCCATTCAGGAAGACGGTGCCGCCGTGGCGCTGGAACGTTTTGTTTTGCGGATGGTTTGATGCACACGGAAGTTCTGCGGGTCGACACCCCAGGTACCCTGAACCGCGCCGTGGCCGTGTTACGTGCGGGCGGTCTGCTTGCATTTCCGACGGACACCGTTTACGGCATCGGCGCCGATGCGGCCAACGATGCCGCGGTGAGCCGCCTGTACCAGGCCAAACTGCGTCCCGCCGGCAAAGCCATCCCGCTGCTGCTGGGTGATGCGACCGACCTGGATGCGCTGGCACAACACCTGCCGGAGGTCACCACCCGTCTGATCGCGGCATTCTGGCCGGGTGCCCTTACCCTGGTGATCCAACGCAGCGCCACGGTGAGCGCTGTCGTCGCCGCGGGTGGTTCCACGGTGGCGGTGCGTCTTCCCAATCACCCCATTCCGCGTGCCCTGGCGCGCGCCCTTGGTGGTGCGCTGGCCGTCACCAGCGCCAATTTATCTGGATCGCACGAGGCCGTTACGGCGGCTGAGGTATTGGATCAGCTGGCAGGGCGCATCGATCTGATCCTGGATGGCGGTACCTGTCACGGCGGGGTGGCGTCGACTGTGCTCGACGTGACCACAAAACCACCCACGATCGTGCGTGCCGGTGCACTGGACGCCGGTTTGCTGCAGCGTATCCTGGATCGATCTGTCCGCTGATGTCGTCATCGGTGATCGGTATCGATGCCAGCCGCGCCGTTCGCCCCGCTGACCAGCGCACCGGCACCGAACAGTATGCGCGACAGCTGATTCAGCACCTGGCACCGCTGCTCGCCCAGCACCGGCCGCCGCGTGCGCTGCGCCTCTACAGCGATGCACCGCCTGATCCCGATCTGCGGATCACGCCGGCCAGCTGGCGCATCATGCCCTTTCGGCGTTTATGGACCCACCTGCGGCTGAGCACCGAGATGGCGCTGCACCCGCCGTCGGTCCTGTTCGTGCCGGCGCACGTGCTGCCACTCTGGCGCCCGGCACGTACGCTGGTCACCGTACACGACCTGGGATACCTGCACTTCCCCGGTGCACATCCCACCCTACAGCGCCGCTACCTGGCCTGGTCCACGCGCTGGAACGCCCGCGTGGCGACACGCGTGCTGGCCGATTCCCAGGCCACGGCGCACGACCTGGTGCATTACCTGGGTACGCCTGCCGCGAAGATTCGTGTCGTCTACCCCGGTTTCGACGTGCCGCGGGAACAGACCAACACACTCGCGTTGGATGACGTGTGGCAGCGTTACAAAGTGCAGCCGCCATACGTCTTGGTTGTCGGCACATTGCAGCCGCGCAAGAACCTCGGCCGCCTGGCGCATGCCTTCCGGCAGGTGCTGGCCGCCTGGCCGGGTGGTGGCTCACCGCCGCAGCTGGTGCTGGCCGGCCGGCCCGGCTGGTTGTCTGAACAGGTATTGTCCGACATCGCGAGCGCCGGTTTGGGCGATGCCGTGCGGCTGACCGGCTACGTGCCGGCGGCCGATCTGTCGGCGCTGCTGGCCGGGGCCGCGGTCCTGGCGTTTCCATCGTTGTACGAAGGGTTTGGTTTTCCGATTCTCGAGGCCCAGGCGGCCGGTGTGCCCGTGATGACGTCGAATACGTCGTCTTGCCCAGAAGTGGCGGGCGACGGCGCGCAGCTGGTCGATCCACTCGATGTCGCCGGCATGGCCGCCGGGCTGCATCGTCTTTTGAGCGACGCGGCCCTGCGGGACCGGCTCGTGCAGCGGGGCAGGGAGAATATTCTGCGCTTTTCCTGGGAACATGCAGCGCGGCAGGTGTTGGAGGTATTGAATGAGCTCCTCGCAGGAAACTGACGTGACGGCTGCAACCACGAGCATTGCGTTCGACCGCGCGGCGTCGTTCTACGATCGCACCCGCAGCCTCTCACCCGCCGATGCGGCGGCACTGACCACCGCGTTGATACGCGAAACGCGCGCGACCGCAGCGTCGCGCCTACTCGAACTCGGTATTGGCACGGGACGCATTGCCGCGCCACTCATCGAGCACGGACTGCACGTCACCGGCATCGACCTGGCACGCCCCATGCTCGACGTCCTGCGGCAGAACCATGGCCGGGTGCCGGTCGCCATCGGGGACGTGACCCACCTGCCGTTTGCGGGCCGCAGTTTCGACGTGGTATTGGCCTTTCACGTGCTGCACCTGGTGCCGACCTGGCAGACGGTGCTGCACGAGGTGGCGCGCGTAGTGCGGCCGGGTGGCCGCTTTGTGCACAGCACCCATTGGCGCGATGCTGGTTCAGCCAACATGCGGCTGCGCCAACACTGGCGTACCATACTGCTGGCGCAGGGGGTCGACGTCTCGCGCCCCGGAACGCGCGATGAAGACCAGATTGGAGCGGTATTGAGCGGCCTGGGGGCACAGGGCCAACGGGTGGAGGTGGCGCAGGGCACCGAAACAACGACAGTGCGCGAGATCCTGGCGCGAATGGCGGCGCGCATCTGGTCCGACACCTGGCTGGTACCGGACGATCTTTTCCCGCCGGCCCTGGCCGAGCTGACCCAGTGGGCCGCGACCGAGTTCGACCTGGATGCACCGCAGGCCGAAGAATACCGCCTCGGTTTCGTTGTTTATGGGTGGTGAGGACACGGCAGTGCGGTCGATCACGATTTTGGGCGTGCGTGTCGACGCCCTCAGCTGGGAGATGTTCGATGCCTGCGTCGCCGAATTTGTCGCGGGTGGCACGCCTCACCAGGCGGTGACGGTCAACCCCGAATTCATCATGGCCGCGCAGCGCAACGCGGCGTTTCGGCGGGTGCTGAACCAGGCCGACCTGGCGCTGGCCGACGGTTGGGGTGTGCAGGCGGCGGCGCGTCTGCTGGGCCAGCGTCTGCCGGTGCGCGTGACGGGTGCCGACGGTGTACCACGGTTGGCCGCCCTGGCGGCGGCGCGGGGTTGGCGGGTGTACCTTCTGGGTGCGGCACCGGGGGTTGCAGTGCGCGCCGCCCAGGTTTTGCAGGCACGCCATCCAGCGCTGCATGTGGTGGGCACCTACGCCGGCAGCCCGCACCCGGCCGACGAGGATCTGATCGCGGAGCAGATCACGGCGGCACAGCCAGACATCCTGTTCGTGGCCTACGGCGCACCGGCGCAAGATCTGTGGATTGCGCGCAACCAGGAGCGGCTGCGTATCCCGTTTGCCATGGGTGTCGGCGGCGCACTCGATTTTGTAGCCGGCGTGCGGCGCCGCGCACCGCGGTGGGTGCAGCGTGCATACCTGGAATGGCTGTACCGGCTGCTGCAGGAACCCTGGCGCTGGCGGCGCCAGCTGGCACTACCCCGTTTTGCGGCTGCCGTGCTGGGACAGGCCTGGCGCGAATGGCAGCAAGGGAGATGACACTGTGACCGCAGCGGAGATTGCCGCCCTGGTGGCGCGCCTGGCCGGCCGCCGTATCCTCGTGGTCGGTGACCTGTGCCTGGACGAGTACCTGATCGGCACCGCAACCCGTCTCAGCCGTGAAGCGCCGGTGCCGGTGCTCGAATGGCGCGAGCGCCGCGTGCTTCCCGGCGCCGCCGCCAACCCGGCACACAACGTCGTGGCCCTGGGATCGCAGGTGGTGACGACGGGTGTCATTGGCGCAGATGCAGCGGGCGAAACACTCCTGACTGAACTGCAGCGCCTGTCTATTGGCACCGACGGCGTGGTCGTGGATGCAGCGCGCCCCACCACGACCAAAACCCGCGTCGTGGCGCAGGGGGCGCAGCGGTTTCCGCAGCACCTGGCACGCATCGACCGGCTGGATCGGCGCCCCTACGATGACGTTTTGATCCGGCAGTTGTGCCAACACATCCACCGCCTGGCCGCCACGGTAGACGCCATCCTGGTTTCCGACTATCGCGGCGGGGTAGTCAACCGTGACGTCGTTGCGGCAATCCAGGATGCCGCGCGGGTCCACGGTCTGTTGACGGCAGTCGATTCGCAGGGCGAACTGGACAAGTTCAAAGGGTTTGGCCTGGTCCGCTGCAATGCACTGGAAGCCGCCGCCCAGGTGGGGTGGCCGCTGGCGACAGACGCCGACAGCGAGCGTGCGCTGGTGCGCTTACAGAAGGAGCTCACCGTCCGCCGGTTGGTTGTCACCCGCGGCGCCGAGGGGGTGAGCATTCTGGCGCAGGGTGGCGTGGCCCAACACCTGGCGGCGTTCAATCGCGAAGAGGTGTACGACGTGACCGGTGCCGGCGACACCGTGAGTGCCGTGTTGGTATTGGCCCTGTGCGCGGGAATCGACCTGCGCACGGCGGCGCATCTGGCCATGGCGGCGGCGGGTCTGGTCGTGCGACGGTTGGGCAATGCCGTCGTTACACCGGCCGAGCTGGTCGATGCCCTGGCAGGAACGTAACTGCGGAGGCAACGGTGAGCGAACACACGGCGGGGCAGGTGGTTGACCTGGCGGAGGCAAGGCGGCAGATCGACGCCTGGCGGTCGGCCAAACAGCGCATCGTCTTGACGAACGGGCACTTCGACCTGCTGCACCTGGGGCACGTCGACTACCTGCAGCGAGCCGCCGCCCTCGGTGACGCCCTCGTCGTCGGTGTCAACAGCGATGCTTCGACCCGTGCCTTGAAGGGGCCACACCGCCCCCTCGTACCGGACCAGGAACGGGCTGCCGTCCTGGCGGCGTTGGCCTGCGTGGACCTGGTCGTCATCTTCGACGAACTGACAGCCGACCAGCTGGTGCGCGAATTGGCGCCGGAGATTTATGTCAAAGGCGGTGACTGGGATCCCACGGGTGCTGCGGCGCAGATGTCACTAACCGGGGAGCCGCCGGAAGCCCGTGTGGTACGAACGTACGGAGGTGACGTTCGTTACCTGCCTTATCTGGCCGGCCATTCGACCTCCGCCTTGATTGCGACCATTGTGTCACGGTACGCCGCCCGGGCCGCGAGCCTGGAAACCGACTGAAGACACGACGAAAGCCGGTCTCGTGAGTACGAGCAGTCCAGAATTCGACCAAGACCTAGCCCTCTCCGATCCGCCCGATGCCGCGGTGTCGCCCACCATGTCGGTGGCAGCCACCCGCGAGGAGGGTGGAGTCGCCCGTTCCGCCGGGATACTGGCCATTGGCAACGTCCTCAGCCGCACCCTTGGCCTGCTGCGCGAAACGATCATTTCCTACCTGTTTGGTGCGTCGGGCGAGCTGAGCGCGTTCATCCTGGCGGCGCGCGTGCCCACCATGATTTACGATTTTCTCGTCGGTGGTTTGTTGAGCGCAGCGCTGGTACCGGTGTTCAGCGATTACGCACGGCCAGAACATCGCGCCCAGCTCTGGCGGGTGGTCAGCGCCGTCCTGAGCGCCGTCGGGCTCGGCATGGCAATTTTGATGATCCTGCTCGAGATCTTCGCCTGGCCGGTGGCACGGTTGATTGGGGGTGGCTTCGACGAACACCTGGTGAACGTGGTGGCGCAGTCGCTGCGTATCATGGGGCCGGCGGTGTTCTTTTTTGGCGTAACCGGTATCGTGACCGGTCTGCTCTATGCGCTGAAGTCATTCACGTATCCGGCGATGGCGGCGGCAGTGTTCAATCTCGGTATCGTGGTGTGTGCGCCGCTTTTGAGTCCCTGGCTCGGCATTTACAGTCTGCCGATTGGCGTAACGGTGGGGAGCCTGGCGCAGCTGCTTCTGCTGCTGCCCGCCCTGCGTCGTACCGGCGTGGGTCTGCGGCTTGTCTGGGGGCACCCTGCCCTGCGGCGGATTCTGATCCTCTACCTACCCGTGAGTGTCAGTCTGCTGGTCGGCCAGCTGCAGGTCCTGGTGGATGCAAACCTGGTTTCACGCACAGGCCCAGAGAGTGCCTCGTGGATGCGGTATGCGACCACCCTGATCCAGTTTCCGCTGGGTCTGGTGCCGGTGGCGGTGTCGCTGGCGGCCCTGCCGACCCTCTCCCAACACGCGGCGGCGGCGCGGTGGCCGGCGTACCGGACCACTTTTGCCCGCGGGCTGCGGCTGGTGCTGGTGCTGTTGGTGCCTTCGATCGTGGGGCTGTACATCCTGGCCGAGCCGATCGTACGGTTGCTCTTTCAGCATGGTTACTTCGTGGCCTACGACACGGTGTGGACAGCGCGTGCGCTTCATCTGTACCTGCTGGGGCTTGGTTTTGCCGGCGTCGACTTTTTGCTGAACTATGCGTTCTACGCGCGGCAAAACACATGGACCCCGGCAATCGTCGGGATCATGGCCGTGGGTGTCTACCTGGTTGTGGCGTTGGCACTCCTGGAGCCTCTCGGTTTTTTGGGTCTGGTATTGGCCGACTCGGCCAAACACATTGCGCACGCCTGTGTGATGTGGGTGCTCATGATCCGTGCCACCGGATCGTTACGTGGCCAGGGACTGCGTGGAACGTTGTGGAAATGCGCGCTGGCCAGTGGTGTCATGGCGGGCGTGTTGTGGCTGGCGACCCAGTGGCTGGTGGACAGTCTGCCAGGGTCGTTGGTCGGGCGCGTCCTGGTTGTGGTTGCCGCGGTCGTGATCGGCGGTTCGGTGTATGTGGGCAGCCTATGGCTGCTGCGTGTCGAGGAAGTCGCGCTGATTTTGAACATCGTGCGCAGCCGGCTGCGTAGAGTTGGTTTTGGACGGAGTTGACGAACCGATGGACTGGATGTATAATCCCGTCCCGTATACAGTTCAGACCAACGTGAAAGAGTAAAACAATGGCCAAAAAACAACGATCTGTCCGTCCGCCGCGCAGTGCAGACATGAGCCGCTACGGCGGTGTTGCCTCGGGCACCCCGTCAGCTCAGCCGGGCTCGATGGCCGCGGCAAGCAGCACGGCTGCGGCCGGCAAATCGATGTCAGATGCCGATTACGCCACTGAATACCGGTACGTCTCCAAGGACCTGCGGCGCATCGCCCTGTTATCGGGTTTGATGTTTGCCGTTTTGATTGTGCTGAGTTTTGTGGTTTCCTGACGCCGGTTCTTTCTCCAAAACGCAGTAGATGTTGTGCGAGAAATACTCCTCCAGCGGCGGTAACTGGCGAATCAGCGAAAAGAGACGCGACAGCCAGGAGTTGCTGGCGTTGATCCTAAACGACACGATGCGCAGCCCTGACGCGTCGATCACACGCCGATAGTCGGCGAGCGACATCGCATTCAGGTCCAGGTCGTAGATCGATTGGATGGTACGTGAATGGTGGCGGTTGAACCACTCGACAATCTCCGCTTCACGTAAAAACACGTGCCCCCACCAGATGCGTGACTGGGTGCGCCCATGATCGCCGTACGGGCTGTTCCACAGCGGTCCGAAGCCGGCATAGAGACGCCCGCCCGGCTTCAGACAGCGTTTGACCTCCGCCAGTACCTGGTCCAGGTGAATGACATGTTCGAACGAGTCCTTCGACACCACGAGATCGAAGGTGTTGTCGGGACTGGTGTGCAGGCCATCCATCGAGAACTCGATCACCGGCTGAAGGTTCGGGTAGTTCTGTTCCAGGTTGGCACGTGCGAAATCGATCAGTTTGGCATTGATGTCATACCCCACGACCCGCGCGGCACCCGCCCGGGCCATGTGCACACACAGGCTACCGTGACCGCACCCGATGTCGGCCACCGTTTGGCCCGCCATCGCCGGCATCCCCCCATCGAAACGCGACCAGAAGCGCGGGTTCTCAGCCTCCCCGCGCTGGAAATAATCCAGGTCCTTTTGCCGCAATTCCATCACGCTCCGCCAACCTTTCGATCTCTCCCGCCCAGCGCGTTCTGTGCGCCGCGCGCCCCCATTCGCCGACGGTCCCTGCGCGTATTGGCGCCCCCATTCGCCGACGGCCCGTTACGCGCCACCCACCAACCAGCCCCCCAAGTGTACTCAGCTAACGCCAATATGCAAACGGCCATTGTCCATGTTTGAAATCGCCCCATACCTGGCACGTATCGGCTACACCGGTCCCCGCGACGTGACGATGGACACCCTGCATCGCCTCCACGTGGCACACCTGCTCAGCGTGCCGTTCGAGAACCTCGACATCCACCTGGGACGTCCCATCGTGCTTGACGTGGACCGGTTCTACAGCAAAATCGTAACGCAGCGGCGCGGTGGCTTCTGTTACGAGTTGAACGGCTTGTTTGCGGCGCTGCTGGCTGCGCTTGGGTTCGACGTCACGCTGGCCTCGGCACGTGTGGCGGGAGACAACGGGGAATTTGGCCCCGAATTCGATCACCTCGTGCTGCTCGTGCAGCTGGGCGAGCTATGGCTGGCCGACGTCGGCTTTGGCGATTCGTTCCGCCAGCCGCTGCCGCTGCGTACCGGCACCGTCTTCGCCGAGGATTTCGGAATCTATCGCCTGCAGCAGACCACCACGACCTGGACGTTGGAGGAGCAGAACGATAGGGGTGATTGGCAGGGAGCGTATACCTTTGCCACGCAGCCGCGCGCCCTGGCCGAATTCACTGCCATGTGCGCCTACCAACAAACGTCACCGCAGTCGCACTTCACCCAAAAACGTGTCTGCTCGCGCGCGACACCGGACGGCCGCATTACCCTCAGCGACCGCCGTCTCATCATCAACCAGGGCGGGCGGCGCGAAGAGCGAATTCTGCTCAGCGAGGCGGAGGTCACCGCCGTTTTGGCCCGCGATTTTGGCGTGGTGGTGGACCCGCCTGATTGACCAGGCTGCAAATCTTAAATGGAAGGGTGAAACGCATGGAGAGACTCAGCATCGAAACCAATACGCCGTGGGAAGGGTTTGTGGGATACGCCCGCGCCGTGCGCCTGGGGCCGTTCGTCTACGTGTCGGGGACCACGGCTACCAACGCCGACGGTGAGCTTGTCAGCGTGGGGGATCCCTACGGTCAGACGATCCAGATCCTGACCAACATCGAATCCGCACTGCGGCGCGCGGGGGCGCGGCTCGAAGACGTGGTCCGCACCCGCATTTACGTCACCAACATCGACGATTGGGAACAGATCGGGCGCGCCCACGGCGAGTTCTTCCGCGACATCCGCCCTGCCTCGACCATGGTCGAAATCCGCCGCCTCGTGTCCCCCGACATGCTGGTGGAAATCGACGCAGATGCCGTCCTGGCAATGGGTGAAGAAAACACGTAGATCACGGCGCCAATTGTGACGATACACCCAACCAAACTCATAAACGCAGGTCGCAGCTGCCTGCCGGCCAGCCAGATCGTCGCAGCGGGCGTTGTGACCTGCTCGCCCGGGCGTCAATCTACGGGTCGTGACGGCGGCGGTTCGACGGCCAGGAAATCCCGTTCCAGGCGTTCACTGTACGAATTGATCAGCCACTGCACACGCGCCGCATCGGTCGAGGCCACCAGCAGGCCGACGTGGTGGTGTTTGGGTAAACGCCAGACGATCTCCGGATCGTTGTAGGCCGACGTGTCGGGCCATTCTTGCTGCGCCAGGCACGTCACGAGACCGGCGGAACCGGTGCGGGCGGGCGGTGGCTCGTACGCTGCGCCCTGTGCGTGGGCCACCTCGATGCGGGCCCACTCACGCCACAGCTGCACCCCGGTGGCCGCCTCGACGACGCGATCGATGTTGGCGCCGCCCACGCGGCCCGCCATCTCCAGGAAGTAGAATCGACCATCCGCATAGGCCTGGATGAACTCGGCATGCGTCACCCCGCGCACCATGCCCATCGCCGCAATCACGTCTTTGTTGAGTGCCTGCAGCGTTTGGGCTTCTGCGGTCTCCATGGGTACCGTCTGCGTCGAGAAAACACCCCCTTCGTGCATCAACTTCATGGGGGCCTGGCCGTAGCGGCTGATGGAGGCAAAAACTACCTCGCGCTCGGAGATCAGCGAGTCGACGTGGAACACGTCACCTGGAATGAAGTGTTCGAGCACGTAAAACGATTGGCGGTCACCCAGGACGTCGAGTGAGGGCCAGAATTCACCGGCCGACTGGATTTTACGAATGCCAATCGAGCCCGCTTCGGAGCGCGGCTTGAAGACCCAGGGCGATGGCACTGTTTCCATGAACTCGCGCAGGCGATCGTAGTTGAGGACGTGAACGAATTCGGGTACCAGGATGCCCTTGTCGCGTGCCTGCACGCGCATCGCCAGTTTGTCACGAAAATAGCGGGCGGTGGTATCGCCCATGCCGGGGACACGCAGGTGCTCGCGCAGCGCGGCGGCCATCTCGACGTCGTAATCGTCCATGGGTACGATGCGGTCGATCGTGCGGGTACGCGCCAGGTAACTCACCGCATAGATGATTTCGGTGACCTGGGACATATCCGGCATGTAAAAGACCTCGTCGATGCTCTCCCAGGGCCAGGCTTCTTCTCTATAGCGGTCACGGGTGATGAGCAGCACACGGCATTGTTGGCGTTTCAGCTCGCGCATGAACTCGCCGCCCTTGAAGTAGCTTGCCAGGCACAGGATTGTGATGGGCTCGTTTCGTGGCATGATGAGCGTCCTCGAGACTGGTTGGTTGGGCATTCATTGTAATGCCGGCGGTGCACAAATGCAAACCACCTCATGCAAGAGCAGGAATTCCAAATGTAGCCAACCATCTTAACCACAAAGGGCACACAGGACGCAAAAAAACGCTTGTTTGATTGCTTTCGTGGCGCAGCTTTGTGTCCTATGCGCTCTATGTGGTTAACGCCGGGCTACATTTGGAATTGCTGATGCAAGAGCGAGACAACGGGCGTGCAGCTTGATGCGGTGTTCTCCGGGAGGGATGTTTTGTGCCGCGTCGGCGTGTCGTGTACAATGTGTCCCGGTGTTGGGTGCCGATTGGCTGCTGGCATGAGGACAGGATGGGGGACACCGCATGACTGACACACCTGATACAAAGCGCCTGTGGAATCCGGTGCGCGAACAGACGGCCGATGCCTTTTGGATTGTGCTGATCGTGTCGGTATCGATCACCGTCCTGGCGACGCGCGTGTTTCTGGAGCTGACCGGCTATCCGCAGATCGGCGACAGTACCTACCACATTGCGCACGTGTTATGGGGCGGCCTGCTCCTGTTCATCGCAGTAGCGCTGCCGCTCTCGTTCATCAACCCGTATGTCCGTTGGATAGCGGCTGTGTTGGGTGGCATCGGGACAGGACTATTCATCGATGAGGTTGGTAAGTTCATCACCCAAAGCAACGACTACTTCATTCCACTGGCCTTTCCCATCATCTACGGGTTCATCCTCACCTGTGTCTGGTTGTACTGGCGAATCCGGCATCACCAACCGCGCGACGCACGCACCCTGCTCTACCATGCCCTGGAAGACATGAAGCAAGTATTGGACAATGATCTCGACCCATTCGAGCATCGTGAGTTGCTGCTGGAACTGAAGCAGGTGACCGCCCAGGCAAACGATCCAAACGAAGTGCGCCTTGCGCAAGCCTTGTTGTCCTACCTGCAGGCCAAAGAGCTCCGCCTGGCCAGCCAGCCCAATCTTGCTGAACGGGTGATCGAGCAGCTGCGGCATACGGTGGCCAGCCGGCCGGCGAAATGGGTCCTGAAGGTCATCTTGCTCATCGGTTTTGGACTGATCGGCATCAACGCGATCATCAAACTGGTGGGTCTGATCAGCCTCACCAACACGGGCGGAATTCTACACGCCTTGCTGGTCAATCTCATCGTGGTCAGCGGCAAATCCGAATATGTCATCGACAACGTGACCCTGTTGGTCGTATCGCAGCTGCTGGTTGTTACGGTCGGAGGCCTGGCGCTGCTGGCCATGCTGCTGCTGTTGGCGGGGAAGGACGTGTGGGGTCTGCGCATCGGCACGCTGGCGCTGGTTTTTTCGCTGTGCATCGTCAATTTCCTGACCTTCTACTTCTTGCAGCTGTACGCGCTGCTCGAAGCGGTGAGCCAGTTGTTCCTCCTGATTGTGGCCACCATCTACCGCTGGCGGTTTTTGGACATGGCCAGCCGCCAGGACAGGGCCGTCGAAGTACCGCCGACAATTGGCTAGAACGACCGCTGCCTGCGGTATGGCTACCGGGCATCCACGTCGGATCTGAAGTGGCTAGAAACGAGTCGCTGCGGTATAATATCGACGTTCGCATGAACAAGACTGGCATGGAGGCGAACCTATGCTACAGGTGGAACTATCCAATCGGTTGCTGAGCATCTTGAATTCGCTGGAGCCGGGCGCAGCACCCAAACAGCAAGTGATGCGTTTAGCCGAACAGGAGTTGCGCCGCCGATTGGCGCGTTACCAGCTGAGCGACCGGCTCTTTCGTCAGAAATATGGCATGACCCTGGAAGAATTCGAAACCACTGAGGTGGTCAAAGCCAGAGGTTACTCATTTGAGGTAGAGAGCGACCATCAAGACTGGGACCAGGCGGTGGATGGCATTCGCACCGTCGAGATCCAGTTGGCCAGCCTGTGGGGCGAGATGTGAAGACGGATGAAGTCGAACTTGATGCACAGCGCTTGGCGACCGAGTGGGCATTCATCCGGGCTGTTGAAACGATAGACAAAACCGACTACACGATCAAGATGCGGCTCCACGTTGGCCCAGACTGTTTTGTACAGATCTATGTCAACGTAGACAAACAGCTGGTGAACTATGCCCTGTTGCTTCACCGTGCCCGCATTTTCGGACGTGATTGTGATGGCGGTAGTTGGCATCGCCACCCAGCGCGCTCGCCGGACCAACACGATGTCTCACCCGAAGGACAACGCGCCGTCTCATTGTCTGAGTTCCTTGGAGAGGTACTGCAAGTTCTCCAAGACCAAAACCTGGCATAATTCTATCCAGACTCGGCCTGGCCCACCAGCAAACCAACGACCCGCTGCATGATTCCCTCCGCCACCGCCTGTTTGCTCAGCAAGGGCAGCGGCTCCGGCGCAGCGCCCGGTGCAAGCAAAACGACCCGGTTGGTGTCGACGGCGAAGCCGGCATCGCTCGCCGTGACGTCATTGGCCACGATGAGGTCCAACCCCTTGGCCGCCAGCTTGGCCTGGGCGTTGTCCAGCAGGTTCTCCGTCTCAGCGGCAAAACCGATGGTCACGCACGGCCGGCCCAATGCCGGCTTGTGCCGCGCCACTTCGGCCAGGATGTCGGGGTTGCGCACCAGGGTGATGACCAACCCCTCCGCATCCCCCTTCTTTTTGATCTTCTGACCAGCCACCTCCGCCGGGCGGAAATCGGCCACGGCGGCCGCCCCGATCAGGACATCGGTCTCGGGCTGCCGCGCCAGTACCGCATCACCCATCTGCACCGCCGTCTCGACCGGCACCGACTCGACGCCCAGCGGCAGTGGTACGCTCAATGGGCCGTGCACGACGGTCACCGCCGCCCCAAGATCGAGCGCCGCCTCCCCCAGGGCCATGCCCATTTTGCCACTGCTGCGGTTACCGACATAACGCACCGGATCGATCGGCTCGCGCGTGCCGCCGGCGGTGATGACCACGCGCCGCCCGGCCAGCGGTCCCTGGCGCGCAAGGATGCGCCGTATGGCCGCCATGATCTCCTCCGGCTCGGCCAAACGCCCCAGGCCAGTGGCCCCCGACGCCAGGTGACCGCTGGTGGGGCCGATCTGCTGTGCGCCGCGCGCCAGCAGGGTGGCCAGGTTGGCGTGCGTCGCCGGGTGCTGCCACATGTGTTCTTCCATGGCCGGTGCCAATAGGAGCGGTGCCGTGCACGCCAGGGCCGTCGCTGTCAGCAGGTCGTCGGCCAGACCATGCGCCAGGCGCGCCAGCGTATGCGCCGTAGCCGGGGCAATCACCAACAGGTCGGCGTCATGACCCAGGTTGACGTGCACGATGCGCCCGTCGGGCAGCGAACCAAACAGGTCGTCGTAGACCGGCCGCCCCGTGACGCCGCGAAACGTCACCGCCGTCACAAACCGTGCCGCATCGGCGGTCATGATCACGTCGACCAACGCACCCGCCTGCGTCAGCCGGCTGGCCAGAAATGCCGCCTTGTATGCTGCAATTCCCCCCGTCACGCCTAACAAAATCCGTTTGTTTTCCAAAATCATGCACGCCTCCCCTGGGCAAACCATGTCAAACACAAAGACACCAAGACACCAAGATGCAAAGAGAACAGGCGAACCTTTGTGCCTTCGTGCCTTTGTGGTAAACTGTCCGCACCTGAATCGTTCAAATGCGGGATAATCACTTGTTATGTCAACTATTCCTTTGTACAATCGCCACGTCGCGGCTGGCGCCCGTTTTGCCGCCGACGATGGCCTGCCGCTGACCTACGGTGACGACGCAGCCGCATATGCCGCGGCGCGCCAGGGTGCCGCTATGCTCGACCGTGCCGATGCCGGCATACTCGCCCTGGGTGGTGAGACGCGCGTCGATTTCCTCCAGCGCCAGACCACCAACGACGTCAAACGGCTGGCACCCGGCCAGGCAACGATCACTGTGTTGACCAACCCACAGGCGCGCATCCTCGATACGCTCGTCGTGCTGGCGCGTCGCGACGAGCTCCTGCTGCTCAACGGGCCGCCGCGGCGCAGCCAGCTGGCACCCTACCTGCGCGGCATGATCTTCTTCATGGACCGCGTCACCGTGCGTGATCTGAACAGCGATTTCTGCCAGCTCGAGCTGCTCGGTCCGCAGGCGCCCGAACGCCTCGCAACACTGACGTCTGACGCTGGTCTGCCGGGTCTCCCGCTCTTCACCTGGCACGAAGCGGCCATTGCGGACAACCCACTCACCCTCGTGCGCCTGCCGGGTCCCGGCGGAGATACCTGGCGCCTGCTCGTACCGGCCGCTGCCATCGTCCAGGTGTGGGATACGCTGCTCCAGGCCGGCGCCCAACCGCTGGGCCGCACCGTCTACGATGCCCTGCGCGTCGAAAGCGGTTTCCCAGCGCCCGGTCCCGAACTGAACGACCAGTTTACACCACTGGAAGCCGGCCTCCTGCCCTACATCTCCGAGAGCAAAGGGTGTTACACCGGCCAGGAGATTATCGCGCGACAAATCACGTATGACAAAGTGACGCGTCACCTGTGTGGGCTGCTGCTGGATCGACTGCCCAAACCTGGCGTCCAGGCCGACGTGAAAGCCGACGGGCGCACCGTAGGCAGCCTGACCACCGCCGCCCTCTCACCGGCCCTTGGGCGTCCTGCGGCCCTGGCCATCGTCAAACGTGACGTGACAGCCGGCACCGCGGTTGTGGTGACGGCGGGCAACGAAACGATCGCGGCCACCGTGGTGGCGCTGCCGTTGGTGTAAAAAATGACAACCAGCTTTTTCCCACGCGCCACCTGGCGTCTGTTGATCACCCCGCCAAACGACGGTGCCACCAACATGGCGATCGACGAGGCCATGGCCGAAGCCGCGGCGGCCGGCGAGGCGCCACCCACCCTGCGGTTCTACCAGTGGGAACCCCCCTGCCTGTCGCTCGGCCGCAACCAACCAGTCGCCGAGGTGGATCGGGTCGTGTGTGCCCGGCTCGGTTACGACGTCGTGCGCCGGCCCACCGGGGGGCGCAGCATTCTGCACACCGACGAGCTGACCTACAGCGTGACCGGTGCCATCAGCGAGCCGCGTCTGGCGGGCGGTGTGCTCGACGCGTACCTGCGCCTGGCCGAGGCCTTACAGCTGGCGCTGGAGCGGCTGGGTCTGCCGGTACACAAAGCGCCCGGCAGCACCCGCACCGGACCCGACGTCAGCGCCGCCTGCTTCGAGGTGCCATCCGCCTACGAAATCACCGTCGCCGGCAAAAAGCTCATCGGCAGCGCACAGAGCCGGCGCCAGGGCTGGGTGCTGCAGCACGGTTCGCTGCCGCTGACCGGTGACATCACACGCGTGGTAGACTGCCTGCACCTGCCGGCGGCCGGCGAACGCGCCGCCCTGCATGAGATGCTCGCCACGCGTGCCACGACGCTGGCCGAGGTCATGCCGCAGCCACCGTCCTTCGACGAAGTCGCCCAGGTGATGATCGAAGCGTTTCAAGCCACACTCGACATCGACCTGGAGCCGGGGACCTTGGACCCAAACGAAGAAGCCCGCGTCACACGACTGCTGGCTTCCCACTACCGCAGCGAGGCCTGGACGGCCCGCATCTGATCTGCCATGGCCACAACGATCGGAATTCTCACCCTGGAACTGCGCCTGCCCACGAACGGCTCACTCAAAGGCAAACGCAGCCTCGTCAAACCCCTCATCGCGCGTATCCGGCGTGAATTCAACGTCTCGGTGGCCGAAGTCGAGGCCCACGACGCCTGGCAGCGCGCCGTCCTGGGCGTCGCCTGCATCTCACCCAGCGCCGAATACGCCCACGGCCTCCTACAAGCCGTCGCGCACGCCGTCGAAGCCTGGCGTTTGGACGTGGAGCTGGTCGATTATGATATCGAGCTGATTCAGTAGGGGATGGGGGTTGGGGGTTAGGGGTTGGGGATCAGGGGTTTGGTCAGCCAATGGCCGAGTTCCTAACCCCCATCCCCTGGCCCCCAACCCCCATCCCCCATCCCCCATCCGCTGGCACATTCCACTCTTCTATAGTATAATACCCCCTGTGCTGCGGCACACCGTGCACCTGATATCGAACCACCGACTGCACCTACGACGCTGTCGCCGCCCTGGATTCTGGTCTGGAGCGGCGATTCAGTTGTTGACGATGCGCCAACACGTGGCGGGAGAGAACATTGGCTGAAGAACTAGAGATCCCCAACGGCTCGAACGGGACCAACGGTATTGGCACCGTCAACCTTATCGACATCGACCAGGAGATGCGCCACGCGTACCTGGATTATGCGATGAGCGTCATCGTCGCACGCGCCCTGCCCGACGCGCGCGACGGGTTGAAACCGGTCCACCGGCGCATCCTCTACGCCATGCACGACATGGGTCTGCGCCCGGGCACGCCGTACAAAAAGAGCGCGCGTATCGTCGGTGAAGTGCTCGGTAAATATCACCCCCACGGCGACTCCGCTGTGTACGACGCCATGGTGCGCCTGGCGCAGGACTTCTCCATGCGCTACCCCCTGGTCGACGGCCAGGGCAACTTCGGTTCGATCGACGGCGACAGCCCGGCAGCGATGCGCTATACCGAAGCCCGCCTGGCACGCGTGTCCGATTACATGATTGGTGATATCGACAAAGAAACGGTCGATTGGGGCCCCAACTTCGACGACTCACTGGAAGAGCCGCTGGTCATGCCAGCCTTGCTGCCCAACCTCCTGCTCAACGGCGCCAGCGGTATCGCCGTCGGCATGGCGACCAACATCCCGCCGCACAACCTGGGTGAGCTGGTCGATGCCATCGCCTACCTGATCGACCACTGGGAGCAGCGCGAAGAAGTCACCCCCGAAGACCTCATGCAGTTCGTCACCGGACCTGACTTCCCCACCGGGGGTCTCATCGTCGGCAGCGAAGGTATTCGCAGCGCCTATGCCACCGGCAAGGGACGCGTGGTGATGCGCGCAGTGGCGACGATCGAAGAGATGAAGAACAGCCGCTTCCGCATCATCGTCAGCGAGATCCCGTTCCAGCTCAACAAATCGTCGCTGCTCGAACGCATCGCACAGCTCGTGCGCGAAGACCGCATCGACCAGATCAGCGACCTGCGCGATGAGTCGGACCGGCGCGGCATGCGCATCGTCATCGAGCTGAAACGTGGCGCGGCACCGCGCAAAGTGCTCAACCAGCTGTTCAAGTACACGCCGCTGCAGAGCACGTTTGGCATCAACCTGCTGGCCCTGGTGGGCGGTGAGCCACGCCTGCTCTCGCTGCGCCGCGCGCTGTCGATTTACGTCGAGCACCGACAGGAAGTCCTCACGCGACGCACGCGCTTCGAGCTGCGCAAAGCCGAAGAACGGGCCCACATCCTCGAAGGGCTGCGCATTGCCCTGCAGTTCCTGGACGAAGTCATTGCGCTGATTCGCGCGGCGGCCTCAGCCGAGGTGGCACGCACCGGGCTCATGGCCCGCTTCCAGCTCAGCGAGTTCCAGGCGCAGGCCATTCTCGACCTGCAGCTGCGCCGCCTGGCCGCCCTGGAACGCGAAAAGATCGAGGCCGAATACCAGGAGCTCATGCAGCGCATTGCCTACCTGCGTGATCTGCTCGACCATCCCGACAAGATTCTGCGCCTGGTCAAAACCGACCTCGAAGAGCTGCGCGCCAAACACGCCGACGCCCGCCGCACGCAGATCCTGGTCGATGACGACAGTGCCTTCTCGGAAGAGGACCTGGTGCAGCAGGAACACGTCCTGGTGTCGCTCACGCAGGACAACTACATCAAACGGACCATGGCACGTGCCTACCGCGCCCAGGGACGCGGCGGCCGCGGTGTCGTTGGCATGAATACACGCGATGAGGACCACGTTCTGCAGGCCATCGGCGCCCGCACTCTGGATCACATCCTCTTTTTCACCAACCGCGGCCGCATCTATTCGGAGCGTGCGTTCAATCTGCCCGAGACCAGCCGCACCGGCAAGGGCATGCCGGTCGTCAACGTGATCAACCTGGGCCCCGACGAGCGGGTCACCGCTATCGCCGCCGTGCCAGACTTCGATCATGCCGACTACGTCACCACCGCTACCGTCGCTGGGCGTATCAAACGCGTCGAACTACGTGAGTTCAGCGCCGTACGCCCCAGCGGGATCATCGCCATGCCGCTGGAAGCGGGTGACGAGCTGGCGTGGGCACGCGTGACCACCGGCAAACAAGACTTGATCCTGGTGACCGAACAGGGCCGTGCCCTGCGTTTTCCGGAAAGCGAGGTGCGTCCCATGGGACGTACGGCGGCCGGCGTACGCGGGATTCGTCTGCGCAGCGGCGATCGCCTGGCATCGCTGGAAGTGGTCGAGCCAGGGGGTGATTTGCTCGTCGTCACGACCAACGGTTACGGCAAGCGCACCGCCCTGGCCGATTATCCGCCGCACGGCCGCTTCACCGGTGGCATCATTACCCTGTCGGCGGGCCGCGTCGCCATGGATGGGCGCATCGTCTCGGCGCGCGTCGTACAGCCATCGGATGAAGTCGCATTCTTCTCCGCTGCGGGGATCACCCTGCGCCTGCGGGTAAAAGACATTCCGCAGCAGGGTCGTGGCACCAGCGGGGTGCGCCTGGTCCAACTGAAAACCGGTGATACGGTGGCGGTCGTCGCCCGGCTGACGGAAGTACCCATTGTGGAGCTGGCCGCCGTGATGGAGAGCGCCGACCTGACGGCTGCTGCCGCCGAAGAGCCGCTGCCTCCCGACGACGATCTGACCGTGGCATCCATCGACACACCGCTTGAGGAAGAAGAGGTAGCCTAGATGACCCTCTCGGCGCTGATTGGGCGGCAGCCGGGGCACCAGCTGGAATGCATGCCGGTGGTAGATGCCGACCGCCTCAGTGAAACCATCGTGGCCTTCGCCAACAGCGACGGCGGCCACCTGCTGGTGGGCGTCACCCCGGGTGGACGGGTCGTCGGCAACCTGCTGGAAGAAGAGGTCGAAGGAGCCCTGCGCCACGCCCTTGTCGACTGCCGGCCGCCGGTGAAGACCGAATGGCAGACGCTGCCCACCCCACAGGGCCTCGTCGTCAGTATCTTCGTCCCGCGCAGCACCGAGCTGCACAGCCTGGCCGACGGGCGCGTCCTGATCCGCAGCGGCACCGATAATGCCCCCCTGGGCGGCGAACAAATCCGCCAGCTGGCGGCGACCAAGTCGAGCAGCGACTTCGAGGCCGAAGCGGTCAGCGGCGCCACCCGCGACGACCTGGACGACGAGATCATCGCCGAGTACATCAGCAAACGCCAGGAACGACAGCGGCGCACGCTGACGATGCCACCCGACGAGCTGCTCGTCCAAATCGGCGCCCTGACCAGCGACGATGTGCCAAGCCACGTCGGGCTGCTCCTGTTTGGCCGCGAGCCGCAGGTGTACCTGCCGCAGAGTGGCGCGGTGTTTGTGCGTTTTACGGGCACCGAACCGCGCGGACCCCAGGGTCTGCCCGGCTACGGCCGGCGTGAGGAGATCGGCGGTCCGCTGGCACGTATGATCGAACGCTTGTGGCAGGTGGTATGGAGCGAGATGCGCGTGCAGGCGGTGGTGCGCGGCCTGCAGCGCGAGGAGAAGCCCGAGTACCCGCCGTTTGCCGTGCGCGAAGCCCTGGTCAATGCCGTCTGCCACCGCGATTACCGGCTGCGCGGCCGGCGCATCGAAGTCCGTATGTTCGACGACCGGCTGGAGGTCAGCAGCCCGGGCGGTTTACCGGGCTACATGACGCTGGACAACATCGTCGAAGAACACTTCAGCCGTAATCCACGCCTGGTCAACGGGCTGTTCCAATGGGGCTACATCGAAGAGCTGGGCCTCGGCGTCGACCGCATGATCGAAGACATGGTCAAAAACGGCCACCCTCAGCCGATCTTTCGCGCCACCCCTTATGCCTTCACCGTTACCCTCAAAAACGCGCAGACCAGCCGCCCCATGCCCGCATGGCGCGACAACATGAACGAACGCCAGGCCCGTGCCATCCAGTACACCCAGGAAGCAGGTCGCATCACCAACCGCGACTACCGCGAACTGTGTCCCGACGTCTCCACCGAAACCCTGCGCCTCGACCTGGCTGACATGGTCGACAAAGGCGTCCTGCTCAAGGTCGGCGACAAAAAAGGCACCTACTACGTTCTGAAGTAAACCGCACGGCCACCCAATATCCCAAATTTATCCCAAATCCAAGTTTGGGATAAGTTTGGGATTGGTGGTTTTTTGTCTGACCACAGAGAACACACAGATCACAAAGGGTTTTTGGTTTCTTCGGATGGGAGTTGGATGAACGACGAGGCATCTCACGGTGTCGTGAAGAGCCGCATTGCACACAAACACAGAAAAAACAAAAAATCTCTGTGATCTCTGTGCGCTATGCGGTGATCATTTCGAGTGCCGCGAATTCTACTGGGGCGGGGAGCTGCAGCAGGTCCCACAGCTGGCGCTGTAAGATCGCGGGGTCGCCGGTGGTGATGAAGCGATGGGGGGGCGTGGTCGCTGGCTGCTGCGGTGACAGCTGCTGCCACACGCGCTGCACCTGGCGTGCCACGGCCGGCGCGGGGTCGATGACCGTGATGGTGGGGCCGACGATGTGTTCGATGGAGGGGCGCAGGAAGGGATAGTGCGTGCAGCCGAGGACGAGTTCGTCCACGCCGCGGGCGGGGAGATCGGCCAGATAGCCTTGCAGCAGCTGATGCGTCAGCGGCCCGTACAGATCACCCTGCTCGACCTGTTCCACCAGGCCGGGGCACGGCTGCAGCACAACTTCCACGCCATGGGCAAAACGGGCCATCAGGCGGGCGAACGGCTCGCCCTGGAAGGTGGCGGGTGTGGCCATCACCGCCACGCGACCGCTGTGGGTCTGTTCGACCGCCGGCTTGAGCGCCGGCTCCATGCCGACGATTGGCACGGTGAATGTCTCGCGCAGGTAACCCAATGCGGCGGCCGAGGCGGTGTTGCACGCCACCACCAGCAGGTCAGCCCCCTCCTGCAGTAAAAAACGGGCCACACGCTCGGCGCGGTCCCGTATCTCAGCCAGTGATCGCGAGCCATAAGGGCAGTACGCCTGGTCGGCCACGTAGATCAGCCCAGAATCGGGCAGCAGACCGGCAACTTCACGCCATACCGAAAGCCCGCCCACTCCCGAATCGAACAGCCCAATCACGCCGGCCATCGTCGTGGATCTGCTCTTCAGCGCCGTTCCAGGCGAGTGCGGCGCGCCGCCTCGACGAAGGCGCGGAAGACACGGATCATGCCGGGGTCTTCGCGCGGGGCCAGTTCTTCGGGATGCCACTGGATACCCAGGGCAAAGGGGTGTTCGGCCATCTCCACCGCTTCTACCACGCCGTCCGGTGCCCAAGCCACGGCGCGCAGGGTGGGCGCCAGGTCTTTCACCGCCTGGTGGTGCATGCTGTTGACCGCGCCGTGTGCACCCATCAGCGCATGCAGCTGGCTGCCGGTGTCGACTTCCACTTCGTGGCTGAGCCGGAAGCGGTCGAACTGCGGCGGAAAATAGTCGTGTTTTTCCGAGTTGGGGCGCTGAGCGGTGATGTCCTGGTACAGCGAGCCACCGGCCACCACATTCATGACCTGGGCGCCGCGGCAGATGGCCAGGATCGGTTTGTTTTCGGCCATCGCCCAGCTGGCCAGGAGAAATTCGGTGCGGTCGCGTTCCTTGTCCACCGCCCCCAGCAGCTCGTGCGGTTCTTCGTGGTAGCGGGTAGGATCGATGTCCTCGCCGCCGGGCAGAAACACGGCATCCAGGCTGTCGTAGATCGTACGCAGCGTCTCGTCCTCGAGTTCCAGCGGGATGGTGATGGGCGCACCGCCGGCGTGGGTCACACCCTGCACGTACATGCGGTTCTGGATGTAGATCGACAACCCGAAATAGCGCGTCGAGCGGTCGCGCGCACTGGGAATGCCTACGAGGGGCTGGACGGGCTTGGGGCTGTGGCCATTACCATTTGATTGCATCGGACCTCTCCTCACGTCCGCGGAAAACTCGCCAATAATGGGGGGCAGTATATCACATGGCCTGACTTTTCGGAAATTGGGAGTAGGGAGTACGGAGTAGGGAGTACGGAGTAGGGAGTACAGAGAGGCGAGAGAAGTGAGTTTGATGCTCAGAGGCCAGTCCGCTTGAGCGGACTTGAGCTGTTAGCCTGGCGTTTGAACGCCAGGCGGGCGTTTGAACGCCAGGCGGGCGTTTGAACGCCAGGCCGGCGTTTGAACGCCAGGCGGGCGTGGACCTCGCCGGGAACGGATTGAACGGCTGGCTGTCAACGGATTCGGGGAACGGATTGAACGGATTACTGTCAACGCGGATGGGACCGTGTCCCACCCGCGGGGAACGGATTGAACGGATTTGGAACGGATTAGAACGGATGGCTGGGGCGCCGGAGGGGTGTCCGGCGCCCCAGGTGCATGCACAGACGCAAAGAGTTGTCAGGATTCTTTGTGATCTGTGCGTTCTCTGCGGTTACTCCACGCGCACCGGTTCAACGTGCCAGATGTCGGCGCAGTATTGGCGCATGGCGCGGTCGGAGGAGAAGAAGCCGCAGCGTGCGGCGTTGAGAATCGACATCCGGGTCCAGCGATCGGGATCAGCGTAATAGGTGCGTGCGGCCTGTTCGGATGCATCGACATACGCCTCATAGTCGGCCAGGACCAGGAAGTCATCGCTGGTGAGCAGTGACGCCACGATGGGTTGAAACACCGTGCGGTCGCCATCCGAAAACGCTCCGGCGGAGATGGCGTCGATGGCCCGTTTGAGTTCGGGGATGCGCATGTAGTACTCCAACGGGTTATAGCCACGTGCTTTCAGGGCCATGACTTCTTCGGCGGTGAGCCCGAACATGAAGAAGTTCTCAGCGCCGACCAGCTCGCGAATTTCGATGTTGGCTCCATCCAGGGTGCCGATCGTCATTGCGCCGTTGAGGGCGAATTTCATGTTGCCCGTGCCCGATGCCTCCTTGCCGGCCATCGAGATCTGCTCCGACAGGTCGGCCGCGGGGTAGATGCGTTCGCCAAGGCTGACGTTGAAGTTGGGCAGGAAGGCCACCTTCAGCCGGCCGGCGACGTCGGGATCGTTGTTGACGACCTCGGCCACGCTGTTGATCAGTTTGATGATGAGTTTGGCCATGCGGTACCCTGGGGCAGCCTTGGCACCAAACAGGAAGGTGCGCGGCGGGATGTCGGCCGCCGGGTTGGCCTTGATCCGCTGGTAGAGGGTGATGATGTGCAGGGCCTTGAGCAGCTGGCGTTTGTATTCATGCAGGCGCTTGACCATCACGTCGAACAGGGTGTTGGGGTCGACTTGTACCCCGGCCCGCCGGCCGATGACCACCGCCAACGCTTCTTTGTTCTGCTGCTTGATGGTGCGCCACGCCTGCCGGAACCCGGCATCGTCGACGAACGCCTCCAGCCCGGCCAGCCGCTCCAGGTCGTTCAGCCAGCCCTCGCCGATTTTCGCATCGATGAGCGTACACAGCCGCGGGTTGGCCAGGCGCATGAAGCGGCGCGGGGTCACGCCGTTGGTCTTGTTGTTGAACTTCTGCGGATACATCTCGGCAAAGTCGCGCAGGGTGTGCTCGCGCAGCAGGCGTGAGTGCAGCGCGGCCACGCCGTTGACCGAAAAGGTGCCGATGCAGGCCAGGTGCGCCATGCGCACGCGCCGCTCGGAACCTTCGCGAATGATCGACATGCGCGCAATGCGGTCAGTATCACCGGGGTAACGCGCTGCCACTTCTTTCAAGAAGGCCGCATTGATCGTGTAAATGATCTCCAGGTGCCGCGGCAGCAGACGTTCGAACAGGCCGACCGGCCATTCTTCCAGCGCCTCCGGCATCAGGGTGTGGCAGGTGTAGGCAAAACAGCGGCGTGTGATGTCCCACGCCTGCGCCCACGGCAGCGCCTCATCATCGACCAGGATGCGCATCAGCTCGACGATGCCAATCACCGGATGGGTATCGTTGAGCTGGATGACCACCTTGTCGGCAAAATTCTCCCATCCCTTGTTGCGCAGGCGGTGGCGCCGGATGATGTCGCGCAGTGAACAGGCCACGAAGAAGTACTGCTGGCGCAGGCGCAGTTCCTTACCCGCCGGCGACGAATCGTTGGGATAGAGGACTTTGGTGATGTTCTCCGACATCACCTTCTGCTGCACCGCATGCTCGTAGTCGCCCCTGTCGAAGAGGTGGAAATCGAACTCACGCGTGGCGCGTGCCCGCCACAGGCGCAGGATATTGACCGTGTCGGTGCCATAACCGGGCACGAGCATAAAGCTGGGCTCGCCCACCACCGTTTCGGCCGGCGTCCAGCGGGTACGCATGTCGCCGTTCTCATCAGCCTGCCGCTCGACATGCCCGCCAAAACCGACCGCAACCATGTCGTCCTGCTGGGGGAACTCCCAGGGGTTGCCAAAATAGAGCCAGTCGTCCGGTCCCTCGATCTGCCAGCCGTCTTTGAAAGCCTGACGGAAGATGCCGTATTCGTAACGAATCCCGTAGCCAACGGCCGGGATGTCGAGCGTGGCCAGGGAGTCGAGGAAACAGGCCGCCAAACGGCCGAGACCGCCGTTCCCCAGGCCTGGCTCGCGGTCGAGGCCGATAAAGTCCTGGAGATTGAGGCCGTTGCGTTCAGCGGCTGCCTGTGCCAGCTCCCAGGTATCGCTGTAGAGCATGTTCTGGGTCAGCTGGCGGCCCATCAGAAACTCGGCCGATAAGTAATAGACGAATTTGGGATTGACACGGTAGTGAGCATCGGTGGTCTTGCGCCGGCGCTCCATCAGGTAATCACGCACGGTGAGACAGAGGGTTTGGTAGGTATCCTGCGCACTGGCCGACTCCGGGGTGGTGCCGCGAGCGTAGTAGAGATTGTCGCGAAACGCACGCTCGAAGGCATCGACACTGCGGCCGGTGCGCGAGTTTTCGGGTAGATGGTCCGTCATTGGAATATCTCCACTGCATAAGGGTGGTCGTATTGTAGCGCAAAAGGGGCGGTTGGGAAAATGTAGCGATTTTGGATTTTGGATTTTGGATTCGCGCAGAGATGCCAACTTTTGGAAAGTTGGCATCTCTGCTTCACGAAAGAGGCGGTGTGTGTGGTATACTTTCAGTAGACCGTGAACCCAATTTGACCTGTGTGACGTGAGTCGTTCCGAGATCTTGCGAGTCACAGACGATGGAGCCACCCCTGGTCGTCTGCCTGTTGGGCAGTTTCGAGCTCCAGCACGTTCGAGACCGGGATGGGCCGCGGCAGGCGCTGCTGCTGCCGCCGACCCTCAAGTCCCAATCGCTGCTGGCATACTTGGTCGCGTTCCGGCACCAGCCGCATACCCGCGAGCACCTGGCCGCGCTCTTCTGGGGCGAGCGGCCCGAGCGTCGGGCGCGGCGCTCGCTCTCCACGGCCCTCTGGCAGATCCACCACTGCCTGCCGCGCGCCGACCTTCTGCTTTCTAACACCACCAGCATTCAATTCAATCCCCAGACCTCGCTCTGGCTCGACGTCGAGGCCTTCGAGGCACTGGCCGCACAGCCCGACCTGGCCAGCCTGCGGGCCGCGGTGGACCTCTACCGCGGCGATTTCCTCGATGGCTTCGACGACGACTGGGTCGTCAGCGAGCGCTATCGGCTGGAAAGCCTCCTGCTCGACGTCTTGACCCGGTTGATGACGATACGCGAAACGCTGGGGGATCACGTCGGCACGCTGGCCGCAGCCAGGCAGCTGCTCGCCAGGGACCCGCTGCACGAGGATGCCCACCGGGCGGTGATGCGGAGTCTGTGCCACCTCGGCCAGCGCCATGCCGCCCTGAGCCAGTATCGGATCTGCCAGCAGCTGCTGCGTCAAGACCTCGACGCGGCGCCCATGACCGAAACCCAGGCACTGTATCGGGCGATCGTCGAGGGACGCTTCGCCTGTGCGCCCGGTTCCGAGGAGATGGCAGCACCGGTCGTAACACTGACCAGGCCGGCCCAGGGACGCAGCCCGCTGGACGCCGCTGCGTTTTTCCCGCTGGTGGGCCGCGAGCAGGAGCTGGCCTACCTGCACGAAACCTGGCAGGCCGCGCAGGCCGGGCAGTGCAGCCTGCTGTTGATCAGCGGTGAAGCCGGCATGGGCAAAACCCGGCTGGTGCAGGAGTTCGCCAGTACGCGGCACTGGCAGGGCACGCCGGTCCTGCACGGCCGCTGTTACGAGTTCGAGCGCCTGCTGCCCTACCAGCCCGTCGCCGAGGCGCTGCAAACGCTGCCGCCGGACGTGACCCGGGCGGCGATCACCGACGTACCCGCGTGGGTCAGCGTCCAGGTCGCACGCCTGGCGCCTGATCCCTTCGGCCAACCACCGGGGCGCTTCCCCGCCCAGGGCAGCGAGGAGCAGCTGTTCGAAGGGGTGTCCCGCTTTCTGGCCCGGCTGGCCAGCCAGGAGCCGCTGCTGCTGGTCTGCGAGGACCTGCACTGGGCCAGCGATTCGACGCTGCAGCTGCTGCACTACCTGGCTCGCCACCTGCTGGCACAGCCGCTGCTGCTGGTGGGTACAGTGCGGCCCGAGGTCATCGCGCCGGCGCTGGCCACACTGGGCCGGCGGTTGGAGCGTGACGGGCTGGCGCGGCGGCTGGCGCTGCAGCCTCTCAGCGCATCCGCCGTGGCCGCGCTGATCGAGCAGCTTTCGGGCGATGCCCTGGTCACCCAACCACTGGCCGATCGCCTCTACCTGGAAACGGAGGGTAACCCCTTCTACCTGATCCAAACGCTCAAGACGCTGTTCGAACAGAGGGCCATTCGGGTCGAAACCGGCGTGTGGCAGGCCGATTTCGACGCACTCAGCCGGGATCCGCTGCCACTGCCGGCCAGTGTGAGCGAGACGATCGCCGCGCGCGTGGAGCGCTTGCGTTCGGAGACCCAGGAGGCAGTGCAGGTGGCCGCGGTCGCCGGGCGGGCCTTCGATTTCGACCTGCTGCGCGCGGCCTGGGGACAGGGCGAGGAAGCGACCCTGGCGGCCCTCGACGACCTGCTGCGCCAGCGGTTGATCGGCGAGACGGCGGCGGACTGCGATGGCCACGACTACGCCTTCACCCATCACAAGATTCAGGAAGTGATCTACAGCCGTCTTGCGCGCCATCACCGCCAGCACCTTCACCGCCAGGTGGGGCTGGGGCTGGAGCAGCTGCTTGGCGCGGAGAGCGGGTCGAGGGCGGCTGAGCTGGCCTTCCACTTCGAGCAGGCCCAGAAGCTGGGCAGGACACTGGCCGACAAGGCGATCGCCTACCTGCTGCAGGCCAGCCAGCAGGCCATGCAACAGTCGGCCAGCCAGGAAGCGATCGCGTATGTCCGTCGCGGCCTTGATATCGTGCGAACGCTGCCCGCAACACCGGCGCGGGTGCGCCAGGAGATCGACCTGCAAATCGCCCTGGCGCTGCCGACGACATCCATTCATGGGTATGCTTCTCCCGAAGCGAGGCGTGTGTATGAAACGGCGCGCCAGCTTTGCCAGCAGTACGGCGACGCCCACTCGTTGTTCACCACGCGGGTGGGACTTGGGCGCTATTACGCCATGGCCGGAGACCTGGCAACGGGCGTGGAATTGGTGGAGCAGCTGATGGCAAGCGCCGAGGCCGCCAGGAGCACCAGCTGGCTGGTGGAGGCCTGTCGCCAGAAAGGTGGGTATATCTTTGCCCAGGGAAGGCTGCGCGACGCGCGAACAGTGCTGGAGCGAGGCCTTGCCCTCTACGATCCGGCCTACCATGAGCGGCACGCCTACCGCTTCGGCCACGATCCGGCAGTGGCCATCCTGAACTACCTGAACCTGACGCTATGGCTGCTGGGGTACCCGGCGCAGGCCGCCGCACGGGTCCACCAGCTTGAAACGCTGGCCCAGGCCATGGTGCAGCCGACCAGCCAGGTCATTGCCCAGTGCATGCTGGCCATGAGTGCGGTCATGCGTCGCGACGGCGAGGCAGCCCTGCATTTGGCGCAGGAAGGCATGCGCTTGAGCCAGCTGTATGGCCTGTCGCTTTGGCAGGCCCTGGCCACTGCCTTCCAGGGGTGGGCGCTTGCCGAGCATGGGGCGTGTGACCAGGGGTTGGCCCAGCTGCGCGACGGTACGGCTGCCTGGCGTGCCATGGGCACCCTGCATTTCACCCCTTTTTTGCTGGGGTTGCAGGCCGAGACCGCGCTCAAAGCACACGAGCTGGAGGTGGGGCGTGCGGCGCTGGCGGACGGGCTGGCCATCGCGGCCGGCGGTGGGGATACCTACTGGCTGGCCGAGCTGCACCGGCTGCGCGGCGAGCTGTTGTGGGCGGGCGGTCAGGACATCGATACCGTGGAAGCCTGTTTTCGTGAAGCCCAGGCCACCGCCCGCCAGCAGGCGGCCCGGATGTTGGAACTGCGCGCGACCGTGAGCCTGGCCCGTCTCTGGCAAAGCCAGGGCCAGGCCCCGGCGGCACGGGGGATGCTGGCCGACGTCTACGGCCAGTTCGACGAAGGCTTCGACAGCCCCGACCTTTTGGCCGCAGAAAGATTGTTGAGGACACTCTGACGCCCGAAATCGCCAGTGGTTTGTGGTCTGGCGCAGCGGCCGTGTTCGGGCATTCGCTTCTCGTTCGTTCACTCAGGAGGCCATCTCATGTCTCTGGAACAAAACAAAGCAGTGGTACGCCGCTTCGTCGAGGTGATTCAGTGCCAGCACGATCTGGCCAGGCTCGATGAATTTTTCAGCCCCAACTTCATCGACCACGGCGGCATGGCCAACCCGCCAACCCTGGCCGGCGCCAGGGTCTTTTTCGACATGTTCTTGAATGCCTTCCCCGATCATCACTGCGACATCCACGAGCAACTCGCCGAAGGTGACAAAGTGATGACCTACAAGACCTTCCACGGCACGCACCTGGGACCCTTCTGGGGGATGCCGGCCACGGGAAAGCCGGTGACGTTCCATGTCATTGATATCTTCACCGTCGCCGACGGCCAGCTTACGGAACATTGGCTCGTCACCGATCTACTCGGCGTGATGATGCAGCTCGGCGCTGCGTAGCGTACAAAGATGCCAACTTTCGGAAAGTTGGCATCTTTGTATCCCCAGGCTATTCGGTCTCGAACAAGGTTCTGGGTAGTCCAGATTGGCGGATGATCGAGCGCAGCGTGCCGTCCCGAAGCTCCTTATGATCAGGCACCGGCACCGTGATCGTTGAATCCCCAAGCTGCTTCTGCATCACGATGTGGCTCCCTCGCTGCCTCACCGGCTCGAAGCCATGGTCGCTGAGGATCTTGCACACGTCCCTGCCGGACAACCTACGCAGTTTGGCCAACGGGAATGCCTACTTGGGTAACGAACACTTCTGGTTTGAGACGTGCGTGTACCTCAGCGGGCGAGGCCGTCTCAAGGAATAACTCAATCGCCTCGATCAAGTTGTTCCTGGCCTCCTCAACCGATTGGCCCTGGCTGGCGATATCCAGCTCGGGACACAGCGCCACGTACCAGTCGTCGTCGCGTTCGATAATCGCAGTGTATTGCCGCAGTTCCACAGGATTGCCTCCTCAGCAGTGGGGAAATTGTACCTGCAACGACAGATTCTGGCAAACGTGCGGAGTTTCAGAGTTGCCAACTCTTTGAGAGTTGGCAACTCTGAAACCCTCCAACCGTTTCCTGCTGCAAAGCAAAGTTGCCATCTTTTGGAAAGATGGCAACTTTGCTTTGCAGCGCTTTTTTGACACTTTTTTGACACCCCGGCGCGATAGTGGATGGCAGGAGAGATACTCCAGCGCCAAGGCCAACGACGAGCGCCTTGCGCGTGTGCATCCGTTTCTCCACAAAAAAGGAGTCACATCATGAAAACGAGAATCGTTCTGGCGCTGGCCCTGATCCTGGTCCTGCTCATGGCCGGCAGTGCATCGGTCGCCGCGAAAGGTGCGGTGGTGCCCTTCCAGGCGTATTATCATGGAGGTTGTCAGCTGTTGAGCTTTGATCCTGACGCTGGCGTTGCCACCTATCAGGTGTGGGGTTCGGGCGACGCTACCCACTTGGGAAACAGCAACTGGTCTGGTGTGACGAGTTTCAACGTCTACCAGGGTCCGCCCTTCCCCTACTGGAGCGATGACATCACCTTCACAGCCGCCAACGGTGATCAGCTCTTCGGCACCATGGAAGGCACTGCCACTCCCCCCGACGTTCAGGGCACTTTCGAGGTCACCGGGGGCACCGGCAGGTTTGCGGGTGTGACCGGCTCCGGAACCTTCTGGGCCTGGACCGATGGCAGCGGCTCCAATGATCACATCTGGTACGCAGGCACGCTCACCAAGCCGTAATCGCGGGCATAGAGTTGCCAACTTTCGGGAAGTTGGCAACCCTTTCAGCGAGGAAGGAGCTGATCATGTGCACCACCCGATTCGTCACTGTCTCCGTTTTGTTGTCGATCGTCCTCGGCCTGGCGCCCTTCGCTGTGTTGGCGGCGCCGGCGGATGGACCCGCAACCCCACCACAGCGGTCTGCCACCCTATATCTCAGGGCCTTCGACCTGGATCCCGGTCCGCCGCCGCCACCACAAAGCGGTCCCGGTGCGGTGATCACCGTGACCACGTTCGACCCCAACATCGCGGCCGATGGCCAGTGTTCCCTGATCGAGGCCATCGTCAACGCCAACGACGATGCGGCGACCCATGCCGACTGCGCGGCCGGCAGCGGTCCCGACGTCATCGAGCTCTCCCCCGGCACCTACACCCTGACCCAGATCTACTACGTCGACTTTGGCGCCAATGGGCTGCCGGCGGTGACCAGTGTCATCACCACCAACGGCCACGGTGCGACGCTCACGCGCAGCGCACTGCCCGCGACGCCGGAGTTTCGTTTCACCCAGGTGCCGGCTGGAGGTAACCTGACGCTCAACGACCTGACCCTCAGCAACGGCAAGTCGTCCGCCAACGCCTACGGCGGTGCGTTCTACATTGTGGGTGGGTCGGCCACCTTCGACAACTGCGTATTCGAAAACAACAGCGCACCGTGGGCAGGGGCTTTGAGCTTCGGAACACCCGGCGGGATGCTCGAGATCAACGACTCCACGTTCCGGCACAACACCGCCAACATTGCCGGTGGCGCCATCTTTGGCGGTGGTGGAACCGCTGTGTTGAACAACTCGGTGATCCAGGAGAACAGGACGCTGACCGGTTACGGCGGCGGCATCGTCAACGCTGGGTATTTGTCAACAGCCACGCTCACACTGAACAACACGCGCGTCATCAGCAACACGGCAGCCAGTGGTGGTGGAGGGATATTCAATGGCGCCGACAATGGCCTGACTGCGATTCTCACCATCAACGACTCGACCATTGCCGGCAATCAGGCGCTGTATGGGGGTGGGGTTAGCCTGACCGTGGGCAGCGGGCCATCGCCAGACGTGCGTGGCACCATCAACCGCAGCACGATCAGCAACAATCGCGCGCTGGATCCGGGTGGAATGGATCCTGACGGCGGTGGCATCGACGTCACATCCGCCACCCTGACGGTAGCCAACAGCACCATCAGCGGAAACTCGGTGGGACGATCCACGTTCAACGGTGGCGGCGGTATCTGGGTTGGCGGACTTAGCGGTTATCCGCCGGCTGTCCTGCATGTCATCAACAGCACGGTCACCAACAACACCGCGGCGGATGTCGGGGGCGGCATCAGCCATTGGGTGCAGTCGAGTGCCAACACGGCGACGACCACCGCCGTCAACACAATCGTCGCCGGCAACTCGGCGCCAACCGGTGGCAACTGCTGGATCGGTCCGGGATCGATCACTTCATTGGGCTACAACATGGAAGCCACCGACACCTGTAACTTCCACCAGCCGAGCGACCATCCCAACACCGATCCGCTCCTCGGCCTGCTGGCCGACAACGGCGGCCCGACCTGGACGCATGCCCTGCTTGGGACCAGCCCGGCGATCGACGTCGCGGACAACGTTACCTGTGCCGCGCCGCCGGTCAGTGGCATCGATCAACGCGGCGTCATCCGTCCGCAGGGTCTGGTGTGCGACATCGGCGCCTACGAGTATGTCAGCGTGCCCACGGCGGTGACGCTGGCTGCGCTGCAGGCCAATTCTGTCGTCGTGCCCGCGTGGACCTGGCTGGTCGCCCTGGTCCTGTGTGGTGGGCTGGCGGTGAGTGCCTGGCGCTGGGGTGCGCGGCGGTTGTAACTGCCGGCGTGGAGAGCAGGTTGCAGGGTTGCCAACTTTTAAAAAGTTGGCAACCCTGATGGAGGACAGCATGAGCCAGCCCGCAACGCCAGCAACCACAACCCTCACCTTCGTCGTGCGCTTCTGGCGCGAGTGGTCTCAAGGACAGCTGCGCTGGCGCGGTCGCGTCGAGCATGTGGAGAGCGGCCGGCAGGCGAACTTCCTGGCGATCGAGGACCTGCTGGGCTTTTTCCGGCGCTTTGGTATTGGCACGGTTATCCCCACGGCCGGCAGGCGAGAGGACGACCCAGGCAGAGGGGAGGCGTGCCAGGGTGCCAAATGAGAAAAGCGAAACTCCAACCATAACGCGGTCCACGTGTCTCCGTAGTGAAACCTCCTCCCATGTTCCACGATTTTCCCGTTGCCAACCCCTTGACCTGGGCCAATTTCTCCTGTAGAATTGAATCAGCGCCCTTCTGACCGATTCACCACACCAGAGGCCGGTTCCATCAATCCATAAAAACCAGGTATCCGGCGTGAATCGGATGTCGTCCCCAAACCCGTCCGCTCGACGAGAAAGGAGGTAAGCCACTGCTCAACACCGCTACAGGTGCTTTCCGCTGCTGTTCATTGGGAAGAGGTAAGCTGAAGTCTGAACGCCCTCTCCATTCGGTGAGAAAGGAGCCTCACTCATGCAACGCAAGAATATCGTTCGTGTCCTCGTTGTGTTTGCTTTACTGTTGGCGGTGCTCGGCGCGACGGTCGCTGAAGCCGATTCGCCAGACCTGCTGAACTGGAGCGACAATTTTGACAGCTATGCCACCGGCAGCCAGATGCACGGCCAGGGTGGCTGGAAGGGCTGGGACAATAGCCCAGCGGCCGGTGCGCTCACCAGCAGTGTGCAGGCGCGCAGCGCGCCCAACTCGGTCGACATCCTCGGCGCCTCTGACCTGGTGCACGAATACAGCGGCTACACCAGCGGGTCGTGGGTTTACAAGGCCTGGCAGTACGTGCCGAGCAACTCCGCCGGCCAAACCTATTTCATTCTCCTCAACACGTATAATGACAGCGGCCCCTACAACTGGTCGACCCAGGTTTGTTTCGATGTGACAGCGGGTATGGTCTACGACACCACCGGTGCTACATGTACTGGCACAAGTTCATTGCCAATTGTGTACAATCAGTGGGTGGAAATTCGCGTGGAGATTGACCTGACTGCTGACACGCAAATGGTTTATTACAACAACCAACTGCTTTTCCAGGACACCTGGACAGGTCATGTCAGCGGCAGCGGTGCGCTGAACATCGGCGCCGTCGATCTGTTCGCCAACGGCGCGGACACGGTTTTTTATGACGACATCAGCCTGATGCCGCCATCACCGACCGCAGTCACGCTGAGCAGCCTGCAGGCTGGTGTACCGGGTGTGCCGGCCCTCCCCATCGCGGTGCTGCCGGTGGCAGCCGGCATGGTGGCGGCTGCGTTGTACGCGTGGCGACGCAAGGCGTAGGACCTGTTGCGGGTCGCAGAGTTGCCAACTCTTAAAGAGTTGGCAACTCTGACGATGACCACCAGCCCACACTGTGGGTTACGCCACCGCCTGCAGTACCCGCAGCGCGCGGATCGTGACCCACGGGTTGGGCTGCTTCTTTGGGCCAAAGTCCACCCACGTCTTGCCGGTGTAGTCGTACTCCAACGCCCAGCGGCCTGCCGCATCCTGTTTGCCCCGGATCAGGTCGAGCACAGCGGCCAGGCGGGGGTCACGGCTGTAACCGAGCGCCACCAGTGCCTCGACGTTCTGCAGCAGGTCGGCGACGTAGAAGACAGGGAAGCCGAACTTCCACCAGTTGCTGCTCGGCTTCTCGGCCCAGCCGTTGGGGTAGTCGGCCCGCACGGGATCGGTGCCTAGCAGGAAGGCGATCCCGTGCCCGATCGCCCGTTCCATGATGGGCGTGCGCCGGTCGGCCGGCCAGCGGCCCAGCGCCAGCATCACCTTGACCCCGCCCCAGGCGCACGACAGCTTGTTGTTCGCCCCACAGGCGAAAGTCGGCCCGCACTTGCCCGCGTAGTAGCGGACGGCTGCGTCCCTTTGCTCCAGCGGTGCGATCCCCTCGCCCGTGACGCTGCGCGCAAGCCAGTCGAAGGCTTTCTCCAGCCGCGCGTCGGTGCAGCCCAGCTCGAGCAGCGCCCAGCACAGGTTGCCGTGGAGACAGTCGGCCGTCCCCGACGCCGTGGTGGTCGTCGAAAACTGCCCACCGGGCGTCAAGGCATGATCCAGCACGTAGGTGCAGGCGGCTGGGATGCGCGGGTCTTCGTCCACCGAGGCGCCCAGTTGGGCCAACAGGATGACCGACCAGACGGTGGCGCGGTACTTGGGGTTGTAACCCGGCCCGGGCTCGACCCAGAAACCCGCGGGGTCCATCTGGTCGAGGATAGCTGCAATCGGCCCGGCGCGATGGGCCTCACGGCGGGCGGTGGCCATTTGCGGGTCGTCCGGTGCCAGGTCGCACAGATCGCGCAGCGCCAGATAGCGCACACCGGGTGCGTTCGTATCCAGCAGCCACGGCAGTGGGTCGCCTCTGAGTTGATCTTGCCAGGACATGGTTTTGGCGCTCCTTCCACTGTCACGTACCCCACCGAGACTAACCTCTGAATACATTTTCTCCGGTTCGTTGTCTTCTGTCAAGGGGTCGCCAGGCTCACAGCGCTGTTGGCTGAGCCCCAGAGTTGGCAACTCTTGACACCCCGGCGCGATGCAAGGTTGCCAACTTTTGGAAAGTTGGCAACCCTGGTGGCGGGAAGCTGTTGTTTTTGACACTTTTTTGACAGGCCTGCGCGACACTGGTTGCGGTGGTGTCTTCCGCAGCGGGCGCCGGTCATGGTTAACACTGTGACCGACAGCGCCAATCCATGTTAGAAGCATATGACACGAGGAGGCCTATCATGTTAACTTCACTTCTGCTCTGCGTAACGCTCGTCTCGTTGGCTATTGCGCCGGCCATGCCCCCGCCTAACCGGCCGCCTGTCGCCAACGACGACGTCGTCATCGTTCAGTACCAGCCGGATTACGTTGACATTCAGGTGCTGAAGAACGACTTCGACCCTGAAGGTGCTCCGTTGACAGTGGTTGGTGTGCCGTCGGCGGACGGCGGCAAGCCGGTCATCCTCAAAGGCCGCTTCATTCGAGTCTACCTGCCACCTGAGATGGCCGCACCCGATTCGGTTCCTCCGATCTATCTACTCGCCGAGGGCACCTACCTTGTCTCGGATGGCGTGAATGTGAGCATGGCCGGGTGGCGTATTCTCTTTGAACCAAAGTGAGACTGGTGAATACCTGGCGCTTTGACATTTGGCACGGCCAGGCGCTCCAGCCAGTATCAGGGTGTGATCTCCATGAGTCCCCCGGGCACGGGGCAGGTTTGCAGGTCAACCTGTTCTGTGATGATTTAGGGCAATTGCCTTATAAGGCGATTGCCCTAAATTCTTGCCGACAAAGGCCTGACATTCGCCCTGGAGCCAGAGCCGGCCGACTTCGTGACGGTTGCCGCATGGCAAAGTTGCCAACTCTTAAAGAGTTGGCAACTTTGCCATGCCCACCACGTAACCGGCCCGTTCCAGATCGGCCAGCGTCATCTGCCGTGCGTGGCCACGCTGTGCGCAGCGGGCCGCGCACAGCCCGAGGAGGGCCGCACGCCCACGTGCGGCAGCCGTCCGCATCTGGGGATGCGGACTCCTCCCACGGAAAAGCGTGGGAAACCGCGCGTCACTTTGCCCCACACCAATCGTCATCACGATTGTCAGCAAGCGCTGATAACCTTGTGTGCTCCCTGCGCAGGGCGCCGTTCATCGCGCTACCTTCCCCACGCCGGATCGCGTTTGTCCCGTGACGACCGCCGTGACGAAGAGGATGCGCCAGGAGGTTGTACCGTGAAACGGTTCTTGCGTACCACTGCGGCAGCATGGCTGGCCGTTGTCCTCGTGTTGGGCATGGTCAGCCCCTCGATGTCTGTTCAGGCCGCCAGGCCCACCGACGCCTCTCTGCGGCCCAACCTGATCGCTGGCGGCATCCTGCCCGCCGCGCCAGACACGAGCATCTACGGCAGCGCCAACCTGGCGGGCCTGGGCGCCGTCCTGGCGGGTGTGGGCGACGTCAACGGCGATGGTTATGAAGACGTGGTTGCCGGCGCGCCCTATTATCGCGGTCCGAGCGGGTCGCACGAGGGGCGGGCCTATCTGTTCCTCGGATCAACGTCGGGCCTGCAAACTACCCCGGCCTGGACGGTCGCCGGGAGCTACCCCGCCTGCGGGAACTACTACTGCAACCTGGGCAGCGAAGTGGGCGCGGCGGGTGATGTGAACGGCGACGGCTATGCCGAGGTCATCGTGACGACGGGGCGCTGGTCCAACGGCCAAACCGACGAGGGCCGGGTCTCTGTTTATTACGGCTCAGCGACCGGCCTCGGCGCAACGCCAGATTGGACCGCCGAAGGCAACCTGTTCCGGGGCTATTTCGGCCACATGCCCGGTACAGCCGGCGACGTCAACGGGGATGGCTACGACGACATCATCGTCGGCGCGGGCGCCAGCTACGGCGTCGGATTCAACAAGGCGTTCGTCTACCTGGGCTCGTCCACCGGCCTGTCGTGCGGCGCGGGGTGTCCGGTGGACGCGACGGCCGCCGCGGCCTGGACGTTCACCCTCCCCCAGGCCACCGCCAACGTGGGCGGCGGGGTCGGGACGGCCGGGGATCTCAACGACGACGGTTTCAGCGACGTGTTGGTGGGCGCACCGCTCTACGACGATGGCGCCAAAGTGGATGCGGGCATGGTTTGGGCGTTCTTCGGTTCCAGCGCCGGACTGAGCAGCACGCCGATCTGGTCCATAGTTGGGGATCAGGCCGGCGCCCAATTGGGCTACGGGCTCGGTACGGCGGGTGACGTGAACGGCGATGGATGCGCTGATTTCCTCGTCAGCGCACCGCGCTATGACAACGGGCAGACCGACGAAGGGCGGGTCTATCTCTACCTGGGTTCGGCGGCGGGACCGGTCGCGAGTCCAGCCTGGATCGGCGAACCTGACAAAGCCGCCACGGCCTACGGCAGCGCCGTCCACACCCTGGGTGATCTCAATCGCGATGGTTTCGCCGACGTCGTCATCGGCGGCCCCGAATGGGACGGCGACAGCCTGAACAACGCCGGCAAGGTCTGGGTCTACCCGGGCTCCACCGCCGGCCTGGCCGGTGCGGCGGCGTGGACCGCCGACAGCAGTCAGGCCAACGCGACGCTGGGCGTTGCAGTCGGGGCCAGTGACGTCAACGGCGATGGCACGCCCGACCTGCTGGCGGGCGCGCACCAGTACGACCAGGCTTACAACGACGGCGGGGCAGTCTTCGTCTATCACGGGACCAACCACCCGCCCGTCGCCGAGGCCAACGGTCCCTACACCGCCGCCGAGGGCAGCAGCATCACCCTCGATGGCACGGCCAGCGCTGACCCCGACCCCGGCGACACCCTGACCTACGCCTGGGACCTGGACAACGACGGCGTCTACGAGACGCCGGGCGCCACTCCCAGCTTCAGCGGACTCGACGGCCCCGCCAGCCACCCGCTGGCCCTGCAGGTGTGTGATGGCCAGGCCGCGTGCGGCAGCGATACAGCCACGGCGGACGTGACCAACGTCGCCCCCACGCCCGAGGCCGGCGCGGAGGTGACGGTCTATCGCAATGAATCCGTTTCCCTGGCCGGCACCTGGACCGACCCCGCCGCCACCCTCGACGAACCCTACACCTGGACCTGGGACCTCGACGGCGATGGCACCGCCGACGTCAGCGGAACCGACGCCTATGGCACGACGGCATCTGCCACCACGGCCTTCGCCACCGAGGGCGTCTACGACCTTGCCTTCACGGTGACCGATGCGGACGACGACACCGGCCAGGACAGCGTGTCTGTCACCGTGCGCAACCATGCGCCCGACTGCAGCGCGGCTGCCGCGAGCCCGGCTGTGCTCTGGCCGCCCGACAACAAGTTCGTGCGGGTGAATATCGGGGGTGTCACCGATGCCGACGGCGACCCGCTGACCCTGACCGTCACCGGCATCCGCCAGGATGAGCCGGTCGGCACAGGCAATTCGGCGCCGGATGGCAAACGAATCGGCGCCGCGTTCGCCAGGCTGCGGGCCGAGCGGCTCGGCCGCGGCGATGGCCGCGTCTATCACGTCTACTTCACGGCCGGCGACGGGCATGGCGGAACCTGCACGGGCGAGGTGCGCACAAGCGTGCCGCGCGACCAGGCCAGGCCTGCGGTGGACGGCGGCCCGCTCTACGACTCGACGGTGCCGACGCCGTAGCGCCCTGCGCGCTGTTCATATCAAAACACGAACTCCCCACCGGCCCTGGTCGGTTGGGGAGTTCTTTGTTCCCTATCTTTGCGCATGAGGTCGCGCAATCTGTTGGTGCACATCAGGAGGACGCTTTTGTCTCCAGGAACAGATCTTTCCGCACTTCCCCGTCCGGCGCGGGGATGGCCTGCGTGAAGCTCTCCGTGCTGTTCATGCGCCGCACGATGAACCCTGGCAGCCAGCGGAACATCCCTCCCGGCCCCACCTGGCTCTGGTGGCAAGCCGACGCCCGCTGTTTGACCTCCACGTAGCGGCTGACGTCGATGCGCACGTGCGCAGGCGCCTCCCAGC
>CAYUCC010000019.1:0-75478 GCA_964443225.1 uncultured Anaerolineae bacterium
TGATGATGACTTCTGGCATGTGGTTTTCCACCGCTTCGATCATCACTTCGTGCTGCAGCGAGGGCGTAGGCACCTGCATGCGACGGGCACGTCCGATCGACGGATGCGGAATATCCCCATCACCACCAATCTCGTTGGAGGTGTCGACGATCACGACACGCTTTTTGTCGGCCAACACACGCGCCGACTCGCGCAGCAGGGTGGTTTTGCCAACCCCCGGTCGCCCAAGGAGCAGGATGCTCTTGCCGGACTGGACGATATCTTCGATGATGTCGATCGTCCCGTACACGGCCCGGCCCACGCGGCAGGTCATGCCGATGATGTTGCCCTGCCGGTTACGCAGGCAGGAAATCCGGTGCAGCGTTCGCTCGATACCGGCGCGGTTATCCGCCGTGAACTCACCAATGCGCGAGACGATGTAACTGAGGTCGGCCTGGTTGACCTCGTCCTGACTCAGGGTGACTTCATCGTTCACAAACCGGGCTTCCGGCAAACGGCCGAGGTCCAGGACAATTTCGAGCAAATCATCGCCGTGGTTGGCTGCTCGCAGTGGCTCCTGAATATGCCCCGGCAGCACCGCCAGTAAGGCATCGAGGTCGTCTGTGATTTTGTATTGTATCATCCTAACCTTTGCATGTGATGTCAGCGATCACGCCCGCCTTCCGTCGCGGCGATCGCCAACAGGATAGTCGCAACTTACCCGTCACCCAATCAGCGGTCCCCCCAGCGCGTTGGTTACCAAGGCCGGGATGGCCTGGGGCACCGTCTCCTTCACGCGGACGGTCAGGTGCTTCACCAGGCGGCTGCGGTGAGCATAGGGTTGATATCCAACATCCACGAGCGGCAGATGCATGTCACTTTGATAATCACGTACCGCACAGTAGATTGGCTTCTGGCGCTCCGAATGATTGAGAACGGCCAGGCAGTGGCCGAGCAGCGCCGGCACTGCCGTCTGCCGGTCATCGGCGCTCCAGATCCGCAGCCAGTGGCCCGCCGGTCCCGATTGAATGTGAACCGCACCTGTCACGTCGCCGTGATGCTCCAGTACGAATCCCCGCGAACGCAGCAGCGGCGATTCCCACCAGAGCGGCTGGAATCCACTGTTTTCGCTCTCCAGCGCCCCTTCGGCGTGCTGCACGACGGGGGGTGTCACCGTGTGATAGAGACGCATCACCGCCCAGCCGTCGCGTGCGTGCTGCGGGCGAATCTCGCCTGGCAGCGTGGTCGTGATCCGCACATGGCTCTGCAGCCGGTACACGGTTTCGTGGGTGTACGGGACGAATCCCAGCTGGCGCAGCACATCGCCCTCAGCACCCCCTTCGGGCACACTCGCAAACACGCGCTGTACACCGTGCTCACCCGCCTCGGCCACGCAGCGGGTCAACAAACGCAGCCAGATGTCTTCGGTCGCCAACCCAGCCGGCAGCGCCGGTGCCAGAACCAGCACGTCACTCTCTGGACGCCCGGGGCGCTTGAGAATCTGGACGAACCCCGCCACACGCCGGCCCTGCACACGCGCCTGCAGCACGTAGGTGGCCACGCCGGTGGCCCGCCAGGGAAACGGCCCCAGAATGGCCACGGCCAACGGGCTGCGGGGACGCGTCAAGGCGTGGACCATATCCAGCCGCTGTGCGTTGTGCTGCAAACGGTATACGAGCAAACTGTGGCGCAATCCGAACGGCGTAACCACAGAACCGGTCCTCTCCCAGCGCAGGCGCGATCTGATTGGGTCAGGGAGGGAACTCCGTCCCTGGCAGCAGCAACACTGCTGCATTCCATATTAAGGAACTATTTTACACCCGTTTGCCCGGCGTCGCAAGAATAGTTGTTACATCTTTGCCCTGGAGTCTATCCGAAAACCTCCCGATAGATCGCCACTGGCCAAGGCGCCGGCGGAGTTTTTGGATAGACTCCTAGTTCAAGAACAGCTGGCCCGTGGGGCCCACCACCAGGTCCTGCTGGGCATCGATCGTCGAGACCATATAACGGAGCAGGTCGTGCTCGCGCAGCAGAAGCTGCCGCTCACGGGCCAACAGCTCGCGCGCCGAATCGAAGGTCAGCAGATCCTGCTTGTCGGTCATGGGCACCTGCAGGGCAATCGCAATCAGGTAGGCCAGGTCGACCGGGTCATCCGGCATATCCTCAGGGCTAATGTGGACCGTCGCATCGTCACTCAGCAGCTGCAAGTAGGCGGCAATGCGCGGCCGCAGACTCGACACCAGGGCATGCGTGGTGGACGCGGCGGGTGCCGCCAGGGGATAGGTTTCGACCTCAGCCGCCAGGTAGGGTTCATGGTCCAGCAGGCGGCGGATGCGAAACCGACCGGTGCCGGTCGTTTCGATGTTCATGCGCCCGCCGGGCAGCGGCTCGACGTGGGTGATTTTGGCCAGGGTACCCACCTCGTGCGGTGTGGCAGCACCACCCGCCTCCTGGCCGTCGCGAATCAAAACCACACCAAACGGTGTATCGTCCTCCATACAGCGCCGGACCATGAGCTTGTAACGCTCCTCGAAGATGTGCAGCGGCAGCACCATCCCCGGGAACAGCACCGTATTGAGGGGAAAGAGTGGTAATCGCATGCGTGATCTCCTCAGTCTAAATCGGTGTCCTGCGCGTCGACCGCCAGGGACACCTCGTATTTCATGAACTCGCGCAGCACGTTTGTCGCATAAGCACCCTTCGGCAGCTGAAATTGCAGCCACAGCCCCGTCTGCTGCTCCGCATCTTCGACCACTGCACCCTCACCCTGCGGAGTCCGCACCCCCAGGTGCAAACCCGCTTCCTCCTCCGGCGGAGTCCGCACCCCCAGGTGCGGACCAGCCTCTACCCCCTCACCCTGCGGAGTCCGCACCCCCAGGTGCGGACCAGCCTCCTCGCCCTCACCCTGCGGAGTCCGCACCCCCAGGTGCGGACCCGCGCTGCTGATGCTCAACCCCTCGATCAACAGCCGCCCCAGGCGCCGGCTGCCCTCCACGCGGGCCTTTTTGAACGTCCCCGCCGGCAGGGCCACCTCCGCCAGCACGCGCGACTCCAACTCCCCCGCCGTGCCGCCAGCCGCCATCATCTTGCTGCCAAACATCGGCCCGGTGTGGCTGATCTCGCGCACCTCGAACCGCGGCTGTTCGCGCACCGGGTCTTCGACGATGAACAACCCGCCGGTCGCATGTTTTTTCGCCACATCCCCTTGCACCAGGGTGAAAAACAGCTCCGCCTCCCAACGGCGCACCAGGTACAGGTTGAACAACGCCGCCTGAAAGGCTGACACCACCAGGTCACGCAGCCAACGCTGGCGTGGCCCGCGTCCCAGCAGCGCCTGGTAACCCTGGACCGCATTGTCACCGCGGCGCCCGAAACGCTGTGGCCCGTAGAAGTTGGGCAGGCCACGATCGAGCAAACGATCAGCAATCGCCGTCGCGCGGGCCGCAGCCTCGGGTACCACATCGGCCACGAAGATGGTGAAACGGTTGCCCAGCAGGTGTCCGGTGCGCAGCTTGTTGTGGTGGGGGCGTACCCAGTTCACCTGGAACGGCAGTTGGTCGCTGATGCGCGCGGCCGCCGTCTGCGGATCGATGCCGGGCACGGAAAAGGTCTGCGTGGCCAGGGCCTGGCGGTCTTTGAGGCCGGCATAACCGATGTCACGCACCGGCACGTCGAAACACTGCCCCAGTTTGATGGCGACGTCACGTGTCGTCCAGCCGGCGCGCGTCAGGTTGATGTAGACGTGAGGGCCGCTGCCTTCGGCCGCGTACAGAGGGACTTCTTCGACGATGAAGTGTTCAGGGATTTGTTTGATGCTGCCGCCGATACCGGGGAGCTCACCGGTCACGAACGGCAGCGTAAGACCTTGCAGCACCTGTTCGATGGTCATACAGCGGGTCCTTCGATCAGGCGGCGCAGCCCAGCCATGAGTGCAGCACCCACGCCCAACCCCAGCGCCAGCCCCGTGACGATCATCGTGAGCTGGCCGCCGTCCCACCAGCCGTGGTGCATGGCGTGCACGTCGAGCTGCCACAGACCAAATGTGGCCACGGCCACGGTCAGACGCAGCGGCCAGGACCAGGTTTCGAGCCAGGCGTACACTGGTCCGCGGTGCGCGTAAGCGCCGCGGATCAGCAGAATGCCGATGAGCGCCGTGTAACAGCGCGAACAGACCGCCCACGGATAGCCGGCCAGCTCGAATGCCATCTCGGGCTGCGGGCAGATCCAAAAGCCAAGCGCGGTGATGGCCTCACCCACCGGGGTAAACAACGGCCAGCCCGTGGCGCGAAAGAGCGGCGCCAGGATCGGCCCCGCCGCCAGGAAGGCTAGCACGACATCGACCACCAACCAGCCGCGCCGCGCGGGTGAAACACGCAGCGCCAGCGACCACTGATAGAAACTGGAACGTAAGCTGCTCACAGGTACTCCACGCCCCGTTTTTCGACCTTTGCCAGCTTACGGGTGTGCCACCAAATGGACGGCAGCCGCGCCAGCTTACCCCACAGGCCCAGGTGCGCCCGCCGGGCATAGACATCATAATCGATCTGCCGAATCTGGTCCAGGATGCCGCGGTAGACGACCGCCGCCGTAGCCACCGACAGACGGCTGTCGGGACTCAGCAGCGCAATCCCGGCCCACGCCTCATCGTAGAGGCGTTCGGCGCGCACGATCTCGAATTCCATCAGGGCCTTGAAACGCACATCGACCGTGCCGTGACAGAAGTCGGCATACGTCAGGCCGAACTGCTCGATGTCCTGGCGCGGCAGATAGACCCGGCCGCGCGTGGCATCTTCACCCACGTCGCGCAGAATGTTGGTCAGCTGCAGCGCCACGCCCAGCTTGATGGCGTAATCACGCGCCCGCGGGTCGGCATAGCCGGTGATGTGCATCGACATCAAACCCACGGTGGACGCCACACAGTAACAGTAGCGTTCGAGCTGCGGCCACGTTTCG
Source organism: uncultured Anaerolineae bacterium (assembly GCA_964443225.1). Lineage (GTDB taxonomy): Bacteria > Chloroflexota > Anaerolineae > SSC4 > Amarolineaceae > SSC4. Next base: position 4,933 of record CAYUCC010000019.1, read on the forward strand.
TAGACCGGGATCGTCAGATCCATCTCCATGCCGTCGAGCAGTTCTTCGGCGTAGTGGCGCGGGACGCCGAACCGTTCGCGCGTATCGGCCCACGCCAGCAGAACGTGCTCCCGCTGTTCGTTGGCGGGACGAAACGCCTGAACCCGCCAGGCGCCCAGTTGTTCGCGCGCATCGGCGTGGGCCGCGTCGACGATGTTGTCGCTCAAGCGGCAGAAGGCGTACAAGGCATGCACCGCCTGCCGTTTGGCCGCCGGCAGCATCAACGAGCTGAAATAGAAACTCTTGGAGTATTCTTTGGTAATACGAGTGCTGACATCGTACGCCCGCTGGAGGGCCTCGCCCCGCGCATGGGGCAAACGCGCTTCAGCAGGACGTGGCTCATGCGAGCTGAAAATATCAAGCGGGCTGTTGAACTCGACTGCCATCGAAACCTCCTTCCAGATTCTATGCCTGGGACTTTCGGGGGCTGATGTGGTGTTGCATGACGCAGGCGCTCACGGCCGTGGCACGAACGCCGTACCCTGGAAGCGTGCCAGGACGGCGTCGGCAGCACGGTTACCGCTGCGCACCGCTCCCTCCATGGAATCGTAGAAGCGCTGGTAGGTGTACCCACCCGCCACAGCCACGTTGGCGATGGGGGACGCCTGGCTGGGACGCAGGTGGTCCATGCCGGGTTTCGGCCAGTAGACCGACTGCGGTACGCGCACCACCTTCGACTTTTCGATATGTGCGCCCGCCGCACTCGAAGGGAACACGGCATGCACGTCGTCCCACACCATCTTCACGATCTCGGCATCACTGAGCGACATCAAGTTGTGCGCCGGTGCCACGACAAACTGGAAGCGTGATTTGCCCTGGTAAGCATAATCGGGCGTCGTATTCCCCATGTCGGCATACACGGGAATGATGCCATCGGGCGCAAAGATGATGTTGTCAATGTGGCTGATCTGGCGGTCGGCCCACAGGTGAACGGTGATCACCGGTACGCCCTCGAATTGGGACAACCCGCGGAAATAGTCGTAGTTGAGCCAGGTGGCGGGCATCAACCGCTTCAGGTTGTGAATCGGCAGCGCCGTCATGTACTGGTCGGCCTCCAGGCGTGAGGTCGTTGGTGTCAATGGGGTTTCGCCGGGCAGCAGGGTGGTGCGCGGCGCATCCCACGTCACCAGGACACCGCGCACAGCACCGTCATCGGCCGTGAGAATCTCCGTGACCTTGGCCCCCGTGGCCACGTGGCTGCCGCGGCTAATGATATGCTGCGCCAATGGCCCCGTCAAATATTGCTCCGGCGCCCCCCGCAGGAATCCCATGCGGCTGGCGTTATTTTGGCGCAGGAACAGCCCACTGACGTCCAACACGACACGCGCGCTGATGTCTTCGGGTTTCAGGAACTTCAGTGCCAGCGTCATCGGCAGGAACATCTTGCTCAGCATACGATCGGCGATCCCCATGCCGCGATGCCACTGCTGATAGGTGAGACGATCCTGGTCGGCGTAGTAGTTTTCGCCACCAAACAGAATCGGTGCCAGTGCTTTGCCCAGCGTTGCCTTTTCCCCCAGGGAGAAATAGCGGTTGGTAAACACCGCCGGCAGCAGGTGCAGCGGTGACGGCAACGGCAGCGTGCGGAATTCGAACCGTTCACCCTCGTCGAGGGTGTAAGTCAACACGTGCTCCTTCCACATGATCTGATCGTACGTGCCGATGTCGCGCATCACGTCGTAGATCTCTTCGTAGGCGCCAAAGAATACGTGCAGTCCTGTCTCGATCCAATCGCCGTCTTCGTCCTGCCACGACGACCATTTACCACCCAACACATCGCGCTTCTCAAGTACAATAGCCGTGCAGCCTGCCTCGGTCAACTTCTTGGCCGCCGCCAACCCAGCCAACCCGCCCCCCATGATCAATACCGTTTTTGGTGTTTGTGCACTCGTTTCCATAATCAGTCACCTCTCCAAAATCAATCGAAAATCACCAATACCTGTTCAACGCGGAATCCAAGATCGCACACGCTGTTCCATCCGCCGTACGCGCGCCCAGGCCTCGGGGCTCGACAGCGCCAGGAGCCCTTGCACGATCAGTACATTCGTGATCAGAAAAAATACCGCTTCTTCGAGCGGGAGTCCAAGGATGAAGATCCCCAGGCTGCGGTCCAACGAGATGTCCCAGATGCCATCACCAATTGCCAGCCGGTCGGCAAAACTGAGCCACAGAAACGGGATCATCACACCGGCCAGGAACAGCCGCCACTGGCGGATCAGGGTCTCGCGGGCAAACCAGAACTGCAGGATGATGATCGGCACCGCCCAACCCAGCTCGAAGATGATGTAGGTCCACGTGCCAAACATCTAGGCCTCCGGTCGCCACAGGTACTGGCGCAACAGGTGCAGCAGCATACCGGTGAAAATCACCTGCAGGACGAAGAAGAGGTATTCTTCGAGCGGCACCACACCCAACACAATCCCCCAGACTTTATCGGGATCGTAGGTCCAGACGCCTTGCATGATGATCGCGTTGTCCCACGGCGTCGTGGATACGACGGCGACCACCGCAATCGCCGCGATGTGTTTCCAGTTGGGCCACGTGCGCTTGCGCCACAGCACCAGAGCAATCAGCAGCGTCGGCACAATGACGAAGATCAACAAAAAGCCTGCGTAAGTCACACCATCCATCCCCGGCCAGCCTCAGTGCGCCGGCCTCGCTGTGTCGTACGATCGGTCATCAATCGTCGGGCTGATGACGGCCAACGTGTTCCAGGAACTCGTTACGCGTACGCGGATTCTCGCGGAAATTGCCCAACATCGCACTGGTCACCATACGCGTGTTGGCCTTTTTGACCCCGCGCATCGCGGCGCACATGTGGACCCCCTCGCAGATCACCGCGACCCCCTGCGGCTGCAAGAGTTCGTTGATGAACTCCGCCACCTGCACGGTCATCCGTTCCTGGACCTGCAGGCGCCGCGCAAACATCTCGACGATGCGGGGGATTTTGCTGAGGCCAATGACCTTGCCGTTGGGAATGTAGGCCACGTGCGCTTTGCCATAAAACGGCAGCATGTGGTGCTCGCACAGGCTGTGGTAATCGATGTTTTTGACGATGACCATCTCGTCGTAGCTGATGTCGAAAATCGCATCGTTCACCAGTGCCACCGGATCGACGTGGTAGCCGGCGGTCAACTCTTCGAACATTTTGGCCACGCGACGCGGGGTACGCTGTAAGCCCTCACGCTGCGGGTCTTCACCGATGGCACACAGAATCGCATGAACCGCCTCTTCGATGTCGTGATCGCACCCCGCCGCATCATCCTCCAGCTCGGTGCGGAAGACATCGAATGTCTTGACGTCAATTTTGAGTGAACTCATCGAATCACCTCGCTCAAATCAAGATCATCACGCCGCCAGATACCCGGCTCACTCGCCAGTGCCACCGCCATCTGGGCCAGGGTCCGGCCGGTGAGGGGGTGCACGTAGTCCGGCGCAATGTCGGCCAGGGGACGGACGACGTGTGCATAACGGGCAATATCCGGATCGGGCACACGGCGTTTGCCGAGAAAAAGCACATCCTGGTTGAACAGGACCAGGTCGAGATCGATGGTGCGTGCGTCATTGGGATTGAACGTGCGCTGCCGCCCCAAGGCCAGTTCGATCGGGTCGAGCACCGTTTCTTTGAACTGCGTCGCCGGCAGTGGCGTCTGGGCCATCAGGGCCGCATTCAGGAAATTGGGTTGGTTCGGATCCCCCACGGCGGCCGTTTCGTACACCGGTGAGACGGCCACCACCTGGCAGACCTGCGCCAGGCGGCGCACGGCCTGCACCAGGTTGGCTGCCGGGGCGATGTTGGAACCCAGGCTGACGTACGCCACGTTCACCGCGGTACCCTCAGCCAGCACCCTCGAAATCGGCCGCCGTCCGCTCGATGCACACACCCACCGAGCGCGCATAACGCAGGGCACCCGGCTTTTCGAGCTGGACCATCACCCGCACCACTTTGGGGAACTCGGTCAGGATGAGACGCGCGATTTCGGTTGCCAGTTTTTCGACGAGGAAAAAGTGCGAATTCTCCACCAGGTCGATGACCCGCTTGGTGACCTGTTTGTAGTTCACGGCATCGCCAATGTCGTCGGACGCGCCGGCGCGACGCACATCGACGTGCAGCGTCAGATTGATCAGAACATCCTGGGGTTTGTCGCGTTCATCGGGGTTGATTCCCACGATGCAGCGCAGCAGGAGGTCATGGATTTGCACGCGGTCTGGGGTCACTTGTCATCTCCTGATGTCGGTTCGCTGGTTCCCCAGCTTTGCAGCCGTACGCCAGGATTGGACGCCGTGACGGCGCGGGTGGTCACTGGTCGTGCGGCCGCCGGCGGTACAGCGCAAACGCCACGGTGCCATATTCGGCCTGGCGTTCCAGGTCGAGGCCCTGTGCGGCGAACATGTCGTGAACGTCGGATGCGGGCCAGAAGTGAATACCGCCGGCCGCGGCTGCCTGTTGTGCACTGCGTCCGAGGGGTGTGGGGGCGGTGAGAAGATGCATGGAGAAAAAAGGTGCGCCTGGTTTGAGGACACGCGCCGCGTCCTGGATAACCAGCGCTGGGATTTTGAACTCATTGAGCGAGCCACCGCACACCATGCCGTCGATGCTGGCGGTGCGCAGGGGCAGCTGTTCGCCTTCGGCACACAGCAGGTGCACGTTGCCCAGGTTTTCATGGCGAATGCGTCGCCCGGCCTGCTGCAGCATACGCAGCGAGCTGTCGACGGCAATGATCTCACGTGGGGCCCCGTGCACGCTGGCACTGCGCGCCAGCGAACGCGCATAAAGACCATGCGAACAGGCCAGGTCGACAAAGAGACCCGGACCTTCTGGGGCCAGCCAATCGTCGAGCAGCGCCAACTCACGGTCGAAACCGAATGGTTCCCCGCTGAGCAGCGTCAGGGACCGCCGGCGCCACAGATTTTCGTACCCCCAGGCCACCGGCCAGGTGAAATTGGTCCACTGTGCCGGCGTGCGAAAGTGCGGGCCATGCGGCAGCAGGTCCAGAATACCATCGACGACGCGATACTGCGACTGGCACGCACCGCAGCGCACTGTTTCCGGCGCGTACGCCAGACGTTCCCACTGTGCCTCGCCACACGCCGTACACGTGACCCAGTCCAAAAGTTCAAACGCCATCCCGAGCGCTCCGATCGATCGAAAACATGCTGCGCAACCCGATTGCAGACGAGTCCATCCGACCCGCTGTCTCTCGCAGGTAATCGGTTCGAGACATACAACTATCGACGTAAGGGCTTGTAAAAGAATATCTTCCTGCAAAATGGCCGGAATTCGCCGCAAAGCACGGTAAGTTATTCTTTTGCAAGCCCTAACTATGCCGCGGCCAGGGCCACCTGGTGCTGCAGCATGTTCGTCAGCGACTTGCGTCCTCGATGCACCCGCATCTTCATGGCACTCAAGCCAGCCTGCGCTGCCGCCGCCATTTCCTGGTAGCTCAATCCTTCCAATTCACGCTGTACCAGCGCCTGGCGGTAGGGCTCATCCAGGGCGGCGAGAGCGCTGTGCACCAGCGCAACCTGCTCCGACTGCAGTACCACCTGCTCCGGCGTCTTCGACTGCCAGGAGAACGGATCTGCGTCCAGCGTCAGCGTTTCACCCAGGTCGGACCACTCGGTGTCCGCCGCCTGTGGCCGCCGCCGCCGCTTTTCCAGGGCATCCAGACAGGCGTTGACCGCAATCCGGTACATCCACGTGCTGAACCGAGCCCGACCTTCGAAACGACCCAGGGACCGGTAAATCTTGATGAATACTTCCTGCGCCTGATCTTCCGCTTCCTCGGCGTTACCCATCATCCGCAAACACAACCCGTACACCTTGTTCTGGTAACGCGTCACAAGGATATCGAACGCCTGGCCATAACGCGCCGCGTCGTCCACAAAGAGCTGAACCAGGGTCTCATCCTCAAGCTGCTGAAGCTCGTTCTGCGCAATTCCGGTTCTCATGATAAGCCTCCGCTACATGGTTCCTTCTGACCGCTCATGCCACACTATCCTTCACATGTGGCTATTATACAACCGTGTTCGGAGTTTGTCAAATGTTTGAACATGCAATTTAGAACTGAGGTGGCCATCCCCATTCGGCAGCCACGCGTTGAATATCGAGCACGTCGATGGCACCGCTGCTGTCCACATCGTAGCGCGGATCATAGCCGGGCTGTCCGTTAGTGAGCGACCAGGCGCCGGCTACGGCCTGGAGGTCCAACACATCGACCACCGCATCGCAGGCGGCTGGCGCCACGTCGTAGCGGTAGCAGGTCACGGTCAGGGGTGGTAGGATCGAGCGCTGCTGCTCATTGCCGGCACTGTCGCGCACGGCCAGGGCATACTCGTAGGAACCGGCGGGCAGGCCAACGTCGTGGAAGGTGCCGAGCATGCCGGTTTGGGCAACCGGTTCGAAAGCGGGCGTGGCCGTCAGCCGGCGGTAGAGGTTGTAGCCCGCCAGCGGTTCCACGGCGTACGGCTGCCAGGTCAGCTGGGCTGCACCGCCCAACGCGCTGGCGGCCGCCAGCGCCGATTGTGGCTCGGTATTGCGCCGGGTCAGCTGACCATCGAGGCGGCCCGCGGCCAGGTCATCGGCCAGGCCTGTGCCGTGCAGGTAATAGAAATAGTCGGCTTCAGCGCGCAGATAGTAGCGCAGCCAGGCCGTCACATAGCGCCGGATCACCTGGCGGCGGGTGCTGCTGGCACTGCCACAGAAGAGCGTGCACGAGAAGTCTGTCGGGTCTTCGAAATCGCAGTGCGTGGCGCCCACGGCCACGTACTGCGCACGTTGCGCCGCTGCGTTGAGCGGGTAGAGCTGCGTGTAACCAGCGCTGGCATTGCAGCTGCTGGCGGGCGCGGCCGCCCACGCCGCGGGCATCGTCAATCCGGCACCCAGGGCGGTGAGATCAGCACCCGAAGCCGGCACCGGATCGAGCGTCATGCTGGCCCGGATGCGCGTGTCCTGGCCAGCCGCGACCCACGCAGCCATGCCGCCAGCCGAATGTCCCAACACGCCAAAACGGTCCGTCGCCACCTGACCCCAAAACCGCGAGCCGGGATCGGCATTTTGTGCCTCGAGCCAGTCGAGCGCCGCACCGATTTTGGCCGCCCACACGTCGAAATCGGGTGCCAGGGGGTTGGGAAAGTCCACCGTGACCACGACGAAACCGTGGGAAGCCAGGAACGTGGCGTTGCCCACATGGTTCGCGCGGCTGCGCGCAAATCCGTGACCCAATACCAGGCCCGGAAACGGCCCCCCCACCGCAACCACCCCACCCGTGCCCGGGTAAAAAACCGTTGCCCCCTGACCCGTCAACGTAAAACTAAACTGATCCACCGCATACGGCCCCGCCACCCCCGGATCCGGCGGCACCCCCCCCTCCGCCTCAACCACCGGCCCCAACCCCACCCAAACCACGCACACCACAAGCAACCACCGCACAAACCCTCTCCCACCCACAGCGCCCCTCCCTACTCCCTACTCCGTACTCCCTACTCCCCACTCCGATTGCATATCCAAAAAGGTTGTGTTACAATACTGCCAGGGAGCCAGAACATGAACCGGCTGGGAAAATTGCTAAAACGGGTCGACCGGTTGATGCGTCAGGAACAACCGTGGCAGGCTGCTCAGGTACTTGAGCAGATTCTGGCCACGCGCCCGGTGGACGACAAGACGTGTGAAGTGCTGAGCGCCTACCTGGGCGATATCTACCTGGCCCTGGACGACCTGTCGCGCGCCGAATCGAACATCACCCACGCCCTGGAACACAACAGCGGCGCCAGCCACTACCACTATTTGTTAGGCATGGTCTTTTCGGCCGGTCTGCGCTGGCGCGAGGCGATCGATGCCTTGTGGCATGCGATCGAGCTGTCACCCGACGATGACGAATACCTGCGGGCCCTGGGTTGGGCGGTATTCAGCTCGGGTGACGAAGCGCAAGGTCGCTCATTGCTGCAAGAGGCGCTGCGTGTCAACGTGAGCAACATGGTCACCCTGACCGACCTGGCGCTTGTGTACACACGTGCTACCCAGTTTCCCGAAGCACTGGACTGTGCCAGGCAGGCACTCGAACTCGATCCACACTCTGTCCTGGCCAAAGACGTGCTGCGTGTGGTCCAACTGCGAAAGCTCGAACACGAGCGCGTCGAAGCCAAAAAAGGCGGCCCGATGGCTGAAGTCGGCATGGCGCCCTGACCGGACGCTGCTGCATGACCGATGATGACAAAGAGGGCTGAGAGGACCAGGGTGACTCACCAGGTCCTCTCAGCCTTTTTGCATAAAAGGGTTCGCCGGCTACTTTTCGTTGACCCGTTTGCGAATGAACGCCGGCACGTCTAGGTCTTCGCGTTTGAAGGTCCGCGACGGAAAGGGGATGGTCTGCCCCGTAGGTACCGGCTGTGTGGCGGGCGTACGCCCATCCAGGCGTGTCGACTGGGTCGCCGTGGTGGCGGGACGGCGCTGCATGTGGGCGACGTCGAAGCCCGTGGCAATGACGGTGATACGAATTTCGTCCGCCATGCTGGGATCGATCACGGCACCGAAGATGATGTTGGCGTCGGGATGTGCGCTGGCGCGTACGATCTCGGCGGCCTCGTTGACCTCGAAGAGGGTCATGTCGGCGCCACCGGTCACGTTGAACAGAATGCCCTGCGCACCTTCGATCGAGACATCGAGCAGCGCGCTGTGAATGGCCTGCTCGGCGGCCTGCTGGGCACGGTTTTCGCCGCGGGCACGGCCAATGGCCATGAGGGCGGCGCCCCCATCGCTCATGATGGTGCGCACGTCGGCAAAGTCCAGGTTGATCAGCCCGGGTACCGTAATCAACTCCGAGATACCCTGGATGCCCTGGCGTAACACATCATCCGCCACCGCAAATGCAGTCTCCACCGATGCCTTTTTATCCACGACCTGCAGCAGACGGTCGTTGGGAATGACGATCATCGTGTCGACGTGGTCTTTGAGGCGGTTGATACCATCGTCGGCGGCGCGGTTGCGCCGCGTGCCCTCGAACGAAAACGGTCGCGTGACCACACCGATGGTCAGCGAACCCATCTCGCGCGAGACCCGCGCGATCACCGGTGCCGCCCCGGTGCCGGTGCCACCCCCGATGCCGGCAGTGACGAAGACCATATCGGCACCTTTGATCAGCGCCTTGATCTCCTCCTCCGACTCTTCGGCTGCTTTCTGGCCGATTTCGGGATTTCCACCCGAACCCAGCCCCTTGGTGAGCTTGTCACCGATGCGCAGCCGGTGCGGGGCCTGCGAGAGCATGAGCGCCTGGGCATCGGTATTGATGGCAACAAACTCGACACCCTGGATCCCGGCCTCGATCATACGATTGACGGCATTGGAGCCACCACCCCCAATACCCAGAACCTTGATCTGGGCCACGTTTTCGACGTACGGCTGCTGTGGCTTGCGCGTGACTGGCGTAGACATCGGAACTTGCCTCCTTGTGTGTTTCTGATGGAATGAAATGCAACAACACCTGTGCCGAAAAAACGTGTAACCCGCTGCTCAATGGGGATCTGGCAGTAAGTTACGTAGCCAGTGTACGACCCGCTCCAGGAACGGGGAAGGCGCATTCCGTTGTCGCCCAGGGTGACGCTGTTGAGATCCCCACAACAGCAGCCCCACACTCGTTGCATGCGTCGGATTGCGCAGTTCGTCGCGCAGTCCGCTGATTTGACTCTTGGGTACACCAATGCGCACCGGCATCTGCAGCGTCTGGCGGCCCAGGTCGACCCAACCGGGCAGCTGCGCCGCCCCACCGGTCAAAACGACCCCCGCCGGCAGCAGACCATCGTAACCGCTGCGTTTGATCTCGCGCAGAACCAGCTCGACCATCTCTTCAGCGCGGGCCTGCAAGATCTCCGCCAGGAACCGGCGCTGGACCTGCTCGTGCCCCTGGTCACCAAACTGGCTGATCTGTATCGATTCATCGGTCGGCAGCGCGGCCGGGTCCAGGTTTCCATAACGCAGCTTCAATGACTCGGCCACTTTGAACGGCGTATGCAGCCCCACCGCCAGGTCCTGTGTCAGGTGGTTGCCACCGACGTCAAGCACTACCACGTGATACGGCGCCCCCTCGAGAAAAATGGCGATGTCGGTCGTGCCGCCGCCAATGTCGGCCAACGTCACCCCCATGTCGCGTTCCGCCGACGTCAACACCGCTTCGGCCGCGGCCAGGGAACCAAGCACCAGGTCCTCCACTTCGACGTCGTTGCTCGTCACGCAGTTGACCAGGTTGGCCACCGCAGTGGCCGCCCCCGTGATCACCTGGGCATCGACCTCCAGCCGAAAACCGTGCATGCCGATGGGATCGCGCACCCCTTGCTGCTCATCCACGGTCCAGGTGCGCGGTGCCGTGTAGATGATGTCACGGTTGTGCGGAATGGCAATGGCACGCGCTGCCTCCAACGCCCGTTCGACGTCCTCGTGGGTGATCCCCTGCTGGGCTTTGCGCACCGCGGCCACTCCGTGGCTGGATACGTTGCCGATGTGGTTGCCAGAAACGCTGACAAACGCCCGTTCGATCCGGTGTCCAGCCGCTTCCTCGGCGCGGTGAAGCGATTCTCCGATGGCGCCGGTGGCTTCGGTGATGTTGACCACGACACCACGGCGCAGACCATGCGCGGCGGTTTGCCCCATCCCGATGATGTGCACCGCGTCATCGCTGGTCATCTCACCCACCAGGGTGCAGATCTTCGTCGTGCCGACATCGATGCCGGCAATCAAGTTGCTCACCGTCGAACCTCGCTATCGTGAGTCGCCCTGCTTCTGACGACTTCGGCTGCCTGCACGAGCCAATGCGGGCCATCGTGTGACCCGCCCATGATGCCGTGTCCGGGCACTAGCGCACAAACGGTCGATCATCTACCCGCAGGTCGATCACCGAGGGAACGGCGCCCCGCTTCTGCCATTCGGCCTCGATCGCCCGCAGGACGTCGAGTTTTGCCTGCAAATCGCCACGTATCCCAAACACCACATCCGTACCCGCACGTGACCGGAAATGCAAGCCATTCTGGGCATCGTACTGGTACGTGAGCGTGTCCGGCAGCAGCTGCTGCAGGCTGAACAAGGCTGTGGCAACCGGCGCCTGCATGTGCACCACCGGCAGTCCACCAGGTCCGATGGGTGGCGACCCCGTTGCCGATGGCTCGACCGCTGCGCCCTGCGTATCGATGAGCTGCAGCAGCGGTGTCTCAGGACCCTTCCCTAGCGGCGGCAGCGCGACGCCCGCGCGGTCCACCCACGCCGTACCTTGGGCCGTCTGCCACATGATCAATGGCACCCGCTCGGTGACGTCAATGCGCACACCGGCCGGCAGCCGGAAACGCACCCGCGCCATCGAAACGTACGGCAATGCCGTCTCGATGGCTGCTTCCGCCTGTCGCTCGTCGAGCCAGAAGATGCTCTTCCCTTCCAGTCCGGCTTGTGTATAGATCTCCTCGGCGGCAACCAGCTGCGTTCCCTGAACCTCGGCCCCAAAGGCGTAAAAATTGTCAAAGGACATGAACACATACAACAGGCCGGCCAGCAGACCAATCAGCCACAGGCTGAGCAGTTTGGCCGGATGCCAGCCCGTGCTGCGGACCATCGAACGCTGAATGGGCTGGATACGCACCGGACCCAGCGTCAGACCGGCATCCATACGGCGGCGCGATCGACGTTTTTGCTGCACGACCGCGCTTGCTTTGCGGGTACTTCCGGTCCTGCGAATGGTCACCCTAACCTCGTCTTCAGCGTGTCACCAGGTTGCGTGCACGATCGGCGTAGCGTTCCTGTGCCAGCCTGACCAGGCGCGTCACCAGTTCTGGGTAGCTGATGCCGCTGGCTTCCCACAGCTTGGGATACATGCTGATCTGGGTAAAACCGGGCATCGTATTGACCTCGTTCAGGAACAGCCGATCGGTCACGCGTTCCAACAGAAAATCGACACGGGCCAGGCCAGCGCCGTCCATCACCATGAAGGCGGTACGCGCCAGGCGCTGCGCCTCGGCAGTCAGCACCGCGCCAATCGGTGCCGGAATCAGCAGCTGTGACGTGTCGAGCAAATACTTGGCGTCATAATCGTAGAACTCGTTGCCCGGCACGATTTCACCGGGGATCGAGACGAGCGGGTCCTCGTTCCCCAAGACGCTCACTTCGATCTCACGTGCGTCGATGCCTTGTTCGACCACCAGCTTGCGGTCGAAACGGCTGGCTTCGTCGAGGGCCGCTGCGAGTCCGGCACGGTCACGCGCCTTGGAAATTCCGATGCTCGACCCCATGTTGGCCGGTTTGACAAACAGCGGATAGAGCAGACGCGCTTCGATTTCGTCCAGCACCGCATCAGGTTCGTGTGCCCAGCGCCGCCGCGAGACCGCCCAGTACGGGAGCTGCGGAAGGCCGTGGGCGGCAAAAATCGCCTTGGACTGCAGTTTGTCCATACCGATCGCCGAGGCCGTCACGCCGCACCCCACGTAGGGTATGTCGACCAGTTCGAGCAGCCCCTGCACCGTGCCATCTTCACCCATCGGCCCATGCAGCACGGGGAAGATCACGTCTGCAGCGGGCAGAATGTGGCCCAACGGCACCGGCTCAACGGCGCTGGCATCTTCATTGTTAATGTGCCCGGCCCCCTCGACCCCACTTGCCGTGAGGGGGCTTGCGTACTCACCGCCGGTCAGCACACGCATGGGGTCGCCACCCCGTAACCAACGCCCCGCACGGTCGATCCCGATCGGCACCACGTCGAAACCCGACGCCTCCAGGGCCGCCATCACCGAACGGGCCGATACCAGTGAGACGTCGTGTTCGCTGGACCGACCGCCGAACAGTACGCCAATGCGCAGTTTTGCCTCAGGCACGGGTTACTCCTCGAACTCGCCCACGAACAGGATCTCCGGCTCCAGCGTGACACCGAACTGCGCCGCAATCGTGTCTTGGGCCAGGCGGACAGCTGCGACTACGTCACGGGCCCGTGCCCCACCCAGGTTGACCAGGAAATTGGCATGGATTGGGCTAAACTGGACCTGCCCGACCTGGGTTCCTTTCAATCCCGCCGCTTCGATGAGGCGCCCGGCAAAGTCGCCGGCCGGGTTGCGAAACATCGAACCGGCACTGGCCTCGGTGGGCTGCGTGGCCCGTCGATGGGCCAAAAATCGTGCCGCCCGTTCGTCGAGTTCGGCGCGTGCCACACGCAGCAGTCGAAATACGGCGATCAGCACCACCGCCCCCGCCGCCTGGTCATCCTCCGGATACTTCAAGCGGCTGCGCCGGTAGGCGTAGGAAAAGTCGGCTTGCTGCCACGTGGTGACGCTGCCCAGACCGTCCAACACCTCCGCCTGCCACAGATTGTCGGCGATACTGCCGCCGTGGGCGCCGGCATTGCCAACCACAGCACCGCCTACGGTACCGGGCACACTGACGGCCCATTCCAGACCGGCCAACCCTTCACGCACAGCGGTGCGTGCCAACCCGGCCAGGAGCGTCCCCGATTCGGCCGAGAGCAAAACAGGATCGCCCACCTCACCCGCTTCGTGTACCGCGACCTGGCGGCAGCGGTTTACGATGACCAAACCCCGAAATCCGCCATCCCCCACCAGGACGTTGCTGCCACCGCCCAACAGCAAGTAGGGAAATTCGCAGGTCCGCGCCAGCCCGACTAAACGAACCAGGTCATCGACACGCTCGACGCTGATCAGCAGATCAGCCGGACCACCAATCTTGAAGGATGTCAATGGGGCCAAGGGCACGTGCTGGTCGATGATGAATCCGGCCGCCCGCGCCGCTTCAGCGAACTGTGTCGCGGTCGCGATTTTTGCATGTGGTACAAAAGACATTATACCGTAGTCCGTCCAATTTGTGCAAATTGCACAGGCGCTGTCAAAGAAAGCACATATGTTCGATTCGTATACCCGGTCGTCCGGACCTGTCACGTGTCGGATAGTCCGCAGCCTCTGCGGTAGTCCCAATCGTGTGCTCTCGTGCGGGTCCGAACGTGTGACTATGCGCAACCAAGGGCTGGTAAAGGAATAACTTCCAGCAAAATGGCTGGAATTCGTCACAAATCATGGGAAGTTATTCTTTTATCAGCCCTAAGCGCATCGAGCAGCTGCTCCCCGATCCGATCACCATCACCGGCGCCCAACGTGATGAGCACGTCACCCCGCTGCAGGTGCGTGGTCAAAACCATCACCGCAGTCCTCGCATCGGCAACGTACCGTGCATCGTCATGCACCAGCGCCGCGGCCAACGCCTCTCCGTTGACGCCAGGAATTGCGGCATCGCGTGCGGCGTAGATCGGCGTCACCAGCACGTGCTGCGCATCCCCAAAGGCGCGGGTAAAATCGTCCCACAGTGCCTGCGTGCGCTGGTACGTGTGGGGTTGAAAAACGACCCACACGGTCCGCATCGGCCACTGCGCACGCGCCGCCGCCAACGTGGTCCGAATTTCGGTGGGGTGATGGGCGTAATCGTCGTAGACGCACACGCCCGCTGCTTCCCCCTTGAATTCGAACCGCCGCGCGGCCCCCCGGTAATCGGCAAGAATGGGCAGTGCCAGGGTAGGATCGATCCCGAGTTGGCCGACAGCCGCCACTGCAGCCAGTGCATTGCGCAGGTTGTGCAGTCCCGGCACGTGCAGCCGCAGTTGGCCCAGGTACTGCCCGCTGTACGACACCCGGGCGTCGCAGCCGCCAAATTCATTCAGCTGCACCGAATCGGCGTGAAAATCCGCCGCCTCGTCCAGTCCATAGGTCAACACGCTGCCGCCCCGCCCACGGCGCCAATCCGCCAGGGCACGGGCACCGGCATCATCATGGCACGCCACCAGCCAGCCGTCCGGACGAATTTGCGCAGCGAATGCCTGGAACGCCGCATCAAAGCTGGCCGGCGTTGGGAAGCAGTCGGGATGATCCCACTCGACATTCGTGACGACTGCCACCTGCGGGTGGAGCCCAAGGAACATGTGATCGTACTCGTCCGCTTCGATGACGAACAACCGGCCCGCGCCGGCCGCCGCACTTCGCCCAAGCGCCCGCACCTGGCTGCCGACGATGTACCCCGGCTGGTGACCCAGGGCTTCGAGTACCGATGCGATCATGCCGGTCGTCGTGGTTTTGCCATGGGTGCCGGCTACGGCGATCAGGGTAAAATTGTGCAGCAGTGCACCCAGAAACGCTGCCCGTTTGACTATAGGAAGGTGGCGTGCGGTCGCGGTTACGACCTCGATGTTGTCGGGGGCGATGGCCGACGAAACCAGCACCAGGTCGGCACCTTCGACGTTTTCAGCCTGATGGCCAATCGCGACGTCGATCCCTGCGGCTTGCAGTGCCTCTGTAACCGGGCCGGCGCGCTGGTCGGAACCCGACACGGTGTACCCCTGCTCGTGCAGCACCCAGGCAATGGCCGACAACCCGGCGCCGCCAATGCCCACCAGGTGAATCCGTACCTGATGCCGCTGCGTCGACGGCCCGCCAGGAACCTGGTGCAGAACAGCCTCCACCGTGCCCCCGTCCGCCGTGCTCAAACCAACATCACCCATCCCCCCACCACCGCCTCACAATCTCGAATCCTGCCACCCCAACCCCCAACCCCCAACCCCTGATCCCAACCCTCACCGCCGCACCCGCAGGATGATCAACAAGGCCAGCCACAGGATGAGCACGGTCGAGGGCCAGGTCGGCGGCAGATACGCCTGCACCGCCTCCGCAAAGGGGCTGAGATTGTCCGTAACAATGAAATCGAGTGGATAATCGTATTTTGCCAGGTAGTACCACAGCGTACCCGCGACCAGAATCCCGTTGACGCCGCCAAAGAACGCGTTGAGTGTGAGGCCGGAACAACCAGTGGGCGGTACGCCCGGATACTGGAGCGTAACCCCGGCGTAACCGGCTACGGTGATCGCAATGAACAACCCCTGGAAGATCAGCATCGTCAGCAATTGGGCGGTCTGCTCCGAGGCAAATCGATCGATCAGCGAATACAGCGCGGCCTCGGCCTGACTGCCAAAGAGACTAATCAACAGCAATGCCACCAGGATCACGATCGTGGATCCCAACTCCTTGTCGTATCCACGCGCAATCCCGATGAACACAAACATTACAACAACAGCGATCCAGAGTACCTCGATTGGTCCCACAATCTAAAATCCAAAATCCAAAATCCAAAATCGTCTCATCTTCGTCGCAGCTCGCGCACGGCCTGGATGGTAATCAACGCCACCAGGAAGAAGATGATGAGCGTCAAGGTGGATGGCGCCAGGCTGAGGCCCAGGCTCGACATCATCTGCTCGAACGCCTGCACACCCCGCTGTGCCAGCTGGCGGTTCTCCAATACGATCGATGGTGCCGGCAGGCCATTGGGAATATACGGAAAAAGCGTCATGCCCAGGATGTAAGCGTTGACCAGGCCAAACAGCGCACCCGTGATCGACGGCGAGCTCCTGGCCTTGAGTCGCGGCGAGGTCGCCGTGAAGTAGTAGGTGAAAAATACACCGATCAGATAAATCAGGAAGAGGGCCAGTTCCTGCCGGTCCGGTGCAATCACATAATAACTTTCCAGCGATTCGGCGGTCGCCGTGCCACGCTGAAAGATATATTCCTGCAGCAGGCGCCCAATTTCGTTGATGATGTTGATCAGCGCGTACCCCAGCTTGAACTGGGTCGAAAATGCCGTCAGACCCAGGAAGATCAGTGAGAACATCGTGATGATCTCGCGCAGGCCACCGCGGCGGTAACCAAGAAACGCCGCCACGACGCCGAGAAATATGAAAACAAAACCGGTATACAGTGGATTCTGCGCTGTCACGCCGCGTTCCTCACCAGCTGCCTGAGTTCTGCTGCAATCGCCTGGGCCGCCCCAGGCCGTGCCAGTTGTCGAGCGCCGGCCGCCAGACGGGCCAGGCGCTCGTCGTCGCCCAAAAGACCCAAAATCGTTGCCGTCAGTTGGCCGGCCAGTTCCTGATCGGCCAACTTGATCGCCGCGCCGCGGTGTACCAGAAAATCGGCATTCACGTCCTGGTGCTGCCCGGCGTAAGGATAGGGCACCAGGATACTTGGCAGGCCCATCACCGGAAACTCGCCCAGGGTCGACGCCCCCGCCCGTGTCACCGCCAGGTCAGCGGCAGCCATCGCCTGGGGCATGTCATCGTGTAAGTAGGCTACGGCGTGATAGCGCGCCCGCAGCGTGGCCGGCAGACCGGCTGCCTGGCGCTGCACGGTGTCCCAATCGAGCGTGCCGCTGACGTGAATGACCTGGCATACCGCCAGCAGTTGGGGCAGCGCCGCGCTGACGGCCTGGTTGATCGAGCGTGAACCACGACTGCCCCCAAAAACGAGCACGGTCCTGAGACCCGCCTCCAGTCCAAAATGGGCCCGTGCCGCGGTACGGTTGGCCGCTGACGCCCCAAACTCCGCACGCACCGGGTAACCTGTGACGACCCCTTTGTCGCCAAACCAGGACAGTGCCTCGGGAAACGAAACCGCCACACGGGTAGCCAGGCGACTCAACACTCGGATCGCCATGCCCGGTTCCAGGTCTGGCAGGTAGATCAGAATCGGCACGTGCGCGCGGCTGGCGGCCCATACCACCGGTGCGCACACATAGCCGCCCGTGGCAAAACAGACGTCGGGCCGGAAGGCGTCGATGATCTTCCCCGCCTGGCGTGCGCCGGTCCGCATGCGGGCCAGGTTACGCAGGGCGATCCATGGTGCCCGTCCGCGCAGCTGTCCGGTCTGGATGGCCTGGAATTCCAAACCCGCACGCGCGACCAGGTCGGCCTCCACGCCGCCCTCACTGCCGACGACCAGGAGTGCGTCGGCTGCTGGTGGCTGGCCGTCGGCTGCTGCTGCGACGCCCACTGGCGACGGGTCGTCCACCCGATCGCGGGAGGACGCGGGCGCGGTTGGTGGTCGAGCGCCGGACGACAGCGCTGCTGCGCCGGCGTGTTCCTGCAGGGCTTGCGCCACGGCTAGTGCTGGATAGACGTGCCCCCCCGTTCCACCGCCCGAAATCAAAACGCGCATTCTGCGCTGCTCCTCGCCCATAACTGCGGGCTACGCTCATAAGAACCCCGACGGCGGCCAGACTTGACACCAGGGCCGAGCCGCCGTAGCTGATAAACGGCAGCGGGATTCCGGTGGGCGGCGCCAATGCCGTGGCCACCGCCAGGTGAATCACGGCCTGGTATACCAACCAGATCGTAACACCAAACGCCAACAAGAATCCGAAATCATCGGGTGCCCGAATCGCGATGCGGAATCCACGAAAGACCAGGGCCAGAAAGAGTGCAATGACCAGCAGTGTGCCAGGCAATCCCAACTCTTCCCCAATCACGGAGATGATCCCGTCCGACCAAAGCAGTGGAATCCGCTCTTTGGTCGTACCACCGCCAATGCCGCGACCCAACGGCCCCCCACCGGTGAGCGCTTCACCGATGGCCCGAATCTGCTCGTTTTCCGCCTGGGCCGGATTGCCCACCGAGTCGGCCAGCTGCTGCCAACGGTCGCGCCCGTAGCCCGACTGCGTAATCAGCACCGCAAAGGTGATGATGACAATGACGCCGCACAGCAGGACCTGTTTGAACGTGGCGCCGGCCATAAAAAACATCGTAATCGCCGTGGCGACGATCAGAATCGCCGTACTGAGATTGGGTTCGATCACGATCAACCCGGCCACGATACCCAACAGCACACCGAACGGCGCCAGACCGTACCACATGAGCTTGATCTTCTGACCCTTGGACGACAGCCAGGCCGCGGCATAGATGATCATAACCAGTTTTGCCATCTCGCTGGGCTGCACCGAGCCATCGAAAAAGGAGCGCGTCGAGCCAAAGAGCCGTTGGCCAAAAATCAACACCGCAATCAGCAGAACCAACACGATGGCCAGTAGCGGTACAGCCACGCGCTCCAACACGCGGTAGTTGAGCAGCGACATGACGATCATGGCGACGATTCCCACCACGATCCATTGCAGCTGCTTCTGGACAAAAAAGGTCGCGGGCACGTCGAAACGATCGACCGCCTGTTGGTAACTGGCGCTGAACACCATGATCAGCCCGATCACCAACAGGGTTGCGATGATCGCGATCAACCCGTAGTCCAGCGACGGTCGTTTTCCGTTTGATGTGGTCAGACGTAAACTGCGCGTCATGCTCTACATCCGATCTGCTACAGCGCGTTCACCAAGGCCCTAAAATGCTCTCCACGAGCCGCAAAGTCGCGGTACCTATCGTAACTGGTGCCACCCGGTGACAACAACACCACGTCGCCGGGTCGAGCCAGGCGAGCTGCCAGCGTGACGGCGGGTGCCAGGTCACCACCGTGATGTACCGGAGGTGCCTGCCCCGCCGCATCGGGATGATCGGCAGCATATTCGGCCAGCTCTCGCTCGATCAAGGCCGCGGCTTCGCCAAACGTAATCACGTGGCGCACACGGCGTCGAATCGCCATTGCCAACGGTTCCCACGGCAGGTGTTTGTCACGCCCGCCGGCCAGCAGGATGATCGGCTCCTCGAACGAATCCAACGCCGCCAGGGCCCGCTCCGGCGTGGTGGCAATCGAATCGTTGTACCAGCCGACACCACGATGGTGACGTACGAGCTCCAGCCGGTGCGCTACACCGCTAAATGTCGTTGCGACCTCGCGCATCGCCTCGACGCTGGCGCCCGCCGCACCACTCAGACAACACGCGGCCAGGATGTTGCTGAGGTTGTGCCGGCCACGCAGCCGCACTTCACCAACCCGGCAGACGAGTGTCTCCGCCCCATCTGGATTCCGCACCAGCAGCCGGTCCTGGTTGAGATACGCACCGGCGGGCGGTACCGCTACCAGACTAAAACCCAGGGTACACACACCACGAGCCGTCGATTGAGCTCTTACCTCGTCCCACCAGGCATGCGTGATGGCGTTGTCGAGCCCGAACACGGCGGTGTCACCCGCCTTCTGATGTTCGAACAAACGGTGTTTGGCCGCCGCATAGGCTTCCATCGACGGGTGGCGGTCCAGGTGATTGGGTGTCACGTTCAACACACCCGCCACCTGCGGGCTTACCGGTGCATCCAGACACAGCGTTTCATCGAACAGTTCCAGCTGAAAACTGGATAATTCCAGCACCACGCGGTCGCCCGCCGTTATCTCGTGCAAACGGTCGATGAGCGGCGTGCCGATGTTACCGCCCACCCAGGTCGGCAGCCCGCTGGCCTTGACCATCTCACCCACCAGCGTGGTGGTGGTCGTTTTGCCGCTCGACCCGGTAATACCCACGGTCACTGCCGGACAACGCTGCAGCGTCAGCAGTGAATCGTTGCTCAGAGCAATCCCACGCGCCTGTGCTGCCTGCACGACCGGCAGGTCGGGTGGTACACCGCCGCTCAAACAGAGCAGATCGGTCCCGTCGAGCAGCGACAACGGATGCCCGCCCAACACCAGCTGTACTGGCAGATCGGCCACCACCGCCAGCGCGGCGGTCAGTGACTCGGCGGGCTGCGTATCACTCAAGATGACCTGGGCGCCGGCCTGCACCAGGTAACGTGCCAGGGCAGTACCCTGTCGCGCCAGACCCAAAATGACGACGCAGCGGTCGGACAAATCGCTCAGCCTGGGCATCGGGTCCATGTCACACGTCCAGCGCGGCCCACACCTGAACTGTGGTGCGGCCCTGGCTGCCCGGCTCGCAGGACCAGGAGACTGGCTGGCCGGCCGCAACCAGGCCCGTGACCAGCTGGCCAAACAGGGACGGCATGGCCGTCTGTCTCACCTGCCAGGCTTGGTGGCCGAGCCACACGTCGAGGCAGTCGTCGACCAAGGTACCGTCACCGAGGGCGATCAAGGGCCGAAAGGCCACTTCCAGAACCAACGCCTGTACCAACGCCTCGCGCACCGGCACAGTCACCTGGGCTGCCAAGGCTTTGCCTACCTGCTGGAGCACCTGCCCGCTCAACGCCGTCGCCCGTGCCCGATCTGCCCCCTCGAGGGCGACCTGCAAATCCAGGCCCACGTCCTGCAATGCCTGCAGCAGGGCCTGCACGACAGTCGCCGTCGGGGGGAGGGTGTTGGTGTGCAGTTGGACCGTTGTCATGTCATTTCCCTCGGTCGTGTGACTGCTGCCGTTATCTCACAGCAGGGCCAGCGCGATCCCCAACATACCACTCAGAATGCCGGCCAGGAAAAACCGCTGGGTCACCTGGGTCTCCGACCACCCTGTCAGCTCAAAATGGTGGTGCAGCGGGCTCATCTTGAGCAGACGCCGCGGCTGGCCATAGAGGCGGCGGCTGAGTTTGTACCAGCCGACCTGCAGTGCCACCGACAGCGTCTCGGCCGTAAATACCGCCGCCACCACCGGCAGCAGCAGCCACTGACCAGTCATCAGCGCCACCACCGCCAATGTCGCACCCAGGGCCAGCGAGCCGGTATCGCCCATAAACAACTCGGCGGGATGGGCATTGAACCACAGGAAGGCCAGGATGGCACCGACCACCGTAAAACAGAACGCCACCAGCCAGATCTGCTGCTGCAAGAAGGCTATGACACCGAAACAGGCAAAGGCAATGGCCGCCAGGTTGCCCGCCAGGCTGTCGAGACCGTCGGTCAGGTTCACGGCATTGGAAAAGGCTACGATCAGAAAGACCGCAATCGGGATGTACAGGAGCCCGATATCGATCTTCTGCGTGACGCCTGGAATTGCCAGGCTGCGCAGGTCCAGGACAAAGTGCAAAAATAACGCCACGATGGTGGCCAGGACCACCTGGGCCAGGGCTTTGGTACGCGCCATGATACCTTCGCCGCGGGCACGCTTACCGCGCACCCCTTCCAGGTCATCGATGGCGCCGAGAATACCAAAGAGCAGCAGCACGGTCATCGGCACCAACACCGAACGTCCAATGACCGTCCATCCCAGCAGATTGGCCACGTTCAACAGCCCCGTAATCACGAAGACGGGGACCAGGATCATCAATCCCCCCATCGTAGGCGTGCCTGTTTTGACCTGGTGCGTGCTGGGACCTTCGATACGGATCTGTTTACCGATCCGATGCCGGATCAGAAACTGGATCAGCGGTCGTCCCCAAATCACCGCCAGGAAAAAGGCAACTGTCCCCAGGGTCAGTGAATAGGCCATGAATGCTCGTCTGTCCCAGTCGCCGGCTGGCTGAGCGCAGCGACAATCTCTTCCATGCGCAGTGCACGCGACCCCTTGAGCAGCACCAGGTCGCCGGCACGTACCAGCGGTTGCAGGGCGGCCACGGCATCTGTGGTAGTATCCACTGCAACCACGGTGTCCGGGGCCATGCCGGCAATCACCGCCTCCTGGGCAATCCAGTGCGCCAGGGAACCAACGGTCACCAACAGATCGACCACATCGGCGGCGCGCTGTCCCACCTTCCGATGGCCCGTTTCGCCGTAATCGCCGAGTTCCAGCATGTCGCCCAGCACCGCAATGCGCCGCGCACCCGCTGGCACCGTCAGGTCTGCCAATAAATTGAGCGCCGCCAGGGTGGCGGCGGGGCTGGCGCTGTACGTGTCGTCCAACAACGTGCTGCCGTGTATGCCGGGGGCAAGGACCAGGCGCAGCTGCGCCTGCACGTCCTGCATACCGGCCACGATCTCCTCCCAGGTCAGGCCTTCGACCAGGCCGACTGCGGCGGCTGCCAGGGCCGTGTGCACGCTGTGGCGGCCCAACAGCGGCACCCTGACGTGGAGGGTCTCCTCCTGATAGTGCAGCTGGAAATGGATGCCCTCCATCCCTTCGCTCGTCACCTCGCTCGCCCACACGTCGGAGGTGGGGTCGAGGCCAAACGTGAAGACCCGCGCTTGCGTTTTTTGGGCCATCGCGTTTACAATAGAGTCATCGCGATTCAGGATGGCCACACCGTCCCCCGGTAATGCCTGGATGAGTTCGGCTTTGCCCTGGGCAATGCGTGCCATCGAACCGGCGCGAGCCAGGTGAACCGGACCGACGTTCGTCACCAGGCCGATGTGTGGCTGCGCCAGGCGACACAACATGGCAATATCACCGACTGTGTACATGCCCATCTCGAGCACGGCACGTCGATGGGCGGGGGTCAGTCGCAGCAGGGTCAGCGGCAGGCCAATTTCGTTGTTCAGATTGCCTTCGGATTTGATCGTGGTATAGCGCTGACCCAGAACAGACGCCACCGCCTCTTTGGTCGACGTCTTCCCGATGCTGCCGGTGATGCCTACGATGCGTAACGAAGATTGGGCGCTGACGGTTGCACGCCAATAGGCGGCAAGTGTCTGCAGCGCCACTAAGGTATTTTCGACACGGACCAGGACCGGAATCGGTGAAAGGGAAGCTGAGTGTTGGATGACTGGTGCTCGGGTATCCAACATCCAACACTCAGCATCGAAAACCAAGTCCTGCTCTACCAGGGCGGCCACTGCGCCACGCTGCAGCGCTTCTGCAACGTAGCTGTGGCCGTCCGTCTTTTCGCCCGCCAACGCAACAAACAAACAGCCAGGTGTGACGCGACGCGAATCGATGACCACGTTGTCCAGCGGGGTCTGCAGCCATTCGCCCACCGCGATCGGGTGCTTTGTCAGCGCGGCCAGCAGATGTGCGAGGGTCAGCCGCAGGGTCATCGCCGGTCCTCGTTGGGCGGGATGTTCATCAAAGCCAACAGGCGATCGGCAACCTGGTAGAAGGTCGGGGCCGCCGTTTCAGTCGCCCAGACCGATACTTCGCTGCGGTCCAGCTTCACCAGCGCCACGAAG
The DNA here is from genome assembly GCA_964443225.1 of uncultured Anaerolineae bacterium. Classification (GTDB taxonomy): domain Bacteria; phylum Chloroflexota; class Anaerolineae; order SSC4; family Amarolineaceae; genus SSC4. Next base: position 28,681 of record CAYUCC010000019.1, read on the forward strand.
GCGGGGTCATACGCCGGCGCAAAACCGACGAAGGTTGCAATTGTGCGGTTCTCCTCGTACCCCTCTTTGCTGGGAATCTGGGCCGTGCCCGTCTTGGCGGCAATGGCATAACCCGGCATCGCCGCCAGATAGGAAACCGACACATCGGCCGCACTGACCAGCAGGTCGGTGAGTTCCTCCGCCGCCTTCGGTGAAATGACCGTCCGGTGGAGGGCCGGCTCGATCTCGTACCACTGGCCGTTGGCCACCACGGCTTTGACCACGTGGGGACGCATCATGGCGCCGCGATTGGCGACAGCTGCCACAGCGTTGATCATCTGCATGGGCGTGACGCTGATGCCCTGCCCGAAGGCGTTGGTGGCCAGATCAGACTGGCTCCACGTGGTATCACCCTGTTTCTTCATGATACCTTTGACTTCGCCGGCCAGATCGACGCCGGTGAAATTGCCGAAGCCGAACCGTTCGACGTAGTTGTAAAAGAGCGGTGCGCCCATTTTAATGGCCACCTGGGCCGAGCCAATGTTGAGCGATTTGGCCAGGATGGTGCCAATATCGACGTCGCCATGGGCGCGGCGGTCCGAATTTCGAATCTCCCGCTCGCCGACGGTGAGCACGCCGTCGTCATGGAATACGCTGTCCGGTGTGATCGTGCCGGAGTCGAGCCCGGCGGCCATCGTCACGATCTTGAAGACGGACCCAGGTTCGTACGCGCCTGCCACGGCCGGATCGACGAACGGATCGCCACCGTTGGCGAGTTGTGCCGTATCGTAGTAGGTGTTGGGCGAAAAACTGGGCAGCGATGCATTCGCCAGAATCTCACCCGTTTTCGGATCCATCACGATGATGGTGCCGCTGGCCGCCTTGTATTTGGTCAGCGCCGCCCGCAGTTCCTCCTCTGCAATGGCCTGAATGCGCCGGTCGATCGTCAGAACCAGGTCACGCCCGACGGGCGATGGTACGTGCATGCTGTACCCTGCCGGCACCGGCTGCGCCTGGCGGTCGATATCAGTCGGCAGGATCTCGCCGTTCTCCCGCAAAAACGGGTCGTACTTGGCTTCGATCCCATAACTGCCCTGCTGATCGATCTGGGCAAAACCGACAACGAATGCGCCGTAACGATCTTCAGGATAGAAACGACGTGGCAGGTGCTCCACGCGCAGCCCTGTGCGCTCCCACGACGTCACTGCGTCCGCTGCGGCCCGCGACGCATAGTACTTCAGGACCACCGTCTCGCCGGTGGCTTCGCGTACGCGCCGTACCAGCTCGTCCTGGGTTATGCCGACCAGGGGCGCCAGCTCGTGTGCGATCGAAATCACCATGGTTTCGGTCAGTACAGCGGGGACCGCCACGATCTGATAGCGGGTGGCATCCATTGCCAACAGGTAACCGTTGCGATCGACGATGTTGCCGCGGTGCGGCCGCTCGATCGAAAATATCGGTGCGGCATCGGCTGGTGGTGGCGTCACTTTGAGCGCCTGCAGCCGCACAAGCTGCAAGCTCAGAATACCCATCAAAACGACAACAAACCAAAAGATGAGCCGGACACGTTGCACTGAGCGAACATCGTTCGAATCGGGCATGATTGAACTCAACGGGACGACGCATTGGTGATCCCAGCTGCTGGCAGCGCCGCCCCCAGCGCATGGTCATTGAGCTGAAGGCCCGATGCCAGCGGACCACCCGGCACGGTTGGCACAGGCACGAACACGGCTGACGAAGGTGGGCCGAAGCCCTTCTGCCGGGCACGCGCCGTCAGCACCGCCATGTTGGTGTGTTGACTGATGGCAATCACGGTTTCCGAATTCGCTGTCAGCTGCGTCTCGTACTCGCTCGCCACCTGCCGGATTTGCGCCTGGACTGCCGCAGCGCGGCTGGCGGGCAGCAAGTAGAAGTACGCCGCCAGGCACACCAGAACCACGAATGCCAGGTAGTGCAGCAGCCGGGCCTCACTACTCAGGGGCCGGCGACGGCGCTGGAGCAGAACCTCGGGGCGCAGCAGCTGACGCGGCAGATTGATGATCACAGGGCTCCCTCGACGAACAGATCAGCTCGCAACGATCGATTTTTGCGCAATCCGCAGGCGAGCACTGCGGCTGCGCGGGTTCATTTCTACTTCGTGTTCGTCCGCCATAATGGGCTTGCGGGTGATCAGCTGAACGCTGGCCCGGTGGCCACACACACAAACCGGTATCCTGGGCGGACAGATGCAGTCCTTTGCTTCCTGCTGCATGAACTGCTTCACCACACGATCTTCGAGCGAATGAAAGGCGATGACTGCCAGCCGTCCCCCGGGCCGCAGCAGCGTCACCGCCTGCGGCAGGACCCGCTCCAACACGCCGAGCTCATCGTTGACCGCAATGCGCAGCGCCTGGAACGTGCGGGTCGCGGGGTGGATGCGTTCGTGACTTCCACCCACCGTCCGTTCGATGAGCGTCGCCAGGGCTCGCGTGCTGGTCAACGGTCGGGCCCTGACGATGGCCCGCGCGATGCGCCGGGCGTGACGTTCCTCACCGAACCGGTAGATCACATCGGCCAGGCTGGCCTCATCCAGCGTATTGACCAGGTCGGCCGCCGGACGCCCGTGCTGCGAATCGAACCGCATGTCCAGGGGACCTTCACCCTGGAAACTGAAGCCGCGTCCGGCGTCGTCAAGCTGGTACGATGACAGCCCAAGATCGAGAAGAATGGCATCGGGCACGAAATGATACGCACCGGCCACGATGGTCATCTGGTCGAAATTGGCCTGGGCCAGGATCACGCGGCTGCCGAATTGGGCCAGGCGTTGGCGGCCACGGGTAACGGCGCTGCCATCGGCGTCCAGGCCCAACAGACGCCCGCTGGGTGATGTGGCTTCCAGAATGGCCTGCGCATGCCCACCACCCCCCAGCGTCCCATCGATCACGTCCGATCCGGGCCGCAAGGCCAGCCCATCCAGCACTTCGTGCAGCAGGACCGGCACGTGCCGTGTGAGCGTCCCAGCCATCACCACGCCCCCTACAGGCGCAGCGTGCGGAACGAGGCGGTCAACTCGTTGTCCTGCATGCGGTGGGCTGCACGGTTTTGCCAGTACGCCGGTGTCCACAGCTCGATGTGCGTGTCGACACCGGCCAGAATTACATTGCTGGTGATGCCCGCATGGTCGCGCAGCTCGGTCGGGATGATCACACGTCCCTGGCTGTCCAGCTCGATTTCGGCGGCCTCGGCAAACAACCAGCGCCGCAGCTCGGCGACATCTTCGTCTGTCAATGTGGGAAGATCACGTGAGCGCGCCACCAGGCGTTCCCACTCGTCCGCGGGAAACAGCACCAGAAAATCGCCCGGGCCCTTGGTGACGACCATGCCCCCCGACAGCGCGGGCCGATATTTGACCGGAACGGTCAACCGCCATTTGCTGTCCAGGACGTGCTCGAACCGACCTAAGAACATGTGTTCTGTTTGTCCCACTTTAGGCTGATTTTTGGCAAATATTAGGGAGAATGTCCCACATTGCCCCACTTGATCTGGATTATACAGGGTATTTGGCTATTTGTCTAGCTGAATGGGGATGGATTTGCGAATTGTGCGAAATTTTTAAGGTTGGTGCGGAACACAAAAAACGTGGGACAGGCGCAGGGAAGCTGGATGAATACAAAAGCACCCTGGAAGCCGGTCGGGCCGGCCTCCAGGGTGCCTGGTTGGGCATCGCAAAAGAATAACTTCCGGCTGGGAAGTTATTCTTTTGCGATGCCTGAGTAGCGCATAGGGGATTCGAACCCCTGTCACCGCCTTGAGAGGGCGGCGTCCTAGGCCTCTAGACGAATGCGCCTTCGGAGGAGAATTATAGCGGTGCACCTGGCTTTGTCAAGTTTGTCCGGAATCGACAACCACAATTCAGGTTGCATGAAACCTGTGCTTATGTTACACTCCGTGGTCATTCACACGCACGTTGCACGACAACGACCTGGTGATTCATGCAACGAACCGGCTTCGATGAAGAAAAAGCCCGCACCTGTTTCTCGCCCGCCGCCTGGGACGGGGGTGAGGCCTATGTGGTCAACGGCGCGATCACCCCACTCACCATCCAACACACGCAGAACGGCGTGCAGATTGTGGCCGAGGTGCGGCGCAGTGCTGACCGCAGCTATCGCGTCACCCTGGTGTGTACTGAGGCGGGTGTGTGTCGATGGCAGTGCACCTGTCCCTTCGAGGCGGGTGGTGGCTGTGCCCATTGTGCGGCGGTGGTGATTTGGTGGTGCCGGCAGTCCGACCCACCCGACGTCCAACCCGTCGCCCCGCCCGTCACCGCGCAGCCTGCGCCCGATGACACATCCGTCGGACGGCCCATGGTTTGGCTGGCCGCCGACGGTACGATCTGCGTGGACGTCGCCAACGCTGGCGAGCGCGCCATACGGGTGCAGGATATCCTGGGTGACTACCTGATCCCTGTGCAAGAACACGAGGTCGTGTCGTTGTCAGCGCTCGGTTTTGCCAATGCCCTGCAGCAAGGTGTCACCGCGGACCAGATGCTGGCTGCACTGGCCGCTTTGCTGGATGAGCCATTGCCTGCCGACATCACGGCCCAGGTGAGCCGTTGGATCGCGGCTGCGGACAATCTCCACTTGTACGACAGCCTGTGTATCATCGAGTTTGCCGACGACTTCATCCTGCAGGAACTGCTGCGGGTGAGTGGTCTGCGTCATTACCTCGTCCACATCTTCTCCCCGCGCGTCATCGCCGTACAGCCCAAGCAGGTCGACGCTTTGGTAGCCGACCTGGAAAGCCGCGGCTATATGCCACGCGTGGAGACCGGTTATTAATGGAAACACAGAGGACGACAGCGACGTGGTAACTCTGCATGAGGCCCTGGGGGGTTACCGGCTGGCCGCACTGATGCGTATGGCGCGTGTCAATGACATTGAGGTCACGGACCGGCGTAAAGATGCGCTGGTGCAGACCCTGTTGGATGGCCTGTATACCCCCATGGGCATTGCGCGCGCCCTGGCGCGCCTGACGGCGCGTGACATTGCGGTTCTGCACCGCCTGCAAGCCATGGTGGGCGAGGTGCGCAGTGATACGCTGAAGGCCGAGTTGGTGCGGGCCCGCATCGTCGTTGATTCTCCGGCTGGTGGTTCGCCTGGGTCACAACCCACCCTCGTCCGCAGCACGTTCGAAGCGGTCATGGCGGCGCTGATGGAGCACGGCCTGGTCATGAGTCGCGTTCCGCTGGCAGCCGATGAAACCCTCGTCGATCTGAGACCGGGCGCTTACCTGTGGATCCCACCGGAAGTACGTCACTTGTTGCCGCCCCTGCCCGAGACCAAATCGCCTGAAATTCCCCTGCGGGTCGTGCGTGAAGGCTCGGCGCGCACGTTGCAGCGCGATCTCTATCTCTACTGGAGTTGCGTGCGCGAATCGTCACTGGCGTTGACCCAGACACAGTGGCTGCGCAAACACGACCTGCGCAGCGTCAATGCCGTTTTGCTCTTGCGGAGTGATCTACGAACCAGCATGGGCGAACGTGATGCACGGCGGCTCTTTTTCCTGCGGCGCCTGCTGCAGGGGCTGGACCTGATCACCGCCCAGCGCAGTCAGCTGACTGCCCTCGAAACGGGACCTTTCCTGGGACTGGAGCCGCTGGAGAGAGTCAAACGCTGCTTCGAACTCTGGCACAAGGGGCGCATCTGGAATGAAATGTACGCCATCAACGGCGTGCGCATGCACAGTGCCGATTCTCCACTGAATCTGGCACCACCCGGCGTCGTTGCGGCGCGCGCCACGGTGCTGCGGCATCTGGCCGAATTACCGGGCGAAGGTTGGGTGCGCAGCGAAACCCTGCTCAAACGGCTGCGCAACCTCGACTATGAATTTCTGATTCCGCGCCCGCGACGGGTGCGCGAAGACACCACGTCGCTGGCGTACCGTTTTCAGCTCAATCCGTACCTGCACAACGCCTACGGCTGGACCTTCGAAGACCTGTACGGCGAGGAGGCGGGCTGGAATCGCGTGGAGACCGGTTTCGTGCTCAACGTGCTGCGCGAGGGGCTCTTCTGGCTGGGGCTGGTCGATCTCGGATACGATTCCGAAGCCGCCGCAGGCGAATCGTTCAGCGAACCACCCCCGCGCATCGCCGCCTATCGCCTGACCGACATGGGCCGTTGGCTGCTCCTGGATGCACCGCCCCCCGTGGTCACGACCGATGCGGGACGCGTGATCGTGCAGCCAACCTTCGACGTCCTGGCGCTCGACCCGGTGTCGGACGTTGTGCTGGCCGCTTTGGATCAGTTTTGCGAGCGGCTCAGTGCGGAACGGGCTGTGCACTACCGGCTGACACGCCAGTCGGTCTACCGCGGCAGCAAACGCGGCTGGCCGGTACCGCGCATCGTCCAGTTTCTGACCAAAACGAGCAGCACGCCTTTGCCGCAGAATATCGCCCGCGATCTGGCAGAATGGGAAACGGCACTCGATCGGATTGTCATTCGCCAACAGGCGGTCGTGCTCGAAGCGCGGTCGCCCGAGTTGATCGAGCACTCGTTGGCTGGCATGCGCCTGGCCAGCGCGATTGCCAGCCGGCCTGATCCGCGGCTGGTTGTCTTTCGCCGCGGTGTACATGCCGATGACGTGCAGCAGGTGTTGATCGAACAGGGTCAGCTGCCCAGCCGGACACGTCACGAACGTTTTGTGGCGCGACCCGGCCTGGTCGTCGATCCGGAGGGTGTCATTTCGTTTCAGCAGCAGGTACCCAGCATCTATCTCTACGCCTATCTTGCACCGTTTGCCGAAAAGAGCAGCGACGACCGGTGGGGCCTGACAGCCGGCTCTGTAGGTCGCGCGGTTGGCAATGGCTGGAATGCCAACTCGATCCTGGAGGCCCTGCGGGCGGTCCATATGGGGCCGCTGCCCCCCGCGATCGAAGCCGTCATCAAGACCTGGGCGCGGCATTATGGCACCGCACGCATGCAAACTCTGACCTTGATCCAGTTCGATACCGCGGAAGTGTTGGAAGAACTGCTGCACGATCCGGAATTGGCGCCATTGCTGGTGCGTTTTGGACCACCGGATTCGCTCCGCGCACTGGCCAGCACCCGCCCTGAGGACGCGGGTCACGTCCGGACCCTGCTGTTGGCACGCGGGCTGGATATCGACGACCAGGGGCTTTGATACGTATCACTTCCCGCGGATTGTGACAGATTCCAGCGATTCTGCGAGAGGTCATTTACAGGCCCTTACCCGGGCGCTGGTCCCCTGCAACCCTGTGCACTCTGTTGCGTATAACTGAGTGCACGGGGCCTGCAAAAGAATAACTTCCCGTGATTTGCGGCGGATTCCGGCCATTTTGCAGGAAGTTATTCTTTTGCAGGCCCTGAGACAGACAGATTATCAAGGAGTATCGAAGATGGGTTGCGGACGTGCTTTGTTGTGTATCCTGTTTCCCCCGCTTGCCGTGTTGGATCGCGGCTGTGGAACGATCCTGCTGGTCACGCTGCTGACGCTCGTGGGTTGGGTGCCCGGTGTCATTGGCGCTCTTCTGGTCAACGCAGCAGCTTCGGGTGCGCGTGCGCCGGTGCAGGAGTAGGCGTGAGATGTGGCCCACATTCTGCACCCGCGGCGCTGGATTGATTTGACAGCCCTGGTGGGATGTGGTACGATTCGGTCATATTGATGGTGGTGTATGTAAATGGTGGATATGCAAGATCATCATTCGACGTCACTGGTGACGTTTGCCAAGGTCATTGCCGACGAAACGCGCCAGCAGATCATGAACCTGCTGTGCTGTGACGAACTGTGTGTCAACGATATTGTCATGGCCATGGCGCGTCAGGGGCACGAAATCAGCCAACCGACGGTGTCCCATCACCTGGGAGTGCTGCGGCAGGCGGGGATGGTCACCGTGCGGTACGCCGGTCGCCAGACGTACTATTCGCTCGATCAGGGACAGGTCACCGCGTGCTGCGGCGTGCTGCTGCAGCGTTTTGCGCCTGGGCAGGAAATCCTGCCGCTGTCCCTCAAAGCCATGCCCGAGGCGTGATGTTCCATCCCACCCCAGCGGGTGCTGGGGTGGTTTTTTGCGTAGTATAATAGACACCTATCGATGTTATAAGGAGAAAATGATGCCAACACCCACAACGCCGCCAGATTCGGACACGGTGCACACGCATGTACGCAGCCACTACGGTGCCCGCGCCCGTACCGTTCTGGCGGCCCCGGCCAATGACGTGACGGCCGTTTCGTGCTGTGGCGGGACGTCGAACACGGCCACCAGCTGCTGCGGGCCGGCCAATGCCGTCACCATCGATCTGTTGGACCGTGTGGCCGCCCCCCCCACCCTGACCACAAGCACCGCCAATCTCCTGTACTCAACCGCAGAAATCGCCGATCTTCCCGACACGGTGACCGCCATTGCGTTGGGGTGCGGCAACCCCACGGCAATCGCGGCCCTGCAGCCCGGTCAAACGGTGTTGGACCTGGGCAGTGGGGGTGGTATCGACTGTTTCCTGGCCGCCCGCCGTGTGGGTCCCACAGGCCGCGTCATTGGTCTGGACATGACGACCGACATGATCCAGCTGGCCCGCCGCAATGCGCGCACGTTGGGCTTGAACAACGTGGAGTTTCAGTGGGGTGAAATCGAAGAGATCCCGCTGCCGGATGCCAGTGTCGACGTGATTCTTTCGAACTGCGTGATCAATCTCTCGCCCGACAAGCCGCAGGTGTTCCGCGAAGCCTACCGTGTGCTGCGGTCAGGGGGCACCCTGGCGATATCCGACATGGTATTCGAGGTGGAAATACCGGACGACCTGCGGGCCAATCTTGACTCGTGGGCAGGTTGTGTCAGCGGGGCGTGGCTCGAGGCCGATTACCTGAAGGCAATTACCGATGCGGGTTTCCGCCAGGTCGAAGTCATCAGCCGCGATTATTTGCCGGTGGAAGAGACGTTGAGCGCCGATGACATCGACACCCTCAGCGATCGACTGGCCGCCGAGGGTGTCGATGTCCCATTGGAACGCGTCATGGCGAGCGTCAAAGTCCGCGCCGTGAAGTGAGCGAGGATGGGGGTTGGGGGTTGGAAGAGAAGCCCAACGCGCAACGATGTACGCTGTGCTTACTCAGGCGCGACACCTCTCCCTACTCCCTACTCCCTACTCCCTACTCCCCCCACACAAAGGGCTGCGTGTACGTCAACGTACGGAACCCGATTTTTTCCAGAATCGGCTGGCTCATGGGGCTGGCGTCGACGGTGAGAAAACGGACACCCCGCGCACGCGCTTCCTGGGCACGAACCGCTACCAACGCCGTGTAGAGGCCGCGCCGCCGGAAAGCGGCGCGCGTCGACCCACCCCAGAGGTCCGCAAACTGGCGTTGGGGGTGGAAGCGTATCCAGGCGCAGCTGGCCAATTGACCGTCGGCATACGCCAGGTAGATGCTGAGCCGCTCTGGCTCAGCGTGCAGCTCATGTTTGAGTTCGTTGCCGAGCCAGGCTTGCGACTCACCCCACACCTCTTCCTCTACCTGCATCACGGCATCGATTTCGTCAGCACTGGTGATACGCCGTACATCGGCGGTGATGGGTTCCCACAGGTAAGCCGGTGCATCGGCAAGGTCGAGCACCACCAGGGCTTCCGGTTCTTCGGCCTGCAAGCCGTGGGCAAGCAGCCGCTCCTTCAGGTTAGCCGGCGTGTCGTGATCGTACACCTTCCACTCGACCTTGCCGCCAGCCCAGCTCGGGTCGCTGAGCTGGGCTTCGATTGCCGCATCGACAGTGGCGGGGTCCAGGTGCGTGTAGACGATCCATCCGCGATGTTCGCCAGGCCGTTCGTGCATGTAGCGCACAATGCCGGGAAACTCCTCACGCCGGATGTCAGGCAGCGGCGCGGGGTTGCAACGCATTTCTTCGTCGTAGAGCGCCAGGAGTTCGGCGTCGGTCACGTGCCCCCCGATACGTCTTCGCCACCATCGACGAAAATGATCGAGCCGCTGATCCAGCGAACCTCGGGATGGCTGAGCTGGCGAATGGTCGCAGCGACGTCCTCCGGCGTGGTCAGACGACCACCGGGGTTGCGCCGCAGCGATTCGGCAACGATGCGCTCGTTACCCGGGATTTTGCGCAGGGCCGGGGTATCGGTGACGCCGGCTTCGATGCAGTTGACGAGAACCCCGTAGGGACCCAGTTCCTGCGCCAGGGCGCGTGTGTGAGATTCCAGCGCCGCCTTGGCCGCCGACACTGCACCATAATTGACGATCACGCGGTGCGAACCTTCACTGGTCATCGAAAAGATACGGCTGCCGCGCCCCAGCAGGCGCCGTGTCATCAGGTCCTGCGTCCAATAGACCAGGCTGTTTGCCATCACGTCCAGCGTCATGTCCATTTGCGCTTTGCTGACACGTTTGTTGGGGTCATCGTCGATGAACGGCAGCAGCGTACCAAAAGCCAGCGAGTGCATCATGACATGAATCGTCTGCTCACCCGCGGCGGCGGCCAGGGTGGACTGGATCTTGTCCAGCACCTTCTGCCGCTTGCCTTCGTCGGCGGCGTTGGCGTTGAAAAACACCGCCTGGCTGCCGGTTGCTTCGATATCGGCGATGAGCGCATGCACAAGCGGCATCGTCGCTTTCATGTCCAGGTGCACGCCAAAGATGTTCATGCCGGCGGCGGCCAGGGTGCGTGAGACGGCGGCGCCCATGCCGCTGGAAGCGCCCAGGATCAGGGCCCATTTGCCCTTCAATGGTTGGTCAGTCACGAGACGTTGTACCTCCTCCGGTCGTTTGCTGGTATTCGATGAAACCGGATGCAGGAGATGGACGCCATTGCCCATCCCCCACAATCCTGTGTGTATAACCCCACATGCGGACATTGGTCACGCCGGGAGTTCGTTGACATCATTCTATGAAACTTTCCGAATATCTGAATACAACTTCGGACGTGCATTTTGGCGCAGTCTGAACTTCGTGCCATGATTATGCCCTGAACGGGCGTCAAAATCGACAAGCACATTTCCTTCGACAAGTGCTGTAATGAAATTGTCAATGCTGAAGCTGCTCAATATCCATATCTCATCATAGTGGAAATACTCTCTGTCTTCATCTTTCATCACGTCAGCTCGAACATACACAGTATTCAGAAGTTTCGTACCGGCCTTATGATTCAAGTCGTCGAATCCCCAATATGGCTGCGGATTCAATTCACCCAACCCTACACGGTTCCTGACCGATTGTAGCCATTCTGCATGCCGAGAATCTACCCTCGTACCGTCAAAGGATGTTAGGACCTTGCGATTGCGGTTGTCAACTTCTATCATGAATCCCCTATCACTTCTCGCGCGACCATGAATTGTTTGCCGAAAGCTCATTTCATCGGCGGGATAAGAAATTCCTGCAGATTCATGTCTCCAGCCGTACCTTGGCAATAGAATGTTAGGTACGAATTTCAGAGCCCTTGGCGATGGTTCCATGTGAAACAAGGTGGTCAAGGCTGCCGTCTCAGTTCGTTGACATTTAAGTTCCCACTCAGCAGCGTTCGGAATGGGCAAATTGTTCTCCTGAATCCCGAGGAGGTCTTCGAGTGTGTTTCCAATACCACCAACATTGCCGGGACGAGCGTTTGGTATCCAACCACGACTCCTGATTTCTTTCAATGCATGAATGAGCGATTCTATGGTGTAGGTTCGCATGATTCAGGTGGTCTCCAGAAGTCGAGTAAATACTCGAAAGTCGTTCCCATGGTGATGTAATTGCTTGGGTATCCAAAAATGCCGATGTTATTGACAATATTGGTTCTATCCCAAATAATTGTGTTGCGAAGCTCATAACCACGCTGGCGCAGTTCATTCACAAGTGAAACATGAATTGTGATTCGTTCATTTTCCCACCACATGTCCGGCACATTGATGACACAATGCCCTTTTGGACGCAGTAAAGGTAATAATCGCTCGAAGATATCACCCATGGCAGTAGTGTAATCGGCCAGAGCCATTGTTCCCAAGTCACGGGGATCCTGGGAGTACTGTTCCACCTTGTGAAGCTGTTCATTGTTTCGATCTCGCCTGGATTTGTTCTTTCTCCTACGATTCAGAAGATTTGCGTATGGCGGAGAGGTCCAGATCAAGCTCACTAATCCCGGGTCCAGATAATTCGGCGCGTGCAATGCATCGTCCTGGATAGCCACTTGTTGAGCCTGGTTGAACAGGTTGTTACTGGCTAGTCTCTCCGCGCACAACTCGATATACTTGCTCTGCAAGTCAAAACCTACAGCGTTTCTATTCAGGTCCTGAGCAGCAACGAGCGAAGTGCCACTTCCCACGAACGGGTCAAGAACCAACTCACCCTCATGAGTGAAAAGGCCGATCACTTTCTTGGCTAACGAAATGGGAAATGTAGCGGGATGCAAATTCTTGTCACGAATGTCTCTACTTTCATAAAAAAACTGCCAGACGCCAATTTGGCTCTTAAGCCATTCTTTGGCTGACAAACAATTCAAATTATTCGGCGCGCAGTTGCATGTCCTTCCCGTACCGACAGTAATTCTTGTTCTGTAGTGTTGCGATTGCTCTTGGATCACCCTAGGCAAAGCATTTCCATCAACTTCGGTTTGGACGAGCATAATGGGACTTCTCCAGCTGGCTTCAGCACCCTATTGACCAATACGAAAAAGCGACGCAAACAGCCTGTCGCAGATAGGCTCTTTGAGCAAACATAGCTGCATACTGCGGGTGGTGCGGAACCATTATAGCGGCTGCAAAAGGCAAAGTCAATCACCATTTGATCTCAATTCTGAGAATGGCGGTGCATGTTGGCCTGTGCCTGCGGCAAGGGAGCGGATTTGAGAATTGACAAATGTCCTGGGCTGGTTATAATGCCCCCCATGCGTCCAAATTCACAGCTCAAACAGGCGGGCCGCCTCCTTGGCTGCATCTTGCTGGCGCTGCAACTCACAACCGTTCTGCCCTCGCACTCGTACGCACAGGATTACCCCCCGCCAGTGCTCGAGATGGTCCGCCTGATCAATCAAGCCCGTGCCCAACGGGGACTTCCCCTTTATTTGTTGAACCCGGCGCTGAGCCAGGTTGCCCAAAACCACGTCAACGACGTGATCGCCAATGGTCGTCTGGGTCATGTTGGCTCGGATGGCAGTCGCGTCGCCGGGCGTGTGGGACGTGCTGGTTATGCCGCCAGCCAGGTCAGCGAAAACTGGGTCTACAGCCGCGACCTGGCGCGCGGCTTCCGCTGGTGGATGGCAGATCCCCCCCATCGCGCCAATATTCTCAGCAGCAAATTTACCGAAATCGGTGTCGGCATGACACCCCATCCCAACGGTTGGGGACAGGTCTGGGTCGTCGACTTTGCCACGGCGGCCAACGGTCCGGCTTCCGACAGTATTCTGATTGGCGATCCACCGGCCGCAGCGGCGGTGACAGCGGCTGCCGAACCCGCCGCGCTCGACGGGAGCACCTACGTCATCCAGGCGGGCGACACACTCGATGCCCTCGCTCGCCGCCTCGGTATTTCGTGGCAACGCCTGGCGGAACACAACGGGATCACCGATCCCACCCTGCTGCAGGTCGGCCAGGTTCTGGAAATCCCAGGCCGTTTGCCTGAAGCGCCCGCCGTAACGACCGAGGCCGCGCCCGCGAATCCCGCACCACCGGCCGATACCGCCGCGGCACCCGCACCGGCAGAGGCGACACCGGCACCCGCGGCGGCCGCGGAACCTGCGCCGGCCGAAGCACCGGCACCCGCCATCAAACCGACCACGCACACGGTGCGCGCTGGCGAGTCGCTGGCCACAATTGCGCCGCGCTACGGGTTGTCGTGGCAGACCCTGGCGGACATCAACGGCCTCGATGGTCGTTCGATCCTGCAGGTGGGCCAGGTACTGCGCCTGGAAAAACTAACCGCCAGCGTATCGGTCAGCACCAACAAGCCCGCCACTATCACCGTGCGTAAGGGGGACTCGCTCTACAGCCTTGCCATGCGCTACAAGCTTGCCTGGCAAGACCTGGCCAAGGTCAATGGCCTGACCAGCAAGTCCGTCCTGCAGGTGGGGCAGGTCTTGCGCCTGCCGTAGGTAGAGAACCAGAGGGCACACGGACTGTGTGCCCTTTTTCATAGTCCAAGAACCAACATCTGTCGATGCCATCCACCGCCAAGGACCCGCGACTGGCCGCCGCCCAGCGACTTCTGCCACACCACATCCACCTGATGCCCGACCTGTGGCGCGCCGTGCCTTCCCATGCGGCCGAATACTTCCCCGACCCATTCGCACCGGCGCGTCTGGTTGCGGCGCGCTGCGCCCGCCTGCCTGCGGCGCTGCTCGACTGGTGGAGCAGCCTGCCATCCGGCCACGTCCTGGTGACCGCCCAAACCAGCAGCTACACGGTGGGTCTGCTGCCAGACGAACCACGCCAGCTGCAGCACGTCGCCTGTGTCAGCCTGACGGACATCGTCGGGCCGGCGTTGTACTTCTGGATCGCCATTCTCCTGGACCATCATCTCGGCACCGGGGGGGCCAACGTGGGACCGTGGCTTTCGGACGGCGGCGGGTTCAACCGGCATTGGCTGGATACCGGTCAGCGCGTCCATCAACTGGCCGGGTTGGGTTATGGATTGTCTCGGGAAGCAAAAGCGGACCCGAACTTCTACTTCGCCGAAGGCGTGGCAACGGTCCTGTACGATCGACGTACCCTCACCGTGCAGGACCCCAAGCTGACCCGCCTGCTTGATACCACGCTGCTGGACGAGGATTTCTGCCGCCGCGCCCTCCGTTGAGTCATGGGGTCTCCGCGCCCCGTCGTACCGCGGCGGCCAGCGCCCCCGCCAGCAGCCCCACCATGATGGCCGCCCGCCAGGAGGCGGTGAGCCAGGTGTGGTTATCGACCAGGCCAATCGCAAACAGCGCGAGCCAACTGGCAACGGCGACGTGGAAGACGGTGTAAGCCGCAGTGGTGCCCGGTTTCGGACGCGCCGGCCATGGTACGCCCAACCAGGCCCAGTTCAACCACAGCCAAAGCGCGCCCCCCACAATCCCCAACTCGGCCGTGGCCAGCAGCGGGGCGTTGTGCACCGCCGTTTGCCCCAGCGCGGCGGGCAGCGCGTGCAGATACAGCCCGCTCCCCACGCCGGTCCACGGGTGCAGGCGAATCACGTCCAGCGCGGCAGCAACGTACTGTGCCCGTTCGTTGAGCGAGCGCGCTTCGAGGGGGGCCGACAAATCGAACAGGCGTGTCCACAGCAGCGTGGGCTGCCACCAGGCCAGCGCCACGATCGCGGCCCCCAGCAGCACACCCAAAACCAACCACCAACGCCGCACCTGGGGCCCGCGCCACACCAGCCACGCCAGTCCAACCGCCAGACCAATCCAGGCGGAGCGCGAGAACGTCAGAAGCAGGCCGGCCAGACCAGGAATGATGGCCAGCAACCACCAGATGCGTGCCCGCGGTGTGGCCGTCGACGCCGCACCGATCACCCAGAGCAGACCGATCGTCAACAGCCCTCCCAGCACGTTGGGGTGGGCGGTCAACCCATAGGCACGGAGGTGATGCGCCCCCGGCTGGCCTACAACACTGATGGCCTCCACGGCGGGATCGAGCAGCGGCTCACCCAGGGCAGCCAGTCCGAGCGAGCCCTGATGCCAGAACTGGGCCGTTCCCACGATTCCCTGCACACACATCACCAACGCAAAGAGCCCCGCCAGGCCATACAAGACGCTGGTCGGCGAACAGCGGGCCAGCCACACGTAACTCGCCCACATCAGCAGCACAGCGGTCGCCACGATGAATGCCGTACCTGGGGCCGCCGCCGGGCGCAGACCAACAAGCACCCACAGCCCCAACCCAACCACGGGCAGCGTGATCTGCCACGGCTGCAAGGCGCGCCACAGACCCTGTCCCCGCCAGCCTGCACTGTGCACCCACTGCCCAACCGCCACGAGTACCGCCGCCGGCAGCAGCAGGGCCAATACACCAACGGTGGCAGGCCGGCCAGCCAGGTTACCCTGGAGAATCGGCAGCCAGGTGAAGGGACCCACCCGCCAGCCCGGCGTGAGGAACGTCAGCAGGACAAACAGCCCGTACAAGAACCAGGCCAGGGAGGGATGGTGGATACGCAGCTTGAGCGGTTGCTGCATGCCGGCCTCAAGCGGCTGCGACGTGCGCATACAGAGCGGCTGTCTGTTCGGCGGCGCGCTGCCACGAGAACCCGGCTGCCCGTGCCAGCCCACGCAGCCGCAGCTGTGCGCGCAGGTCGGCGTCACCCAACAGGCGCACGATGGTTTCGGCAATCTCGGTAACACGGTAGGGATCGACGCGACAGCCGGCGTCACCCACAATCTCGGCCAGGGATGAACGGTCGGCTGTTACCACCGGTGTGCCGCAGGCCATGGCCTCGACCACCGGCAGGCCGAAGCCTTCGTATTCGGAGGGAAATACGAACATCGTGGCCAGGTTGTAGAGAGCAACCAGGTCCGCAGTCGGTACATAGCCCAAAAACCGCACGTGCGGCGTCACATCCAACCGTTCGATGGTGGCCATGAGCTCGCGATAGGCGCGCGGTCCCCACTGGCCTACCAGGATCAAGGGCACCGCGTGACCCCGTTGGTGCACCTCGGCTAACGCTTCGACCACACGTACCAGGTTTTTACGCGGTTCGATCGTCCCCACGTAGAGGAGAAACTGCGCCGGCAGCTGGTAGTTCGCCCGCACCGCATCCAGATGGCCGGTGTGGTTGAGGGGATGAAAGTGCTGTGCGGCAGCTTCGTAAATCACGTGGACACGGTCCGGTGCAATCCCCAGGAGACGCACAATGTCGGCCTTGGCGCTTTGACTTACTGTGATGACGGCCTGGGCGCGCTGGGCCGAGGGCCGCACGAGGGGCCGCACGACGAGCTGCGTCCGCGGCCGTTGGTACTGGGAAAACATGAACAACGACATATCGTGGATCGTCACGATCAGGCGCCCAGGCGCCGCCAGGGGCAGCAGCGAGTTAGTGAAATGACAGACATCAAGACGGCGGCGTGCCAGCCAGACCGGCATCACCGCCTGCAGCCACAGCGGGCGCAGCGGCATGAACGGGCCCGAAGGTCCGCGGACGCGTGGTGACCGGACCGCCGGTTCGATCGGCAGGTAGGCGGCAGGGCGATTGCTCAACAGTTCATAGCGCCAACCATCCTCACGGCCCAACAAATGAGCCAGCAGCCGCGCCGTATAGAAGCCAACCCCCGTCATCGTCCCTTCCAGGGTTGTTACGTCATAACCAATGCGCATCATCGATGACTCGCCGTCTGTCGTGTGTGTGGTGAAATGGCTCCAGCTTCGTTAGAGTCCATGGTGGCGACGAGTAAGGCCAGGATGATCCACCACAACAGGTAAGTGGGGGTAAACTCCAAAAAGTAATCGAACAGACCATGCACCAGAAATACAACGACGGCGGCAAACAGGCCCAACAGCCAGACCAAACGCGATCCCGGATCGGGCAGCAGGCGCCGCCACACCTTCCAGCCAGAAATCGTCAATGCTCCCAGCAGCCACAAAAACACGAGCAGACCCGCCAGGCCCAGGGTAGCCAGAATCTCCACATACAGGTTATTGCTGTGCAGCACAGAACCGCTGGCGCTGTCACGCCAGCCAATCAATCCCAGCTCATCGCCCCACCGAAAACGAAAATTGTCCGGCCCCACACCCAACAGCGGGTACTGCTGCCACATCTGGAACGCCGCCCGCCACAACATGGATCGCGGCACCGGATTGGTCGCCTGCGCCTGCCCCAGCAGCGCGACAGGAACCGGGGTTGCGGGCGGACCGGGTGTCGCCGGTGTTTCGCCTGCCATCACGGTGACCGCAGTGTGCCCCAGCGGCACGCCGCGCGTCGAAAACCAGGCCACCTGGTCCTGCAGCAGGTCCCATCCCAGGACATAGTCACCCGGCTGGTCCGGTGCCAGGACGTAGGCCTGAACTGCCTGGCTCGCACCAGGGGCCACGTCACCCGCCAGCGCCGTACGGTCCCCTTCGAAGTAGAGGATATTGGCCGCCGCGGCATCCAACCAGTGGTAACTCAACCGCACCGGCTCGGGTCCTGCGGCCAGCCAGGGCAGTTCACCCAGGTTGGTGATGCGCACTGGGACCTGGGTCCGTTGACCTGCTGTCAGCGTGAGCTGTGCGGGCGCGTCGTATGCGGCGCGCTGGAAGCCGGTTTCGACTTCACGGCGCAGGCGGGCCTGTTGGGTGGGCGTCGTAGCCAGATGAATCATCGCCAACAGCAGCACCACGCCGCCGGTAATGACTGCACCCCGCGCCGCGATGCGTAACAAATCCGCCCCGCCACCAGGTGTCGAAAACGCCCGCCGCCTGGTAACCCACGTCGACAGTGCCAGGAAGACCAGACCAGCCAACCCCGCCACCAGACCACCACGGCTGGCAGTCAGGACCAGGGCACCCGCCACGATGGGCACCGCGAGCCAGGTAACCAGACGCAGTATGGGCCGCAGCTGCACGGTGGCCATCCAGGTCACAAAAAGGACGAGGATCACCTCCCAGTACTGGGCGGCGATGTTGGCATAACCAAACGTCCCGCTGGCACGGATTGTCCCTGCAACACGGGTGGTTTGCAGCTTGAACTGGCTCAGCCAGGCGCTGGTCTGTGCCGATTGAAACACCTCCAGCCAACCGGTCACCGCCGCCGCCGTGCCTCCCGCGAGCAAGGCCAGGACCAGCAGCGGTCGCCGGCCGGGTGAGGTGACAATCACATCGATGACAACGAGTCCTACAGCGACGCCGGCGAGCGAACGCAGGGCGAACTTGAGGGCGGGTTCCTGGGCGATGGGCGCCAGCAGCGCCGACCCCAACAACACGAGCGACCACGCCACAAGCGGCCACAAGAACCAGCGCGGCCAGACCGGCCACCGCCGCGCCAGCAGGAGGTCGACACCCCACAGGGCTATGACCAACGCGGCCACCAGCTCGATATTGGTGAACACCAGCGGTCCCACACGGGCCAATGGCTTGACCAATTCAAAAGGCAGCAGCACCGCCAGGGCCAGGAGCGCCGGCCATGCGAAACCAGGTGATCGGGGTTGTATCGGCAGGTCGTTATGTTTGGGCGTCATAGGATCGTCACGTTCTGGCTGTCTCATTATAATGGGACACGGGGCCGGTGGCAAAAGGTTCAGTGACATGCGGTGCTTTCAATCCACCGGCGTTTGTGGTACAATCGGCCCATGCTGCGGCAAACGATCACCGTCCACGTGCTGCGGCGAGGGAGACGAAGACATGCCCTTCGAGTGGCTGCCCTGGCGCCGGCGTCCATCGGCCAGCACGCGACCCAAATCGAGCACGATCGATAGTGCGTCTCCACCGCCCACGCTGCAATACCACGCAGCGACGGTGCTGACCGAAGCGCGCGTGCGGGCCACTCCGTTTCAGGTTGACTGGGGTGCACAGCCCGCCACCTCCAAACGGTATCCCCAGGTCGCGCGTTACCCCTTGACCGAACAGATCGGGTGTGACCTGCCAGCGACCCTGGCGGTAGTGGGCCGGCTGGGCAATGAGCCGCTGGCGGGAGAGGCCTCTGCGGCGCCTTGGAACCTGGAGGCGGTTTCGCGTTTGTGTTATTACGCCTATGGTCCGACGGCACAGCAGGAGGTGCCGGGCAACACGCTCACCCTGCGCGCCGCTCCCTCTGCGGGTGCCCAGTATCCGACCGAACTGTATCTGGCGGTCCGCGGGGCCAGCGGCCTGCGTAACGGTGTCTATCACTACGCCGCAGGCGAACACGCGCTGGAAGCCCTGCGCGACACCGACGGGCTGGCGGCCCTGGCAGCAGCCGCCGGCGATCTGCCTGCGGCATGCAGCGCCGATGCCGTCGTGCTCGTGTCCAGTGTCTGGTGGCGCAGTGCCTGGCGCTATGGTGACCGCGCCTACCGCTACTGTCTGCAGGATGCTGGTCACGTGGCAGGCAACGTTGCCCTGGTCGCCATGGCCCTGGGGTACCAGGCAACGATCGTCCACCATTTTGTCGATGCGACGGTGGCCCAATTTCTGGGGCTCGATCCTGCGGTGGAGGCTGTGCAGGTGTTGGTGGCCGTGCAGGCCACGATGCCGGCCCCTGCAACCGGCGCTGCGCCATCCGCAGCGCCCGCCGCGCTCAGGCTGGCGATTTCGCCGAACCAACACCCTGCTGATCCGGCACGGATTGCGGCCATCGATCACGCGCACCAGGCTACCGTGGAACAGAATGCCGCAGTTGTGACAACACATCGCACATGCACGTTGGCTGCTTCTGCTGACTCGTCCCGCACCGAACCAGCCTGGTTGGTGCCGCTGCCCCGTGTCACGACCGATTCGGCACCGGCACCTTCCCTCTGCCAGTCACTGCTGGAGCGTCGTTCGGCACGTCACTTTGCCCCGGTCGCCCTGGCCCAAAGAACCTTTGCCGCCCTGCTGCACACCTTGACCAGCGCCTATCCCACCGATGTGCCGGCGGCCAGCCTGGGCGCGGCGCTCGACGTCTTCCTGATCGTGAACGACGTGGCTGGCGTGCCACCCGGTGCGTATCGTTACCTCACGGCGGAACACAGCCTGCTGACGATCCGTACCGGCAACCTGCGCGAATGGGCGACCCACCTGGCCTTGGACCAAACCTTCTGCCGCGAGGCGGCGGCGCTGGCATTTTTGGTGACCGATCTTGGCCCCCTGGTGGCGCGCTGCGGTGACCGCAGCTACCGGATTGTACATCTCGAGGCCGGTATGCGGGGGCAGACCACCTATCTGGCCGCACATGCATTGGGTGTGGCCTGCACCGGCATCGGCGCCTTCTACGACATGGAAGTGACGAGCTTTTTTGCTGCGCCCGATCAGGCCGCCGTCGTGTACGTGCTGGCCATGGGCAACCCGGTCGATTATTGAGCCTGACAGGAGACACTGCTTTATGAGTGACATCGATACCGCACCACCGGTCCCCAAACGTGCCATGGTTGTGTTTGCCCATCCCGATGATCCCGACTTCAGCATCGCGGGTACCGCTGCCGTGTGGAGTGACGCCGGCGCCGAAGTGGTCTATGTGCTGGTGACGAACGGCAATTCGGGCAGCCACGAGGAGGGCATGACGAAAGAACGTCTGGCGGATCTCCGCCAGACCGAACAGCGTGCTGCCGCACGGGTGTGTGGTGTCAACGACGTGGTGTTTTTGGGTTACGATGACGGCACTGTACAGCCCACGCTGGCCCTGCGCAAAGACCTGGTCAAGGTGATCCGCCAATACCACCCTGATGTCGTGGTGTGCGGGGATCCGATCGCTTTTTTCTACGGCAACTCTTACATCAATCATCCCGATCATCGCGCCGTAGCGACCGCCACGCTCGAAGCCGTCTTTCCTACCGCCGCCATGCCGCTGGTCTACCCCGATTTGCTCGCCGAGGGGTATGCCCCGTTTCGTGTGCGCG
Source organism: uncultured Anaerolineae bacterium (assembly GCA_964443225.1). Classification (GTDB taxonomy): domain Bacteria; phylum Chloroflexota; class Anaerolineae; order SSC4; family Amarolineaceae; genus SSC4. The sequence goes on from CAYUCC010000019.1 coordinate 50,081, forward strand.
AGGTGTGGGTAACCGACAGCAGCAAATCCGACACCTACGTCGATATCTCGCACACGATTCAGCGCAAGATTGCTGCCCTGCGCGAACACCACAGCCAGCTGGAAGGTTGGGATCCAACCGAGATGGTGACGCGCTGGGCTAAGGATTCGGGTGAAAAGGCGGGGTTACCGCTGGCCGAAGCGTTCCGCCGCATGATCCTGGTCACCGAAGAGGACACCCAACCCGTCAAACCGGCGGTCGGGGTGCCCGATATGGGGCATGAGGACTCGACCGTCGCCGAGGCCGCACCCGACGATCGTATCGCCGCGCACGACGAGGTCCTGCAAACCAGCTACGGCGAGGTCAACCTGGCGCACTGTCACCCCATGCTGCGCGAGGAGATTGCCGCGCTGGGTAATGCCGATCCGTTCATCAGCCAGCGACAGACGGCCAGCCGCATTCGGCAGGCGGTTGCGGGCCTGGATGATGAAGCCCTCCATTGGCGGCCCGCACCCGGCGACTGGACGATTGCCGAGACAATCGCCCACCTGGTGCAGACCGAGATCGTGTATGGTTACCGTTACCGGGCGATCGTGGCCAACCCCTACAACCCCATCGCCGGCTACGATCAGGAGGCCTGGGCCAGCGAGCTGCCGGAAGCGCAGCGCGCCCCGGGCGAGCTGTTGGCCGATCTGGATGCCCTGAAGCGGATCAACGTCGCCTTCCTCGAACGCCTGACATCCGTCCAGCGGGCGCGCTGGGGTGTGCACGCCGAACGCGGCCCGGAATCGGTGGCCGCGCTGATCGGTGCCATCGCCGGTCACGATATTTTGCACGAACGGCAGATTGTCGGGGTTGTCGCCGCGCGGCGGCAGGCGACCGGCACCGGTGACAAGCCGGCTGCCGGCTGAGATAACGCCGGTGCCATCGGCTTTGACGTTTCGGTTGTTGCGCGGCACGGCGGTGTGCCTGGTTGCTTTGTATGCCGCCGTGCTCGTTTTTTTGATCGTGGCGCGGCTGACCTACCCGTTCGAGCTCGACTTCATCGAGGGCGGGACGCTGGTCCAGGCCTGGCGCACAGCCCGCGGCCTGCCGGTCTGGCTGCCACCCAACCGCGAGTTTGTCCCCTATGCCTACACGCCCCTTTTCGCCTCCCTGGCCGCCATCCCGCTGCAGTGGACTGGGCCGGTGCTGTGGCCGCTGCGCCTGATCGCGGTCCTGGCGACGTGCGCCACTGCGGTGACCCTGTGGCTGGTTGCACGCCGGCTGGCTGGTCCCCTGCTTGGATTCCTGTGTGCCGGCCTCTTCCTGGCCGGTTATGACATCGTGGGTGGCTGGTATGACCTGACGCGCGTCGACAGCCTGTTCATGGCCCTGGCGTTCGGCGGCATGGCGTTGGCGGCTGCAGCCGGTGCCCGCACTGGACAGGTCCCGGTGGCAGTGAGCCTTACGCGGCGCGCCACCATCCTGTGGGTCAGTGCAGCGTGTTTGATGGCCCTGGCCTTTTTTGCCAAACAAACAGCGCTGGGCTTTGGCCTGGCGGTCGCTGCCTGGACTGTTATCGCCTGCGGTTGGCGTGCCGGCGCGCTGTTCAGCGCAGTCTACGCAATGCTGCTTGGTGCGGGTATCGGGATGCTCAATCTGAGCAGCGATGGTGCGTTTGGTGCCGTCGTTTTTTTCCTGGCTGCCAACGAGCCGCTCGAAGGACCGCGCCTGGCCAGGTTTGTGGTGAATGAGCTGCTGGGACGCATGGCGCCGTTGGCGGTGCTGTTGGTCTACGCCGCCTGGCAGTCACGGCGCACTGCGAGTGTGGTAACGTGGGTGCGCGACAATCCCTGGCTGGTGTTCACCGGCGCTGCCTTGGTGCTGAGTGCGCTGCAGCGTGCACGGCCTGGCGGAGCGCTCAACAGCCTGCTGCCGCTGTACACGCTCCTATGCCTGGCACCGGCGCTGGCCTGGGCCGCTGGCACCCAGGCAAAGACGGCATGGCCGCAGCGAGCGGTGCAGGCCACCGTGCTGATCCTGGTCATCGGCCAGCTCTTGCTGGGCCGATATGATCCTCGCCAGCATTACCCCACACCCGCCATGCGTGCCGCCGGTGAACGGCTGGTGCAACGTATCGCCAACACCAACGGCCCCGTGTGGGTGGTGGACCAGCCGAGCTTCAACCTGCTCGCCGGCCAGGAGCCGGCGGTCTCGCTCAACGCCCTCTACGCTGCCCGCCGTCGCGGTATCGATCCCTTCCCAACCGATCTCGTCGAGGCGATCGAGCAGCAGTCGTTTGTGCTCATTCTGACCAACGATTCACTGTTCAACCACGAGCCGGCCTTCAAGGAACTACTGCAAGGGCATTACGTCGAAACCGGGAAACTTCCCCCCAGCGAGGCACCCGCGACGTTGAATGGAATGCCGGTGCGCTCGTGGAAAATATCCTCGCGATTTTAGATTTTGGATTTTGGATTTTGGATTTCACCGGGTGTGGCGCGAATATTTGGGGTGGGATTTCGTTAACCGTAGCAGGCTGAGTTATCAGCATGGCTCGGGGTTGGGATATCGATCGCAGCGGATGTTGGGTCAGGTGCAACGGTGAACGAGAAGCAGTTCAAGGATCGCACTAAACAGTTGGCGCTGCGAATCATCAACATGACGGGCGCGCTGCCCAAAACTGCCGCGGCGGATATCGTTGGCCGGCAAGTGCTGCGTTCTGCCACATCGGTCGGCGCAAACTATCGGGCTGCGTGCCGCGCGAAATCCAAGGCTGATCTCATAGCCAAGCTGAGCATCGTCGAAGAAGAAGCCGACGAAACCTGCTACTGGCTGGAGATTCTCGTCGAGGCTAAACTACTACCCACACCACAAATCCTCGAAGCATGGCAGGAAGCCAACGAAATCGCAGCCATGACCGTCGCCTCCATCAAAACCCTCCGCGCCAGAAACTAATCCACAATCAACCCAAACCTACCAAGCTGCTCGTGAGGCCAGTGGTCTCATGTTTTCTACAGGAAACTCCGACTGCGAGGAGTGCGGCGCGCAGGCGTGTCGCACGGCTCCTCCACGAGCGAACCGTCCGCACCTGGGGGTGCGGACTCCTCAGCACCAAGGTTTTTCTTGGTAGAACCAATCCAAAATCCAAAAATAAATCCAAAATCCAAAATCCAAAATCGAAAGGATCCAAAATCAAACCGCCGGCCACGGGTAGTTCCGAACATTTGGGTTTTCGGACGGGAACTTGCCGCGGGCGAGCAGGCCATCGAGGCGGCGGCGCAGCGCACCGATCTCACCCGGGCTCAATAGTTTGCCCAATTCGTCGCTCAAGGGCTGCCCTTTGGCCAGCTGCGCACGCAGCGCATCCAAATCATGGCAGATGGCCGCTGGCAGGGGATCGCCGGCAAAATCCCAGATCACGGTGCGCAGTTTGTAATCGGTGTGAAACGTCAGCCCATGGTCGATCGCCCAGATGCGGTCGTTGGACTGGGCACGCAGAACATGCCCGCCTTTACGATCGGCGTTGTTGGTGAGGGCATCGAAGGCGGCAACGCGCTGCAGTTCGGATCGATACGCGTGCCGCAGGGAAAAATAGGTCTCGTTGGGATCGGCGTCCACGTACATTTGCACCATGCCCAGGCCAAAGGGACCGCTGCGCAGGACGGTGGGTGGCACCAGCCACCAGTCCAGGGCCGCACTCAGCAGGTAGGCGGCATACTCGCGATAACACAGCGTCCCCGAACGAAAATCCCACAGCGGCGCCTCGCCACGCTGCGGTTTGTACACCGCCAGGGTGCGCCAGGGTGTGCGCTCGATCTCGACCAGGAAGGTGTAATTCGAGCTCCAGGGGATGTCGCGGTGAGACGTCACCTCGCCATGCGCCAACAGATCGAGCAGGCTCGACACATCGAGCTTCTGCGCCGATTCAGTGGGACGTTCATCGTTGCCTGGTGTGCTGACTGGGTCGGTCATAGGGTCTGCCATTCACCCCCGGTATCCGGCACCGTGGCCGGGTTCGTACCAGATGGTACCACGAACCTGGTTGACTGCCAAATGAATCATCCATTTGACAAATCGCAAAAGCTAAGATAGAATTTAGCCCAGCCTAAACCTACCTGAACCGATGGGCTGTTCAGACTCGAATGGAGCAGCCGTTTTTTATCGCTCACAAGTTTAGTAGACTCTAAATCCAATGTTTGGGACTAAAAATTATGTTCGATGGGAGACGTCCGGATGGTGCTGGTTATGTTTCTGTCTATAGGGTATTACAGGCCCTGAGTGGCCTGCTCCTGCTGCTGCTGATATCCGGCTGTGGCGGCACGACCTTTACGGTGCAGGGAGGCAACCTGACCGAACGCCCCATCCGTGTGGTGACCACCACCGGCATGGTCACCGATATCGTCAAAAACGTGGGCGGTGACCGCGTCGAGGTCAAGGGGTTGATGGGGCCTGGCATCGATCCGCACCTGTACCGCGCCAGTGAAAGCAACGTGCGCCTGCTCGAACAGGCCGATGTGGTGATCTACAGCGGCCTGCACCTGGAAGCCCAGATGGCGCACATCTTCGAGCGCATGGACGCGCGTACACCCACTGTCGCTCTCGCCGACGCCATCGATCCAACGCAGCGCCTGGCACCACCTGAATTCAAAGGTGCGCCCGACCCGCACGTCTGGTTCGACGTGTCACTTTGGATGCAGGCTGCCACGCGGGCGCGTGATGCGTTGATCGAGCTCGATCCTGGAAGTGCTGCGGTCTATCGTGCCAACACCGAACGTTACCTGGGCGAGCTGGCCGCATTAGACACCTACGTGCACGACCAGGCGGCCCGGGTGCCGGCGTCACAGCGGGTGCTCATCACCGCCCACGATGCCTTCAACTACTTTGGCCGCGCCTATGGCTTCGATGTAACCGGTTTGCAGGGCATCAGCACCGAATCCGAAGCCAGCACAGCCGATGTTCAGGCCCTGGCCGACCTGATCGTGGCGCGCCAGGTTCCCGCGATCTTCGTCGAGTCGTCCGTATCTCAACGCACCATCGAAGCGGTACAGGCGGCGGTGGCCGCGCGCGGCTTCGATGTCCAGGTGGGCGGTGAGCTCTACTCTGACGCGATGGGCGATCCCAATACGCCGGCCGGCACGTACATCGGCATGGTCCGCCACAACATCGATACAATCGTCAACGCCCTGTTGGCAGCCAGGACAGGCACGCCGCACGCGCAGTGAAGTGCATGACGTATCCCTTTCATAGGAGAAACATGATGACAGATCACGCCATCGAAGTCACTGACCTGACCGTGGCGTACCGCGAAAAACCGGTGCTGTGGGACGTCGATCTCACGGTGCCCGCCGGCATCCTCATGGCCGTCGTCGGTCCCAACGGTGCGGGTAAAACCACGCTGATCAAAACGATCCTCGGCCTGATCCGGCCCGCTGCTGGGCAGGTGCTCATTTATGACAAACCGTACCGCGAGCAGCGGCGCCTGGTGGGTTATGTGCCCCAGCGCGGCAGTGTGGACTGGGACTTTCCCACCAGCGTGCTCGACGTGGTGATGATGGGGCGTTACGCCAACCTGGGCTGGGTGCGGCGGCCCGGGACCACCGAGCGCACGCTGGCGTTGGAGGCGCTGCACAAGGTTGGTATGCACGATTTCGCCCACCGCCAAATCAGCCAGCTTTCGGGCGGCCAACAGCAGCGTGTCTTCCTTGCCCGCGCCCTCGTCCAGGATGCCCAAATTTACTTCATGGACGAGCCATTCCAGGGGGTCGATGCCACCACGGAACGGGCCATCGTCGACCTGCTGCAGGAATTACGAGCCACCGGTAAAACCGTAGTGGTCGTGCACCACGACCTGCAGACGGTGCCCGAGTACTTCGATTGGGTCACGCTGCTCAACGTACGTCGTATTGCCAGCGGGCCGGTCGCTGAGGTTTTCACCGAGCACAACCTGCGCCTGGCGTACGGCGGTCGCGTGGGATTCCTGTCGCGCAACGGCGGCAATCTCCACCATCCCGCCGACATCGTGGTGTGAACGTCATGGACCTCTCACAGCTTCTTGTCAGCCTGCTGACCGACTACACGCTGCGTACCGTGGCGCTGGGCACGACGGTGTTGGGCATCGTGAGTGGTGCGCTGGGTTCCTTTGCCGTCCTGCGACGCCAAAGCCTGCTGGGTGACGCCATTTCGCATGCGGCACTGCCCGGCATCGTACTGGCCTTTCTGCTCACCGGCAGCCGTGCCCCGTTTGTCCTCATCCTGGGTGCCTTCTTTGCCGGCTGGCTGGGTACCCTGGTCATGATGAGCATCGTCCGTGAGAGCCGCATCAAAATCGATGGTGCCCTGGGCATCGTGCTCTCGGTCTTTTTTGGGTTCGGCATGATGCTGTTGACCTTTGCCCAGCGCCGGCCCGATGCCACCCAGGCCGGATTGACAAAGTACCTGTTCGGACAGGCAGCCACCTTGTTACAGCGCGACGTCGTCGTGATGGCTATCCTCGGCGGGATCGCACTGCTGGTCATGGGGCTCTTCTGGAAAGAATTCAAGCTGCTCAGCTTCGATGCCGAGTTCGCTGCCAGCCTCGGTTTTTCCGTACGCGGCCTCGACATTCTGCTGACGACGCTGCTGGTGGTGGCCATCGTCGTTGGTTTGCAGGCGGTGGGCGTGGTGCTGATGAGCGCCATGGTGGTGGCGCCAGCCGCCGCCGCACGCCAGTGGACCGATCGCCTGGGGGTGATGGTGGCGCTCGCAGCGCTGTTTGGTGCCATGGCCGGTGTCACGGGTACGATCATCAGCAGCCTGGGGGCCGGTTTTTCGACCGGACCGTCGATTGTGTTGAGCATCAGTGCGATCGTGCTGTTTTCGCTGCTGCTGGCACCTAACCGTGGCCTGGTGTGGAATTGGGTACGGCACCAGCGCAACCGGCGCCAGCTGCGCACGCAGGCCGTGCTGGGTGATCTCTACACCCTGGCGTCACAGCATGCCAACCCGACCCACGGGCACTCGATGGCGGTTCTGCGTGCGATGAACCAGGGGCGCGGTGGTGTGCAGCGCAGCCTCAACGTGCTGGCCGGGCGTGGATTGGCATACGAAACGGCACCTGGTGAATGGGCGCTGACGCCGGCCGGCCTGGCGGCGGCGCAGCAGAAGGGAAACGATGATGACCAACGGGCAGATTGAGATCCAGATCATTGCCGCGATCACCGCTGTGGCCTGCGCGCTGCCGGGTGTGTTCCTGGTTCTGCGTCGCATGGCCATGCTCAGTGATGCGATCAGCCATACGGTACTGCTGGGCATCGTGCTGGCGTTTTTTATCACGCAGGACCTGGCGTCGCCCTTGTTGATCGTAGGCGCGGCGTTGATGGGTGTGGCCACCGTCAGCCTGGTGGAACTGGTTCATCGTACCCGCCTGGTCAAAGAGGATGCTGCCATTGGTCTGGTCTTTCCCGCCCTGTTCAGCCTGGCGGTGATTCTGATCTCCCGCTTTGCGGGCAACGTCCACATCGACATCGACGCCGTGCTGTTGGGTGAGCTGGCCCTGGCCCCGTTCGACCGGTTCGTCCTTTTTGGCACCGATATCGGCCCGCGCGGCCTGTACCTGATGGGTGGCATTCTGCTGGTCAACCTGGCGTTTATTGCCCTCTTCTACAAGGAGCTCAAGCTGGCAACGTTCGATGCCGGTCTGGCAGCCGCCCTCGGATTTTCGCCCGTTCTGATTCACTACGGCCTGATGGGTCTTGTTTCGCTGACCGCCGTGGGCGCCTTCGACATCGTCGGGTCGATCCTGGTGGTTGCGCTGATGATTGCACCCCCCGCGGCGGCCTACCTGCTGACCGATCGCCTTCCGCGGATGATCGGCCTCAGTGCCTTGTTCGGTGTGCTGAGTGCCCTGGGCGGCTACTGGCTGGCCTACGCCGTCGATGCATCGATTTCGGGCTCGATGGCAACGATGGCCGGCATCATCTTTGGGACAGCCTTTTTGTTGGCGCCCGAACGCGGTCTGGTTGCCCGCCTGCGACGGCATTCCCGCCAACGGCTCGATTTCGCCCAGGTGATGTTGGCAGCGCACCTGCTCAATCACGAAAATACCCCCCAGGTTGCCGAAGAGAGCCGCGTCGATCATCTGAGCAAACACCTGCGCTGGGACCCGGACTTTGCCCAGCAGGTGGTGCGCCGCGCCGAACAGCGTGGCCTGGTGGAGCGACATAACGGGCACATGAGCCTGACGCCACAGGGGCGGGTGGTGGCGCAGCAGGCGCTGGGGTAGGGATTTTGGATTTTGGATTGGGGATTTTGGATTGGGGATTGGGGATTGGGGATAGTTGTGTTATGATGGGATGGGTGTGGACCCGTGTGATTTGCGCCGGCGGCGAAGGAGATGTGTTGTGCCGGATGGGGCAATCCACCCCGCAATCCTAAGGTGCGTCTTGGCCCCGACGCCGAACAAGAGCGTATTGAAACCATGGGCAAGCCAATTCGATGGTTCGTTGTGTTGTGGGTTGTGGCAGCGGTTGCCGGCTGTGTGGCTGTCGATCGGTCACAGCCAGGTTCGGATGACGGGATGGCTGCGGGTGACGGTGTCATGCTCGAGGCGGGCACCGCCACACAAAAAATCGACGGCACGCAGGTCACACTGACGATGGTGCCGTGGCCGCCGGCAACGTTGACTGAAACCACCCTGACGGTCACGGTGCAGCAGGGTGAGCAGGCGGTGACCGGTTTACAGCCGGCGCTCGATCTGACGATGCCCGGCATGGCGATGCCGGAGAACCGGCCGGTCGCTGCGGAACAGGAAGCGGGTACCTACCTGGCCAGGACGATTCTCACCATGGGGGGACGCTGGCAGATCGATGTTTCATTCGATCTGCCGGGCGGTGCAACAACCGCCTCGTTCCTCCTGGACGCCAGCGAATAGGACCGGCCTTGGACACCCGCTACTACCTGGTTCTTTTTGTCACCGGCCTCTTGACCAGCCTGGGGCACTGTGTGGGCATGTGCGGCGGCATCATCACGGCCTACGCCATCCAACAGCGCCAGGGCCGCCCGGGCAGCACGTGGCAGCTGAGTGGGCCGTTCCTGCGTTACCATGCGGGCCGGCTGACCGGCTATGCGATCCTGGGCGCCGGGTTTGCCCTGCTGGGCAGCCTGGCATCCCAGGTGATCGGGCGCGTGGCCGACGTCCAGGCCTGGATTTCGCTGCTCGCCGGTGCGCTGATGATTGCCCTGGGACTGGGCCTGGTCGGTGTCCTGCCGACACGCCGCTGGGTCGAAGGCATTGGCCTGGGCCAGCAGGTGACGCTGGCGATGCGCCGGCTGTTGACCGCCCGCTCGTGGCGGGGGCAGTTTGGGCTGGGGCTGGCTAACGGGTTTCTGCCGTGCGGTCCGGTGTATGCCGTGGCCGTGAGTGCCACGGCGCTCGCCGGCCCGGCTTTGAGTGTGCAGTCTATCCTGCCCGGTGTGCTGGCCATGCTCAGTTTTGGCCTGGGCACGGTACCGGCCCTGCTGGTGCTGGGGTATGGAGCCTCGACGTTGAGTGTGCGGCTGCGCGGGCAGCTCTTTCGCCTGGCGGCGGTCCTGGTGATTCTGCTGGGTGTGCAGCTGATGCTGCGTGGCCTGGCCACCCTGGGCATCGTGCCGCACCTGGTGATTGGGCCGGTGATGATCTGGTAACCGGTGACGGTTCGACCGCTGGTGACGTCCAATAGCCCAGGTTGTGCCGCAGCACAGCCAGAATGGGAGGTGTCGTATGCCGTTCGAGAATCCACTGAAAAAGGTCGAGCGCCTGAAGCGGGTCAAGAATGTGCCTGGCCGGAGTGCTGACGAGCGCGTTCCGCCCGGCCAGTTTCTCACCGAACGCTTTCCGGTGCTGCATTACGGCAGTGTGCCGACCTACAAAGACCTGAGCAAGTGGGATTTGCGCATTTTTGGCCTGGTGACGGAACCGCTGCGCCTGACGTGGGACGAGCTGATGGCTCTGCCGCGAATCAGCTATACCTTCGATATTCACTGCGTGACGCGCTGGAGCAAACTGGACACGACGTGGACCGGCGTGCCGTGGTCCGAGGTCCTCAAGCTGGCACAGGTCAAGCCCGAGGCCACGCACCTGATGGAACATGCCGAGTATGGCTTCACCACCAACATCGGCCTCGACATACTGGCCGCCGACCCCTATACGATGCTGGCGTTCGAGTACGATGGCAAGCCGCTGGAACCGGAACATGGTTACCCGCTGCGTATGCTGGTGCCCAGCAAATACTTCTGGAAGAGCGCAAAGTGGCTGCGTGGTCTCGAATTCATGCGCGGTGACAAACCTGGTTTTTGGGAACAGAACGGGTATCACATGGAAGGGGACCCGTGGCGCGAAGAACGGTTTGGGTGGTAGACGAGCGGCATCCCACGGGATGAGACGCACCTTGGGGCTTGGTTCAAAGGCGCCGGGCAGTTAACCTGTCCGGCGCTCATTTATTTAACGGGTGACCGCGCTGACTTGCGCGGTGCCCGGTTCCGTGGCACGGGTCGAGGTCACGGTCAGAAAACCGATGAACATCACCACGGCGCCGATGAGCTCGCTCACGTAGAGAAACTGCGGGTTGCCCAGGCGTGTGAAGGTGCCGCCCAGGGCGGGCGCCAGGGCGCCTACGGCGATCAGGATGTTGCCGATCACGCGGTTGGGCAGGACGCGTTTGCGCCAAAACAGCCAGGCCGAATAGATGGCACCACCCACCAGGGTGATGGTGCCGTAGATGTTCAAAGGAATGGTCAGGTAACGCACCCCGCCGGGGGGAAAGATCGTCCGGTACTGCTCGCTGATCGGAACGGCGGGCGAAAACGCGCTGGCATCGAGCGGGGTGGCGAAGGTCCAGATGACCGCGAGCACCGAAACAGCCGCCAGAATGGCCATCAACGCATTGGCCAGCCACGGCGGTCTACGCACGAGCAGGTAGACCGTACCCTGCCCCAACCAGGCCGCCGTGAGCAAAGCACCGCAGATGTACCACAGGCGCAGCCACAGGGCACTCCACTGCAAAGACAGGTAGAATTCGGCAAAGGTACCGATGGCGTACATGATCAGGCCAATGCCCCAGACCATCAGGTGCGTGCCGCGGCGCCGCACATAACGCCGCAGGACAAACGCGGCAAATATCAGGGTCACAATCGTCGTGATCAGCGACAACCAGTTGACGCTCATACCACTCCTTTCATGCAGCGACCAGACAGACGAGAACCGGCCGGTGATCGATGAGACCGGCGCAGCACCTTCAGGCGTAGGCACCGGTAAGAACACCCCACACGATGAACAGGATCAGCGCCACCACCCCAACAACCAGCATGATCAGCAGAATCGGAACGATGCGCTCGAAGAACAGGCTGTTGCGCGGCATGCGGCTGGAGGGGCGCCGTGAAGGGGTTTTTTTCGGCGAAGCCGGTGGATCGCTGCTCATCGTGGTCCGAACCTCTCCCGTATCACCAGTCGGCAGCCCGGTGGTCTTGAATCACGAGCCATCGGCGGCCAGGCGGGTGGCGTCGTAGGCATCCATCGCCGCATACAGCACTTCGTCCATGAACTCACGCAGACGCACGGGGATAGGATCGAGCGTGGGATCGTGAACCTGGGACGTCACGGCATCACCGAGCGAGTCGCGAAAGAACATGAAGGCGCGGGTCAAATCGGCCAATGACAGGCCCTGCACGGCGGCACTGCTGCCGTACCACGCCGCTAGTGTACGCCCTTCCAGCAGGATCTGCTTACGTTTGCGGTCCCGTACCATGTACTGGATCGCCAATCCCAGGAGCCGCCGTCCTGTTTCACGCTGCATGTGGCGCTGCTCTTCGTCGAAAGCCAGCAGCCAGCGCCCGGCGTGATCGCGTTCACCCGCCAGGTCGGCGCGCGTCTGCTGCAGCAAATCTGTCTGCAAACCGTTCTCTGCGGGCACGAGGGTTTGGTCGTGGTCGACGATTGTGGCATGCGCAGACGCAGTCCCCGCGGCGTCCGTGGGGGACACCGCCGGACTATCTGCCCCGACCGACTCGGGTATCAGCAGACGCGTGACGTCATCCTCAGCAAAACGCCGGTGCCCGCCGGGGGTGCGCACTACCGCAATATGGCCCGCATCAGCCCACGCCCGCAGGGTCGTCGGATGGACACCCAGCCGTGATGCAGCTTCCTGCAGTGAAAGCCAGTGCGTCCTCACAGAGGCATCGTCGTTTGGCAGGGTAGGGTGTGTGGCCATGGGTAACCGCAGCAGAGAATTCTATGGAAATCAAAACGAATGGACTTATCCACAGCTGCCTCCAGTTATCCCCAGAAACAGCGCGTTCTATCCACAAAAATGCATCATGTAAACGCCGGTTAACGACGGGTTAACCGGGCCTTAACCTGCCGTCCCCCCGTTCAGCGCACCACCACGGGCACCGGAATCGCCAATTGGCCACGAATTTCATCGATCTCTTTGCGCACGGTGTCGTTGGTATCCAACGATTCGTTGACTTTTTCCACACCGTATAACACCGTGGTATGGTCGCGCCCACCCAACATCTGCCCAATCTGCGGCAGTGACAGGTCGGTTTCGGTGCGCAGCAGATACATCGCCACCTGCCGCGGCCAGGCAATGGGTCGGGCACGGTTGCTGCTCTTGAGTGCGTCCATGTCGACCCTGTAATAGCTGCAAATCGTATGCAGGATGGCGGCCGGACTTTGCGGCGGGCGTACCGGCGCCAGCTCACCCAGCACTTCCTGCGCCAGGTCGATCGTGATCGGCCGGTTGAGCAGGTGCGCCTGGGCGGTGACGCGGGTCAGCGCACCCTCCAGTTCGCGGATGTTGGTTTGCACACGCTGTGCAATCAGCATCAGCACTTCCAAAGGCGCAGTGCCCCCCGGCACGTTGGCACGCGCCTGCAGAATGGCCACGCGCGTTTCCAGGTCGGGTGCCTGGATATCGGCGGTCAGCCCACCCTCGAAGCGGGAACGCAAACGATCCTCCAGCAGGGCAATCGAGCGCGGGGCACGGTCGCTGGACAAAACCACCTGGCGGTTGGCGGCGTGCAGGGCATTGAAGGTGTGGAAAAATTCCTCCTGCGTACGCTCCTTGTCGGCGATGAACTGGATATCGTCGATCAGCAGGAGATCGCAGGTGCGGTACTTCTCGCGAAACGCCTCTGTACTCTGCGTACGCAGCGACCCGATGAGATCGTTGGTGAACGCTTCCGACGTCACATACAACACGCGGTAGCCGCGGCGGCGCGTGGCGTGCCCAATCGCCTGCAGGAGGTGGGTTTTGCCCAAACCAACGTCACCGTACAAAAATAAAGGATTGTAAGCCTCCCCAGGTCGTTCCGAGACGGCCAACGATACCGCATGCGCCAGCCGGTTGCTCGATCCCACAATGAACGTGTCGAAGGTGTAGCGCGGGTTGAGTGAGGCGGACACCACCTGCCGCTGAAGTACGGGCTCTGTGTAACCTTGTCCCTGGGTGGCGGCGTCCGCCGTCAACAGCGGTGATTCCACCGGCGGAACGGACGGTCCACGCACCTCGCGCGGGCGCACAACGAACCTGAGGCTGACCGTGCGACCAGCCACCTGCGCCAGGGTACGTTTGACCGCGGCATACAGCCGGTTGTCAAGCCAATCCTTGGCGTATGCATTCGGAACACCAATGATGAACTCACCATCTTCATAGGCCATGACACTGGTATCTTTGACCCACGTATCGAAGGTTGCGCGGGTCATCTGCAGTTGAAGTTCGCCCAGTGCGGCCTGCCACTGGGCGGCGGGATGGTGCGGGCCATCCGCCTGGATCGCGAGACTCATAATCACTCCCAAAGAACGCAGCAACTGAGGGCTTGTAAAAGAATAGCTTCCTGCAAACTGGCCGGAATTCGCCGCAAATCACGGGAAGTTATTCTTTTACAAGCCCTTACCCACATAGCAAAGCTTGACTCTGGACAAACCGAATCCAGACCCGAACTGCCGGGCCACGGCAGCGAGAATTTGTTACAGGTACCTACCTGACCACTCAACCGATCGACCGTATCTGAGGAGGCGACAGCAGGTCTGGCGAGCGAAGATTGAGATGCTATTGTCGTTTCCTGGGCGCGCCACGGGCTGGAGACACGCCGTGGCCGGGTGCCGAAACCCGATCAACGACCCAAACGCCTGTCTAACGGTCGGGGTCATTGTACCATGTGATGTCCAGGCGCGCAATCGCTCAGTTCAGGGCATACTGCGGGCGATTTTTCGATCTTATGTCGATCTGAAGTCAACGAACAGGTGTGCGACACAAGATATAGGATCAGACAGGGCATTGTCCCCAACATAAAGCCAATTTTCACGACGCCAGGGCAAAATCGCGCATTCTGTCATGTTCGTAATTTTAAGGTTCGTTTATAATCCGCCCCACACGGCGGAACTGGGATCACAACGCGGTGCCACGGCGAGCCATCATTCGGGTCGCTGTCTCACAGCCGGCGACCGGCTGGGGGCGTGAGGGCCGAAGGATTTACCGGCCGTGCGGGATTTGCCCCAGAGACCGTGTCAGTGTTGGAGTTCGCGGCGCCTTGTGGTATACTTCGGCCATTCCAAACGTTCGATACTTGCAGGAGGTAGGGTTGTGCGCGTCTCTTGTTTGCAGGAAAATCTAGCTAAAGGTGTATCCATCGTCAGCCGGGCTGTGTCGGCCCGCAGCACACTGCCGGTGCTCAGCAACATCCTGCTGGCCACCGACCAGTCACAGCTGCGGCTCTCCGCCACCAACCTGGAGATTTCGATCAACTGCTGGATTGGGGCCCGCGTCGAAGAGGATGGCAGCACCACCATCCCGGCGCGCCTGCTCAGCGAATTCGTCGCCTCCTTACCCGCGGAGCGCATCGACATGGAATTGGCGGCCCGTACCCAGCTGCTGCATTTGAAATGTGCGCGCTACGAGGCCAACATCAAGGGTATCGATGCCGCCGAATATCCCTTGATCCCCAGTTCGACCCAATCCCAAACCGGATCGAATGTCATCGAACTTGCTCCCGCCGCCCTGCGCCAGATGATCAACCAGGTCGCGTTCGCGGCCAGCTCCGACGACAGCCGCCCCACCCTCACCGGTGTCGAGGTGCGCTTCGATAACGACCGGCTGACGATGGCCGCCACCGATGGCTACCGCCTCTCGCGGCGCACGGGTGGCATCACCCACGCCGTGACCGAACGCGCAACCTTCATTGTGCCGGCACGGTCGCTCAGTGAAGTGGCCCGCATCAGCGCCGACGCCGATGAAGAACGCCCCATCGAAGTTGCCATCTCCCCAACACGTAACCAGATCATGTTTCACATCTGGGGTCGCGGCGATGGCAAGGCCGGCTTCCACCAGGCCGACGTCATCAGCCAGCTCATCGATGCCAACTTCCCCGACTACAACGCTATCATCCCGCGCTCGTTCAAGACGCGCGCCGTGCTCGATACCGCAACCTTTGCCCGTATCGTGCGCGTGGCATTCCTGTTTGCGCGCGACGCCGCCAACATCGTCCAGCTGCGCATCCTACCCGCCGAAGGGCTCCAGCCAGGTACCCTGACCCTGACCGCAACGTCGGCCAGCATGGGCGACAACGTCAGCGATATGGACGCGCTCGTCGAGGGCGAAGCCAACGAGATCGCCTTCAACGCCAGGTACCTCATCGAAGCCCTGGCGGCGATCGATACACCCCAGGTTGCCCTCGAGGTCACCAAAGCCGGCGCACCAGGCGTCATTCGCCCGGTCGGAACGGGACCGGATGATTTTACCCAGGTGATCATGCCGATGCAGACCCAGCGGTAGCCACGGTGTCAGACTGCCCCGGCCGGCAGCGCGTGTAGTGGGCGGACAGGAGCGCCTGCCTCATGCCAAACCCACTGCCATCCTCCAGTGCTCGCCAGATGGAACTGGCCAATTTACCGGGTTGGGTGACCGACGGCGATACGGTATTTCTGTCCGGCCCGGCGGGCAGCGGCAAAACGACCCTGGCCCTGGCACGCCTGCATCACCTGCTCGTCAACCGGCGCGTGCCAGGACGCCGCATCCTGGTGCTGACCCCGCAGCGCAGCTTGGGTGCGCCCTACTGGAACACTCTGCGCCATCCCGATCTCGCCGCCGGCAGCCAGGTTACCGTGCAAACCGTCGGCGGCCTGGCCCGCACGATGGTGCACCTCTACTGGCCGCTTCTGGCCGGACCGGCCGGCTTTGCCCACCCCGATCAGGAACCGGTCTTTCTCACCCTGGAAACGGCCCAGTACTACATGGCCAGCCTGGTGCGTCCACTCGTCGCCAGCGGTCGGTTCGACGCCGTGCGCCTCTCCGATGCACGGCTGATCAGCCAGGTGCTGGATAACCTCAACAAAGCGGCGATCGTTGGTTTTCCACACACCGACGTGGCCCGCCGCCTGAAAGAGGCCTGGCAGCGCGACAGCGTACGCCCCCTGGTTTACGACGCCGCCCAGGAGCTGGTCGATGCCTTCCGCCAGCTGTGTCTGAAACACAACCTACTCGACTTCTCGCTTCAAATCGAGGTCTTCAGCCAGACGCTGCTCGACAACGACTGGTGCCGTACCCAGCTCTTCCGCACCTACGAACACCTCATCGTCGATAACGTAGAAGAAGACACACCGGTCGCCCACGACCTCCTGGTCCGTTGGCTGCCCCACGTACGCACTGCGTTGGTGATCTACGACGAGGATGCCGGCTACCGGCTGTTCCTGGGCGCTGATCCCGATTCGGCACGCCGCCTGGCCCCCCTGTGCGCCTACCAGGTGCAGCTGTCTGCCGACACCCTGGCCGCCGATGACGCACCCTGGCTGCCCTCACCCGCCATCCGCAGCCTGCAAGGCGCCGTGGCCCACGTCCTCACCGGGGTGCCCCCCGCGGGGCCCCTGGCCGCTTCACCGCGTGCCGCGCTGGAGGATTATCAGGCCAGTTTCTATCCGCAGATGCTCGACTGGGCCGCCAACCGCATTGCAGACCTGGTCTTCGAGGACCAGGTGCCGCCCGGCGAGATCGTCGTGCTGGCACCGTACGTCAGCGATTCGCTGCGCTTCTCGTTGATGGATCGCCTGGCACGGCGGGGGGTCATCGCACACTCGCACCGCCCGTCACGCGAGCTGCAGGCAGAACCTGCCACACGCAGCCTTCTGACGCTTGCCGCCCTGGCCCACCCCGGCTGGCAGCGACCACCCCTGGCGTCCGACGTGGCGCAGGCGCTCTACCTGGCTATCGACGGCCTCGATCCGGTGCGCGCCCACCTGCTGACGCGCATCGTCTACCGGACGCGCGCCCACGAGCCGCCGCTGCTGACGTCGTTCGATATCATCTCCGCCAAGACCCAGGACCGCATCACCTATCGCCTCGGCCAGGCCTACGAGCAGCTGCGGCGCTGGCTGGCGGCCTACCAGGAGGAAACCCCGCAGCCGCTGGACGTATTCCTGAGCCGTCTCTTCGGCGAAGTGGTCAGCCAGCCCGGGTTCGGTTTCCACCGCGATTACGATGCCGGCCGCGTCGCTGCCCAGCTGATCGAGTCGGCGCGCAAGTTCCGGTGGGCGGTACGGGCAGCCGACAGCGCCTCGTTCCTGGACATCGGCCGCGACTACCTGGACCTGGTACAGAGCGGTCTTCTCGGTGCACTCTACGTCGAAAGCTGGCACCGCGAGCCCGCCGATGCCGTCTTGATTGCCCCCGCCTACACCTTCTTGATGCGCAACCGTATCGTGGCGCACCAGTTCTGGCTCGATGGCGGTGCCACGGCATGGGCCGAACGTCTCGACCAACCCCTGACCCACCCGTACATCCTGAGCCGCAGCTGGCAGCCGGGCCAGCTGTGGACCGACGTCGACGAGCTGGTGACGCGCCAGGAGAACCTGCAGCGGCTGCTGACGGGGCTTCTGCGCCACTGCCGGACCCAGGTTCACGTCGGGATCAGCCAATGGGGCGAACAAGGCTACGAGCAGCAGGGACCGCTGCTCCAGGTCCTGCAGCGGGTGTTCAGCCGCTATGGCCAGGAGGTGGCCCATGGCTGAGACACCGCCGGCCGCCACCAGCAACCGTTTCGTTCCCCGCGCCGCGCAGGCGCGCATCCTGGGTTACCAACGCGGCCGCCTGGGCATCAGCGCTGTGCCAGGCAGCGGCAAAACGCAGACCCTCAGCCACCTGGCAGCCCGCCTGGTGCGTGAGCTTACCGAAAACGGCGCTCTCGCCACCGTCGGCAGCGGTGCGCTCGAATCGCAGGAAGTGTTGATCGTCACTTTTTCCAATTCGGGCGTGGAGAACTTCCGCAACCGCATTGGGCGCATCCTGCGTGAGGAGTACGATCTCCTCCCGGGCGTCGGCTATCGCGTGCGAACCCTGCACGCCCTGGCCAACGACATCGTGCGCATGCGCCCGGCCCTGGTGGGTCTGGCCGACGATTTTCTGATCGCCGACGAACGCACCGCCGGCCAGGTGCTCGACGAAGCCCTGCACCATCAGCTGACCCTGGCACCCGATGCGCTGAATCCCTACCTCAGTGCAAACGTCGATGACCGGCGCGTGATGTGGATCAAACGCGAGCGCTGGCCTGACCTGGCGCGCGACCTGACGGCCACGTTCATCCGGCGCGCCAAGGACATGGAGCTCACCCCAGCCGACCTGCGGGCGCGCCTGGGTACGCTGGAGGGTGCCGTCGATTCCCTGCTGCGCCTGGGTCTGGACGTCTTCGAAGCCTACCAGCGTGGTCTGCAGGTGCGCAACATGGTCGATTTCGATGACCTGATTCGACTGGCCCTGCTGGCGCTGCGCCTGGACGCCGATTTTTTGCAGCGGCTGCGCCGGCGCTGGCCCTTCATCCTGGAAGACGAAGCGCAGGACAGCAGCGAGCTGCAGGAGAAGATGCTGCGCCTGCTCACGAACACTGGTGATGACCTGCCCGTGCCGCCGGCGGCCGGTGCACCACTGCTGGCCAACGACGGCAACTGGGTGCGCGTGGGCGACCCCAATCAGGCGATCAACACCACCTTCACCACTGCCGACCCCATCCACCTGCGCAGGTTTCTGACCGAGCCCGGCTCGATCCGGCACGACCTGCCCGATTCGGGTCGTTCGGCTCGTCCCATCATCGATCTCGCCAACTACCTGGTCGATTGGACGGCCACTTCCCACCCCGAACCGTGGCTGCGCCAGCACGCCTTTCTGCGCCAATCGATCCGGCCGACACCGCCGGGCGACCCGCAGCCCAATCCGACGGCCTCCTTCAGCTACCTGGACGACCGCATGCACTCGCCCGACGAGGAGCTGCTCCTGGTGGCCGATTCGCTGCAGCGCTGGCTGCCCGGCCATCGCGACCAGACCGTGGCCGTCCTGGTGCCGGAAAACGAGCGCGGCTACAAACTGGCCGAAGTGCTCAAATTCCGCCAGATCGAGCATGAGCTGCTGCTGCGCAGTACGGCGGCCACGCGCAACGTTTCCCACAAGCTCGAGCGGGTCGTGCGTTTCCTGGCGGCACCAGATCAGCGCCCGGTCCTGGCCGACGTGTATGAGCACGTCTGGTGGCCGCGCGGACCCAACCAGCCGCCCGGCGCGCAACCACCCGCCGAAACGGGCACCCAAACCGTCCACGAGCCTGCGCCGGCCTACGAAGCAGAAGCAGCAGAGGAGGCAGCAGCCGCACCGGCGCCGGGTGGACCGCTGCCGCTGTCACCGCTGCCCTACGCCCTGGCCCAGGATGTGAGCCGCGACCTGCGCCGCGTATCCAACGTGGAGGACTTCCTCTACCCGGGCCCAAGTATCGACTGGCTGGCCAATTATCCGCTGGCGACCGATCAGCCCGACGTGGCGACCGACCTGGCCAATTTCCGCGCCGCCGTGCGCCGCTGGCTCGAAGGGATTGTGCTGCCTATCGACCAGCTGGTCCTGACCCTGGGCAACGAGCTGTTCACCGAAGCCACCGACCTGGCGCTGACCCACAAGCTCGCCATCGTGCTCGCCGGGCTGGCCAGTGTCGATCGTAACCTGCGTCTGGCCGAACTGGCCGACGAGCTCGCCAAAATCGCCAACAACGAGCGACGGTTCCTTGGTTTCGACACCGCCGACCTGGGGTACGAACCGCGCCGCGGCACCGTGACCATCGCCACGATGCACCAGGCCAAAGGCCTCGAGTGGGACCGCGTCTATCTGATGGCCCTCAACAACTACAGTTTCCCCTCCGGCCAGCCGCACGACAGCTTCCGTGCTGAACCCTGGTTCGTACGCAATGAACTGAATCTGGAAGCCGAAACGTTGGCCAGGCTGGAGGCCCTGCTGGCCGGCCAGCCCGCACAGTATCGCGAAGGGGAGGCTTCGCGCCAGGCACGACTGGCCTATGCTGCCGAACGTCTGCGCCTCTTTTACGTCGCCATCACCCGCGCCCGCCAGGACCTGATCATCACCTGGAACTATGGCCGGTTTGGTGACCAGGACAGCGCCAAACGCAACGTCGCCGCAACCCCGCTGCTGGTCCTCCACGAATACTGGCGCACCCGCTGGAAGGACAAAAACACGCGATGACCACCGGCACCACCCCGTTTCAAACGGTTTTTTCACCCCAGCTGCGGGCGCAGCAGCCCGGCACGCTGGTCTTCAGCCAGGGCAGCCTGCAGGATTACAGCGACTGCCCGCGTCGTTTTCAGCTGCGTTACCAGCTCAGCCAGCCCTGGCCGGCGTTGGAGTCGCAGCCGCAGCTCGATTTCGAGCATTACCAGGAGCTGGGACAGCAGTTTCACCGCTTATTGCAGCGCCATTATGCCGGCGTTGCGGCCGATCGTATCGGCGCCGGCATCGGGGACGTGGTGCTGCGTCAGTGGTGGCAGGCCTTCCTGGCCTCACCGCCACGCGACCTGCCCCACGACGTGGTCCTGGCCGAACAGGTCCTGGCGACGACAGTGGCCGGGCAGCGGCTGGTGGCGCGGTACGATCTGCTGGCGCTGGCGCAGGACGGTCCGGCAGTGATCGTCGACTGGAAAACGAGCCGCCGTCCCCTGTCACGTGACCGGCTGACGGCGCGCCTGCAGAGCTGGGTCTATCCCTTCGTCCTGGTCGAGGCGGGCGGGGACCTGGGTGTGGGGCCAATTGCCCCCGAACGGGTGCGCATGGTGTACTGGTTCGCCAACGATTCGCAGCAGCCGGTGCTGCTCACCTACAGCCGCCGCCAACACGAGGCCCACCAGCGCTACCTCACCGCCCTGCTGCAAGAAATCGACGGACGCCAGGACGATACGTGGCCACTCACGTCCAATACTCAGCACTGCCGGTTCTGCACGTACCGTTCGCTGTGCGACCGCGGCGTCGAAGCCGGAGACTGGGCCACCTTCGATGAGGATCGTGAACCGGACCTGGACTTTGGCCTGGCCGATGTGGCGGAGATTGCCTTCTGATGAGCTGGTCAAGTTGGATCGAGCCGCGTGCCGTTACCGTTTCGGATGCCTTGCGCGCCGCGGTGGGGGGACACCCACTGGTGGCAGAGGTCCTGGCGCGCCGCGGTTTCACGAGCGCCGACGCCGCCGTGGCTTTCCTGGACTGTGACCGTTACGTGCCGGCGCCACCCACCAGTCTGCCCGGCGTTACCCAGGCCGCCGCCATTCTGGGCGATGCCCTGCGCCAGCGACAGCGGATCGCCGTCTGGGGTGACTTCGACGTCGACGGCCAGACGGCCACCAGCCTGCTGGTCGATGCGCTGCGTGACCTGGGCGCCGAGCCGTTGTACTACATTCCGCACCGTATCAGCGAAGGGCACGGCATCAAACTGCCTGCGCTGCAGACGCTGTTGGGTGCCGGCATCGACGTGCTGCTGACCTGCGACACCGGTGTGGGTGAATACGAGGGCATCGCCGAAGCGCGGGCGCATGGTGTGCGCGTCATCGTCACCGATCACCACGACCTGCCGGCGGAGCTGCCCGTGGTCGATGCCCTGGTCGAACCCAAGCTGCTGCCGCCGGGCCACGTCCTGCGTGAACTGCCCGGTGTCGGTGTTGCCTTCAAGCTGGCGCAGGCGCTCTACGCCGCCGCCGGCCGCGGCGCTGATGCCGATCGCCTGCTCGACCTGGTTGCGCTGGGCATCGTGGCCGACGTGGCACGCCAGGTCGGTGATACGCGCTACCTGCTGCAGCGTGGGCTGCGTGTGCTGCGTGCCTCCCCGCGGGTTGGGCTGCAGGCGCTGATGGCCCAGGCCGAAATCGATCCGCAGCGCGTCGATGCCGAGACTATTGGATTTCAGCTCGGTCCGCGGTTGAACGCCCTGGGTCGCCTGGCCAACGCGGTGCAGGCGGTGGAGCTGCTCACCACGACCGATCAGACGGCGGCGCGTATCCTGGCAGCACAGCTGGAGGGGCTGAACAACGAGCGTAAGCTGTTGTGCGACCAGGTGGAGGCGGCGGCGCAGGAGATGCTCGTCAGAGAGCCGGCGCTGCTGGACCCGGCGCTGCTGCTGCTGGTGCAGCCCAACTGGCATCCGGGTGTTTTGGGCATCGTCGCTAATCGCCTGGCCGAGCAGTACCGTCGCCCGGCGGGCCTGCTGACGATCACCGCCGAAGGGCTGGTGCGCGGCTCGCTGCGTTCGGTGCCGGGGGTCGACCTGGGTGCGGCGTTGGCGGCCCACAGCGACATGCTGGTACGCTACGGTGGGCATGCCGGCGCCGCCGGGCTCACCGTGGAGCCGGAACGCGTACCCGAGCTGCGACGAGTCCTGTCCAATACCATCGAGGCCACGCGCACGCCGGGTGTCGAAGCTGATGCGCTGGCCATCGACGCCGTCGTGCCGCTGAGTGACCTGTCGCTGGCGTTGGCGCGGGAACTGAACCGCCTGGCTCCCTTTGGCGAAGGCAACCCGCCGGTGACGCTGGCCAGTTTCGGTGTCACCGTGCAGAGCAGCCGCCTCATTGGGCGCAACCGCCGCCACCGCAAACTGGGTCTCAGCGATGCCCAGGGTACGCGGCACGAGGCCGTTTGGTGGGGAGGCGCCGATGCCGATCTGCCCGAAGGGGTGCTCGATGTGGCCTTCACGCTGGCCCAAAACGACTATCGTGGGGAAGTTTCGCTGCAGCTGGCGATCCGCGCCGTGCGTTTGCAGACCGCAGCCGCGGTGGATGCCGCAACACCGGCGGCTATCGAGGCGATCGATCTGCGCAGCGCCGCCGATCCCCAGGCAGAGGTGCGCCGCCTCTTGAATGGGCCCGATTCCTGGCAGGTCTGGGCCGAAGGACAGGTGCCGGCCGACATCCCGACGCGACCGCGGCATACGCTCGTGTCGCCGGCGGGGCTGATCGTCTGGAGCGCACCGCCGAGCCGGCACGAGCTGGCACGGGCGATCCAGCGTGCGGCACCGGAACGGGTGGCGTTCGTCAACCGGGTCACTGCGTCGGATCGCCTGGAAGATTTCCTGCGTGACCTGTTGGGCATGGTCAAATTCGCGCTGGCACGCCGCAAGGGCGAACTGCACATCCCGGCCATGGCGGCGGGTCTGGGGCAGCGCGAGATCACGGTGCGGCGTGGGCTGGCCTGGCTGGAGGCCAACAGCCGCATCCAGGTCATTACCTGGCTGACGGGTGACCGGCTGCTGGCTGCGGCCAGCGAGGGTGTCCCAGGCAGGCCAGCGGACTTGATCCTGGCGCAGGCGGAGCTGCATGCGCTGCTGGCCGAAGCAGCGGCCTTTCGTGCATTTTGTCATCGAGCGCCGCTGGAGTCGCTGCTGGAGGCGGGTTGATGGCCCGCGCATTGGCCGATGGATTGACGATCCTGCGGCTGGTTTTGGCGGTGGTGTTGCTCGTCCTGGGTGCCGTCTACGGCGAGGCCGCCATCACCGCGGCGGTGATCATCGTCATGCTGGCCTGGTTCACCGACAACCTCGACGGTTTTCTGGCGCGGCGCGATCCGCAGCGCCGACCCTCGTGGATCGGACAGCACGAGTTTGCCGTCGATGTGGCGTTCACCTGGGCGACTCTGTTTTATGTCACGTTAAGTGGGTGGATCCCGCCGTGGCTGGCTATCGGTTACACCGTGCTGGCGGCTGGGGTGGGATTTTGGTTGGGGCGCAAACCGGTCACGGTGGTGTTTCTGCGGATCATCGACGTGACGTTGTGGGTGCTGCTGCTGATCCACTATCCCACGCTGGGTCTCATCGTCACCGTTTATCTGATCACGCTGGCAGTGGTCAAATGGCCGCGGTTGTCGCAGGGCGTGCCGGCCTGGGCACGTGGCCTTCGTGATGTCATTCGTGGAAAGGAAGGTTAGGAAAAGGGATTTATGACCAAAGGAAAGGTGGCTGCCCGCCCCAGAGGCGACAGTGTGATTTCGTACGGTCTCATAGCGATTGCCATGATCGTTATCTTGTTTCTTTTGTTCTGGCTGCTGACGCGCTGGCATTGGTACGCGGCCTGGCTCAGCGCCACCGGCCTGGCCACCTTCGTGCTGTACGGGGTGGACAAGATGCAGGCCAAACGCGGCGGCTGGCGCTGCCCCGAAGTGCTGCTGCACACCTTGGCGCTGATCGGGGGCTTCATCGGCGGCTGGGCAGGCATGTTCCTGTTTCGCCACAAAACGCAGCATCCCGAATTCAAGCTGATCCTGGCGCTCGCAACCCTGCTTTGGCTCGGTGTGGCGTATTTTGTGTTCATTCGGTGAGTTAGCACCGGTTTCTGACAAACTCGTGCCAGAGAATCCCGATGAGTGACGAGGCAGAGGTATTAGCAGCACAACCGCGGCTGGTGGCGCTGCGTTATCGCGACTTCCGGCTGCTGTGGATGGGCCAGTTGGTTTCGCAGGTTGGGTCGCAGATGCAGCTGACGGCGGTGAACTGGCACGTGTTTTCACTGCTGCAGGGCACCGATGTGACGATCACCCTGTTGGGGCGCACGATTCCGCTGGGCGCCGAAGCGTTGGGGCTGGGCACACTGGGCCTCGTGCGTTTCATCCCGATCGTGTTTTTTGCCCTGGTAGGGGGTGTCTTGGCCGATACGCGCGACCGCCGCCGGCTGATGCTCTGGACGCAGTCGGCGGCGGCGCTGTTTGCCGCGATACTGGCGTGGTTGACCCTCGATGGGCGTGACACTGTGCTGGCGATCTACCTGCTGACGTCGGCGGGTGCCGCCGCCGCCGCGTTCGACAACCCGGCACGCCAGTCGCTGGTTCCAAATCTGGTACCGCGCAGTGCCTTGACCAACGCCATCAGCCTGAACACCCTGCTCTGGCAGATCGGCAGTGTGGTTGGGCCGACCATCGCAGGTTTGATGGTGGCGCGTCTCGACATCGGCCTGATTTATGCTGTCAACGCCGTATCGTTCCTGGCCGTCGTCGTGGCGCTGCTGCTGATGCGTTACCGCGGCGGGCCGGCGGCAGCGAATACGGGGTTGGGCTGGCACGCCATGCTCGAAGGGCTGCGTTTCACCTACCACTCGCGCATCATCTGGGGCACGATGCTGCTCGACTTTTTTGC
>CAYUCC010000020.1:0-72010 GCA_964443225.1 uncultured Anaerolineae bacterium
TAGGCGACGAAGATGGGAATGTCGCCGATGATGCGGATACCCCGGGCGTTGGCGTACCCCTTGACCGCGTGCCACTGCACGAAGAACAGGTACTGCAGGAACTTCTGGGCCCTGACGTCGTCCGCCACGCGGTCACGCCAGACCTGGAGCGCGGCCGGCTGGCGGGTGGCAATGTCCTGTGCCCACGAACCCCAATTGGCACCGCCGTGCGCTTTTTTGATGGCCATGAAGAGTGCGTAATCGTCCAGCCAGCGGGCCTGCGCCTGGCACCAGCTTTCGAACGCCTCGACCTGCTCGGTCGTGCCGCGCGTCCCGAAGTTGGCAAACGCCTTGTGCAGCAGCGCCATTTTCCATGGAATGACGGCGCCAAAATCGACAGCCTGTTTGGGAAAATAGGGGGTGTTCTGCATATCGGCGGCATCCAACAGACCGTCGCGCACCAACACGTCGGGACTGATCAGCAGCGGGTTGCCGGCAAACGCCGAAAAGCACTGGTAGGGCGAGTCACCGTAGCCGGTCGGGCCGAGTGGAAACACCTGCCAGAGCTGCTGGCCGCTGCGCGCCAAAAAATCGACCCATCGAAATGCCACATCCCCCAGGTCGCCAATCCCATAACGGCCCGGAAAAGACGTGGGATGCAGTAACACACCGCTCGAGCGTGGAAATTGCATGGCTCTACCTCGTAGAAAGGGTACACAGACGCGACCGTCACTCGCGTGTGTGGATATCATGATGTAGCTTTATTCTAGCACACGGGTAGGCGGGGGTGCAAGATGGGAGTGGGGAGTAGGGAGTAGGGAGTAGGGAGTAGGGAGTAGGGAGTACGGAGTAGAGGTGGCGTCAGGGTCGCGCGAGGGTGGTTGGGAGGGCATGGTATGGGCGGTGAATGTTGGGTTGGGTGGTGTCTGCCAGGTTTTACCCAATCACGTTGAAGCCGGGGAATGAGCCGGTGTAGGGTTCGAGGGCCATGTCTACGTCGGTGACGACGGCGGCGGCGGGGCCGTGATGGCACCAGCGCGCCATCTCGTGCACAGCGTCGGCATCACCCTCGAACACGGCTTCGACCGATCCATCAGGGCAGTTGCGTACCCACCCTGTGACACCGGCGACGCGCGCCTGGCGCTGGGTCGATGCCCGAAAATAGACACCCTGCACTTCGCCGCGAATCCAGACGTGCACCCGCTGCGTTTTCATCGTCATCCACCCGTGCTGTTCTCCCCACTCGGGGCGCTGGCGCTGGGCCCCACCAGGAACACGGCACGCCACGGTTGGTATTTGCTGACGAATTTGTCCTCGCGCAGCACCTGGCCGTCCTGTTTGATGATTCGTTTGACCACCACGTCGCGCCCATCGACCGCCCAGTCCACCTGTTTGCGCTGGCCGGGCTGGAGCGAAGAATCTTCCTGGATCAAGGGTGGCTCCGGTTTGCGCACGTTGCTGATCTCGGGACCCACCCTCTCTACCGTGCGGTTCGGTGTGGTCCCGTAGAAGTTGAACGTCAACGTGCCCTTTTCCAGATTGAGATCTGGTTTGATCAGCAGAAAGGCGCCGCTGTCGTTTTTGAATCTGAAGTCGACGTTTGGGGTATAGATGGTGGCGTCCATGCCCGGTTCGCCGTACCAGCTCACCACATAACCGTGCGCCCAGCGCTCGACGATCGGAAAACCACCCCAGAAGGCCGCCCGAAAGGCTGTGGTGGACACCTGGCAAATACCACCGCCCACCCCGACCGCCGTCCGGTCGCCGGCAATGACCAGCGAGTCTTCGTAACCGTTGGCGGCGGATACGTCACCAACCACCTGGTTGAACGAGAATTCCCCGTCGGGTGGGATGACCACGCCGACGAACTCCTTGGTGCCGCGCACGATGTTGGCCACGCGGGCCGCGCTCGATCCTTTGAACGTCGTCGTGCCGCTGGCCACCAGTTCCTTGATGCCCATCTGGTCGATCGCGTGCATGTCCACGGCGGGTTTGACGATTTGCACGGGCAGGTCCACGGTGTGGCTGCCCGCGGTCACCGCACTCAGCACGCTGCTGATCGTGGCGCTCACTTCGAGGCTGCGGCCAGCCTGGCTGGGTGCCAGGACGCTGACCTGCCCATTGGCCGCGTCGAAATCCAACCGCGCATCGCGTGACGAGCGCGCCAGGCTGGTGGCCAGGTTCTCGGCATAGGCACGCACCGGTTCCTCGGCCACAGTCATCTCAAAGGTCACCTGGCCCTCTTCACCGGTTTGGGGCACGAACGAAATCCACCTGGCCAGCTCGGACTGGTCGATGGCCCACGATTGGGGCGGTTCGCCCGCCGCCTCGTCACCTGCGTAGGCAATCGTCAGCGGTGCGCTGAGCAGCTGACGAGCCTGTTCGGCCACCTCATCCACGGCGGCAATCGTCGGTTCGATCTCGTGCACGACGACCTGCACGATACCATCCTGTCGCGTCAGCAGCTGCTGCTGCACGGCGGCCCACGTTGCGTCGATATCGGTGCGCCGTCCGACCTGAGATGGCGTCGCGATGACTTCCAAATCGCGCAGGCTGATACTGGCGTCGCGCACCGGCCGGTCGATTGCCCGCGCAATACGATCGATCGAATAGGCGGCCTGAGCGGCACCGAACTTCAGGGTAGGCGTCACCTGGGCACTCTGGCGCAGCAGCGTCCACTGTTCGCGCAGCGCCTGAATCGGGTCGGCGTGACGACCCAGTTGATAGGCCTGGCGTGCGGTGGCACGGGCGTCGACCTGCACACCCAAATCGGCCGCGGAGACATTCCACGTCTGGCTGGCACCCTCGAAACTGTCGTGCAGCATGATCGTGGGGCCGGGATACGGTGTGAGCTCGTGTTCGAGACGGGCCGCCGCCTGGTCCAGCGTGAGCTCGCTCAAATCGACGCCCTGTACCTGCACCCCGTAGAATACGCGGTTGGCAAAACGCAGCTGCACCGCCGTGACCGCCGTGACGAGCAGGAGAACGGACAAACCAAATGCCAGCAGCAACAGGAGCAGGACGCTGCGTCGTTTGTGCGGCCGCACGGCACTTTGGGGTCGTTGTGGCCGCGGCTGTGCGGCAGGTTTGACGGACGTTTCCACCGGTGTTCTCCTTGGTTCAGTTATGGGTCTGTAGAAGAATAACTTCACGTGACCTACGGCGAATCCAGCCATTTTGCAGGAAGCTGTTCATTGACAAGCCCATAGCACCGCCTCAAAACGCTTTTTGATTCTAGCAGGAAATCCCAAAAACGACAAGCTGTCACGCTTACATTTGGCGGGCAAATTTTGCTGTTGGACATTCGAAGTGTCTGCTGTTATAATTTCAGCCCTATGCTGCATCACACCATCCATTTTACGCTCAACGACGCTGCGGTCACGTGCACAGTTCCACCGCACTGGACGCTGTATGACCTGCTGCAGCAAATCGAAGACTCTCGCTGCCTGTTCGACGCATGTACGCACGGCGACTGCTGTCGCTGCACCGTGCTGCTCGATGGGCGGTCTGTCTGTGCCTGCCAGGTCCTGGCGGTCGAAGTGGTGGAACGGGCGGTTCAGACGCGGGCGGGATTGGCGGGCCACCCCGTGGTCCAGGCGTTGGAAAGCCTGGTCGGTCCATGCGGCAGCTGCATCGACGCCTTTACCCTGACCGCCATCGACTGCCTGCAGACCGCGCAACGCGACGATGGGCACAGCCTGGACGAGGCACTGTTGGCGATTCCCTGCACCTGCCAGGTCAACCAACAGGTGCGACACGTCGTCCAGCACCATTGGGCGCATGTTCGGCGTGAGGGCGGGCCGTGACGGAACGAACGATGGCCGGCGCACACATCCTGGTCACCGGGGCCAGTGGTTTCATTGGTAGTCACCTCTGCGAGCGGCTGTTGGAGATGGACGTCGCTGTGCACGCCCTGGTGCGTGACCCGTCGCGCGCAGCCTGGCTGGCCGACCAGGGCATCGAGCTGGTGCCCGGGGCACTGGAAGACGCAGCTGCGCTGCGTCGCGCGGTGGCCGGGTGCACGGCGGTGATTCATACCGCCGCCTGGACCGGCACACCCGACGAACCAGGCCTGGGGGATACCATCAACGTGGCGGGCACAGAGGCCGTACTGACCGCAGCCGCCCACGCGGCCGTCGAGCGCGTGATCGTTTTCAGCAGTGTCGCCGTGTACGGCGTCAATGATGCCGCGGTGATCGACGAAGCGGCACCCACACCGCTGGTTGGGCAGGCCTATCCCGACAGCAAAATACGCACCGAGGCCGTGGTACGGCGTTTTGCCGGCCAGGGATTGGACACAGTCATTCTGCGCCCCGCCAGCACCTACGGCCCACGCGGCACGGCATGGACGCTGCATCCGCTCGAACAAATCCGGCGCGGCCGGCTGCGTCTGTTGGGCGGTGGACGTGGCCTGGTGAACCTGGGTTACATCGACAACGTGGTGGATGGTACTGTGCTGGCCCTGACGCAGCCCCAGGCGGCTGGGCAGACCTACAACCTGTGTGATGGTGTGGCCATCACCTATCGCGACTTCTATGGCTATTACGCGCGTATGCTTGGCAAACGGCGTGTTCCCAGTGTGCCCGCCTGGTTGGGCCGGCTGGCGGTGTCGTCGCCCGGGCGTTGGCTGCGCCGGGTGTCCGGACGCCCGAGCGCGGGGCGCTGGTCTCTGCACTACTTGTTGAACCGGAGCCGCTTCTCGATCGACAAAATGCAGCGTGAACTGGGCTATCGGCCGTACATTTCGGTGAGTGAAGGCATGAAACGTACCGAAGTCTGGCTGCAGGCACACGGCTACCTCGCCGAGAAAGGAACGTCGGGGAGATGAAGGTCAATTTCTTCGCCACGTTACGTCCCATTGTGGGTACCAAGACGGTCGACCTGGTTTTGCCCGACGGAACGACCGTGGCAGGACTGATCGAGGAAATCGTGACGCGCTATCCCGCCATGCGGCCGGAGCTGCTCGACGAACAGGGGCGGCTGTGGCCCCACGTGCACATCATGGTCAACGGCCGCGATGCCCAGTATCTTGCCCAAGGCCTGGCAACGGTAATCCAACCGTCGGACGGCGTCAACGTTTTTCCAGCGGTGGGTGGAGGCTGACGATGCCGCAGATGGTCCGGGATGTGCGTGGCGTGCCCCTGTGGTTGTGGCGTGAGTACCTGGTGGAGATGGGCGGCAAGGCGCAAAACGACTGGCACGTGGTGGGCGAAGGCTGGGAGGTTCACCTGACGCAGATGCCCGACTTTCAGCTGGGCTCATTGCGCGTGGGTGAGGTGCGCATCGAGTTATTGGGGGAAGAGCCGGTCTTTTCGGCGTTCAAAGCCCAGCTGGAACGCAAACTGGTCCGTGGTGGTGGCTAAACGGAGGGATCCGCACCTGGGGGTGCGGACTATTCTGGTCCGCGGTGGCGGCTAGACGAGGGGTCCGCACCCCCAGGTGCGGACCCCTCCGTTTGTTGACCGGGTTCTACACAGACACGCCTCGCACCGCGAAGCGTGTCAGCTTGCAGGCCTAGGGCCGTTCGCCGGGGCGAACAGCCTGGCAGATCTACAGGATGTCCAGTTCCTTGAGCTTCGCTTCCGGCACAACGCCGTTCACCCAACCGCGCTGCTCGTAGTAGTCGGCCAGCATCAGGTCCAGCTCGCAGACGTGCCCTTCGGAGCCGGGCATGGTTGAAGGTTCTGTCGTGAAGCGGGCTGGCAGGTAATCGCTGCCCTCGCGCAAGCCGGCCAGGTTGTTGAAGTAGCGTTCCAGGGTGTAGATGCGTTTGCCGATCTGGAGCGCTTCCTCGCCTGAAATCTGGCGGCCGGTCATGGCGGAATACTGCTGGGCGTACTCGTCGGGTCCCTGGGCGAACGAGCTAAACTTGCACAGGTCGAGGCTGTCGCCAAAGGCGTGCAGGTCCTGCAGCAGGATCGTCAATCCTGCCTTACCCTCCCAGGCCAACGGATCGGTCGGCATTGGGATCAGGCTAAGCTCACTGGCCGGTGTATAGGCTCGCAGGTGGCATGCACCGCGATTGCTTGTCGCATAGGCGATGCCCATCCCCTTGAGGCCGCGCGGGTCGTAGGCCGGGATTCCCTGGCCCTTCACCGTCATCGCGATCTCGGGATGCCCCCAGGCCCTGGCCGCGCCGGCCGTGCTCTCGGCCAGAATGTTGCCAATGCCTTCGCGGAAGGCGACCTTGCGCGCCGTTTCGACCATGCCGTCGATATCACCCCATTTGAGGCCGCCGTCGCCATTGACATAACCTCGTTCCGTGGCTTCCATGTAAACCGACAGAACGTGACCGATCTCGA
The DNA here is from genome assembly GCA_964443225.1 of uncultured Anaerolineae bacterium. GTDB lineage: Bacteria > Chloroflexota > Anaerolineae > SSC4 > Amarolineaceae > SSC4. The sequence continues at coordinate 6,282 of CAYUCC010000020.1, forward strand.
TGGCGTCATAGCCCCAGTCGTTGGCCAGGTCAATGATCTTAGCCACAGTCGCAATGTCGTCACAGCCGCAGTTGGCGCCGATTGACCAGGCCGGCTCGTATTCCACACTCTCCATGCGCAGGCCCTTCCACGGTCCCTCGGTGATCTCCACTTCCTTCTTACAGGCGACCGGGCAGGCATGGCAGGTGGGGTCGTCGACCAGGATGTGTTCCTTGACGTACTCACCGCTGATCAATTCGGCCTTCTCGCCGAAAGAGGTGAGCTTGCTGTTGAAGGCTGGCAGGGCACCCATGTTGCTGGTAATGTTCATCAACACGTTGGTGCCATACACCGACAAGCCACCTTTGCGCGGACTGGTGACGTTCTTTTCGTCCATGATCGTGGCCAAGGCGCGGTTATGGGCTGCTTTCCACGTCTCGCGGTCGGTGGCCGGTTTCGGGAACGCCTTGGATGCCTTGACAACGATGGCTTTGAGGAGCTTGCTGCCGCCCACGCAGCCGGTACCGCCGCGGCCGCTGGCCCTGTCGTTTTCGTTGACCCAGCAGGCCAGCTTGACCAGGTTTTCGCCGGCCTGTCCAATCGCAATGACGGTCAGGTCCTTCTCACCGTACATGGTGCGGAAGTGTTTGATCGTATCATGCACGCCCATACCCCAGACGGCCGACGCATCGTGCAGTTCGACGACGCCATCGTGCACGTAGGCATACACCGGTTTGTCCGCCTTGCCTTTGAAAACCAGGCCGTCGAAGCCGGCCCAGCGCAGACGCGCGGCGGACCAGCCACCATGGTGGCTGTCGGTGACAGTACCGGTGAGCGGCGACTTGGTCACGACGGCCATGCGGCCGCTCATGTTGGCTTCGGTCCCAGTCAAAGGGCCGTTCATGAAGCACAGGATGTTGTCCGGCGAGAGCGGATCCACCGCGGGTCCGTTGTCGAACACGTATTTGACACCGAGGCCACGCGCACCGATGTACTTGAGCTTGTCTTCCTCGGCGATGGGCTTGTATTCGACCTTACCGGCTGTCAGGTCGATCCAAGCGACATGATCTGCGTACCCACCTAATTGCATGTTGAGCCTCCTTGAACCATGTTAGATTGTGGACGAAAAAGCCGTAGGCCGTTATGCTTTTTTTGCACAACGGCCTACGGCTTTCTACGCTCGTGCGGCGCTGGGTCACGCCGCCGTCCGGCATGGGTGTGCCATGGGACTGTTACGACGAGCGGCATATCGTTATACCTGTATTCGTCCAACGCTGGACCAAACTGGGAACGGTTTTATTATAAGCCAGGCCTGCACAAAACGCAAGCCACGAAATTTGTTTTTGACAGGCCCGGACTGGACACGAACCACACGTTTCATTTCCGCATATCGCGATTTGCCATGTTGGGAGTTTTGTGATATACTTCCGATTGTCCAGGTCGGAGTGCTGGAGGGATCGGGGGACTTCCAGCCTCCGATCTGGCGCGTCCAGGGACCAAACAGGGCAGCGTCTGTGGCGCTGAATGGACCGCACGCTGCGATCTCCGCCCAGGCGAGGCACCGCAGGTCGGTATGAAGGTTTTGCCGGTGGCATCAGGCCAGGCAGAACCTTTTCTATTTTGGAGGACGTGTGGCGCTCGATGCGTTTTGGCGGGGTATGCTGGCGGGTTACGGCATTGCGATTCCCGTGGGGGCCATTGCGATCTTGATCGTCGACGTGGCGCTGCGACGCGGATTTGGCTGGGGTTTTGCAGCCGGTGCCGGCGCGGCCACGGCGGACCTGGTGTATGCCGGTCTGGCGGCGGTAGCCGGGCAGGCGCTCAGCCTGGTGCTGGCGCCGTACGCAGCAGTTCTGCGGGTCACGAGTGCGGTCGTACTGTTGATGATGGGTGGTTATGGCCTGTGGCGCCTGCGCCAGATGCCCGAACCAAGCAGTGCGCTGCGCACGAATGGTCGCAGCCGCCTCCGTACCTATGGCCAGTTTCTGGGTCTGACGCTGTTGAATCCCCTGACGATTGCCTATTTTGCGTCACTTATCCTGGGCATGCAGGCTGGCACCCTGGACACGGCGGCGACCCGCCTGGCATTTGTGATCGGTGCCGGCCTGGCGTCACTCTCCTGGCAAACACTGCTGGCAGCCATCGGCGCGCTGGGTCACCGTCACCTGTCGCCGCGTTTTCAGCTGGCAGCCAGCCTCTCTGGTAACCTGCTGATTGTTGGCTTTGGCGTCAGTATCGTGCTGTCTCTCGTGAGCGGTTAGGGCTTGAAAAAGAATGACTTCCTGCAGAATAGCCGGAATTCGCCATCGCCAAATTCGATCAAATAAGCACGGGAAGTTATTCTTTTACATGCCCCCAGGATAAGAACCGCGGCAAAGGCTACCCCAGAACCTCCAGGTTCAACCGATTCAGCTGGTCAACAATACGATTGCGATCGGCGCGTAGGGTTTCGGTGTCGCCATAGCGGCGCGACTCGTCCAGGTTGCGGGCCAGCTGTTCCTGAAAAGTGAGGACTTCGGCATAGCGCGGGTCGTTCTTTTCCAGACCATCGAGTAGGGCTTTGATCTGCATTTCGGGAGTTGCTGCCTGATTTGTCTGCTCAAGCCGGTCGTGCGTTTCCCAATCGGGGATGTGTTCGGCGAAGATGGCAGAAAAAATGACCCGCTGCCCGTTCCGTTCTTCAACATAACCACGCCGCTCGAGGCTGCGCAGGGCATATGCCTTCTGTGCGGACACAGTCTGCCCGGCAGCCAGGGTGCGCAGTACCAGCCGTTCGTCACCACTCAGTCGCTGCCAGGTATATTCGAACTGGTCCTCGGCCTGGTCGAAAAACTCACGGCGCGCTTCGGTCAGGCCGGCATCGGTGATCCGCACACCGTCGTGTTGATCGAACAGCGCCGCACAGGCGATCTGGACGAAATAGGGGTGAGTGCCGGCCCAGGCCAGGACTTCTGATGCGTGCGGCGCGAGGGCACGTCCGGCGGCCGCCGATGGTTCAGCGATCAGGCTGGACGCCTCGTCGGGGCGCAGTGGTCCCAGCGAAATCCGCGTGAAGATATTGAAAAACGGCGATTCTTTGATTTCACCGCTGTGCCCCAGCTCCTGCAGATCGACCTGCGAGGATGTCACGTAGGCCACAGCACGGCTGTTGGCGATGCCGCGCAAAAAAGCCAGGAATTCGGTGACGGTCGATGCGGGTATGTTGGGGTTGTTGGCGATGGCTTCGAATTCATCGAAAAAGATGATCAGGCGCCGGCTGTTGGCTTCCAATTGGTCGACGACGGTCTGAAACTGATCGTAGCCGGCGCTGTTCTCTTTGCCCGGTGGGATGGGAACGATTTTGCCCAACTCGGCGAAGATGGCCTGGAAAACCTGGTGGACCGTATAATCTTTGCGCGTCGAGAGATCGATGAAGATGGCGAGCAGGTTGTCGGGGTCTGGCACGACGTCGCGCCGGCGTTCGGGCAGGTAGGCCTGGTACAGCAGCGACGACTTGCCCATGCGTCGTTCGCCCACGACGGCCACTGACTGCGGCCGCGGGCTTCCGATACGTGCGAGTATCTTCTGCAGCTCACGCTGTCGCCCGAAGAACTCCTGCGGCGCTTTGACCATGGTGCGGTTCAGGTAGGGATTGCCCATCATGGTGCTGGCGCTCCTTCGGCGATGGTTTGCCACAGCGAGTGTTCGTCGCGAATCCAGTGCCGCAGGAGATCGATCCGATAACGGAAGGCATCGTCGCGGCGCTCCAGCAGTTCATCGCTGCGGACCAGGGCCGCCAAAGCGGTGTGAAGCGACTCGAACGGCAGCGCGGCCTTATGCGCCGCCAACACAGCGCTGATCTGCTCACTGCTGAGCCAGGCATCCGCGGTGGACAGTGCAGTTGCCAGGGCGGCCAGGGCAAGGCGCTCACCGGCATTGGCCTCGTTCCACAAGAAAATCATGTGGGGCAACGGGTTTTCCACCAGGTCGGAGACAGCATTAGCGACGTCGTCCGTCGTGACGAGCTGGCGTTTTTCGAACAAGAGGATGTCGATGACTGCCCGGCAGACGCCCTGGGTGAAATAGGGGTGGCCGGCGCTCAGCCGCAGAATGGCGTCGATGGCGGCATCCTCGTAGGTGATCCCTGGCTGCACCGGTTCGGTGATCAGGCGGCGGCCCTCGCTGACCGACAGAAAACTGATCCGTTTGTACTGTGCGGGCGCAAAGGTGCGGGCCCAATCCCAAAACTGGCTCTGCATCTCCTCCAGCGGACGCGAGCCCGTGAAGAGCAGCGCCAGGCGGCGGGGCTGTTCCATCACCGACTTCAGGTACGGGAAGATATCGGGGCTCATGCGCCCGCTTTCGACCATGCGCTCCAGGATTTCGTACTCGTCGAACATCAACAGCAGCCGGCGGTCCCCCGCGGTACGGTGTGCCAGGTCCAATACCTGCTCGAACGCACGGTAGGGATTGGTTTCGCTGCTGCCCAACTTCTCCCCGGCGGCCCGCAGCGCCGGATCACCCAACGCATCGGCAATCCCCTGCGCCAGCCGTGCAAAAAAGTCGCGTGCCGTCACCTCGGCCATGACCTGCATGTCGATATACACCGGCGCATAGGCGGTCCCCAGGCGACCGTTTTTGATCTGGAGCAGCGTCGAGGTCTTGCCGGTCCGCCGGCCGCCGTACAGCACCAGCGCCAGGTTGCCGCGCGTCGACTCCAGTTCTTTGCGCACGTAGGTAAAAACATCCTCACGCCCATAAAACAGGGTTGCGTCTGCCACGGGTGGACCGACGATGTAAGGGTTGTGGGTGAGCGGTGCAGCAGACGGGGCAGGGAGGAGATCCAGTTCCGTCTTCTCCTCAGGTTGGGTCCCGATGGCGACTGCGCCAGTGGACGAAGCTTCGTCTGTCCGCGATGATGTGACGGGTACCGGGCCTACGGGTGTCGTGGCGGTCGATCTTCCACTGATTCGATACAACCAGGCCATGATCGGGTTGCGGAACACGAATGCGATGATGATCAAACCGGCGATGATCAGGGCAATCAGCCCCCCCGGATTCAGGCGCTCGGTGAGCTGTGACCATGCAGAAGGCGGCGGCAGCTCCCACACCGACACGTTATCGAACACGACCTGCGATCCGATGCCACCCGGTGCATCGGCAAAGAGGGCCAGACGCCCCTCGGCAATGGTCGCATCCTGTGCCTCACCCACCGGGTGCCCGTTGATGACCGCGGTCAGGTTGGTTCCCTGTGCAATCAGGGCCAGGCGGTTGGTATTGCCGTCACGGTTGATCCAGGGTGACGTACCGTTGAGGAGTAGATTCTCGTCAGTGGGTGTGTAGCCGCGCAGTTCGAAGCTGCCATCGTTGCTGATCCCAAAGGCATAATTGTATTCATACTCCTGGCGCCGCACCAGAAACCCGGCGCGCAGGTTGTCGATCGTGGTCACCGGCCACGCGACTTCGGCCTCGACAGCCGCGTCACGGTAGATGGTTGGCCATTCGGCCAAAAAGCCGCCATCACGCTCGGAAAAATCGAAACGGTACTGGCTGGTGTCATAATAGTGAACATCACAGTTTTCAAGTGCCGGATTACGCTCAGGGCAGGGCAGGCCGCTCAGGGGATTGTCGAAGGTGTCGGTGAAGACCAGTCGAGCCCCACGTGGCAGTACATCCTCCAGGGACAGCACGGGCACTGGTGTCAGGCGGATGCCGCCGCCCAGGTCCCAAATGCGGGCGTTATCGAAAACGACGTGATTGCCACCCGTGGAATCGGTGCCGGCATACAGACCGACGTGCCCCAACTTGAATGTCTCATCGGTCACGGTATCGAGCAGACGACCGTTGACGAAGAACGACAGCTGCGGACCCTGGGCAATCACCGACAGCACATTGGTGGCAACACCGGGCTGGATAAACTCGGAGATGCTCAGTCCCGAAAGGTTCTTTTCTTCGCCAGCCACGGTACGGCGAATGAAGTAGGTTCGATCCTGGCGGATGATGAACGCATACTGATTGGCCGTGTCTCTTCCGCGCACGATGAGCCCCGTGCCAAAGTCACGGCCGGCATCCTCATAGGTCGCTTCGACCTCGATGGCCACATCAGCGTACTCCTGGCCGGGTGCCGTCCACGCCGCATGTGCTCCCCTGCGCGGCTGGTGAACGACAATATGATACTGACCATCGCCGTAATAACGTTCGGTATCGGTCAACCGCGAGTTGGCCACCAGGCCACTGGTTGGATCGTCGAAGGTGTCGACAAACACGGGGCTGAGGTCGCTGGGCAGGCTTTCCTGGAACGACGGACCAGGCTGGCGCGTGGCCTGGGCAGTGACTTGGGCATCCACCCCCGGGCCAGACAGGGCCATTGCCGCCAGCACGACCAGCAGGCCAGCAATCAACCCCACGCCCAACCCGCGCCGAATGTGCCGGTACCTGGGGAATGCGGCTTCAGCTTGGTGCCGAGAATCCATGGCGGCTATCCTTGTCAAGTAGGGATACAAAAGGCGACTGCACCCATTTTACCATACCACCTCCCAACCACCAATCGGCATCCGTTCCAATCCGTTCCCCCTACTCCGTACTCCTTCCGTTCAATCCGTTCCCCCAACCCCCAACCCCTGTTCCCCAACCCCTGTTCCCCAACCCCTATCCCCCCAATTACCCCCACGCGCCAGTCAATGGTATAATGCCCCCATGACCAACATCCCCAACGTTACACCGCGTGGTTTCAAACAGCCGGTCTCGGAGACGCTGCCAGCGGCAGTTGCGCGTATCGCCCAAGCCCTGCACCCGCAGAAGATCATCCTCTTCGGCTCGTACGCCTACGGCAGCCCGACGCCGGATAGTGATGTGGATTTGTTGGTGGTGATGGATACGACCGCATCAAGCAGCGAGCGCTACCTGGCTGTCTGCAGACTCCTGCGCCCGCGCCCGTTTCCGGTTGACATCGTCGTCAAAACACCGGAAGAACTCCGCTACGAGGTGGAAAACAACGACTATTTCATCCACGAAGTAACCTCGCGAGGCGAAGTTGTCTATGAGCTCGGAAGCTAACCCGCTTGACTGGGTGGCCTACGCGGAGGACGACTACAAGGTTGCGCGCCTGCTGCTGCGTCGCCGACGCCCCATTACGCATGCGTCCTGTTTTCACGCGCAGCAGTGTGCCGAGAAGTATCTCAAAGCTGTTCTCGTGGCCAAGGGCGCGCTGTTTCCCAAAACCCACGATCTGATCACGCTCGATGATCTGTGCACGCAGGCGGGTGTGTTTGTCGCAGTACCAGAGGACAAACTTTCGCTGTTATCCAGCTACGCCACCCGCGTTCGTTATCCCGGCGACGAACCGATCCTCGAAGAAGCCAAAGACGCCCTCGCGACCGCCGCCGCGGTCCGGCGTTTTGTGCGCAAACTGCTGGGTGTGCCGGCCCGTCAGGCTTCGGCCGGATAGACGCGGTGGTAGGCCGCGACCGTCTTCTCCACCGTAAAACCGACCGTCTCGTACAGCTTGACTGCCCCGGTCAGGTTCTCGGCATCCACCCTCAGCCCCGCCAGGTCGTGACCCAACTCCCTGGCCTGCAGCAGACTCTGCACCAGCAGGGCACGCGCCAGGCCGCGCTGCCGCCAGGGCCGGCGTACGTAAAGGATGCCAATCCACCCCTGGTTGCGCCCATAGTGACGCACCGCCGCCGGCCCCATGTCGTTCAAGGACGCCCCGGCAACCTCGTCCCCATCCCAGGCGACATAACTGCAGTCCAGGTTCATCCAACCGGCATCGATGCGGTAATTGAACAAGGCAAAATCCTCCGGCAAATGGCCCCAATGGTCTTCGAAGGCCTCGTTGAAGCCGGCCCACACGGCACGATCGTCGCGCCGCGCCGCCCAGGTCGTTAGCTCGAGTCCCGCCGGCACAACCACGGGTGGGATCGGGTGGACCAGGTCGCGCACCATGTCGAAGAAGTAACGTACGCGACGCATGCCAAACGACTCGAACAGGGCGCGCGCGTTGGCCTGGTGGGCCGCCACCCGCGCGCCCAGGACGACCGGCGTATCACCCGCGGCCTGCGAGATGGCCTGCACGCGCTGCCACTGCGCCTCCAGGAGGGCGCGCCCAACACCGCGGCGCCGGAAGGCCGGGTGCACGTGGCACTCGCTGCGGTACATCTGGTGCCCCGCTTCGCCGCGCAGCCGCCCTTCCCCCAGACCTACCACACCGTGGCCGGCGATTTCAGCCACCAGCAGATCCTGCGCCGGTGTCCAGCGCGGGTCGGCCAGCCAGGTCTGCAGATCCGCCGGGCCAAAATTGGCCCGCTCACCGTCGGCCAGGCTGGCCGCGGCCACGATCGTCAGGATGGCATCCAGATCGGTGGTGCGATAGGTGCGAACAGTGACATCGTGCGGCATGTGAGACTCCATCAGCTCAGCGCAATCATGCACGACGGCTGGGGCGGGAAGAGTGCATCGAGCACCACCGCCGCTTCGTCATCGGCCCAGCCGTCGGGATAGAACCGCCGCAGCTCGGCCAGCCCACTACGCCCGAAGATCATCTGCAGGATGACGCCCGGCGGAAAGTGAGCACTTTCCTGGTCGTACGCTGGCTGCCAGGGTTCGGCGGACACGAGCCGGCCCTGCTCGAAGACCACACGCAGACCGCTGACGTGCTCGGAGATGCTCAACGTGCCCGTGTAACCCGCCACCACCGATCGTGCCAGCCGTGCTTCGAGCACCGGTGCGATGTGACGCAGGAAGGCGGGCAGGTCGGGCACACGAATGTACCACGCGTAAGGGTCACGCGTGCGATGGAGGAGCTCGGGCATCGCCGCATAGGCGGGGTGCGCGATACGACCGAAGTTGAAGTACAGCGACTGCATCGGGCGCGACCGTTCCTGGGCGATTTGTTCGGCAAACCCCTTGAGCCAGCGCAGCACCGCCGGCAGCACGGCGCGCATCGACTGCCCATCGACTACGGCAAGTTCGACGACCGGCACCAGGCCACCCCAACAGTCGCGCGACGGGCCGACGTAACCCACCGGCCGTCCATCACCATCCTCGATCACGTGGAAGGGACGCCGCTCCCACGATTCGGGCGCGTAACCGGACAACAAGGTGCGCCAGAACCAGTCCGGGCGCGGACAGGCCACCAGGGAAAGCGCACAGTCACGCGCATAGAGCGGCGCAGCAAAAGAAATGTCATCCTCGGTCATGGGACGCAGCCGGTAGGCTTCGGTCTGGCCGTCCGCCAGCCGCGGCACACTCGTCAGGTCCACGGTGCGCCCACCGCCCAGGTCCATGGCATATTCGTAACCGAACTGCCGGTAGTACCAGGAGATGCCGGTGATGCCCTGCACCAGGTGACCCAACGCCGCGCTGCGGGCGTGGATGACTTCCATCTGGTGGCGCACCAGCCCACGGCGGCGATACGCCTGGTCGGTGGCCACCAGCTCCGGCCGGCCCACCTCGAAGGGGATGCCGGCGTAAGTCCAGGTCTGCGGAATCAGGCACAGGGTCGAAACGGGCTGGCCGCTGCGCGTGTCTTCGACCAGCGTGAAGTTGCCCGCGCCACACGTCGGGTGTTCGGGCGCCATCAGGTCACGCGTGGCAGCGGCAATTGCGGGCAGCGGCTGGCCATCGCCAAAGACACGCTCGTTGAGCGCAGTCACGGCCTCGATGTCTGCGGTCGTGGCAAAACGCAGGACCAGGCCATCCCCCAGGTCACGCGGGAGATCAAGAATGTGTTCGGGTACCGGCCGCGCCCCGTTGGTTGGGCGGACCACTTGTTGGTTGATCATGTCAGCACCTTCTCGAAAAAGTCGAACTGCTGCGCCACGTGCATGCCGGCACGCTCGTACAGATGGGTCGCCCCCGTGGCATTGGCGGAATCGACCCCCAGACCGACGTGACGTTCGCCGCGCCGGTAGAACTCGCCGAACGAGTGAATCAGCAGGGCCATGCCGAGGCCCTGACGCCGCCATGGCCGGCGTATGGCCAGGTGACGCACCCAGCCGAGGTTTGGCCAATCATAACAAAGCGAGGTTCCAGCCACCTGATCGCCGTCCAGGGCCAGGAAAAACAGGCTGGGATCAAAATCGTCGCGCGCGATCGACCGGGCCGCCCACTCTTCGAAATTGCCGGGCACGTGTCCCCAATGATCAGCAAACGCCTCCTCGACAGCCTCGAACGCGGCGCGTGCCTCAGCGGCGGGGTCCATCGCACGCACGAGGATGCCTTCTGGCAGCTGCGGCGCAGCTGGCGGCTGCGTCAGGTCGATCTCCATGCGCCAGAAAGCGCGCACCTGACGATAGCCATGGTGTTCGAACAAGGCGCGCGCCGCCGCGTTCTTGTGGCTGGTGATGTGGCTGTTGGTGACCTGCGCACCCGGCGGCGCCATTACGATGTGATCCCGCGCACGGACCTCACTCCACTGCAGCAGGGCCGTGCCGATCCCACGACCGAAATGTTCGGGGTGCACGGTGCCCATACTGCTGATTGTGACGTGCGGTTCTTTGTCCCAGGCTTCGACGTAGCCGATGATCTCACCCGCCGCGGTTTCGACCACGCGGGCGTCCGTGGCCAGGTCGAAACGCTGGCGCTGCCACTCAGCCAGCACATCCTCGCGCGATGTATCGGGCTCACCTATTTCGAAAGTGTCGTGTGCCTGCTGAAGGGCCAGCACGCCGTCGAGATCGTCTATTGCAGCGGGCCGTGCAATCAGGCCGGCCGGCAAATGCATATCCATATTGTCTCCTTTGCTGGTTGGATCGATCGCTTTCAGAGCCTATCCGAATAACCGCCCCGAGGTGCCCTATCAAGGCGAATCATTGGGTTATTCGGCCAGACCCTTACTCGGCATCCATACGCAGGTAGGTCTGATAACGCCGTTCGGCGATGTCGCCCGCCGCCACGGCGTCCTTGATCGCACAGCCCGGCTCGTGCGAATGTGTGCACGTGGCACCGAACTGGCACTCGCCCAGGTAGGGACGCATTTCGCGGAACAGGTAGGCCAGGTCGTATTCGGCCAGCGAGGCCATACTCAGCTCCTTGACACCCGGTGTGTCGATCACCTGCCCACCAGCGTCCAGGTCGAACATCTCCAGGTGGGTGGTGGTGTGTTTGCCTTTGCCGGTGCTTTCACTGATTTCATTGACGCGCAGGCCCAGTTCGGGCTGGATCGTGTTGAGCAGCGAAGTCTTGCCGACGCCCGATTTGCCTACGAAGACCGACAGCCGGTCGTGCAGCGCCGCCTGCAGCGCTTCGATGCCGGCACCGCTGCGCACGCTGGTCAGGATCACCGGGTACCCCATGCGGCGGTAGGTTTCCGCCTCGGCTTCGAGGGTGCCAGGGTCCACCAGGTCGATCTTGGTGATGCAGATTAACACCGGCAGGTCTTCGGCCTCGGCGATGGCCAGGTAACGGTCGAGCAGCCCCCACGTTGGTTCGGGCTGCGCCGCGGCCAGCATCGGAATCAACTGGTCGATGTTGGCCGCGATGACCTGCTCGATTTCCTGCGTGCCGGCGGCCGGACGCACGAAGCGGTTGGCGCGCGGCAGGACGTTGGTGATCATGCCGGTATCGTGGGAGGCGTCGAGGTACTCGACCCAGTCGCCAATGGCGACCGGATCGAGTACAGCGAGACCGCGTACCGCTTGCACCCGTCGATGACCGACCGACGAACGGTCGGCGGTGGGATAGACCAGGTCTTTGCGCAGTTTGCTCGACAACGAGCACACCACGGTCTGGTGACTGGTCCGCACGTAGTAGTGGCCGAGGGCCTTTTTGAAGACCTGGCCCTGGTGACGATGTGTATTGTGTCCCGATGTCGTCATGGTCTTTCCTAACCGTTCCGGTGCAGCTTGCCGGTGCGTTTGGCATAATTTTCGGCCCAGCGGAAAACAGCCAGGCCGGCCGGAATGGTGACGACGCCGATGATCAGCAGCGGCCAGACATAGGGCCACAGATCGCGCGTCGCCGCCCCGTCCAACAGGGTGGCACGTACGCCGTCGAGCACGTAGGTGGCCGGAGACAGCTTACTCAGCGTTTGCATCCACTCGGGCAGCACTTCCACCGGATAGTATACACCGGAGACCAGCAAGAGCAAGGCGATGATGACGTGTGTCATCTGCGAGCCACGCTCGGGGAAAAGCAATGGCAGCACCGAGCCGACGATGCTGATCCCGATGAACGACACACTGCCGACGATGAGCATGACCAGGCCGCCCCACAGGTTCGCATTATCCAACCGGATGTCGAAGAAGAGCAGGGTTGCGCCCAGGATGACCGCGGTGTGAACGAGACTGTAGATCACGGCGAACACGGTCTGCCCCAGCATGTGAGTGATCCGCTGAATCGGTGCCATCAGGGTGTACTCGATGGTCCCTTCCCAACGCTCCATGCCGATGACGTCGGTGACCCAGTAGAATATGGAAGACAGGTAGCGCCAGACGATGGTGCCGATGGCCAGGTAGATGACCATGAACTCGGTATCGACGCCTGAACCGCCCAGCGCACCCATGCCGTAGCCGATATAGCTCACGGACAGGGAGTTGACGATGGAGTAGACGAGCCACACCACCTCCCATGCCCAGTAGCGTTTGACGATATAGAAGTTGCGTTCCATGAACGCATAACTGGCTTTGAATTCGTTCGCTAGAGTCGTCACGGGACTCTCTCCTTTCCAGGCAGGTCAGCCAGGGTGCTGACAACCGCTGCCTGATCGACCTGCCGCCTGGCCCATTCGTCGCGCAGGATACCCATATAAATGAAATCCCAGCGCCGGCCCTCACGCATGAACATGTGCCGCGCGCGGCCTTCGACGACAAAGCCCGTTTTGATGTACGAGCGCACGGCTCGTTCGTTGTATTCGAACACGTTCAGGTTGACCCGCCACAGGTTCAGCTCGTCGAAGGCATAACGCAGCAGAAGCTGCATGGCTTCGGTACCGTAACCCTTGCCCCAGAAGGCCGGGTCTCCGATGCCGATGCCCACCCACGCGCTGCCATGGACCCAGTTGATGCCACCCAGGCTGATGAAACCGATTGCCTGGTCGTCCGCCAGTGTGCAGATCATCAGATGCACGCTGTTGGGCCGCTCGCGGCTGGCCATCTCTTCCAACTCCTTACGCGTACCGGCGAGACTCCACGGCTGCGTTGGGTCGGCATCGAGCATGCGCACGAATTCCGAATTGCGTGCCCACGTCGTCATCACCGGAGCGTCGCGTTCGACATCGGGCGCAGCCAGGCGTACCAGCTGACCGGTCAGCGCATCGTTCGTTCTTGCGTGCCCATTCGTGCTGCGCGGCATTGACAGGACGTCACTGCGCCAGCGTTCCGCCTGCTGGTTGTCGAGCGTAACGCTGGCCTGGGCCACCTCCGGCTGACGCCACTCGTCGACGAGCAAGCCGTAGGCCAGGAGGTCCCAGCGCCGGCCATGATAGTGCACGGCCTGGCGCTGGCGAGTCTCCAGGCGAAACCCGGTCGCTTCGAGGACACGGATGATTTCGATTTCGTCACTGGCCACGTCGACCATCAGGCGGTAAAAACCCAGTTCGTCGAAGGCATAGCGCAGGACGAGCTGCAGCAGTTCCCGCGTGGTGGCATCATCCTGTGCAGTTGGGTCACCCATTGCATACCTGAACTGCGCATAATTGCGCGACCAAACGATCCCGTAGAACCGCGCAAACCCCACCAGGCGATCATCGGCCTGCGTTCGCACGGCCAGCAGAATCTCGTTGCTGTCCCGGCTCTGTGCCGCTTCGTAGCGCTTCTGGATCTGCGCCCTGGACAGCGGACGTGTCGGCTGAACATCGAGAAACCGTCTGTATGCCGCATCGTTGCTCCAACCAGCTTCGATCTCGGCATCGCGGTTGGGGTCGGGCGCGGCCAGGCAGAGTAGAGCACTTTCATACAACGGTCGAGTGATATTTGTGTTCATCGTTCCTTCCTCTCAATCGGCACCGCGCCGTTATTCGGCCTGATCCTCGGTTACCAACTTCTTCCCGGTAAGCTGGAGGAACACTTCCTCCAGGGTGGGCAGCTGACCGTTGGCCTGCGGCACCAGGCGCTTCAGGTTTTCCGGTGTGTCCAGGGCCACGATATTGCCGCCATCGATGATGGCAATCCGATCACACAGGGTGTCGGCTTCCATCATGTCGTGGGTGGTCAGCAGGATCGTGGCATCGTGTTGGTCGCGCAGCTCACGCACGAAGGCTTGTACCTCGTGTTTGGAGCGTGGGTCCAGCCCGGTCGTCGGCTCGTCGAGCAGCAGTAAGATCGGATGCGTCAGGAAGGCACGGGCAATGGCAACCTTCTGCTGCATGCCGCGTGACATCTCTTCCATCGGCTGATAGATCGACTTCTCTTCGAGCCCCAGGCGAACCAGGATCGTGCGTGCCTGCTTGCGTGCCTCACTGCCACTGACGCCGTACAAGCGGGCGCCGTACAACAGGTTCTCCATCGGTGACAGCTTCTTGAAGAAGCTGGCCTCGACCGACACGCGGTTGATGAGCCGCTGCACGGCCATCGGCTGCCGCACCGTATCGTGGCCAAAAACTGTAATCTGACCGCCGTCCGGAATAAGCAGGGTGGCAATCAACCGAATCAGGGTCGATTTGCCGCTGCCGTTGGGGCCGAGCACACCGAAGATTTCCCCGCGCCCCACGTCGAACGAGACGTGGTTGACGGCGGTGGTTTTGGGCGTCCCGGCCAGCGGCGTCCCGTTGCCGTTGGTGTGGCCATTTTGCCCGTTTCGCTGTTTCGCCGGAAAGAACTTGCGCCAGGCCGCTGCGCCGCCATTTTTGCCGAAGGTCTTATGGGCTGAATCTACATGCAAAGCAACTGAGTCATACATTTGATATCTCCTTCACCGATTTCCCGTGCGCTCCCAGCCTGATCGACAAAAAAAGGCCGGGGGAGCGCTGATGCCCCTCGGCCTGTACCGGTTGAACCAAAAACCGGCGATAGAAATCAAAAAGGCCGTGGAGCGTTGTGTGCACCCACGGCCCGGCAGCATGTTCGTCTATGGACGATTATGTCAACCTGGCGGTAGGCGCAACACGCGCGCGAACGAACCCACTGCTAACCGCAGTGACTCGCACAGTCGCAATGACAGGGATGAAGATCTTTTTCATCTGAATGCGCCTTTCCTTTCCGAAGAATCGATCGGTTGGTTTTGTTTCCCATACCGAGCGTGGCAGATAATAGCACCACCGCGCGGATTTGTCAAACGAGACCAACCCAAAATCAAATCCAAAATCAATCCAAAATCCAAAATCCAAAATCTAAAGCCGCCCCAACGCTTTCTCCATCTCCTCGATCGACGTGAATTTCACGCGCGGGCGGTTTGTCGTCTTACCGGCGGCGGTTTCCTGGGCGTTGAGACGCTGCCAGTCTTCGTAGGTGAAGAGGTGCGGCTGGCGCGCGCGTGCGAACTGTTCCACTGCGCTGACGTCAGGAGAGGGTGGATCGAGATAGATGCCGTTGGCCAGGTCTTCCATCATGCAGTCGACGGTCTCCACGGCGTCGGGCTTGTTGGTGCCAATGACACCTGACGGCCCGCGTTTGATCCAGCCGGCGGTATACTGGCCCACCAGCGGGCGCTGGGTCTCCGGATCGAGCACGCGACCCATTTGATTGAGAATGACGCCCCAGCTCTCTTTGAACGGCACATCCGGCAGTGACACACCCAGGTAACCGACCGAACGGAACACCAGGCCGGCCGGTATCTCCTCGAATTTGCCCGTGGGCTTCGGGCGCAAGGAGCCGGCCTCGGTCTTGTAGAGTTGATTTTTGACCAGGCGCATGCGGATAACGTGCCCCTGCGCATCGCCCATCAGTTCGGTGGGTGACACGAGGAAGCGGAAAATGAGCCGGCGGCCTTTGCCGGTGGGTTCACGTCCCCCGAACGCCTGCAGCATTTCGACTTTTTTGGCCGTTGCGCGATCGGCATTGCTCGTCAGTTCATCCTGACTCAGCGGATCGAGCGTCACTTCATCCACGGGGGCAAACACGTCGACGTCGGCCATTTCGCCGAGTTCTTTGACTTCCGGCGTGGTAAAGGCTGCCTGGACCGGCCCGCGCCGGCCCAAGACGTACACGGTGCGCACGCGGCTGTGACGCAGCGCCTCCAGCGCATAGTCGGCAATGTCGGTAGCGGCCAGTTCTTCCGGCGTACGCAGTAGAATGCGAGCCACGTCCAGGGCCACGTTGCCAATACCGACCACCGCTGCCGACTCCTGACTCAGGTCGAACTCGAGGTGGCGGTAGTCGGGGTGGCCGTTGTACCAGGCGACGAACTCGGTGGCCGGATAGCTGCCGGTCAGGTCCTCGCCGGGAATGTCCATACGGCGGTCGGTCTGGGCGCCGGTCGTGTAAACGATCTGGTGGTAGTACTGCTGCAAATCGGCCACCGTCACGTCGCGTCCAAGTTCGACGTTGCCGAAGAAGCGGAAATTGGGGTGCGATGCAATCTTGTCGAACACCGCCGTGACCGATTTGATCTTTTGATGATCGGGCGCGACGCCCAGGCGTACGAGGCCAAACGGCGTTGGCAGCCGGTCGAAAAGATCGATCTGTGCGACGAGACCGGCCTGACGCTGCAGGGCATCGGCCGTGTAGAAGCCGGTGGGGCCGGCACCAATGATCGCAACCCGCAAAGGGCGCGACTCAGTACCTGGTTTGTGCATGAAATGCTCCTTTGCATGTTCGATCCCTGTCATCATCGATCAGGTTTCGTTCTCCAACTGCATCTGCAAGGTGTCGATCTCGCCCCGATATTGGTCACGTTGGGCTTTGACCACGTCTCCAATCGAAATGATGCCCACGAGTCTGCCTTCTTCGAGTACCGGAAGGTGCCGGATACGCCGTTCGGTCATGGTGTTGGCAACTGACTGGACATCTTCGTCGGGCAGGACAGTGATCAGGTTGGTGGTCATGACATCGGCGACTTCCAGGTCGAAGACATTGGGGTGTGTCACAGCTTTGCGAATCACATCGCGTTCGGACAGCAGACCGATCGGATGGCCGCTCCAATCGACCACCACCAATGACCCGATATTTTGCTCGACGAGCATCGTCACCGCCTCGCGGAGGATGCGGTCTGGAGGGGTTGTGGCGACATGGGTGCCCTTACGCGCCAGGATAGTGCGTACTTTCATGGTAGTACCTCCTATGAATTCTGTCATTATTCTACCACACATGTGCGCGGCGATTCCAATTTGCAGACAGTGTGTTATAATGTGGTGCAGGCAGGGAGAGGATTCGTGAGACGTCTGAAAATCACACTGTTTGGGCCACCACACATCGAGATCGATGGCCAACGTATCGACGTGGAACGCCGCAAAGCAGTTGCGCTGCTCGCGTACCTGGCTGTCACCGCCCAGGCGCACAGCCGCGAAGCATTGGCAACACTGCTGTGGCCTGACCACGACTCGGCACGTGCCCTCACCTATCTCCGCCGCACGCTGTGGGAGCTGAACAGCAGTCTGGGTGACGGCTGGCTCGTAACCGAACAAGACCGCGTGGCCCTTGCCATGTCCAGTCAAACCTGGTTGGACGTGGCCGAGTTCCAGCAGGCGCTGGCCATTTGCATTACCCATGGCCATGCACCGCAGGCGGTCTGTCCGGCGTGCCAGGCGCCGCTGGAAGCCGCAGTGACACTGGCCGGCGGTGATTTTATGGCCGGCTTCAACGTACGCGACAGCGCCGATTTTGAGGAATGGCAGTTCTTCCAGGCCGAGCAGCACCGGCAGGCGCTGGCATCGGCGTTGGCGCGCCTGGTTACCTGTTACCAGGCCGCGGGACAGTCCGCAGCTGCGCTGCCCCATGCACGCCGCTGGCTCAGTCTCGATCCCCTGCATGAGCCCGCCCACCGTGCCTTGATGACCCTCTACGCCGCGACCGATCAGCGGTCGGCGGCGCTGCGCCAGTACCAGGAATGCGTGCGTATTCTGGATGCGGAGCTCGGTACGGTGCCGCAGACGGAGACAACGGCACTGGCCGAGTCTATCCGCACCGGTGACCGGGCGCATTCGTTGACCCCACTACCGATCACCGAACCCAGCCACCCAACCCTCCAATCCAACCTGCCGGCGCCAACGACACCGTTTGTGGGGCGTCGCGCCGAACTGGAGACCGTGGCCGCGCTGCTGCACGATCCGGCGTGCCGTCTGTTGACGATCCTGGGTCCTGGTGGCACGGGGAAGACCCGTCTGGCGCTGCAGGTGGCGATCGAGCAGGGTCACACCTTCGCCGATGGCACCTATTTTGTGCCGCTGGCGTCCCTCAGCGCCGGTGATTTCCTGGTGCCGGCCATCGCCGACGCCGTGCGCTTCTCCTTCGCTGAACGCGCCGACGCGGTGCGCCGCGTGATGGAGACACAGCACGAACAGTTGATGGGTTTCTTGCGCGATAAATTCATCCTGCTGGTCATGGACAATTTTGAGCATCTCGCAGCCAGTGCGTCACTGTTGACCGACATCCTCGAGCGTGCCGCGGGCGTAAAAATCGTGGTCACCTCGCGTACCCGCCTGAACCTGCACAGCGAGTGGGTGTACGAACTGGAAGGCATGCGCTATCCCCGCGATGATGTGTTTGCCGGCAATGGGCGCCTGGTTGAATTCAGCGCCGTGAAGCTGTTCATACAGCACGCCGAGCGCACCCTGGGCGGACGCAAACTGCCGGCGGCCGACATTCCCTGTGCGGCGCGCATCTGCCAGCTGGTGGACGGCATGCCGTTGGGCATCGAGCTGGCGGCGGCCTGGGTGCGGATGCTTCCGTGTGCCGAGATTGCGCGCGAGATCGAACAGAACCTCGACTTCCTGGAAACGACCCTGCGCGATGTGCCGGCGCGCCATCACAGCCTGCGCGCCGTGTTCGAGCACTCGTGGAACCTGCTGACACCGGCCGAGCAGGCAGCGTTTCCCAAACTTGCTGTATTTCAGGGTGGTTTCACCCGTGCCGCCGCCGCCGAGATTGCCGGTGTACGGCTGCCACTGCTTACCGCATTGGCCGACAAATCGCTCCTGCACGTCGCGGACGATGGACGATACACCCTGCACGAGGTGCTGCGCCAGTATGCGCTCGAACGCCTGGCGGCGAACCGCACCGCAGAGATCGAACTGCGTGCCCAGCACAGCCGGATTACCCTGGCATTTGTCGAGTCTCGTGAGGAAAGTCTGCATGGTTCCGACCAGCTGGCCGCCATGTCGGAGATCGAGCGCGAGATCGAGAACATCCGCGCCGCCTGGATCTGGGCGGCCGATCATCAGGATGTCACCCACATCCAGCGCAGCCTGCACGGCCTGGTGACGTTCTACGGTATGCGCAACTGGCCGGAGGAGGCGGACGATATTCTGGGACGCGCCGCGGCCGCCCTGGTCACCGCGCCGGACAGGGATGCCCAACACGTGCGGGCAATGCTGGTCGCGATGCAGGCTTCGTTCGCCGGCGCCCGCGGCGCATTCGACCGTGCGTCGGACCTGATCGTCCAGTGCATCGAGCTGGCACGGTCGTCGGACGCACGTCTGGCCCTGGCGTGGGGCAAACTGCTCGCCATTACCTATCTTGTCATCGAGGATATCACCGAAGTTCGGCAGACATTTGCCGAGTTTGCGCCGGTGATCTCCGAGCTGGATCGTCGCGCCAACGTAGTCATGGCTTACCTGCTGTATGCGCGGCGCCTGTTTTGGCAGGAAGGCAGAGCGCTCGAAACGCGTGACGTTCTGCTGCCCGCCTTCGACATCAGCCGCGAACTGGGCGATCGTTGGCTGCAGGCAGACTGCCTCTTACAGCTGGGTGTGGTGGCCTATTCATTGGGCGAGTATGCGGAGGCGCAGCGCTTGCACAGTGAGACGCTGAGAATCCGGCGGGACCTGGGTGACATACGTGGGATTGCGCGCGCGCTGGTGCACCTGGGCGAAGCAACGATGCGCCTGGGCCGCTATGCCGAGGCGCAGGATCAGTTCGGCGAAGCACTGGCCAGCGCGCGCATCACCGGTGATCGCCAGTACGCCGCCGTGTGCCTCGATTGTCTCGGCTACATCAGTTTCCTGGAGGGTGCGTATGCCGTCGCCCAACAGCAATTCGAAGAGGGTCTCAGGCTGCGGCAGGCTGCGGATGATCCCTGGGGAATTCCGTGGACTCTTTTCAACCTGGGCAACATCGCCCTGGTTCGCGGCGAACCGGACACGGCACGGCAGCACTACCGCGACGCACGACGCCGTTTTCAGGACACCAACAGCCCCTGGGGTGCGTTGATGGCCCTCAAAAAACTGGGAGAAGTCGAATTGGCCGTCGGCGATGACCAGCTGGCAGAGGAGACGCTGCGCACAGCCCTCCACGAAGCGGTGGAACAGACCCGCATCTCGGAGGTCGTCGAGATCCTGGTGATCCTGGCTGACCTTTGCCAGCAGCAGAACCGCGCGTCAGAGGCCATGACGCTGCTGACGGTGGCACAACAGCATGCAGCCATCACACCCGACGTGCGCGCCCGCGCCGCAGACCTGACCCAACGGGTCGCTGCGACACTGCCACCCGACCAGATGGCAGCGATCGAGGCACGCGCCCATGGGGTCACCCTGGAGGATTTGGTCAACGCCTATGGCTGAACCATCGGACTTTTTTATGCTGACCCTGACTGGTGTGAGCCGCCGCTGCGCTCAAGAGAGTGATCTGTTTTTCAAGCGGCTGGACAATGACCCGCGCTTCTGTTTCGAGCTGTTCCGGCGTGCCATTGCCGATCGCCACGCCGGCGCCTGGGAGACGATCTACCGCCAGTATACGCCGCTCGTCAGCCGGTGGGTTCAGCGCCACAGCCTGTTCACCGCCCTGGACGAAGAGGCGGATTATTTCGTGAGCGGTGCGTTTCAGAAAATGTGGTCGGTGCTGACGCCTGAAAAGTTCGCCCAGTTCCCCGACCTCAAATCGGTGCTCCGTTACCTGCAGATGTGCGTCCACAGCGTCCTGGTGGATCACATGCGCCGTCAGGAACGCGCCAGCCTGCTGGACGATGAAGTGGAAGAAGCGACACCCAGTCATGAGCCGGTTCTCGATGAAGCGGTGCTCGACGGTATGGCCCGCGCTGAGCTGTGGCAGCAGCTGACCCGCCGCCTCAAAGACGACAAGGAGCGCCAGGTTGTCTACGGACTGTTTGTTCTGGCGCTAAAGCCACGCGAAATCTACGACCAGTATCGCGAGACCTTCTCCAGTGTGAACGAAGTGTACCGTGTCAAAGAGAATTTGATTGCACGACTCCGTCGTGACACCGATTTGCAGACTTTCATGCGCAATGCCTGAAAAACGTCAGGCCGCACGTTTATGCCAGTAGGAAAGGGATAGGACCATATGACGTGGGAAGGCAACATGACAACTGCGCTCTACCGGGCGTTCTGCCCCGATACTGTCGAACTCGGTGAATATCACCTCGGTCTGATCCCGGGGGATCGCCGCTTCAACATCACACGGCACGTGGCCGAATGCCCGCACTGCCGGCGGGAAATAGCGCAGCTAGACCAGTTCCTGACCAGTACTGCACCCGATATCGAATTTAGCCCGGTAGAACGCATCAAAGTGTGGGTGGCGCGCCTGGTGCCGCAGGGGTTCAACACACGATTGACGTTGGCGCCAGCCCTGGCGGTGCGCGGTGCGGGTGCCGGCCCGCAGTTGTACGAAGCGGGCGATGCCCAGATCAGCATCGACGTCCAGCCCGACACGCGGCCAGGTACGTACGCCCTGGTGGGCCTGGTGACCGGGGTGGCGCTGAACGATTTGCAGGCCACGTTGTGGCATGACGATGCACCCATGACCACCACCGAGGTGGATGATCTGGGCAATTTTGTCTTTGGAGACCTCCGGTCGGGGCGTTACCTATTGGCCCTGCAGGGGCCGGCCCTGGAAATCGAGCTGCAGGATTTGGAGATCAATGGTTGATTGTATACATCGAATCACGATGTGCCCCAAGACGAAGGCGAACGCAACATGGAGCCGCAGGCCCTGATTACGGAGCTGCTGGAGTTGGATTCCCGACAGGCGCAGCAAGCATGGCTGGTGGCGCACGGTCCCTCCCTCAGCACAACCCAGCAGTATGAACTGGCAGATGCCCTCAAGACCCTGGCGGACCAGGTACGCGGCAGTGATATTCAGCGCTGCCTGGCACTTGGCGAATTGATTCGCGACCTGGGGCAGTGGGCCGATGACCCGCGCATCGATGCGTTGGGTCTGCTGGCGTTGGCCAACGGTTACGTGATAGGCCTGGGCCAATACCAGCGCGGCATCGAGCTCTACGACGAGGCGGCCGCTCGTTACGCCGCCTGTGGTGACACCGCAGCCGAGGCCCAGTCGCAGATCGGCAAGCTGTGGGCGTTGGCGTCGCTCGGTCGTGCCGCGGAAGCGCTGGCGATTGGCGAGCGGGCCAGTAACGTCTTACGGCAGCACGCGCGCTGGATACCGTTGGCCACGTTGACCTCCAACCTGGCGATCATTCTCGGCCGTTCGGGCCAGGATGCAGCGGCCCTGACCCGCTTCGACCAGGCAGAAGCCCTCTATGCGGCGCACGCACCGGCGGCAGAACTGTCCTTGCTCATGATTCGCATCAACCGCGGCATCGTCCTGCGTAACCTCGGCCGCTTCGACGAATCGATTGCCGAACACCAGGCTGCGCTGGCGCGCTATCAGGCATTGGGCCAGATCATCAGCGTCGCCCGCGCCCAGCAGAACCTGGCCCTGACGTACTTCATCCTGGGGCGCTACAACGAGGCGCTCGACCTTTTGGACCAGGCCTTTGCCACCTTCCTGGCCGATGGGCGGCAGCGGCACGCCATGCTGGTGCAGCTGGCCATCAGCGACTGCCTGCTCCAGCTGTGCCGTTACCAGGATGCCCTGACGAAGTGCCGTCAGGCTCGCCTCCTGTTTGCTGATTTGGGTACACCGTTGGAAGTTGGACAGTCGATCCTCAACGAGGCCACGGCGCGCCTGGGGCTGGCGGAGTACGACGAGGCGCAGGCTTCGCTGGTGACGGCGCGTGCGCTTTTTGCACAGGAAAACAACCAGGCCGCGGTGGCCAATGTCGACCTGTTGATGGCCACGGCGCACTTGCAGCAGCAGGCTGCGCAGCCGGCGCTCGAGTTGGCGCGACGTGCCATCGGCGTCTTTCAGGCGTACGATCTGCCGGTGGGTGAGGCGCGCGCCGGTCTGGTGGCGGCCCGCGCCGCCCTGGCGCTTGGCCAGGTCGATGAGGCCAATGACCTGGTTGCTGCCGCGCTGCGGATTGGCCAGCGGCACAATATCCCGGCGCTTACCTACCAGGGTCACTATTTGCAGGGGACGTTGGCGGCGACGGCTGGTATCTACGAGCTGGGTTTGGCCGAATACGATGCGGCCATCCAGGCGTTGGAGCGCCTCTGTGGCCGGTTGATGGTCGAGTTTCGCGCCGATTTTGTGGGCGACAAAGAGCGACTGTACGAGGATGCCGTGGCGCTCTGCCTGGACATGGCACAGCCGGCGCGCGGGTTGGCGTACTGCGAGCGCGCCAAGTCACGTGCGCTGCTCGACATGCTGGCCCACCGGCTCGACCTGAGCATCCAGGCGCGCAGTGACGGTGACGGCCCCCTGGTGGCCGAGCTGCTCGATCTACGTGCCGAACGTGACCGCCTGTACCGGCGCTGGCAGATCGGCGAGGGGATGGAGCAGTTCAGCCAGCGTGGTGCTTCACTGGGCGAACGTTACCAGGTGGAGCAGGTCGTGCTCGAGCTCGAACAGCGTATCACCGAACTGTGGCATCGTCTGCTGGTTCGCAACGCCGATTACGCACGCGACGCGGCGCTGTGGCAGGTGCGTACGGAACCAGTACAGCCCTATCTCGATCCTGATACGATGCTGCTCGAGTTCTACGCCATTCAGGGTCAGATCATCGTCTTTTTGGTGACGGCCGGTGGCGTGCAGGCGCGGCGGCTTACGACGAGCCTGGCCCAGGTGCAGCAGCTGATGCGTCTGTTCTGGCTGAACCTGGCGACGGTGCCGCGCAGCCCGGTCGAGCGCATCGTGGCCTTGACCGGCAATACGCGCGGGGTGCTGCACAAACTGCACCAGCTGCTCGTAGATCCGCTGCAGGCCGAACTGGCACCCTATACACGGTTGATCGTGGTACCGCACGGGATTTTGCACTACCTGCCGTTTCACGCCCTGTACGACGGGGAGCGTTATGCGCTGGAGCAGCACGAGATCTCGTATTTGCCGGGTGCCAGCCTGCTGCGTTACTGCCGTGAGGCGGGAAACAGGCAGCGTTCTCAGCCGTTCGGTGGCTCGAACGGTGATCGACTGCTGGCGGTGGCAAACTCCTACGGCGGCCGGCTGCCCGCAACCGCCGAGGAGGCCGAAATCATTGCCACCCAATGGCGCGGCCAACTCATTCTGGAAGACGCCGCCACGGTCGAACGCGTGCGTACGTTGGCACCCGCCTGCCGGATGCTGCACGTGGCTGCGCACGGCGATTTTCGGGCGGACAATCCCCTGTTTTCGGGCCTGGCCCTGGCCGATGGCTGGCTGACGACGCTCGATATTTTCAATTTGCGTCTGCGGGCATCCCTCGTTACGCTGAGCGCGTGCCAGACCGGGCGCAGTGTCGTGGCAGGGGGCGATGAGCTGCTGGGTTTGATGCGTGCCTTTCTCAGTGCCGGTGCGGCTTCGTTGGTCACCACCCTCTGGGAGGTCGAAGATCGTTCGACCACGCAGCTGATGCGTCGGTTCTATGCCAGCCTGCTGGCAGGGGCCACCAAAGGCGCCGCGCTGCGTGCAGCCCAACTGAGCTTCGTGCACAACCACGATGTGCCCGAATATTACCGCCACCCCTACTTCTGGGCGCCGTTTTACCTCGTAGGTGATGCCGGGCTCCTGTGAGCCAATCGTTTTGAAAGGAGAGGATCGAGAAGTGAACAACAACCCACAATCAACCCGCCGCCCGCGGCTTATCTGGGTCCTGCCGTTGCTGCTCATACTGTTGGTGCTGCTGTTCGTGTGCCTGTTCTCGGCCGCGTCGCAGCGCAGCTGGCCGTTTCGCGCCGCCTATCCGCCCGCCGAATTTTACGTCCAGGACCAGGTGATCGTCACCGGGCCGCGGGGTGCCGTTGACGAAGTGATGGGCTCCCTGCAGGGTCGCGTCGAGCGGCTCTCACGCGTGTCGTTCGGTGACTTCACAACACCGGTGCAGACCTGTGCCGGCCTGCCGCCCGAGACCGTAACCGACGTCTACCGCATCAGCGGCCCGCAGCCCGACGTCGCCGCCATCATTCGTGCCATTCAGGCAGCAGGGGGCAGCGCAGTCCATGCCGGCCCCAACTGGCTGGCCGGCTCACCCTGGGAGGTGGGCGGCAGTCCGTGGGAAGTGGGTGGCAGCCCTTGGGAAGTCGGCGGCAGTCCCTGGGAAGTCGGCGGCAGCGGCGGTGATGGTGCGCCGCAGCTGGCGCAGCCGGCGCTGTACCTGGCACAATGGGCCCTCGAACGTATCGATCATCCGAGCCGCCTGAACGTCGACGGGCGGGGTGTCCGTGTCGGCGTCTTCGACACCTCGCCCTTGGGCACGGGCGAAACGGACACTCTGCAGCTCGAGACCATCCACTGGGTCGACCAACCGCAGCCTTTCCGGCTGTGGTGGATGAACCCGGCACCGGTGGCCACCCTGCCGGCCAGCAGCAGTCCCTACAGCCAGCCGGACAACCGCAGTCACGGCCTGTTCGTGGCCGGCCTGATTCACCGCCTGGCGCCGGCCAGCCGCATCGAACTCATCCGTGTCCTGGGCGATGACACCCGCGGTGACCTGGGCACACTCAACAACGCCCTCTACGATTTCCTGCTGACCACGGCCGACGATGAAAACAGATACCTCGGCACCGTGCTCAACCTCAGCCTGGGTGTGCGGATTCCGCCAGGCGCCGCTGGGTTCGACCTGCCGGTCGACGTCCAGTCGCTCGACTACATGATGAAAGTGGCACGCTGCCTGGACGTCGTCGTGGTTGCCGCGGCCGGCAACGATTCCGCCAATCTCACAGCACCTCAGGGCCCTCAACTGCCAGCGGCCCTGGATACGGTACTGGGCGTGGCGGCCAGCAATATCTTCGATGAGCGGGGCTGTTTCTCCAATACGGGTGACATCGCAGCCCCTGGTGGTGATGGCCTGGGGGTTGACGACCAGGGTGAGGCGGTGCGCACCGAGCAGGTCCGTGTGGGTGCCGTGTGCCAGCCACGGCTGGCATCGTGCCAGGCCGACCGCACCTGTGCCGCCGGCGTGGCCGCCTCGGTCGACCTGACGCCGCAAGGCACCGGCTATGCCCACTGGACCGGCTCGTCATTTGCCGCGCCGCTCGTCAGTGGGCTGTCGGCCCTCGTCGTACAGGCCGGCCGCGGCAGCTTCCAGGCGGCTGACGTGGAGACCCTCCTGAAGCAGTGTGCCACACCGGTCAAAGACCCCGCACTCGGCGCCGGCATCATCGATGTGCGGCGCACGCTGCTCGAATGTGTGGTCAAGTTCGACGCCCAACAGACAGCACCCTGAAGCGCAGCCATTCGGGTCACCAGCTCTCGCGCAGTCGTGAATACGCAAAACCAGATCCAGGTTGAGGCCATCCGGGTGGCCAATTGCCGCCGATAACCAGACAGCAAGCAGGGGCGAGCCGATAGACATGTCTATTGGCTCGCCCCTGTCTTTTCTGCTATACCTGGTACCGGAAAACAAGCATGACCGGCGTTTATCTGGCTGTCAGCACAAACCTTGCCCGTGCAGGAGTGACTGCGATGCCTACCGCTGGATCGATCGTTTTTGTACCATGTATGACCCCCGATACGCTGACCGGGTCATCTGTTCACCGACGACTGGCAGACGACGGGTCTGGCTGGCGCGCCGGCGCGGATCGGGTGGGGCATGGCTGTGGCGCAGCGCACACCTCGCCCCAGTGGATTGGACCCAAAAACCAGGCGTGCCGCAAGATCCCAGCGGCCGGCTTCCGTGCGCCTGTTGTGCCGTCCTGTCATGCGTGTTGTCTCGCCCGTGCGTCTTTGGCTGTCGCGCATTGAAGCCTGCGCGTGAGAGCCGGTGAAAATGCCCCGCAGGCCGGCGCGGTCCGCGTGGGCCAACTTGCCCAAAGTGCCAAAGACCGGCATAATAGGCGGCATGACAAACAACGAACCAACAACGACCACTTTGCTCATCATCCGCCATGGCGAGACCGCGGCCAACGTGGCGGGTGCTTTTCAAGGTATTGGCGATGATCCTCTCAACGATCGTGGCCAGGCTCAGGCCGAGGCCCTGGCCCGGCGCCTGGCGACGGACGGCTACCGCCTGGCCGCGGTGATCAGCAGTCCGCTGCGGCGTGCGCAGCAGACCGCGCAGCGGATCGCGGCCGCCAGTGGCAGCCTGTCTATCCAGGTGGATACTGACCTGGCCGAGTACCACCTCGGCGAGTGGGATGGCCTGACTTACCAGCAGCTGCGGCACGAAAAGCGCCTGTGGGAGCGCATGGCGGCCGATCCCAATTTTGCCCCGCCGGGCGGTGAATCGGCCGTGCAGTTTGCCACGCGCGTCGTGCGCAGCCTGCGCCGCATTGCCGCTGGGCACGCTGGGCAGACCGTGGCCGTGGTCAGCCACGGCGGTGCAATGGCGACAGCCCTGGCAATGTTTTTGACCGGTGATGGTAAACGCTGGACCGAGTTTCAAATGGACAACTGCGCCCTGACCGAGCTGGTGCTGAATCCCGCGCCGGTACTGGGGCGTTTCAACGATACCAGCCATCTGAAGACATCCGAAGCCTGCACGGCTTCGGATGTCTGAACCGAAGGTATTTACCGCACAGGGTGCACAGATTTATGCAAAATAGTCTGTGCGCCCTGTGCGTTCTACGGGGTCAAACACGGCTTCAAATGAAGATGATCTGTGCGCCCTCGGACATGTCCATGAAATCACCGGCACTGACGATGTCGATGACCCCGTCGTAGAGTTTGTCCTTGGTCAAATCCATCATATCGACCGACATCTTGCAGCCATAGAGCTTGGCACCGGCGTCGACGATCATATCCATGAATTCGCCGACCGGCGGGATGTCGAGTTTGGCGATTTTGCCCTTCATCATGCTTGTGGCCATGCCGGTGACGCCGGGAATGACGGCCAGCGCATTAGGCATACCCATGCTCGTATTGCCCACGGGTGAAATTTTCAGCTCGTTCATCTTGCTCTTCGTCACCATGTCCAGGCCCCAGAAGGTAAAGAACATCACGACGTCGATGCCATAACTCAGCGCAGAGTTGGCCAGCACGAGGCCCGGGTAGGCCATGTCAAGGCTGCCTTTGGAGCAAATGATCGCCAGTTTCCGATTTTCCTCAGCCATTTTTGTTTCTCCTTTTGATGCAGCGGGGCGAGGCGGGACGACCCACGGCGCCCCGGGCTTGTTCAGACGCAGCCTTCGGGTTTGCCGAGGCCAGAGATCTTGGCGACCTTCTTGGCCGGGCCCTTGGGAAACAGGGTGTACAGCTCTTTGGTCGGTACGCCGGCCGCCGTTGTGATGCGGCGCAGGGTAGGGGCTTTGCCCGAGCTGCCCGCATCGGTGCGACAAAAATCGATCACCTTCCAGTGGGCGGGCGTCAGCTCACCCACGCCCTCTTCGATGGCCAGTGCCTGGGCGATTTCCTTGTTCCATTCGCCCGGATTGGTCATGAATCCTTCGTCGTTGACCTGAACGGTCTTACCGGCAAGTTCACGTGTAGCCATTACGAAACCCTTTCTTTTTTGCGTTTACGATCAATCTCTGGTCCCGCCGCTCAATTCAGGCGGGCTGCGGCGACCGGTTGACGATTGTCACCGGTGGTTTTGCCAATCGAACTGAGCACCCGCATCGTCAGTGCCAACCCGCGGCGCACGTCGGGATTGCGCATTTGCTGCAGCAGGTAGCGGTAACCGATGTTGACCTCGGGTTCTTCCTGCTGCTGCTCGATCGCCTGTACCATGTTGCGGGCGAAGTTCATGAGCTCGGGCTGTGTCATCGCCTTGAGCGTCTGCAGGATCAGTACGATGTTCTCGCCCAGGAGACGCACGTCCTCTTCACTGAACGACGTGACGATGTTGTCCATGATCTGCATACCACCACGGGCAAAAACAAAATACCCCTTGTGCTCCATGTTGGCCAGCACATCGACGGCCTGTGAAAAGGCCTGGTCGGTGATCGGCCCCACGGTGTCGGCGAAATCCATCAGGCTTTCGAGCTGATCCAGCACCTTCTCGATATTGCGCCCGTTACGCAGCATGCGCTTCAGGATGTTCAGCAGATCGTTGAGATCGACGTACTGCTCGATCTCCTCCAGCTGTTCGACCGACACGCGGAAGGCTTCGTTCACCACCGGTGTCAGATCCCGCATCAACTCCTCGCGATCACGACGCTGGCGTTCGGCCACGAGGGCCTGTTCGGTGAGGTAGGCCACCTGCGTCGTGAGCAGATCGATTTTCTGATTGAGTTCTACCAGGGTCTGGTCCATGGTCACTCCTAATTCTTCCACTTGCCGGCCATGCTCATACGGGCGGGCAGCGGCAGTTCCTGCCCTTTCAGCAGAATGTTCCAGTACATCCAGCGGAACATCATCTTGCCCCAGTGGTTCATTTCCGACTCCTGAAGCAGGGTGAAAGGACCGACGCCCGGCAGCGGATATTTGCCCGGCAGCGGCTCGACGTCGTAGTTGAAATCGATCAGAATACCCTTGCCGAAACCAGACTCGATGAAGCAGTTGGCGTGCCCGTCGAAGGTCGGCAGCATTTCCAGGCCATCGATGTGACGCAGGAAGTTCTCACCGAAGGTGTCCACGGCGAAGTGGGCCACCGATCCGGCTTTGGATGTGGGGATGCTGGCGGCGTCGCCCAAAACGAAGACGTTGGACCACTGCGGCGATACGAAGGTGTGCGGGTCGACCGTGATGTAGTTGAGTTCGTCGCCCATGCTGGAGCGGGCCACGACGTCGCTGCCCTTGTTGAGGGGGATGCTCACCAGCACGTCGTAGCCGACCTCCAGCTCGTCATAGGATACGATCTTTTTGGCGTCTGGGTCGACGTGTTCGATCAGGAAGTCGGGCACGACCTTGATGCCCTTTTCTTCCAGGATATCACCCAGGATGCGGGATGCCACCGGTTTGGTAAAAGCACCGGAGAGCGGCGTCACCAGGGTCAGCTCCACCTTCTCGCGCAGACCGTGTTCGTGGAAGAACCAATCGGCGAGCATGATGAACTCCAAGGGCGCCACTGGGCACTTGATCGGGTTATCGACAATGTTGACCACCATGCGCCCGCCGGCCCAGTTACGCAGATAGCGCGCTAGGGCAACGGCACCATCGACCGTGTAGAAGTCGAAGATCGATTTGTGCCACTCGTGTTCGTGCAGGCCAGGTGTTTCTGCCGGATGAATGTCGGTACCGGTGGCGATGACCAGGAAATCGTAGTTGAGCAAACGTCCGCTGCCGAGTTTGACCCGGTTATGGTCCGGTTCGATGACCTCGATGGGTGACATGACCAACTCGACTTCGCTGGGAATGTAGTCTCGTTTGGGCTTGATCACGTCGTTTTTGCTGTACATCCCGAAGGGGATGAACAAAAAACCAGGCTGGTAGTAGTGGATCGGGTTCTGATCCACCATGGTAATTTTCCACTCGTCCATGTCGAGAAGACGACTGAGCCGGTTCGCGACCATGGTGCCGGCGGTACCTGCACCCAGAATCAACAGCTGCTTCATGGTGTACGGATCTCTCCTTTGAGTTACGCCCTGCTACAGGGCCGTCAGTGAGGCGATGGCCTGCAGCCTGGCATGTACGAGCGTACGATCTTCCAGGATGTGCGAAAAGATATCGGCGATACGCTGCACGAAGTGCAGTGCGCGCGCCTGGGCCGTCGGATCGAGATCGAATACGGCGCCTATGTTGGCGTCCACGTAAGCCAGATCGACGTGAAAACGTTGGGCGAGCTCACGCACCTCATCGGTAGGCGGCGGCCAGGCCTCGGGTGCAATGCCGCCGATGAAAACCATGCCTTTGAGCGTATTGCCCGAACGAATCAGTCCACGCGCACACAGCAGTCCGATTTCGCTCGCCGAAAAGCGGGGTTCCAGGGTGAGGCTGCCCGCCAGGCGCTGCCAGTTGCTCACACAGTGCGCCACGGCGTCTGGCTCGCGCATGACAGCCAGGAAGTACCCGCAGGGGTTGCTGACCCCCGTAACCGGCTGTCCTTGCATATCGGTGATCACCATCATCACCCCTAAGGCCTCGGCAAAGGCGTCCTGAATCAACTGCGAGCAGGGCATGGGCAGCAGCTTCGCCAATGGCGTGTCGGTTTCGTTCCGTGGCATGGCGGGTACTGGCGAAGCTGCGCTGCCCTGGCCACGCAGCCAGCGGTCCAGGTCTGCGCGCGCAAAGCGCCACTGCTTGCCGACACGCAGGGCGGGCAGCTGGCCGCTCTCGGCCATGCGGTAGATGGTGGTGCGGTCGATGTGTAACATTTCCTGAACTTCGCGTGCGGTCAGTAACTCGGTCATATCCCACTTCGTTCGTAGGGGTTGCTGGCAGCAGGACTTTTCCTGCATATCGTGACAAAAATCACATGTGCATTGTAGTATTTACGATGCGTGGGGTGTATGATGTGCATCATATTGCGTAGGATGCATATGATGCAGCGGTTGCAGATGGGGAGGAGGGGGTAGGGGTTGGGGATTAGGGGATGGGGATTTGTGAAAGCGCCGCTATCCTGGCGGGTACGGGGAACGGATTACTGTCAACGGATTCGGGGAACGGATTGGAACGGATTACTGTCAACGGATTCGGGGAACGGATTGGGAACGGATTGGAACGGATTGCTGTCAACGGATTTGGGGAACGGATTGAACGGATGATTGGAACGGATTACTGCCAGCGCGGGTGGGACCGTGTCCTACCCGTGGGGGACGGATTGAGCGGATTAGTGGCGGCCGAGGTAGGCTTCGACGATGCGTGGGTCGTGGCGGAGGGTGGCGGCGGGAGCGGATTGGGCGATGCGGCCGTTTTCGAGGACGTAGGCATGATCGGCGATCTCCAGGGCTTTGCGGGCGTTTTGTTCGACGAGCAGGATCGTCGCGCCTTGGGCTTTGAGGTCGGCGATGATGCGGAAGATTTCTTGTACGAGCAGGGGAGCCAGGCCGAGGGAGGGTTCGTCGAGCATGAGCAGGCGCGGCCGGCCCATGAGGGCACGACCGATGACCAGCATCTGCTGTTCACCGCCGGAGAGTGAACCGGCCTGCTGGTGCCGGCGTTCTGCCAGGCGGGGAAACCGCTCGAAGATCGCGACCAGGTCGTGGTGTACCGCTCGATCGCGGCGGGTCACCGCACCGAGGCGCAGGTTCTCTTCGACCGTCAAGGGGGCGAGGACCTGGCGGCCTTCGGGAACCTGCATGATGCCCAGGCTGGTTACGCGGTCGGCGCGCCAGCCAGTGATGTTGCGACCCTCGAAGAGAACGCGGCCCGCACGCGGCGCCAGCAGCCCGCTGATGGTGTGGAGGATCGTGGACTTGCCGGCACCATTGGCACCCACCAGCGCCACGACACCGCCCGCCGGCACGGTGAAGCTGACACCCTGCAGCGCTGCGATGGCGCCGTAGGACGTGTGCAGGTCCTCGACGGTGAGCAGCGCGGTGTCAGCTGACGGGTCCATGATGGATGGGCTCTTCCTCTCCCAGGTAAGCTTCGATGACGTGCGGGTTACCACGCACCGCGGCGGGTGGGCCGTCGGCGATCTTGCGCCCGAAGTTCAGCACCACCACCTGGCTGCAGATGGGCATGATCAGATCCATGTCGTGTTCGATCACCAGCAGGGTGAGGCCGGTGGCCTGCAGGGCCTGCAGAAACTCGGCCAGGCGCCCGGTCTCCATCGTATTCATGCCCGCAGCCGGTTCGTCCAGCAGCAGCAGTTGGGGGCCGAGCGCCAGGGCCCGTGCGATCTCGACGCGGCGCTGATCGCCGTAGGAAAGCGTGCCGGCCGCCGCGAGGGCCAGGTGGTCCATGTGCAGGCGTGCGAGCAGACTGTGGGCGGCGGCGCGGGTGGCCGCTTCGGCCTGGCGGCTGCGCGGCAGGTGCAGGATCGTCTCCAAAAACGTGCCGCGCTCGTGCAGGTGGTGCCCCACCATCACGTTCTCCAACACGGTCAGATCGGCAAACAACCGGATGTTCTGAAAGGTGCGTCCTACACCACGCGCCGCCACGGTGTGCGGTTTCAGCCCGGTCAGGTGCTGGCCGTCCAGGGAAATCTCGCCCTGGGTCATGGGCTGCAGCCCGCTGATGATGTTGATCAGCGTGGTTTTGCCGGCGCCGTTGGGACCAATCAAACCACAGATGGCACCCGGCGACACCTCGAAAGAGACGTCGTCGAGAGCTGCCAGGCCGCCAAAGTAGCAGCTGACGTGTTGGATCGCCAGGCGCGGCACCGCATCGTTGAGCATAGTCACGGGGAGTTGCTGTCCGGCGCCGCGGGCTGGGCTGCCAACGCCGTGCGCCGGCGCCAGCGACGCCAAAAGCGCGGGTCGGCCAGGCCGCGCGGGAGGTAGATGATTGCCAGCATGATCACCAGGCCGTTGACCACCTCGCGGCGTTCTTGCAGGAAACGCAGCACCTCCGGCAGGGCCGTCAGCACACCAGCGCCCAGGACCGGTCCCACCCATGTCGTCATACCACCCAATACCGCAAAGGCCAGGATGTCGACCGCACGCCCGAAGAAATAGTTGCGCGGGTCGATCACCCGCACGATGGGGGTGCTCAATGCCCCCGCGCCGGCGGCAATTACGGCACCCAGGACGAACACGAGGATCTTGTAGCGCATGACGTCGATGCCCAACGTGCCCGCGGCGGGCTCGTCGAGGCGAACGGCCGACATGATACGGCCATAACGCGAACGCTGCACGGTGGCCATGACATACACCAGGGCCAACACGAACAGCAGAATAGACCAGGTCGTGCTGGGCAGGCCCAGGATTAGCGTCGGACTGCGGTAGGTGAGTGTGATGCCTTCAGCGCCGTTGAAGACGATGGCGTCGGGATTGCCGCTGAGGGCACGTACCACCTTGTCCCCGTTGAGCGCCAGGATACGCACGATCTCACCGAACCCCAGGGTGGCAATGGCCAGGTAGATGTCGTTGAGACGCAGGACGACCAGACCAAAGGGCAGCGCTACGGCCACAGACATCAGCAGCGCCAGCACGAAGCCAATCCCCAGGGGCAGGTCGGTCTGGGTGGCCACGATGGCCGCCGTATAGGCCCCAATCGCCATGAACCCCGCATTGGCCAACGAAAGCAGACCGGTGGCCAGCGTCGGGTAGATGCTGAGCCCCAGGGCGATGTTGATCAGGATGAAGTTGATGACCGAGATGTTATTGACGATAAAATCGGACATGGCTCAACGTGTCGTTCACGTGCGCACACTGCCGCTGCGGCCAAAGATGCCGTGGGGCCGCACCAACAGGACCAGGATGAGCAATGCGTAGACGAAGGCGTCACGGAAACTGCTGTCGAGGTAGGCCACGCTCAGCACGCGCATCATACCGACCAGGAATGCCGCCAGCACCGTGCCACGAATATTGCCCATACCGCCGAGGATGATCACCGTGAGCCCGGCCAGCTCGACCTCGTTGCCCATCGTGGGCTCCAGCCGGTTGAATGCCAGTCCCAGCAGAACCCCGGCGGCGCCGGCCAGCGCACCGGAAATGAAAAACGTCAATGCAATGGCACGGTCGACGTTGATGCCCAACAGGCGCGCCGTGCGCTCGTTCCAGGCAATGGCACGAATGCTGCGTCCCAGCTGCGTGCGTTCGATGAGCAGGTTGAGCGCAACCATCAGGCCGACCGCCAGGACCAGCACGAGCAGCTGAACGGGGGCGATGACGGCGTTGGGCAGCAGCTGGTAGGGCGTATTCGAAAAGATCGTCGGCGGAAAACGCGACACCTGGGCGCCAAACAGGCCGAGGGCCACGCTGATAAAAACGATCGACGCCCCAATCGATGAGATCATCGGCGCCAGTCTCGGCACCGGCCCCTGGCGCAGCGGTCGCATCGCCCGAAAGTCGATTACCATGCCCGCCACCAGCAGGGCCAGACCGCCCCCCACCGCCAGCTGCTGCACCAGGCCCGACCAGGGCCCAATCAGGCCAAGAATGGTGACGACGAAGCCGACCCACAACACGATACTGCCCGACGTCAGCGCACGCAGTGGCTTGAAGGCGACGCGGTCCAACACCACCGCCAGCAGGCCGGCCGCGAACATGGCCGCCGGAATGGCGGCCCACAGCGGCCACTGCCAGCGCGTCACCAGGAGGAACGCCGTAAAGGCCCCCCACATGAAGGTGGCGCCGTGTGCCAGGTTGACGATATCCAGCACGCCAAAGACGAGGGTGTAGCCCAGCGCAAACAGCGCCAGGACCGCACCCTGCCAGATACCGTTGATCAGCTGCTGGGGAAGTTGTTCCATGTTGCGAACGATGCCCTGGGCTTGCGTAAAGCCGCGCAGACGCAGCAAAAAGACGGCGGCGGAACGCTTACCTGCTCCGCCGCCGTATGTCTCAGTCGAACAGCGTGAATTTGCCGTCCTGGACCATCTGCACGATCGGGGTGTGCACGGGGTTGCGATCCTTGTCGAAGGCATAGTTGCCGAGCACCGTGGGCAGGTCTTTGATCTGGGCCAGGGCATCGCGAATGGCCTGCGAATCGGCCGAACCGGCATTTTTGATGGCATTGGCCAGGATATAGACGCCGGCGTAAGCCTGGGCGGCGAACTGGTCGGGGTTGGTGCCGTATTTGGCGTTGTACGCCTTGACGAAATCCTGGTTGCCTGGGCTTTCGTTGCCGATGAACCAGGCTGCGCCCGAAATGGCCCTCTCAGCGGCAGGGCCGGCCAACTCGGCCAGCTTGGGCGAGTTGAAGCCGTTGCCACCAATGAAACGCACGCTGTCGGGAATACCCAGCTGTCGCGCCTGGCTCATGATCCCGGCAGCCTCTTCGGCCAGCGCCGAAACCACGATGGCGTCGGGGTTCAGGCTCTTGATTTTGGTCAGCTGCGCCGAATAGTCGGTATCACCTTTTTTGAAGGTCTCGGTGGTCAGGATCTCGACGCCGGCCGCATCGAGCGCAGCCTTGAAGACGTCGTAACCGCTCTTGGTAAAAGCGTCATCATCGCCGTACATGACGGCCACTTTGGTATAACCGAGCTTGTCCTTCGTGGTCTGGATCGTGTTCGGGATCACGGCGCTTTCCGGCAGGCTGTCGCGGAAGATGAAATCGCCCATTTCGGTGATGCCGGCGGCGGTGTTGGAGGTCGCCAGGACCACCACCTTCTTCTCCTGGGCCATCGGATCGGCGGCCTTGGCCGAGTTGGACAGGGTCGGTCCGAAAATCGCCACGACCTTGTCCTGGTTCAGGAGCTTCTCGAAGGCGGCAATGGCCCCTTCTTTGGTGGAACGGTCATCCTCGGTCGTCAACACAAGTTTGGCGCTGCCCAACATGCCTGACTGGTTGATCTCTTCGATGGCCATTTCGGCGGCGTTTTTCTGTGAGGGGCCGTAGACGGCGGCGGCACCGGTGAGTGACCAGACAGCCCCGAGGGGGATGTCACCGCTGAGACCAGACGTGGGGGCGTCGGCGGCGGTTGGCTCGGTTTCCGGTGCTGGGGTGGTAGCCGGTGCTGTACAGCTGGCCAACAGCATGCTGAGCAGTACCAACAGCAAGATAAGGCTGCGTTTCATCGAAATTCCTCCTGATTTGGGCAAAACAGTGCTGAAGAGGCGGGTCAACTGGGCGCAGAATCTTACCATATTCGATCATGGGTGTCAATCCAACGCGAGATTATGGTATACTTGCTTTGACGAGAAGGTGAAAGTGCACTACACTAAGGGCTTGTGGTGCAAGTATGTTGCAGGAGGGGTCAGGGTCGATGCGTCAGTTCAAAGAGATTTACGCACAGAACAAACCGGTCTTATCGATCGAGCTGTTTCCGCCGAAAACCGAGGCCGGTCGGGTTAATTTGGATCAGGAACTGTTGAGCCTGGTGGTCCACCGGCCGGCGTTCATTTCGGTGACGTACGGCGCCGGCGGTTCGACGCACGACAAGACGCTGGGGCTGGTGCAGGATATCAAGACGCGTTTCAGCAGCCAGTACGGGCTGGAAGCCGTTCCCCACTTCACCTGTGTCGGGTCGAGCCGGCACGACATCAGCCATTACGTCGATCGGGCCGTGCAGCAGGGCGCACGCAACATGGTGGTGCTGCGTGGTGATCCGCCAGCGGGCGCAACCGAATTCCAGCCGGCCCCCGATGGCTTGCGCCACGCGGATGAGTTGGTGGCGTTCATCCGGGCGTACACCGATCAACTGGACCTGGCTGTTGCCGGTTATCCGGAAGGCCACGTCGAGTGTCGCGATTTGACGCGGGACGTAGCCTTCCTCAAGCGTAAGGTGGATGCAGGTGCATCGGTGGTGCTTACCCAGCTGTTCTATGATAACGATGATTTTTATCGCTTTCGTGAAGTTGCGCAGCACCAGGGAATTACCGTTCCCATCGTGCCCGGCATCATGCCGGTCACCCGTTTTTCACAAATTCAGCGCATCACCACGCTGTGTGGGGCGCGCATCCCTGCGGAGCTGGCTGAGGGGCTCCTGGCGCGCGCCGATGGTTCCGAGGAACAGCAGCAGGCCGGTGTCGACTACGCGATCGAACAGTGCCGCGATCTCCTGCAGAACGGCGTACCCGGGCTGCACATCTTCACCATGAACAAAGGCCACGCCACGTCACGCCTGGTGGATGCCCTGGGGTCGTACTTCGACTGAATCAGAAGGCAGGATCAGTCGGAACTGGGTTCTGCCTCGGCACGCAGAGGTGCCAACAGGATCGCCTCGACGTCGGCCGGCACGATCCCGCGTGCCACCAGCGCTGGCCACAGCTCGATGGGGGGTTCGGCGACGACGCTGCGCGGCAGTTTGATCGTGCCGAGGTCATCGTGCAGGTAACGGCGTTCGCCGCAGTGACGGGCGTCGCACTGGGGGATTTCGACCGTACCGCACTCGCGCCAGGGGCAGGTGCGTCCCAGGTACGTGTCGCGGGTATCGGCCAGGAAGATGTCGCCGCTGCAGTGCAGGCTCTGCACGTGACTGCGCCAACGACGCCCCAGTTTGGCCAGGGGTGCCAGGTTAGCGTCATCGGTGACCGTAACCAACAGGTCGGCATCGCGGGGCAGCTGGGCGTCTGTGGCGATAGAACCGATCAAGGCCACGCGCACGACACCGGGTGCCTTACGGACACTGCGTACGATCGGCAGCAGTTCTTGCAGCAGGCGTTCGCGCATCGTGGGTTGGTTTTCAGCGGCTTCTTCGACCTCATCGGCGATCAGTTCGACATCTTCGGTGGCCAGCCATTCGGCCACGCGCTGGCGCAGGCGTTGGTTCTTGAACCGAAACCAACGTTCCCGTTCATGACGATGTCCGGCCAGCGTGGCCTTGAAGCGACGAAACGCGCCCTGCCCGGCAATGGCCTGTGTCAGCTCGTTGCGCAGGTCCGTGTCTTGCACCGTCGCGATAAACACTTCGATATCCTGATAACTGCGACGCGAGTCGGCCCTGGGCAGGCGGAGGTAACGGAAACCCAACTGGTCCTGAATTTCGTCAACCTGTTGGATGGGACTCGTGCCCGGCTCGTTCGTATTGAGCGCACGACGGCCATAATCTGGTCGAATCAGGTCGTCGTGCAGCGGGCGCGCCCGCGTTTCCCCCAGACGCAGCCAGACCTGGTAGGACTGATCGGGGATCGAAACAATCCCACCCGTATCAAGGTCCAGGAAATAGTGGGTTTGGCCGGATACGTCTTCCATGGCAAATTCGAGGGCCGACAAGTCGGGTTTCACCTTACGCATGTTGAGAGACTCCTACTGTCAAGTCGAAGCGCCAAGGAGGGGGTGCCTGGACTGCTCACGATGTCCAAAGGGCCTGTAAAAGCATAACTTCCTGCAAAAGGGCTGGAACTCGTCACATATCACGGGAAGTTATTCGGTTACAAGCCCAAACAATGTGCCAAAATTGGACGCAGGCAGTTACTGCGGCTGGCCTGAGGGCTTGTAAAAGAATAACTTCCTGCAAAATGGCGGGAATTCGCCGCAAATCACGGGAAGTTTTTCTTTTTCAAGCCCTGAGCTCGGCACCGTTTTTGTTCGAACATCGCCAGCAGTAACGTAGGAGCTGCGTACTTCAGTGGGATCGGGACGCCCTCATTATACTCCTGTTTGTCAAGAAGCGGCAATTATGCAGAATGCGATGGATACGTTGGCGTTGAACAGGGATCGAAGACAGTACCGCCGGCAATGCTGGCTGGTGGTCATCGTGTGTTTATTCGCTGGTCTGACCGCTTGTGCCAAGCCGCCATCCACACCACCGCCGACGCCGGTGGTCGTCGCACCGTTGACGCCGGCACCCGTGCAGCCCGCATTTGGACCGATTGCGTTTGGGCTGGGCATCGCCGACGACGCACGGATCGTACGCAGCGGCACCACCTTTCCCGAAGGCATCTTCAAGGTCTATGCAGCGTTCGAGCATCGCGGCATGGCATCTGACGTCGTCTGGCGACGCGAGTGGTATTTCAATGGCGAGCGGTTGGAGGATGCCAGCGCCAGCGAGCACTGGACACGCCCGGCACAGGGGAACACCTGGCTGAGCATGTTTCACGCGCATGGCCTGCGGCCGGGCAGCTGGGAACTGCGGCTGACCATCGGTGACCAGCTCGTACAGCGCGGCGGGTTCCAGGTGGTACCGCGCGCGCCGGGTGACCCGGTGTTCAAGCCGATCACATTTGCGCGGCAGACGTCCTCGACGATGGAACCGATCGAACCGCGCATCCAGTTTTCGACCGGGATCACGATGGTGCACGGGATTTTCCAGGTGGAGAACCTGGTACCGGGGACGACGTTCGAGCGGGTATGGTTTTTCAACGGCGAAGAGCGGCTGCGTGGCCGCGAGACGGTGGGCGTACCACCAAAGGACGTGTATGATGCGGTGCTGTTCGTCAACGAGGGGGCCTTTGCGCCGGGGACGTACACCCTGGAAATCTACCACCAAGGTCAGTTGGCGCAGGCCGGCTCATTCACAGTGAAATAGGTCGCTTCAACTCAATCCCTGGCGCCGGAACCACCAATACATGCCCGCGGGCACGGCGATCATCAAGAGGATGCTCAATACCATGGCGATGGTGCTTTGGAACGGTAGGCCTACCCAATTCATCCCAAAAAAGCCGGTCAAGAACGTCAGCGGCAGAAAAATCGTCGAAATGACGGTCAGCCGGCGCATGACTTCGTTGAGGTTGTTGCCCTGCACCGACAGGTAGGCATCCAGGGCGCTGGACAGCTGGTCACGCTGCATGTCGATGCTGTCCAGGACGCGCACGGTGTGGTCGTAAACGTCGTTGAAGTACGCAAGCGAACCCAACGAGACGATGGGTGGGTCGCGACGCAAGAGCACGTTGAGTGCTTCGCGGGTAGGGGCAACGACGCGGCGGAAGGCGAGGAGCTCCTTTTTGAGGTAAAAAATATCGTCCAGCACACTGCGGTCGAAGTGCTCGAAGATGCGGTCTTCGTAGGTATCGACGCGTTCCGACAATTCGTCGACGATGGGAAAATAACCATCGACGACGGCGTCGAGCACGGCGTAGAGCAGTGCACCAACGGTGGTGCCAACCGATTCGGTGCTGCGCTGCCAGCGGTCGGTGACCTGGCTGATTTCGTCCACCGGCTTCTGGTGTGCAGTGACGACAAAATTCGTGCCCACAAAAATGTCGAGTTCGCGCAGGTCGAGCTCGTAGTTGTCAGGCTCCAGGTTCACGCCATACACCACGATGAAGTAGTAGTCAGCGTACGCGTCGATTTTGGGGCGTTGATGCGGTCGCTCGACGTCTTCCAGGGCCAGGGGGTGAAAGTGGAAATACCTCCGCAGGACGTCGACCGCGGCGCGATCGACCGGGGAGAGGTCGACCCAGACCAGGGCATTGGGATCGGCCAGGCACGTTTCGAGCCACTGCGGGTCGGTTCGTTGTTCGAATTTTCCCTGGCGGTAGGTCGTGATGGTAAACATCGTAGTCAGCGGACCTCACTCGATGGGGCGGTACGGTTTCTCAGACACGGATCATGTCGATCGCGGCCGGATAAAAAAGCAGGGAACCCTGCCAGGACGCATCGTTACGCCGTGTCAGCTCCCACACACCGGCGGGCGGCAGCGGGTTGTGGGAGTCGAAGCGGCGGGTGAAAGGGTCCAGGTCAAGCGCCGGCGTCACCACGGTCTGTAACAGGGCTGTGATGGGACCGCCGTGGGAGACGAGGGCGATGGCGCCGTCGCTGGTGGTGGCGAGCACGAGGCGCTGCCACATGTCGACCATGCGATCGTGAATATCGGCCAGGCGGGTGCCGTTGGGGATTTCGAGCAGGGCTGGTTCGTGGAGCACGGGCCGGCCGAGCGTGGTGCCCAGGATGGTGGCCGTTTCGTGAGCACGGTCCATGATGGAAGCAAAAATCTGCCGAATGCCGGCGTTGGCCAGGTGGGCGGCCATCAGGTAAGCCTCCTGCCGTCCCTCGGGCGAAAGCGGTGGGCCGGGGGGCACGTCGTAGGGAATATCGCGCCGTGTGCGATCGGGTGTGGCGTGGCGGATCAGGTAGACAGTGTGTGGGTTGGGCATGTGGGGAGTGTAATGCAAGACGGGTGAGACGGCAAATTGGGGGGTGGGACGCAGCCGTGCTGCGTCCCACCGTGCTTGCATAGAGTGTGACGTGGCGGTATAATGTGGCGGCAGCCCCGGTCTCACGTTCTTGCCACGCGCCGGAGACAGTGATGCCCGAACCAATGACGACAACCGACGATCTGGAAACCATCCTGGCCCGTTTTGCGGGCAAAGGCCGTTCGTATCTGCTGCCGTGCCTGTGGGCGGTGCAGCAGGCCACCGGCTGGCTGTCACCAGAACGGGTGGCG
Source organism: uncultured Anaerolineae bacterium (assembly GCA_964443225.1). GTDB lineage: Bacteria > Chloroflexota > Anaerolineae > SSC4 > Amarolineaceae > SSC4. The sequence goes on from CAYUCC010000020.1 coordinate 48,240, forward strand.
CGGGTGGGAGCGCTGCTGAACGTGCCGCTCGCCGATATTTTTGGGGTCATCGACTTCTACACGATGCTGTATGCAGCACCCCAGGGCCGGCACCTGCTGCGCGTCTGCGATGACGTGGCCTGCTGCCTGGCCCATCCCCACGGATCGAACGCTGTGTTAGAGGCAATTCGTGCGGCCACTGGCCTGCAGCAGCACGGTGAAACCACGCCCGACGGCGCCTTCACCCTGGAAGTCCTGCCTTGCCTGGGGCGCTGCGAGCAGGCACCGGTCCTGATGATCGACGATCACGCCGTTGCACACGCCGACCCGGCGGCAATCATGGCCTACCTTCAGCTCGAAACAAACGGCGATGGCGAAGATCCACGACCCCACCAGGTCGGCGGCGACCGCACACTGACGACCTGGATTGGCCGCATCGATCCCCTCGACCTGGCAGCGTACACGGCACGCGGCGGGTTTGCGGCGCTGCGGTTGGCCCTGGGCGAGCTGACACCCGGCGACGCAATCCAACGCCTGGAGGATTCGGGGCTGGTGGGCCGCGGCGGTGCCGCGTTCCCGACCGGCGTCAAGTGGCGTGCCGCGGCCAACGAAACCGCTTCGCCCAAGATGGTGGTGTGCAATGCGGATGAAAGCGAAACCGGCACATTCAAGGACCGCATTCTCCTGGAAGGCGATCCTTACCGGCTGATCGAGGCGATGGTCCTGTGCGCCTACACCATTCGTGGCCATGGCCAGGTCGAGGGCTACATCTACCTGCGCGGCGAATACGCCGCCCTGCACGCGCGGCTCGAACGGGTTCTGGCACGCTGTCGTGACGCCGGATACCTGGGCCGCCAGATCCTGGGCACCACGCTGGACTTCGACATCGAGCTGCGCCTTGGGGCCGGCGCCTACGTGTGTGGTGAAGAGACCGCCCTCTTCGAATCGATCGAAGGCAACCGGGGGATGCCGCGTCTCAAGCCGCCGTTCCCAACCCAGGCCGGCCTCTTTGGCAAACCAACGGTCATCAACAACGTCGAAACTTTCTTCAACATCCCCGACATCGTCCAGCACGGACCGCTGTGGCTGCGCCAGCGCGGCACGGCCCTCTCGCCGGGCACGAAACTGTTCTGCGTCAGCGGGCGCGTGCAGCATCCCGGCCTGTACGAGCTGCCGCTCGGCCGTTCTCTGCGTCATCTGATCTACCAACAGGCGGGTGGCCCCCTGCCCGGTCACCACGTGACCGCCGTGCTGCTGGGGGGTGCGGCCGGCACCTTCGTCGGACCCGAACATTTCGACGTGGCGCTCGATTGGCAGTCCCTGCGCGAAATCGGCGCCACCCTCGGATCGGGAGCGGTGATCGTGCTGGACGAAACCGTCGACCCATGGGAAGTGCTGCGGCGGGTGGCGCGCTTCTTCGCCCACGAATCGTGCGGCAAGTGTTACCCCTGTCAGATTGGGACACAGCGCCAGTGGGAGATGGTCGAACGACTGCGTCGCGGCGACGTACGGGCCACCGATCGGCTCGACCTCGACGACCTGGCGGCGACGATGCGCGACGCCTCGATCTGCGGGTTGGGGCAGACAGCAACGGCGGCGGTGGTCAGCGCCATCGATTTGTGGCAATTGACCGCCGCGACCTGATCACAATCGGTGGATGGCATGAACGGAATTCAGGATTTCACCTACATCATCTATGACCGGGGTGCCTATCAGGCCGTCACAGGGCCGGTGCCGGCGGAACGGTTCTTGCGCATCCACGTCAACGGGCTGGAGCTGGCCACTGTGATGGCTTCGCCGGTCGAGCCGGAGTGCCTGGCGCTCGGTTTTTTACGCTCGGAAGGCATCATCCAGGGCATGGACGACGTGCGGCGGTGGACGGTGTGCCCGAGTGGGGCCTGCGTCGACGTGTGGCTGCGTCGCGCCGACTTCGAGCCGCCTGGCCGGCTCATCATCACCTCCGGCTGCGGCGGTGGCGTCACGTTCGATGACCTGGCCGAACGCGCCCAGCCGCTCGATTCGACCCGCCAAACCACACCGGAGCAGATCAGTCACCTGCTGCACGAACTGCAGGAGTCGGCCCTGCTCTACCAGGAGGCACGCGGCATCCACACCGCCGGCCTGTCCGACGGTGAGCGCCTGTTGATGATCACACAGGATGTTGGGCGCCACAATACGGTCGACCGGTTGTGGGGCAAGTGCCTGCTGGCCGCGCAGCCCACGGCCGATCTGATACTGCTGTCCACCGGGCGCATCAGCTCGGAGATGCTCAACAAAGCGGCTAAGATGCGCATTCCGATCGTGGCCAGCCGCACGTCACCGACCGCCTTGTCGATCGAGCTGGCGCGCACCTGGCACATTACCCTGATCGGCTACGTGCGCAGTGGTGGCCTGCGCGTCTACGCCGGTCCCGAACGGCTGCAGCTGCCATCCCTGGCCGATGTTCCGGTCAGCGCAAGCGCAGACGGTGGGGCCAGCGTACGACCCAATAAACGGTAGTAGAAAGGAAACGATCGCTCATGGCATTCAACGAAGTACACAACTATCAGGTGTGGTACCGCGTGCCGCCCAACGAGGCCGCCGAAATCCGGCTGCTCCTGGACAACGGCAGCGTGGCCACGGTACCCGGTCTCAGTGTGACAGCCGCCGGCTTCATGGTCGATGTGCTGCGGCACGAAAAACCGCTGTGGTGGGACAGCACGGCGCGCACGCTCTTCACCGCCACCTTCGAACCGGTGGGTGAAGGGGAATGACCGGTGAGGCGCCCGGCCGCATGGCACACGTCATCATCGACGGCCAACACCTGGACGTGCCGGAAGACACACGTCTGCTGACGGTGGCCGCGGCGGCTGGCATCGACATTCCCACCCTCTGCTATCATCCGAACCTGACGGCCAACGCCGTCTGCCGTCTGTGTGTGGTGGAGCCGAGCCGCGGGCGTACGCTGATTCCGGCGTGCGCCGTGGGCTGCTTCGATGGCCTGGAGGTGAGCACCGATTCACCGCGTGTCCAGCGTGCGCGTAAGGTCATCCTCGAGCTGCTGCAATCGGCCACCGACTGCTCCGAGGCACCGTCCGTCCAGGCCTACAGTGCACACTACGGCGCTGATCCCGCGCGTTTTGCCGATGGCGCACGGCGGACGGTGCCCGTCAAGGACGACAATCCCTTCTACGTGCGCGACTACGACAAGTGCATTCTGTGCTGGCGCTGCGTACAGGTCTGCGCCGACGATGTGCAGTTCACCTACGCCCTCACCCTGGGCGAACGCGGGTTCCACACCCACATCGCCACCTTCTTCGATGCACCGATGCCCGACACGACCTGCGTTTTCTGTGGGAACTGTGTCGAGGTTTGCCCCAGCGGTGCATTGAAAGGCAAACAGGAATGGCGTTTGGATTTTGGATTTTAGATTTTAGATTTTGGATTGGGGGTGCGGGATGCGGGATGAGCGGGTTGTGCGGTCGACGTGTGGATACTGCGGGGTGGGCTGCCAGGTGGATTTGCACGTCGACGGGCAGGAGCGGATCTTTCGTGTCAGTGCACCGTACGACGCGGCGCCCAACTACGGTCGTTTGTGTGTCAAGGGGCGCTTTGGGACTGACTTCATCTACCATGCCAGCCGGCTGACCACACCCTTGATTCGTAAGGACTACGCCGCGGTGCAGGCCGGGCAGGTGCGGCGCCAGCCGGTGGACATGGACGCGTTCCGGCCGGCGAGCTGGGACGAAGCGCTGGACCTGGTCGCCACGCGCCTGGCCGGGATCAAGGTGCAGCACGGCGGCGACGCCATTGCGGCGCTCTGTTCGGCCAAAGCGACCAACGAAGACAATTACGTCTTTCAGAAGCTCATGCGCCAGCTCCTGGGCACCAACAACGTCGACCACTGTGCACGCTTGTGCCATGCCGGCTCGGTAACGGGCCTGCAGATGGCGATTGGCTCTTCGGCCATGTCGAACGCGATCGCCGAGATGGCCAACCTGGAATGTTTCATAGTCACCGGTTCCAACACGACCGAAACGCACCCGGTGATCGCCACTTTTCTCAAGCAGGCGGTGCGCAAAAACGGCGCCCAGCTCATCGTAGCCGACCCGCGTCACATCGAGCTGGCCGACTTTGCCACGGTCTGGCTGCGCCAGCGGCCGGGCACCGACGTCGTGCTGTTTCAGGCCATGGCGCACGTCGTCGTGCAGGAGGAACTGTACGACAGCGCGTTCATCCAGGCGCGCACCGAGGGGTTTGCCGATTACGTGGAAAGCCTGGAACGTTGGACACCGGAGTACGCTGCGGACGTCACCGGCGTGCCGGCCGGCGACATCCGGCGCGCGGCACGGCTGTACGCCAACGCCTCACGTGCCGCCATCTATTGGGGCATGGGCATCAGCCAGAGCACGCACGGCACCGACAACGCCCTGGCGCTGGCCAACCTGGCCCTGATGTGCGGGCATCTCGGCAAAGAGGGCACAGGCCTCAACCCGCTGCGCGGTCAGAACAACGTGCAGGGCTGTTCCGACTCTGGCGGCTTGTTCAACGTCTACCCGGGCTACCAGCGCGTCGATGACCCCGCCATCCGGGCCAAGTTCGAGTGGGCGTGGGGCTGCGGGCTGAATCCGCAGCCTGGTTTGACGACGACCGAGATGGTGGACGGTGCGGGCAGCGGCGCCGTCAGGGCCTTTTTCGTCTTTGGCGAAAACCCACTCATGAGCGAGCCCAACCTGGCGCATGCCCGCCACTGCCTGGAAGGGCTGTCGTTGATCGTATGCCAGGATATTTTCTTCAACGAAACCTGCGCCTATGCCGACGTCCTGCTGCCGGCGACCAGCTTTGCCGAAAAGGACGGCACCTTCACCAACTCTGACCGGCGCGTGCAGCGCGTACGCACCGCCATCCCGCCGCGCGGCCAGGCCATGGCCGACTGGCAGATTACGTGTGAGCTGGCCAGGCGTGTTACGCAGGCATTGGCGGCAATGGGTGACCAGCCTGGGACCGGTGCGTACGTGCCACCCGCTGCGGCACCCGCGTCCCTGCCTGGTGTGGCTTTTGGACAATTCAGCGGCTACGCCTACACCGACCCTGGCCAGATCTGGCACGAAATGGCGGTCCTGACACCCCCGTTCCAGGGGATCGACTATGCGCGCCTGGAACGGGAAGGGGGCGTGCACTGGCCGTGCCCAACGCCCGACCACCCCGGGTCACCGTTCCTCTTTGCGGAGACATTTCCCAAGGGGCGTGGCACCTTCCACAGCCTGGAACACCTGGAGCCGCACGAGCTGCCGGATGCCGACTACCCATTCATCCTCTCGACCGGGCGCGTCCTGTTTCACTGGCACGGCGGCACGCTGACGCGGCGCTCGAAGCTGGACGAGATCTACCCCGAGGCTGTCGTGGAGCTGCACCCCGGCGATGCGGAGACCCTGGGTGTCGGCTCTGGTGATTGGGTCGGGATTGCCTCACGGCGTGGGCGGATCGAGTGCAAGGTGCTGGTGACGGGACGTTCCCCGCAGGGCACGGTATTCCTGCCCTTCCACTTTGCCGAAGCGGCGGCCAACGAGCTGACGCTGGAGGACATCGATCCGCGGGCGAAAATTCCCGACTACAAGGTGTGTGCCGCGCAGCTGACGCGCCTGGAGCGGGAACGTGGTAAAGTTACCGGGGTCAGCAGCCCCGGTGCGCGGCGAAGTTGATTTGGAGTGCGCAAGCCATTCTTGCGCACTCCAAAAATGCGTTTACTGTGCCGGCTCGAGGCGCAGGGTTCCGGTCCCCTGCACCGCCGCCCGATCGAAATGCATCGGCAGGTACTGCACCGGCTGCCATACGTCGATCAGGTCATCGTAGTGGCTGCTCATCACGTTGCCCGATTGGCCGGTGGTCTGGACGAACTGGCTCTTGCCGAAGTCGCCGACGTCGATGATCTGCCGGTATGATGGCAACCATCGTTGATGGTACGGTTCCTCGGCCGAAAAAGGTGCCACATTCACCGTGGCGCCGTCCCCACCGTTGGCAATCTGGCGGCTGAAGAACCGCTTGAGCATATCGACTTCATCGAACGGCGTGTGCGGGAAGAGGGTCTGGTGGATCTTGCCCCATTGCCAGGAATCGATGTTGTCGTTACCCATGCGCTCGGTCAGGTCTTCCAGCGCCGCGGCCAGGGCCTTCTGCTGCGTCGTGCGGCAGTCCTCGTCCATCGGCGTGAGCATGTTGTCGCACCAGGGACTGTTGTTGTTAGCCAGCGTCGCCGCCAGGTAGGTGGGGTGGAAACCGGCGCCGAAGTCCTCGAACAGACCACGACCCAGGTCATCGGCCATAATCGCCGGCTGCAGATGCACCAACCAGGCGGCATAGATGGCCGGCGCGGCGGCATCCTGTCGTGCAATACCATCCCAGCTGCGTAGAATCTCCACCGCTTTGGCCTCTTCCGGTGTCTTGGTCGGCGTCTCCAGCAGGTAGGGCAGCAGCTGTTTTGCCTGCAGCGAGAGCTGGTCAGCCTGGATGGTCACCATGTCTTCGGGTGACAGTTTGTCTTTGGCCGTGATCATCTGCTCGATACGGGCCGCCCGGTACGGTGACGCCCAGCTGTTGGCCAGGAAGTACGGATAATCGTCTGGCACGACCTGGTTGTTGGCGGTGACGACGTAACCCCGTTCGGGGTTGAATTCGTGCGGCAGATCGTCGAAGGGGATGTAGCCCTTCCATGCGTATTCGTCGTTCCACCCCGGCACCGGCACGTACCCCTCACCCTTGGCGCGGATCGGGATGCGGCCCGGGCCGTAGTAGCCGATGTTACCATCGACGTCGGCGTAGACGAAGTTCTGCGACGGCACGACGTACGAACGCAGGGTGCTGCGGAAGTCGTCCCAGTTTTGCGCGTACTGCAAGCCGAGAAAGGCCTCCATCGTCGAGTCGTTGTCCTCGAGCGCCGTCCAGCGCAGGGCGAGGGTTGTGCCCGGGTCACCCAGCACGTCCGAGATCAGAGGACCGTTGCGGCTGGCGCGGGCGGCCCAGTAGATCGGCTCATCCTCACCTTTGACCCGAATCGTTTCGCTGATGACGGTCAGCGGCTGCCATCTGCCGTTGACTTCGACTTCGTTCGGGTTGGCCGGGTTGACGCGCTCGATGTAGAGGTCCTGCACGTCAGGCCCCAGGTTCGTAACACCCCAGGCGATGTGCTCGTTGTGGCCGATGACGATGGCGGGCAAGCCGGGCAGTGTCGAGCCGACGGCATGCAGGTTGCCGCCCTGCAGGCTGGCCAGGTACCAGATCGCTGGGATTTGGGCAGCCAGGTGCGGATCGTTGCTCAGCAGGGGTTTACCGGTTGTGGTACGGCTGCCGCTGATCACCCAGTTGTTGCTGCCGATATCCAGGCCACCCAGGCCAAAACGCTGCCGCAGCTCGGTCGAAAGATCGATGAGCCCGGCACTAGCGGCCGGCCACTCGGGGATAATGAAGGGACCGCTGTCTGGGTAACCGGGCAGGAGCTCGCGTGCCCGCACTTCACCCACGCGCTGGATCACCTGGGCACGGATGAGTTCTTCCTCGTAGTCTCCACCGAGATTCCACGCCATCATCTTGGCCCACACCATCACATCGGCGGGCTGCCAGGGTTCGGGTGTAAAACCGAGCACGGTGAACTCGACTGGCAGCGGGGGATTGGATGCCAGGAAGGCGTTGATGCCCGCGATGTAGGACTCGATCACTTGTTGAGCTTGGGGCGAAAGGACGCTCCACGCCTGTTCGGCGGCACGGTAGGCGCCCAGCGTGCGCAGGAACTGGTCCGTTTCGAGGGTTGCCTCGCCCAGAACCTCGGAAAGGCGGCCCGCACCGATGCGCCGCTGCACTTCCATCTGCCACAGGCGGTCCTGCGCATGCACGTATCCCAACGCAAAGTACGCGTCGAGATCGTTTTGCGCGTAGATGTAGGGCACGCCGTGATCATCACGGACCACCTCGATCGGCGCCTGTGTTCCAACCAGCCGGATGGTGCCGTTGGTCACGGGTAATGATCGTCGCAAAAACAGGTATCCCCCCAGTGGAACGATCAGGAGCAGTGCCAGTACCAGGCCAAGAATGACAAAAACAACTCGCCGCACAACAAACCTCCCCGCGTGGTAGAGCGCGCAAGAGAACAGCTTCCTGCAAGACAGCTGGAATTCGCCGCAAATGACAACAAGTTGTTCTCTTGCAAGCCCTTAGGGCTTGTAAAAGAATAACTTGCTGCAAAATGGCCGGAACTCGCCGCAAAGCACGGAAAGTTATTCTTTTACAGGCCCTTAGATGGTCTCGCCGCTGGGCACAGTGCCATTGGCAAAATCCTTGGGCGACCGGTGGACGCCGATGACACAGTTTCGGCCGATACGAACGTTGGCGGGGATACGGCTGCCCTTGCCGATCAGGGTCAGCCCGGTGTTGATGCGTGAAGGCTCGCGGCGGTTGGGCGTGTTGTCGTCACCCACGCCAATTTGCGCATTTTCGCCAACCACGACTTTTTTGTCGATGATGGCCCGATCGACGGTGGCTCCCTCCCCGATCACGGTGTCGGTCAGAATGATCGAATCACGGACCAGGGCGCCGCGTGCCACCACCACACCCGGTGAGATCACCGAGCGCACGACCCGTCCTTCGATGCGGCAGCCGTCGGTGAGCAGGTTACCGTCGACACTGGCGGCGGGGCCGATCCAGGCTGGCGGTCGTTCTTCGCTGCGCGTGTGTATGACCCAGCGTGGATCATCCAGTTCGAGCGCCGGCGTTTCGGCGAGCAGGGCCATGTTGGCCTCCCAATACGCCTGGACGGTCCCGATGTCGACCCAATAGCCGTCGTAGCCGAAGGCATACACACGCCGCCGTTTGACCAGGCTGGGCATCACCTCGCGGCCAAAATCGACCTGATCCTTACCTTCTTTGGTCAGCCAATTGACCAGCACGTCGCGTTTGAAGGCGTAAATGCCCATCGAAGCCAGGGTGCTGCGCGTGCGACGGGGTTTTTCCTCAAAGACGCTGATCCGCCCGTCGGTTTCCATCTTGACCATGCCAAAGCGGTAAGCATCGAACGGGCTCACTTCACGCACCGGCACCGTCACGTCGGCATCGACCTGGGCGTGGTAGTTGAGCAGCTTGCGGTAATCCATTTTGTAGACGTGATCGCCGGCCAGGATCAGCACGGTGTCGACGTTGATCTCGCGGATATAGTCCAGGTTGTTGCGGATGGCGTCGGCGGTGCCGCGCTGCCAGCCACCCCCCGTTTTGGTGGGGTATGGCTGGAGGACACGCACACCCCCCGCGGCGCGGTCGAGGTCCCACGGTTTACCCAGGGCAATGTGTTCGATCAAGGCCCGCGGTTCGTACTGGGTCAGGACGGCCACGTTGTAGATATCCGAATTCACGCAGTTGGACAGGACGAAGTCGACAATGCGAAACTTGCCCGCAAAGGGAACGGCCGGCTCGGCGCGCAGGGCCGTCAAAATACTGAGGGCCGGACTTTCGCCGCCGGCCATGATCATGGCGAGAACTCTCATGCTGCCCTTCCTATTTTCCCCATGGTGTTCAACCAATCGTCTCGCCGCTAGCCACGTCGTGTTCGGGAAATGCCGATTCATCGCAGTTGCTGTTGATGAGCACATTGCGGCCGATGCGAATGTTGGGTGGGATACGTGCCCCTTTACCGACGAGGGTGATGCCGGAATACAATTTTTCAGGCTCACGGGTGTTGGGCGGACTGTCGTCACCGTCACCAACGATGGCACCGGCGCTGATCCATACGTTCTTGTCGATGATCGCTTTGTCGACAATCGCTCCGGGGCCGACGTAGGTGTCGTTCATGATGATCGAGTCGCGCACGATCGCCCCTGGTGCCACGTACACGCCGGGTGACAGCACCGAATGTTCGACCTGCCCGCGCACGTTGCATCCGTTGCACACCAGGCTCTTGGTAACCCGTGCCTGCAGGCCAATTTTGGCTGGCTGTCGTTCCTCGCTGCGTGTGTGAATGATCCAGGACGTGTCATACAGATTGAGTGCCGGTTCGTCTTCGAGCAGGGCCAGGTTGGTTTCCCAATACGAATCGACCGTTCCCACATCGACCCAATATCCCTCGAATGGGTAGGCGTACACCGGCTCGTCCCCGATCAGACCCGGGATCACGTGTTTGCCAAAGTCGAGATTGGATTCTTTGCTGGCTTCACGGCGCAGGCGTGCCTCGAGGATTTCGCGATCGAACACGTAAATGCCCATCGAGGCGAGCGTGCCTTTGTCGCGTGCCTTGGGTTTTTCCGAGAACTCGACTATCCGTTGATTTTCGTCGACGGTCATGATGCCAAAGCGGTCGGTCTCTTCGAGGGGCACATTCATGACCGCGACCGTCATGGCGGCGCCCACTTCGCGGTGGAACGCCAACATGGGACCGTAGTCCATTTTGTAGATGTGGTCACCGGACAAAACCAGGACCACGTCGGCATCGGTATCGTCGAGGTATCCCAGGTTTTGGTATACCGCATCGGCGGTCCCTTTGTACCAGTCTTCCGCCCGCCGTCCCTTGTACGGCTGCAGTAGGCGCACGCCGCCGCGGTTGCGGTCCAGGTCCCACGGTTTGCCAATGCCAATGTGGTCGTTCAGCGAGTGCGGCCGGTATTGGGTCAGCACCGCCACATTGTAGATGCCCGAATTGACACAGTTCGAGAGGGTAAAATCGATCACACGGTACTTGCCGGCAAACGGCACCGAAGGTTTGGCGCGCTGCTCCGAGAGCACGCTCAAGCGGGTCCCTTCACCGCCGGCCATAATCAATGCAACAACCTTACTCAAACGAGGCCTCCTTCCCCCAAGTTCGGCGTCTGCACTGAACACTGTTGCGACGCCCAATCTTCTGCTATGGACTGGCGGGCACAGGCTGCAGCCACTCATCGGCGCACCACCCCTGCCCTTCATCGTTTTTGACTTCCCACCACTGATAATCGTTTGCCGCCACCGGTCCCTGCACAACCGTCAGGATGGCATTTTCGTCGAATCGGGTCACCAATTGAAAATTCAGTCCCGGACCGCGCCGGGCGTTGAGAAATTGAGTCCCGGTGACTCTGACTTGTCCCCCAACCTGGATACCAACCGTCGTCGTGGGCGCTGCCGTCACCGTGACAGGTACCGTTGGCACGACCGTTGGCGTCAGCGTGGCCGTCGGCAGCAGTTCGATGGCCGGCGTCGCGGTGATGACGGGCGCTGCCACGATCACCGTGGGTGTCACGTCGGGTGTGTCGTCCACCGAAGAGCGGCCGCGCAGCGCCGCCAGGAATGGCTGGGGTGCCGCCAGCACGGCCCGTACCAACGTCACCGGCGACTGCAGAGCGCCCGCAGCCCAGCGCGTCGTCACGGCACCGATGCGTTGGGCATAGGTGCCTTCCGACCGGTCGAACAGCGCAAACACCAGGACTGCAACCACGAGCAGCACAGCGGCGTACCCGATAATGCGGTCGACACTGAGCCGTCGTCCGCCGCGACCGATGTCGCGCAGACCAAAATACAGGCCCAGCGGGACTGCCACCAGGATCAGGAACGCCACAAAAAACCAGGGCCAGGGCAAGCCGAGGGCGGCGCGAGCCAGGAAGTAGGCCGCAATCCCCAAAATCAGCAGCAGCAGCCCCCACAGCACGGTGCGCAAGCCTACTTGCCACGCTGGCTGCGTTTCGGCGGCCACCGTGGGTTTGTTCAGCAGCGAGCGCAGGCGGTCGACCTCGTTGTTGGCCGCTGCCAGGGCGCGTGACAGGCGTTGTGTATTCTGCTCCAGCTCAATCGTACGCTGACGTGTGCGCTGTAGTTCCTGCTGCAGCTGAACCACGTCGGTCGGCGGCGGCTCGGCCTGGGCGTGATAGATCGGCCAGTGCACGGGGGGTGGCGTGCCATCACACAGCACGGGGAGCAGGTCGGCGGTCACCTCGGCATCATCGTGCGTACCGCGCAAAATCTCATCGGGTGTCAGCGCGGCCGGCAGGTGTACCACGACGTGTGCACGTTGGTGGAGCGCTTGCAGGCCGTTCACCTGGCTTGCATCGAGCAAACCAGCCGCCAGTACCGCCTGATGCAGCTCGGCGATGGGGAGATCCCCACCACCGGCCGGGCGCGTCTGCTGGGCGGGTGGCAACATTTCCATCGCCGCAAGACGCGCAGCGAGTAGATCGTTTATGCTGGCGTCAAGGGCCAACAGGGCCAGAATCGTTTGTGGTGTCGATTCTGCCTCGTTCTGAGCGCGGATCGCCGCTTGCACACGAGCGCAAGCTTCATCGAGCGATGGTGGCATTCCAATCACCTATTGCCGGCGCAGGGAACATCTTCGGCAAGGTTGCCCTGATGTCGGTACTCAACACACCGAACAGCTTCCCTGCGCCGGCACACTGGTTGCTGCAAGTATACCCCAACCTTTTGTTGACTGTCAATTGTCGAAATGCAACCGCCACCGCCTTCGGAGCAGCGAATTCCAGCCATAATGCCGGAAGTTATTCTTTTACCGGTCCTGAGCGCAGCGTCCATCCAGAAGTGGCACACATCTCCTGAATCAGAGACGTTTGCGCATGGTGAGCAGAGTTTTGATTTCGCGGAAGCCGGCGCTGCGTAGCGCTGCAACTGCCTGCGAATGGGTGGCCTGCACTTTCGTCGCAACGGGGAAGATGGGGTAGTGCTGAAGGGTTTGCAGCGCACTGTCCACCAGCATGACTTCGAGTGCGCCGTGGCGTTCGGGATGGACATACAGACTCAGCGTATGATGACCCTGCCAGCGTGTCGCACGCACAATCGTGACCGCATCGAGCGGGCGGCCGCTTTCGGCGGCGGGGAGAGCCAGGCGCAGGACACGGGAATGGCCAACCAGGCGCAGGAAAGATTCCTGCACGCGACGCTCAAGGACCATCTGGAAGTCATCGGCACGCACGGGCTGCCACCACTGCATGAGGCTGGGTGTATTTGCGACTGCCAGCTCATAGGCCGCGTGCCACTCGTGGTTGTGCAGCGGACGCAGCGGCAGCGCTGAGTCATTCAATGGTGCCGGCATGCGGTCCAGGCAGTATTCACCCGTCCCACCCAGCGTCTCGAACCCCATACGATCGTAGAGACCGCGTGCAATGGGGTTGTTTTCGCGCACCTGCAGCACGGCCCATTTTCCACTGCGTCCTTCGATATACTCGAGCGCAGCGGCCATCAGCTTGCGGCTTATCCCGCGACCACGGAACGGCGGTGCTACCGCCACGTTGGCTATGGCCCAACGCTGGCCGTAGGTATCGACGCGCTGAACCGTGATATTGCCAATCACGTGGCCGTCTTCGATCCAAACGAACCCACCGAGCATGTCGTAAAAATCGGTGCTGACACGGCTCAAAAACTGGGTAAACGGGCCCATCTGTCCCAAGGTACGCATCTCGCGCAGTGCGCTCAGACCACCCTGGTCCAGCTCATCGGCAAACGCATCACCGATGAGATCGGCAACCTCCCCCAGGTCCCGCCGCACATCGATGGGCCGCAGTCCCGATGGTTGTGCCGCACTCTGGGGGCTCACTTGTACGACATGCGTGGTCACAATTATTCCAGGCTCCAGGCACCAGTTAGCGACAGTGTAGCACCGAAATATTCAACTGTCAAAGAAATTAGAAACCCGCCTCCCTAAAGAAGCGGGTCCCAAATCCAAAATCTAAAATCCCCAATCCAAAATCTAAAATCCCCAATCCAAAATCTAAAATCCAAAATCCAAAATCGTCACACCTGCCTGAATTCGCCGTCGATCACGTCTTCATCGCTGTTCGGCGCGGCACCGCCCTCCTCCGGCCCAGGCTGCGGTCCTGCCTGGCTGCCCGCGGCTTGCTGCATGCGCGTGCCAATCTGCTGCCAGGCCTGCATCAGGTCATCGGTCGTGCTGCGCATGAGGGCGGCGTCGGTACCCTGCAGTGCCGAGCGTACGGCACTGATCTTGCCCTCGAGCAGGGATTTGTCATCCGCGGTCAGGTGATCGCCCGACTCACGCACGAATTTATCGACCTGGTACGCCGCATTGTCGGCGTGATTGCGTGCCTCCACCTCGTCCTTGCGTCGTTCGTCCTCGGCACGGAAACGCTCCGAATCCTTGACCATGCGGTCGATTTCGCCCTGGCTGAGACCGCTGGACGCGGTGATGCGAATTGCCTGTTCGCGCGCCGTGGCTTTGTCCTTAGCGGAAACGTGCAAAATACCGTCCGCATCGATGTCGAACGAGACCTCGATTTGGGGCATGCCGCGCGGCGCCGGCGGAATCCCATCCAGGATGAAATTGCCCAGCATCTTGTTGTCGGATGCCATGGGACGTTCGCCCTGGAAAACCTTGATATCGACGCTGGTCTGCATATCCGACGCCGTCGAGAAGATCTGGCTCTTTTTGGTCGGAATCGTCGAATTTCGCTCGATCAGCGGTGTCATCACACCACCCAGGGTTTCGATGCCCAGCGTGAGCGGGGTAACGTCGAGCAGCACGACGTCCTTGACGTCACCTTTGAGTACGCCGGCCTGGATGGCGGCGCCCAGGGCTACCACTTCGTCCGGGTTGACGCCCTTGTGCGGTTCTTTGCCAAACAGTTTGCGGACCGCCTCCTGCACCGCCGGCATACGCGTCATGCCACCGACCAACACGACCTCGTCGATGTCGGCGACGGTAAGTTTGGCATCTTTGAGCGCATCCTGCACGGGGCCGAGCGTACGTTTGACCAGGCTCTCGGTCAGCTGCTCCAGTTTGGCACGCGAGAGCACCATCGACAGGTGTTTGGGGCCACTGGCATCGGCGGTGATGAACGGCAGATTGATCTCGGTCTGCATGACGGTCGAGAGTTCGATTTTGGCTTTTTCGGCCGCTTCCTTCAGACGCTGCAGGGCCATGCGGTCCTGGCGCAGGTCGATGCCCTGTTCCTTACGGAATTCGTCGGCAATCCAGTCGATGACGACCTGATCGAAGTCATCCCCACCCAGGAACGTATCGCCATTGGTGGAAAGCACTTCGAAGACCCCATCACCCACGTCCAGAATCGAAATATCGAACGTGCCGCCGCCCAGGTCATAGACGGCGATCTGCTCGTCCTTTTTTTTCTCCAGACCGTAGGCAAGGGACGATGCTGTGGGCTCGTTGATGATACGTTTGACGTCGAGGCCGGCGATTTTGCCGGCGTCCTTGGTGGCCTGACGTTGGGAGTCGTTGAAGTAGGCCGGCACCGTGATGACCGCCTCTGTGACCGGTTCGCCCAGGTAGGCTTCCGCATCAGCCTTCAGCTTCTGCAGAATCATGGCCGAAATCTCGGGCGGCGAGTACTCGCGTCCGCCCATTTCGACCCAGGCATCACCGTTGGACTTGTCGACGATCTTGTAGGGAAGGAGCTGGCGCGCCTTCTGGACCATGCCATCGCTGTATTTGCGCCCCATGAGGCGCTTCACGGAGAAGACGGTATTGTCGGGGTTGGTGATTCCCTGACGGCGTGCCACCTGACCCACGAGACGCTCGCCGGTTTTGGAATTGACCGCCACCACGGACGGAATCAGGCGCGATCCTTCTACGCTCGGAATAACGACCGGTTCGCCGCCTTCCATGACGGCGACCACGGAGTTTGTTGTGCCCAAATCGATGCCGATAATTTTACCCATAATTGCTCCTTATCATTCTTGTTTTCACGGGCTGTTAGAGTCCGTCTTGATTATTCACCGTGCCGGCTAAACAGCCCGCGCCACGCGCACCATAGCCGGTCGTAATACCCGCTCGCCCAACAAGTACCCTTTACGTACTTCCGCGATGATTTGATTCTCGTCGAATCCCTCGGCCAGTTCGTACGTTACCGCTTCGTGACGCGTGGGATCGAACGCCATGCCGGCGGTCTCGATGGCAGCAACCCCTTCGCTGGCCAGGATCGACTGCAGCTTACGCTGGATGAGCAAAAAACCGTCCACCCAGTTTTGATTCTGCTCGTCCAGGTCAGGCGGCACGTGGGCAAACGCCAGGTCGAAATCGTCGACCACTGGCAGGAAACGCTGCAGCAGGCGTTCGTTGGCCCCCAGGATCAGCTCGGAACGTTCGCGCTCGGCGCGCCGGCGGATGTTCTGGCTCTCGGCGCTGGCACGTAACCAGCGGTCTTTGTAATCGGCCGTTTCAGCCAACGCCGTGTCGAGCGCGGTCTGTACCGCCAGCAGCTGATCTTCGGCCGACGACGCCGCGACTTCTTCACTACTCATCACATCACCGGTCAAATGTTCCTCGGTTTCTGCGGTACTGGGATCTTGTGTTTTATCTTGTGTTACATCGTTCATCATATGAAACAAACGCCTCCTGCAAGTATCGATGGATCGCTCAGATCGAGCTGCTGCTTTCCAATACTCTAAGAGCCTATCCGAATAACCCGATTTTGGCCTCAATAAGGCGACTGAGGGGAGTTATTCGGATAGGCTCTACGCTCAGCCATAAAACTCGCGCAGCAGCTCACTCATCAAGGTCGACACATAACGTACCGCTGAAATCGTGCGCCCATACGGCATACGCAGCGGCCCCAACACACCCAATACACCGCTGGCCCCTTCATCGACGCCATAACGAGACAGCACCAGGCTGATATTGTTCAGCTCCCGCCAGCGGCCCTCACCACCGATAATCACCTGCACACCGTCGGTGGCACGCGTTTCGGTCAGAATCGTCTCCAGCAGCGGCCGCGTCTCGATGATCTCGACAACGCGGCGGATCATGTCTCCCTCGGCAAATTCGGGCTCGGTCAGTGCATGACTCAAGCCTTCGCGATAAATCTCATTGGCGGGCATATCCAGGCGTGACATCACGGAACCGATCAGTTCGACAATATCCCGCGCCAGCGGGCTCCACGCCGTCGTCTGGCCACTGATTTGTTCGCTGGTCCGCCCCGCCAGATGCTCGTTCAGCTCGTTGCTCAAACGCTGCAGCTCATCGGCCGTGACCGGCAGGTTCAACATCTGCTGTTTGACACTGCCCTCCTGCGTGACCAGCACCATCAGCACGATGCCATCCCGAATTTCGATCAACTCCACACGCTTGAGCCGGCTGCTTGGCGCCTTGGGCGGTGTGGCCAGGGCCACGTTGCGCACCGTATGGGCCAACACCGCAACCGCCAGCTGAACCCACTGATCCAGCTCGGCCCGCGCCTGCCCAAACTGGTGACTGATCTGCAGCCGATCCTCGGAAGGCAGCATCGTATCACCGAGCAGGTGCTCGACGAAATAACGGTACCCTTCTTCGGTCGGCATGCGCCCCGCCGAGGTGTGCGGGTGCGTCAGATACCCCAGCTCCTCCAGGACAGCCATCTCGTTGCGCACCGTGGCGGGACTGATACCGAGATCGTACAAATCAAGGACCGCACGCGAGCCAACCGGGGTGCCACGCGCGATGTATTCGCGTACCACCAACCCCAATACAATTTGCCTGCGTGCGCTCAGTTCGTCAACCATGATCCTGATCGGTCCTCACGTTCGCTTTTAGGCCTGCAAAGGGATCACTTTCTGCAAAATGGCCGGAATTCGCCGTAAATCACGGTGAATTCCCTTTCTACAAGCCCTTAGCACTCTCTGTATGAGAGTGCTAAGAAAAGCGGTCTTATGATACCATGAAGGGGATAGGATGTCAAAGTGGGGTTAAATCGTATGGGCGGGTTTGCACGTCTGCGCCGGGCCGGTTACAATGGCCCGGATGGCACATCACCTGGGCCTCGCGCAGCGGGCCTTTATTGGAACGAACGGGAATGGACGAACATGACCTACAACGCACCCAAAGGAACCAACGACATTCTGCCCGAGGCCTGGCCCTACTGGCGCCATGTCATCGGTCACATCCAGCGCATCACGCAGCTCTACGGATTCGAGCCGATCGAAACGCCGATCTTCGAACAGACGCAGCTGTTTGCGCGCGGCGTGGGTGAAGGATCGGACCTGGTGGTGCAGAAGGAGATGTATTCGTTCCTGGACAAGGGTGGCGAAGAGTTGACGCTGCGGCCCGAGTTCACGGCGGGTATTCTGCGCGCCTACGTGGAAAATGGCATGCACACGCGCCCATCGCCGGTGCGCTTGTATGCCGTCGGCCCGATCTTCCGCCAGGAAAAGCCGCAGGCCGGGCGTTACCGGATCCACTACCAGTTCAACGTCGAAGCCCTGGGCGAAGAGGACCCCGGCATCGACGTCGAGGTGATGAGTATTGCCTGGGACCTGTACGCCGCGCTCGGTTTCAGTGATCTGTCGTTCATGATCAACAGCACCGGCTGTCGCACCTGTCGGCCGGCGTTCGTCGACGCGCTGCGTGCCTATTTCACGCCGCTGCGCGAGCAGCTGTCCGAAACCGATCGTACGCGCCTGGCCCGCAACCCGCTGCGCCTGCTCGACTCGAAGGATCCGGAGATGGCGTCCCTGCTGGAGGCGGCACCGCTAATTCACGACTACCTGTGCGATGACTGCCGCAGCCACTTTGCGGCCCTGCGTCGTTATCTCGATGCACTGCAGCGGCCCTACACCGTCAATCCGCGCCTGGTGCGCGGCCTCGACTACTACGTCAAAACGGTGTTCGAGGTGTGGGCCCAGGACATTGGGTCACAGGCCGCCGTGTGCGGCGGTGGTCGTTACGACGGCCTGGCCGAAGAATTGGGCGGACCGCCCACACCCGGCGTTGGTTTCGGCTCCGGTATCGAGCGCATCATCCTGGCGATGGAGGCGCAGCACCTGACGGTCCCGCCGCTGCCGGCACCGACGGTCATGCTGGCCTATCGGGGTCCTGCGGCCAAAGAGGCTGCGTTCGTTTTGCAGCAAACCCTGCGCCGTGCCGGAATCGGCACGCTGCTCCCATACCGCAGCAGCCTCAAGGCGCAGCTCAAACAGGCCGACCACGCACACGCCCGTTTCGCCTTGATCCTGGGTGACGATGAGCTGGCTGCCGGCGTGGTGACGGTGCGTGACCTGGCCAGCAGTGTGCAGGTGCAGGTTGCCCAGCCTGAACTGGTAGACTGGCTGCGTTCACGCCTCGCTTAGGTGGTTTGGGCACGAAGGCGCACGGATTTTCTCACGCGAAGACGCGAAGAAGGTACGGTTTGAGAACCTGTTCCTCTTCGCGTCTTCGCGTGCGTGCTGTCGTGTGACCTACTCCGTACGCGTTGGCCGGCGTCCCAACTCGACCGGAATCTGCATCTCTTCCCCATCGCGCAGCACCGTCAGGGTCACCGTGTCGCCGGGGTTGGCGCGCAGCTCCAGATAGACCAACAGGTCGTCGAAGCGGGTGACCGGCTGGTCCTCGATGGCCGTAATCAGGTCACCGCCCGCCTGCGCCGGGCAGACGAGCGAATCGGTTGCCTGCGACCCACCACGCAGACCGGCGTCATCGGATGGACCGCCATCGACCACCTCCTGCACATACGCACCGCGCAGTTGGGGATCGAGGCCCAGTTCATCGGCGCAGAACGGCGTGAAGGTCGAGCCAGTCAGGCCCAGGAAGCTGTGCCGGTAGACCCCTGCATCGATCAGGGAGGGGATGACGCGTTCCACAATCGAGACCGGAATTGCAAACCCCACGCCCGAATTGGCGCGGCTGGTGCCACCCGTTTCGATCTGGGCGTTGACGCCAATCACTTCGCCGAGCGCGTTCAGCAGCGGTCCGCCGGAGTTGCCCGGATTGATTGGTGCGTCAGTCTGGATGACGCTGGGAATATTGAAGGCGGTCAGCGATGAAATCGTGCGTCCGATTGCGCTGATGATGCCCTGGGTCATGGTGTTGGCATAACCGAAGGGGTTACCGATGGCAATCGCACGCTGCCCGACGCGCACTTCGTCCATGTTGCCGCGCGTGATGGGATTCAAGGCGACAAGCCCTGGATCCACCTTCACCACCGCCAGGTCCGAGTCGGGATCGCTGCCCACGACCTGGGCAACCGCGTACGTCCCATCGGCAAAGGTGACCTGAACTTCGTCGGCGTCGGCCACGACGTGGGCGTTGGTCACGATGTGTCCGTCGGCATCCCACACAAAGCCTGAACCCTGCCCAATCGGCACGAGCTCGTCAGGATTTTCTGGTGTGGGCATCGGAATGCCTGGTATCGTCTGGTCGCCCACCCTCCCATACAGGGTGATATTCACCACTGACGGGTTGACCTGCTCGTAGATCGCCATGAGCACTTCGGTCTCGAAGTCGCTGCCCGGTTCGATCTGGATCAGGGCCCGAGGTGCTGCGGGTGTGGGTCGCGCCGGTACCACCGTTGCGCGAACGACCGGTTCGGCGAATTCTGGTGCCTGATCGCTGCTGACCTGGGTCGTGACGCTGCGCATCATGGTGAAGCCCGCCGAAACCATCACAACACAGAGACAAATCACGATCAAAACGATTGCCACACCACCCACTGTCAGCCAAACATTACGATTCGAACTATCCATGCCTGTCTGTTGTTCCTTTCTTCAAGAGCCCTGGGTCATTTTTTTGGCGCAAACCGCACGGCTTGTGACTCAGCTGCGCCGCCGTCCCAGCAGGATGAACGCGTAATACAGCATCTGCAGCACCGCCTGAACCGCGGCGGCCACGTAGGTCAGGGCCGCGGCATTGAGCATGGCATTCACGCCGGTCATTTCGCTTTGGTCAAGGATCATCTCGCTGACCAGGAGACGTTTGGCGCGGTTGCTGGCATCGAACTCAACCGGCAGCGTGATCACGGCAAAGAGGGCTGCCAGGCCAAAAAAGACGAGGCCACCCAGCGCCACGTAGAATCCAAAGTCACCTTCGATCCACCGCATCATCAAAAAACCGACGATGAAGAGAATCGGCCCCAACCAGGAAGAAAACTGCACGGCGGGCACCAGGGCACTGCGCAGCTGCAAGGGGGCGTAACCCTGGCTGTGCTGCAGCGCGTGCCCCGTCTCGTGAGCAGCCACGCCCGCAGCGGCCACCGAGGCGGTGCCGTAGACGTTCGGTGACAGGCGGAGACGGCGGTGGCGCGGATCGTAGTGGTCCGATAACAAACCCTGCGTCTGTTCGACGGTGACGTCGAACAGGCCGTTGGCGCGCAAGATCGACTGCGCCACCTGCGCACCCGTCATTCCACGCGTCGTCATCACTTTCGAATACTTACCAAACGCGCTTTTGACCTTGAACTGGGCGTAGAGACCCAGGATCAGAGGCGGAATCACGAACAGAAAATAGAGTGGATCCCAATAAAAGAACATCGTTAGATTCTCCTTCGTACGCATGCCGAACATGCTGGCCACTGAGTCGGATTATACCATACTGTCACTTTTTTGCAGTACGCACCATCACGGTTTATAATAGCGCAGGGCATTTTTTCCTTGATGCCTGTCCCCGATGTGGTTCAACCCTTGTCAACGTGCCTGTTCAACGGGTCCAGGCACACCGTATGTTTCCCTACTCTCAGGCTTTTGGAAAGGAGCTTCATATGCACGCACGACCTCGCTTCGCGTTCGTTCTGTTGGTCGTTGTTTTTGCCCTGATGCTGTCAGCGTTGGGTGTCGCCGCGGCCGATGGGCCGGTCAAGGCTGGTGCCGGCGACGGTGCCCAGCTGCCGTCGACGATCTCGCTCAACGTCCCACCCATGGGCGGCAGCTTCTCCGAGGGTTTCGAAGACATCACCACCCTGCCGGGCATGGGCTGGGCGTTCCAGAACAACAGCAGTCCGCTCGGCTTGACCGATTGGTTCCAGGGCAATGACACCGTGTTTCCTGCACAGGCTGGCTCGACGACGTCCTACATCGGGGCCAACTTCAATAACACCAGCGGCACGGGCACGATCAGCAACTGGATGATGACCCCGGCGGTGACGCTGGAAGCCGGCGACACGATCAAGTTCTGGACCCAAACCGTGCCGGGCAGCATCTATCCGGACCGTCTCGAAGTACGCATGAGCCTCAATGGCAGCAGCACCAACGTCGGTGCCACGGCTACCAGTGTCGGTGACTTCACCACGGTTCTGGCTGAAATCAACCCGACCCTGGTGCAGGGCGGTTACCCAGAGACCTGGACCGAGTACACGATCACCCTGACCGCGGCCCAGGTGCCGGCGCCGACCCAGGGCCGCGTGGCGTTCCGCTACTTCGTGACCAACGGTGGTCCCTCTGGCGCTAACTCCGACTACATCGGCATCGACACCTTCTCCTACACCGGCACACCGCCGACGGCCGTAACGCTGTCGGGTGTGAGTGCTGTGGCGGGTGGCAGCCTGCTGCCGCTGCTGGCCCTGGCCAGCGGTGCCCTGGCTGCCGGTTACGCCGTTGTGCGCCGCCGCGCCTGATCTACCAGCCGGTTTGATACAAAAGAACGGGACGGTCTTGCCGTCCCGTTCTTTTTTGCCGTGCACCCCCGGCCAACCTGGTTACACGGGCCGGAATTCCCCGTCGATGACCTCTTCGTCACCGGACGGGGTCGCCTGGCCGTAATCGTGACCGTTACCGCCATTGCCCCCATTCGTCTGCGACTGGTACAGCTGCTGTGATAAGGCGTAACTCGCCTGCTGCAGCCGCTCGGTTGCCTGCTGGATGGCGGTGATATCTTCACCCTTGACCACCTTACGCAGCTCGGCCGCCTGGTCTTCGATGTGACGCCGGTCACTGGCCGGCACCTTGTCACCCAAATCCTTCAGCGCTTTTTCGGTGGCATAGATCACGGCATCGGCGTTGTTGCGTGCCTCGATCAGCTCCTTGCGGCGTTTGTCGGCGGCGGCGTTGCGTTCGGCTTCGCGCACCATACGCTCGACGTCGTCCTTCTTCAGGTTCGTCGAGGCGGTGATGCGGATCGACTGCTCTTTGGCGGTCGCCTTGTCACGCGCCGTCACGTTCAGGATGCCGTTGGCGTCGATGTCGAAAGACACCTCGATCTGCGGCATACCGCGCGGCGCCGGTGGAATGCCTTCCAGGTTGAACATCCCCAGGCTCATGTTGTCGCTTGCCACCGTGCGCTCGCCCTGCAGCACGTGAATCGTCACCGCGGTCTGGCCGTCCTCGGCGGTGCTGAAGACCTGGCTCTTGCGCACCGGGATCGTCGTGTTGCGCTCGATCAGCGGCGTCATCACGCTGCCCAGGGTCTCGATCCCCAGGCTCAGCGGGGTCACGTCCAGCAGCAGCACGTCTTTGACCTGGCCGCCCAACACGCCGCCCTGCAGTGCCGCCCCAATCGCCACCACCTCGTCGGGATTGACACCCTTGTGCGGCTCTTTGCCCTGCGTCAGCTTGCGCACCATCTCCTGCACCATCGGCATGCGGGTGGCACCACCCACCAGCACGACTTCGTCGAGCTGTGCGGCTTCCAGGCGGGCGTCTTTCAGCGCCTGCTTGAACGGCGTCACGCAGCGCTCAACCAGGTCGGTGGTCAGCTGCTCGAACTTCGCCCGTGTCAGTTTCATCTGCAGGTGTTTGGGACCGCTGGCATCGGCCGTGACGAACGGCAGATTGAGTTCGGTCTCCATGACAGTCGACAGCTCGATCTTGGCCTTTTCGGCGGCTTCCTTCAGGCGCTGCAAAGCCTGGCGGTCCTGGCGCAGGTCGATGCCCTGTTCACGGCGGAACTCGTCGGCCACCCAGTTGACGATGCGCTGGTCCCAGTCATCGCCGCCCAGGTGGGTATCGCCGTTGGTCGATTTGACCTCGATGACACCGTCGCCCACTTCGAGCACCGAGACGTCGAACGTACCGCCACCCAGGTCGAACACCAGGATGGTTTCGTTTTCCTTCTTATCGAGACCGTACGCCAGCGCGGCCGCCGTCGGTTCGTTGATGATGCGTTTGACGTCGAGCCCGGCAATGCGGCCGGCGTCCTTCGTCGCCTGGCGCTG
>CAYUCC010000021.1:0-61777 GCA_964443225.1 uncultured Anaerolineae bacterium
CAAGATCGTGGGCGACCCCCTCGCCGGTGAAGACTTCGGCTTCATCTTCACCCCCGGCAGTGACCTCGTCGAACCGTTCGATGCCGCCATCGACTCGCTGCTCCAGGACGGTTATCTCGACTTCCTGAACAATCGCTGGTTCTTCCTCTACAACACCAGCAGCAACTGAAAACCGAGACTTCCGAAGTCTGGACGACTTCGGAAGTCTCCATCCAAAATCCAATCCAAAATCCAATCCAAAATCCAAAATCCAAAATCCAAAATCACCATGGAACCTACCCACAAAGCCAAAATCATCCCCTGGAGTGAGCGCCTGACCCGACTGCCCTACTGGCTGCTGGTCGCCATTCTGCTGGCCATCCTGATCCTGTGGGGCATCAGCACCGACGCGGGTTACCAGGTGATTTTTGCGGCCATCGTCAGCGGCATGGTCGTGACCATCTATGTGACGCTGATAGCTTATGCGCTGTCGCTGGTTTTTGGCCTGGGGGTTGCGCTGGCGCGCGTATCGTCCAGCCGCGTGGTGCGTGAGGCCGCCACATTCTACACCGAGATCGTGCGCGGCGTGCCGATGCTGGTCATCCTGTATTACATTGCATTTGTGGGGGCGCCGGGGCTGATCGACCTGCTCAACCAGTTCGGGGCCTGGCTCGTGAGCATCGGTCTGCCCATGCAGTGGCTGGTCGATCTGAGTGTGCGTGACATGAGCTTCACGGCCCGCGCGATCCTGGCGTTGACGATCGGGTACAGCGCGTTCATCGCCGAGATCTTTCGCGCCGGCATCGAATCGATCGACCGCGGCCAGGTGGAAGCGGCGCGCAGCCTGGGGCTGTCAGCGTGGCAGGCCATGCGTTACGTCATCCTCCCGCAGGCGGTCCGTCGTGTACTGCCACCCCTGGGCAACGACTTCATCGCCATGCTCAAGGACTCATCCCTCGTCTCGGTGCTTGGCGTGCAGGACATCACGCTGCTGGGCAAAACCTACGCCTCGAGCACCTTCCGCTTCTTCGACACCTTCAACGTCGTCGCATTTCTCTACCTGGTAATGACCATCACCCTCTCGATCTTCATCGGCTGGCTCGAACGACGCTCCCCCACCTACCGCGACCGCAGCCGCCTCCGCTAATCCAAAATCCAAAATCTAAAATCCAAAATCGAACCTCCGCCAATCCAAAATCCAAAATCTAAAATCCAAAATCGAACCTCCGCCAATCCAAAATCCAAAATCTAAAATCCAAAATCTAAAATGGAATCTCTGCGACCGACTCAACCACGTGCACCGGACGATAGGGAAAACGTCCGACATCTTCACGCTGCGTCACCCCGGTCAGTACCAGAATCGTCTCCAGGCCGGTTTCGACGCCGGCGACGATGTCGGTGTCCATACGATCGCCGATCATGATCGTGTCGGCCGAGTGCACGCCCAGGTACTTGAGCGCGGTGCGCATCATGAGCGGGTTCGGTTTGCCGACAAAAAAAGGTTTGATGCCGGTGGCCATCTCGATCAGGGTTGCGATGGCGCCACATCCCGGTTCTGGCCCATGCTCCGTGGGTCCAGACGTATCGGGGTTGGTACCCACGAAGCGGGCACCAGCCGAAACCAGGCGCACCGCTTTGGTCAGCTGCCGAAAATTCAACTCGCTGGTTTCCCCTATCACCACATAGTCGGGTTCCTGGTCGGTGACGACGTAACCGACTTCGTACAGTGCCTGGGTCAACCCACTTTCGCCAACCACGTAGGCCGTGCCGTTCGGCCGTTGTGAGGCCAGGAACCGCGCCGTGGCCAGCGCCGAGGTAAAAATCGACTCGGGCGGAATGTCCAGGCCACTGTTACGCAGGCGATGCGCCAGGTCACGCGGCGTGTAACGCGAGTTGTTGGTCAATACCAGGAATTTGGCCTCGCGGTTACGCAGGCGCTGGATGAATTCATCAGCGCCGGGAATCATCGTGCGCCCGCGCACCAATACACCGTCCATATCCATCAGGTAATTCTTCGGCTGAGTCATGCAAATCCTTTCTTATCGAACGTCCCCGGCACGGGCCGCATGCGGCTTGCTCATCGGTGCATGTGGGTGGACCGTGCCGGGGACGTTGCCTTGTTTACACCAGCGCATCGAGGCGGGCGCGAATCTTGGAAGCCATATACGCCGTGCCGCAGTCGTCGCACAGGGTTGCGGCGCGCAACAGGTCGGCGCGCGCCGCCGCCAGGTCGCCCATCGCCTGCCAGGCCTCGCTGCGGTACACCAGCAAGCCGGCCACTTCGAGGCGGCAGCCAAGGGCTTCGAAGTTTTCCAGAGCAGTCGCAAACGCTGGCATTGCCTCGTCCCAGGCACCGCGCAGCGCGGCCAGGCGTCCCTTCATCAGCCAATAGCGGAAATAGTCGCGTGGGCGGGCGTTGTCATCCTTTTGGTGCGCCAGGTCGTCCATCTGACGTAAGACCTCGATCAGCGCTTCGACTGCCCCTTGAGCCAGGTAAACCTCGGCATACCAGGCATATGGCTCCCAGCCAAGGCGTTCTTCGCTTTCTTTGATCAGGGCCAGTGCACGGTCCCATGCCTGCTGCCAGATCGCCAGCTCAACCGCGGCCCCGAAGGCCCATCTCAGGAGCTGGCGCTGGCCGGTGCTCTGCGCCCGGCCCAGGGCAAAAGCCACGTCGGCTTCGGCCAGGTCGAAGTCACCCAACATCACTGCGATGTGGGACCGATGGCTGCGCACGAAGACATCCAGCCGGGCATCCCCGGTACGTTCGGTTAAGGCGTGGGCGTGGTTGGCCGCAGCCAGTGCCCTGGCCAGGTCACCGCGACCCGAGTAGGCATGGGCATTCGTGGCTTCCGCCCACGCGACACGATCGACGGCGCCGATCTTCTCGCCGATGGCCCGGTCGCGCGCGGCATAGTCGAGGGCCTCGTCCCAACGCGCCAGGACGTACATGTCCTCGGCCAGGAATTCGTAGCCGTACGCCTCGGCCAGTGGATAACGCTCACGCTGACCCAGCTCCACCAGGCGCTGCGCCCAACTGATGCTCTGCGATATCTCACCGAGCTGCTGATAGGCGCCCGACAAACTGAAGTAGATGAGTGCCAGGGTGTCCGCGTTGCCCAGCGGGTCGGCCAGCTGGCGCGCTTCTTCGAGGTAGGCGATCGCTTGCGACCATTCGTTGTGATAGTGATGAAAACGGGCCAAATTAGCGAGGGCACGCGCCCGCTGGTTCGGCTCGCGCTGCGGGTCCAACTCGGCCAGGGCGGCATGCAGGTAGGGTGCACCACGGTCATCACCAGCTTGCGTATACGCCATGCCAATCTGCGCCTGCAGCGTGACGCGCAGTTCGCCATCGGTAGCCAGCGCCAGGGCGCGTTGGAAAAACTCGGCCGCCCGCGCGTCGAACCCCGAACGCATGTTGACCTGGCCCATTTCCTGGTAGATGGCGAGGAGGTCGGCCGTCCGGTCGAGTGATTCGGCGCACATGGCAGCCCGCTCGTAATAACGCAAGGCTTCATCGTGGGCAAAGACGCGCGTTGCACGTTCCGCAGCCAGCACGGCGTAACGCTGACCGCGCACCAAGTCGCCGCTCTCGATAAAATGATAGGCCAGGTCCTGGACGTATCCGTTGCTGACAGAGGGGTCCAGCACTTCCAGACGTTCGCCGATGCGCTGGTGGATGCGCCGGCGGCGAATCGGGTTCAACTCGCCGTACAACACTTCACGGATCTTGTCGTGCGTGAACAGGTACGCATCATCGCTGGTCACCTGCAGGAGCTGTGCCCCACTGGCCTCGTCCAACGCATCGAGCAGGGCATCTTCGCCCATCGTCACTGCTGCGGCCAGTTCGCGGTAACCGAACTTACGCCCCATGACCGCTGCGGTGTGCAGCACGTCGACGCAGGTGGCTGTCAGCCGGCTGATGCGGTGGCCAATGGTCTCCTTGATGCTCTGCGGAATCACCAGGTCGGCGACATCCTGGCGCGCCCACGACCCGTCACGCCGGAAGATCTGGCCCTGTTCGACCAGGGATTTGACGACTTCTTCGACGAAAAACGGGTTGCCTTCGGTTTCACGAAATACCGCGGCCGTCAGGTCGGTCGAGATCGTTTCCTGCCCAAACAGCGTGCCCAACAAAACTGCCACGTCATCTTCCGCCAGGCGTCCCAGGGATACGCGATGCGCCAGCCGCTCGCGCTGCCACTGGACCAGGGTTTCGGCCAGGGGGTGTGCCCGACCCAGCTCGACGTCACGGTAGGCGACCAGGATCATCAGCGGCTCGCCGCGCAGATTGCGCAGCAGGTAGTGAATCAGCGCCAGCGTGTCGCGGTCGGCCCAGTGCAGGTCATCGATGAAGAGCAGCATGCCGCGGCTGCCAGCCAGGCGCTGCAGCAAACGTGCCACGTAGTCGAACAAGCGCAGGCGTGCCTCAGGTGCCGGCAGGGCGGGACTGGGCGGCAGCGGGCCAATTTTGGTGTCGAGTTCGGGCGCCAGGCGGGCCAGCTCGGGGGCGAGCGACTCGAACTGCACGTGCAATGTCTCTGCTGGCTGCTGATGGACCCACGAACGCAGCGCCTCCACGAACGGCAGGTAGGGGGTTGACGCCTCATACTCGTAACAGCCGCCGCGCCATACCACGGCGCCGCTGAGCTGCGCATAAACCATCATCTCGTTGGCCAGGCGGGTCTTGCCGATGCCCGGTTCGCCAGACAACAAGACCAGGTGCCCGTGACCCTCGCGGCTGTGCTGCCAGAGCTCGCGCAGCTGGTTCATTTCGGCCCGTCGCCCCACCAGGTGCCCACGCACCAGGCTGTCGAGCAAGCCCAACGTCACTGTGACCGGTTCATCCAGGGTCGTGAAGGCGGCCTGATCCTGTACGGTGATGTTGTCCAGGCTCTCGATGACCGCGCGCGCACTGGTGAAACGGTCGTCAGGGTTTTTGGCCAGGAGCTTGAGGATGATGCCTTCCAGTGGCGGTAAGAGATCGGGTGCGTAGCTGCGCGGCGGCACCACAGGCGCGTGCAGGTGCTGCGAAATCACCGCCAGGATGTCGTCCCCCGTGAAGGGCAATCGCCCGGTAGTCATTTCATACAGCATGACACCCAGGGCGTACAGATCGGCGCGATGGTCGAACGTCTGCCCGATGGCCAGCTCGGGTGCCATGTAGAATACGGTGCCTGAAATCGTGCCGTCGGCGGTGAGGCGCGACGCCACGGAGCGCGCCAGACCAAAGTCGGTCAATTTGGCGACACCCGCCGCGGTGATGAGTACGTTTTCTGGTTTGAGGTCGCGGTGTACGATGCCGTGGGCGTGGGCGTGGTCGAGCGCGGCACAAATTTGCCGGGTAACTGCCAATACGTCAGGCAGGGGCAGGGGCAGGCACTCGAGCAGCGAGCGACCGCTCACCAACTCCATTATAATGAAAAAGGAGTCGCCGCTCGTGCCCGCATCGTACACCGACACGATGTTGGGGTGGTTGAGCTGGGCGGCTATCTGGGCTTCGTTCAGCAGGCGATGACGCGTCTCAGCGCCAATGGTCTCGGCCCACAGCACCTTGATCGCCACGTCGCGCCCCAGGAGGACGTCATGCCCGCGGTAGATGGCGCCCATGCCACCCGTGCCTACCTGGGCATCGACACGGTAACGTTCGTTGAGGCATGTTCCGATCATGAGCCGCCTCCTGGTGCCGGTTTCGGAAGCATGCCCGATGAGACAGCGGTCACCACGTCTGCTTCCTGCACGGGCACTGGCTGGCGCTGCAGCACGACCACCGTCACGTCATCGAACGGCGTGGCCCCTGCGATGTGCTGCGTGAGCGCACGGTCGATCGCTTCCAGGATGCCAGCCGCCGGCAGCTGCGCATGCGCACGCAGAACGTCCACCAGCCGGTCGCGGCCGAAAGGTTCACCGTCCTGGTCCAGGGCATCGGTCACGCCATCGGTAATCATCACCAGGGTCTCGCCGGCCTGCAGCGCCAGCTGACCTTCGTGATACACGGTGTTCTCGTCGAAGCCCAGGATGGGCCCGGTGCGGCGCAGTCCATAGAGGGTGGCCTGGTTGAGGACCAGCGGCGGATCGTGGCCCGCGTTGACGTAGGTGATGGCACCGGACTCGGGTGCAAACTGAAGGTAGGCCAGGCTGACGAACATGTGGTCGGCGGCGTCGGCACAGATGAGGCGGTTGGCCAGGCGAATGCCCTCGGCAGGCGTCATCGCGCGGGTCAGGCTGGCACGCAGGGTGCTGCGTGTAAGCGCCATGAAGAGCGCAGCGGGCATGCCCTTGTCCGATACGTCAGCAATGACGATGCCCCACTGCGGACCCGCCGCGTCCCCGACGTCGATGAAGTCGTAGAAATCGCCACTGACTTCGTGCGCCGGCCGCCAGATGGCCGCCACGTCCCAGCCGGCAACGACCGGCGTCTGGCGCGGCATCAGGTTGCTCTGCAGCTCGCGCGCCACCTGCAGCTCACGTTCCATGCGCCCTTTTTCGACGGCGACCTGGTAGAGGCGCGCATTTTCGATGGCCACGGCGGCGCTGGCGGCGATAGCCGCAAGGAGATCAAGGTCATCGGGGGTGAATATGCCCGCCTGCAGCCGGTTGTCGACATAAATCACGCCGAGGGTGGCTTCTTTGACGTGCAGCGGCACACAGAGGATCGACCGCAAGCCCAGGCTGATCACACTGGCCCGCCCCGCCAGCCAGGCGTCACTCTGGGCATTGCTCGTCAGCAGCGGCTTGCCTTCACGGGCCACCCGCTCCACCACGCCGCGCGAAACCTGGAACTCCGGCTCATCGATGGTGCGCTGGTCCATGCCGCGTGCCGAACGGAAGGCGAGGCGCCCGTCGGCGTCCAGCAGCATGAGAAACCCTCGCTCGGCGCGCGTCGCGGCAATCACCTCGTCCATGACCCGGTTGAGCACCGTGTCCAGGTCAAGCGATGAGCTGAACGATAACGAGATGCGGTAGAGCATCTCGAGCCGCGCGAGCGATGGTTCGGGCATGGCTGTCCTGATTCAGGGACTTTGCCCCCAAGTCGCAGCGGACGCAAAATGCTCCGCACAATCATGCCAGCTCAGCCGCCGATTCCGCGAACGGTGCCGAGCAGTTGCAACCTAAGGGCTTGTAATTGAATAACTTCCTGCAAAATGGCCGGAAATCGCGGTAGGTTATTCTTTTTCAAGTCCTAACTATACACCTGATTGGCTGAGTTTTCAACTCGTGTTGGGGCTGGGAGCAAATCTCACTGGCTGCGCCACTCACCGCTGTGGTACAAGGCAAGGGTGTCGTCCGCCACACGCAGCACCAGGCCACCGTCCCACTCCTGGATGCTGCCTGCCACGCTGGTTTCGGTTGCGGTAGCCCAAGCAAGGGGACCGACTGGTCCGTCAAGCCATTCACGCCAGACTTTGCCAAACCCACGCACCGGCTGCAGCAGGCCCTCCGGTGCCACCAGGCTGGGGTCTGATTCGGGTGTGCCGCTCTGCCACAGGTCGGGATGCCGTTGCCACAGACCGTCACTGGGCAGGGCAAAGATGGTCTTTTGCTCGCTTTCCCACACCATCTGACCCTCTTGAAAGGACTGCCAGACCATGGGCACGCGGCGCTCCGCGGCCTTGGGACAACCAATCCCGCCAAAGACAGCGGCAACGGCCGCCTCGCGCGCCGACAGGGCCTGCGCGCATGCAACCGCAGTGGGCGTGGGGACCGGGGTTGGTGGTGGTGTCACGGATGGCAGGATGCCCGGCTGCTCGATACTGGTCCAGCGCAGATTGGCTGGATCCACAACCTGCGCGCTACCGATCCGCCCCAGCCACAACCGTCCATCCGTGGCCAGCGCCAGTTGATGACTGCCCTGTAGCTGCGTGATATCCGCTTCCTGCCAGGTTGCACCCTCGTCAAGCGAACGGGCCAGGCGCGCGTTGCCGACATAGTCACTGGTGTACAGGTAGAGAGTCTGGTGGGCAACAGCAAACCTAAAATTAGGCGCGTAGGGCTGGATTGGCGGTTCCGTCGTCAGTGGCTCCCAGGTCAGCCCGCCGTCGCGCGAGCGTGCCAGAAAGGGGCTGTCGATGCCAAAGAAGCCATAGGCCGTCAGCTCGGCTGCATCATCGGTGGCAAAACCAAGCACAGTGCCACCGGGGCCTGGCAGCGGCACGTCGGTCCACGTTTGCCCATCGTCTGTGCTGCGCCGGTAACGTTCGTAGGACATCAGGAGCAGCGTGCCATCCGGTGCCAGGGAAAGCGTGCCCAGTGGTGTGTAGGCATTCGACGAGGCCAGGATGGTCTCCCAGCGCTGCATCGCCGGCCGCCACGCCAGCAGTCGCCCGCTGCGGTCCATGGCGTAGGCGGTGCCCGCACCGCGCGCCACCACGGGCTGCACCAGACGCAAATCACCCAGGCCGGTGTCCACGAATTCCCACGTGTCGCCACCGTCACGGCTGCGCAGCACACCGTCGCTGCCCCCTTCAGCCTGGTTGGTGTAGAAGAGAATGCCAGGGCCGGCAATGGTCAGTTGACCATAACTTGCCCAAGAGCCGACCGGCAACTGCTCCCATCGTTGACCATCCCGGCTGCGAAACAACTGGTTGTCGATGCGGGTGTAGAGCACCGTACCCTGGTCATCGGACGTGACCTGCAGGTCGGACATGGGGCGTTCGGGCAGGGCGTTGACCGGGCGCGGGCGCATCGTCAGCGGGGGCAAATCGTCCAGCGCCACGACATCGAGGCGGGAGCTACTTTCGTCACGTACCACCAGCCGGCGCCGTGCACGGTCAAACAGGATCTGGTCTACCGACTGTGGCGCCCGGTCGGCACCCTGCAGTGTCAGTGATGCCGCGCCGACCAGCGCCAAGACGCCATCGTAGTAGGCGCGCAGGGTACTTGCAGCATCGTCCAGTATCAGCAGCCCGGTGCGCCCAAGGAGGCGGCTGCTCTCGCCACCGGTAGCTTGCAGGTGCTGGATCGTTTCATTGCCCTTGCCCGCATAACTGACGTACGTTGTGCCATTGTTTGGGTCGAACACGATGTCATGTACGAAATTGTACAGCGCGGGTACGTCGATCGGCGTGGTATTCCCCGGCGCGTAGACCTGTAGAAAATCGCTGTTGTTGGAGCCAGGCACGCCGTTGTTCATCTCGACGACCAGGTAACCATTAACCGGGTTGACATGGGCGGCAATGGCACGCGGGTTTGGGCTGAACCCCTGTGGCGTGGGAAAGGTCTTGTCCAGCCGGCCCACCGTGCGCCCGGCCCGATCATGGATCGTCACGCCAGCATTGACGATGTACACGCGGTCACGCAGACCATCCGGCGCGGGAAGGCCGCCGCGGTCGAACTCGGCCAGGATATCACCGCGCCGGCTGTCCAGCGCCACCACTCGATCAGCACGGTTGACGTACAGCCGCTGGTCGGCGGCATCCAGGGCCAGCGGTGCTGCACCCGGCCAGATGGTGCGCACGCGGCCGCTCGGCCAATCGAGCACGTGTATGCGTTCCTGGTTGTCGGCCACAAACAAGGTTGCGGTGGTAGGATCAAGCGCTGCGGCGGTGAGCTGCACGCCAAGGATAGCACGCGCTGTGGGCACGAAGCTGGACGGATCGAGTGTCATCAGCTGTGCGCCCGAATAGCGCACCAGTCCCAACAGTCGGTTTTCCCCCATGGCCACAAATAGATCGGGTACCCACGCCACCGGCCATACCGTCTCGGCTTGGGTGGCCAGGTCGCGGGCGGCCAATGTCACGATTACAGGATTCGCTGGCAGGTCGGGTCGTGGGCTGCGGTAGCCGGTGAGGATATAGCGGTCGCGCGGCTCGTCGTAGTAGAAAGCACCCCAATCGGTCACGGTGACTGCGGCCTGTGGGCGCAGGTCGGCATCGAAGCGCTGCACGCGCGGCTGGCTGCCGCCGGTGCGCACGGCCCAGCCACCATCGGGCCCATGGGCCAGGGCCTGGCTGTAATCGGACAGCGGTTGGGTCGCCAGTATGCGACCGCTGGTGCCATCGAGCAGTACCAACTCCTGCCTCAATCCTGAACGGCTGACGAGCACGCGGCCGCCGTTGGCTATCACCTGAATGGCGCCAGGCAGCTCGACCTCCCAGCGCACCGGCAGACCGACAGCCGCGAGGGATTGGCTTGTATCGAAGGCGCGCACTGCGTCCTGGTCGATCACAAACAGCGTCTTGCCATCCGGACTCAAGGCGGCATCACGCACGCCAGCGATGCGGGCCAGGGTGGTCCCTGTGGCCAGGTCGACTATGGCCAGACTTGAGGTGTCTCGCTCTGTCACGTAGGCGCGCGTACCATCGGGTGCCACCATGAGTGCACCGCCGCTGCCAGTGGTCAAGAAATCGGACAGCACGATTTGTCGCCTGACCTGATTGTCCGCGAGGCCCACTTCGGTGATGACCGGGCTGCCCTGCGTGCTGCGCGCATGGTAGACATACGCAACGCCGCGGGCGGCATCTACCGCGATGTCT
The DNA here is from genome assembly GCA_964443225.1 of uncultured Anaerolineae bacterium. Classification (GTDB taxonomy): domain Bacteria; phylum Chloroflexota; class Anaerolineae; order SSC4; family Amarolineaceae; genus SSC4. The sequence goes on from CAYUCC010000021.1 coordinate 10,455, forward strand.
GTTGGGACGTAACTGTCGCCCGCCGGTACACCCAGTTGGATACGCCTGAGCAAACCTGCGCCCGACCGCGGTACATCTCGTGCAGCCGGCGTCCCATTGACGTCACCATTGCTGGATGATGGCGCGACGACTGCGGGCACCCGTGGTGTCACGGCCGGGGCCACAGGAGTCGGTATCATCGATGTACCGGGTGATGGCGGTGGCCACGGCGAAGAAGGCATAGGTGTAATAAATGAGGGGGTTGGTCTTGCCGAAGAGGTGCAGCCGGCGATGAACACAGCAGCCAGGTCCAGAATGAGCCCAAAAAATACCAGGCGTTTGATCATCATAGACAACACTCTCCTCCGTCGGCAGCCTTGTCATGTCAGCCGTTGCTATTCAAATCGGGGCGTAGGCCGCCCGTGCGGGTTGCGTGCAGACCACAGCCTGGGTATTACCAAGAGGGTTCTCGCATCGATGTACGTAGGGCACAATGAAATGAAGGTCGCCATGCAATGATCGAACCTTGTGATACATGACGTTGTCAATCCGAAAAAGACGCGGCACATTGACCGTTGTCAACGAATTCATCACAGCTAACAAAAACACCGATTAGTGGGTCGCTAGCGCTTTGCCATTCAGAACAATGTGTGGCACAATGTGGGCACGTGTCGTGTTGTACCTCTAAATAATACGAGATTGTGGTGCCGATAGTTCCCGGACCCAACCAAGGCGGTAAATAGACGCCTCGTGCAGCTTCTCACCGACATCTGGCAGTTTTTCCTGGCCAACCAGGCCGACTTCTGGGACAAAGTGCTCGCCCACCTGGCGCTGAGCGGTGTGGCGCTGCTGATCGGCGTCGTCGTGGCGATTCCGATCGGCATTTCCACGGCCCATCACCGCCTGGCCGCTGGTGTGGTCAGCAACGGTGTCGGCGCGCTGCGCGCCATCCCCAGCCTGGCCATCATGGCCGTGATGCTGCCCATCATCGGTATTGGATTCTGGCCGGCGTTGATTGCCCTGACGATCCTGGCGATTCCGCCAATCCTGATCAACACCCAGGCCGGGATTCTCAGCATCGATCCGGCCATCCGCGAGGCGGCCCTGGGCATGGGCATGGACCGCTGGTCGATCGTGCGCGGTGTCGAGCTGCCCCTGGCGGCGCCGGTCATCGTGGCCGGCGTGCGCACGGCCACCGTCGAGGTACTGGCCAGCGCCACCCTCGGCGCCATCATCGGCGCCGGCGGCCTCGGCGAATACGTCTTCGCCGGCCTCAGCCTGGGACCGGCCTATCTCTACATCATGCTGGTGGGTGCCATTACAGTCGCCCTCCTGGCCCTTGTGGCAGAATACACCCTGAATCGCCTGGAATCGGCATCCCGTCGCCACCAAAACCAATAACCAAGGCCAATCCAAAATCCAAAATCCAAAATCCAAAATCGGCAAATCCAAAATCGACAAGGAGTCACCATGAAAATCACCCGCTTCATCGCACTGGGCCTCGTCACCGTCCTGCTGCTGGCCGCCTGTGTGCCAGCCGCGGTGCCGACAGGCGCGCCGGTCAAAATCGGCTCGAAGGACTTCACCGAAGAGCTGCTGTTGGGCGAGATGTACGCGCAGATCCTGGAAGCTAACGGCATTACCGTCGAGCGCCGGCTGAACCTGGCTGGCACCCAGGTCGCCCATGAGGCCCTGGTCAAGGGCGAAATCGACGTGTATCCCGAATACACCGGCACCGGTTACCTCTTCATCCTGGGCATCGACGATAACGAAAAAGACCCGGCCAAGGTCTATGACAAAACCACCGCTGAGTACAAATCGAAATGGAACCTGGTGTGGCTCGACCCGGCGCCGATGAACAATACCAACGCCGTCGCCGTGACACGGGCAATCGCCGAGCAGTACAACCTCAAGACGATGTCCGACTTCTGCGCCGCGGCGCCCAACCTGCGTTTTGCCGCCGTTCCTGACTTCGAGCAGCGGCCCGATGGCCTGGCCGGCATCAAGGAAGTGTACGGCGAGTGTGATCTGAAGAGCCTGACCGTATTCGATCCGGGTCTGAAGTACAAAGCGGTGACCGATGGCCAGGCCGATGCCGTGGTCGCATTCAGCACCGATGGCCAGATCGCCGGCTTCGACCTGGTTGTGATGGAAGACGATAAGGGCCTGTGGCCACCCTACCAGGTGGCACCGGTGGTGCGCGGTGACGTGCTGGACAAGAATCCGAAAGTCCGTGATGCTCTCAACCAGCTGGCCTCCCTGATCACCAGCGACACGATTGCCGCCCTCAACTGGAAGGTCGACGGTGAAAAAATGGAATACACGCAGGTGGCCACGGACTTCTTGAAGGAGAAGGGCCTGGTCAAGTAGACCGTGTGGCCGGTGCGGGGAGCATAACCCTGCACCGGCCACACCGCGCCGGACCCGATCACCGCATGAATGCAATCGTTTTCGACCACGTCACCAAAACGTACCCTGGTGCAGCACAGTCCGCAGTGGACGACGTCAGCCTCGATGTCCCGGATGGCCAGGTTGTCGTCCTGCTGGGGACGTCGGGGTCGGGCAAAACTACGCTGTTGAAGATGGTCAACCGGCTGTACGAACCGACCAGCGGGCGCATCGTGGTCGAAGGGGTAGAGGTCCACGCGCTGCCGGTGACCGAACTGCGCCGGCGGATCGGTTACGTGATCCAGCAGATTGGGCTCTTTCCGCACTGGACGGTGGCGCAGAACGTGGCCACCGTCCCGCGCCTCCTGCAGTGGGAGCGGTCGCGCATCGAGCGGCGGGTCGACGACCTGCTGGAGCTGGTGGGACTGCCTGCGGCCGACTACCGTCATCGCTACCCGGTGCAGCTCTCGGGCGGACAGCAGCAGCGTGTGGGTATTGCACGTGCGCTGGCAGCCGATCCGGATATCCTTCTGATGGACGAGCCGTTTGGCGCCGTGGACGCCATCACACGCGCCCGCCTGCAGGATGAGTTTGTCACACTGCAGGAAAGCACGCACAAGACCGTTTTGTTCGTGACGCACGACGTCGAAGAAGCCCTACGCCTGGCCGACCGGTTGGTGGTGATGGATGCCGGCCACGTGCTGCAGTACGACACCCCGTTCAACGTGATCACCCAGCCGGCCAGTCCCTTCGTGGCCGAGTTGGTCGGCGCGGGACACGTCATGCGGCTGCTGCGCCTGGTGACGGTGCGTCACATCGTGCAGCCGCTGCCCGCGGACAGCCGCCCGGCCGGGGACACCGTCCTGCACCTGGACGATTCGGTGAGTGACGCCCTGGCCACCCTGCTGCGCTCCGCCCACGACGTCCTGCCTGTGGTCGACATGCACGGGCAGCTCGTGGGGCAGGTCAGCCTGACGGACGTGCGGGCGCAGTTGCGCGAATAGGTCGCGAATGGCCGTCCGCGAATACGCGAATGATGGCGTAGAGGGCAGCGCAGCTGGTCTACAAATCTCTGTGGACTCTGTGTCCTCTGCGGCCAAAACGAGCACAAACCGATGAGCTACTTTTTGCAGAACCCAGGCAAGGTGTGGAACGCCTCCCAACAGCACCTCCTGATCGTAGTGGTCGCCCTGAGCATTTCGATCGTGATTGCGGTGCCGGTCGGGGTCTTCCTGGCGCGGCGGCCGCGCTGGTATGGTCCCACCATGGGCACGCTCAGTGTGCTGTATACCATCCCCAGCATCTCCCTGCTCGTCCTGCTCATCCCCGTGCTCGGACTCGGTTTTTGGCCAACGATCGTGGTCCTGGTGGTGTACTGCCAGGCCATCCTGGTGCGCAACGTGGTGGCGGGCATTCGCGGGGTAGACCCGGCGGTGCTGGAAGCGGCGCGGGGCATGGGCCTGAGTCCGTGGCAGATCGTGCGCCAGGTGGAAATCCCCCTGGCCATGCCGGTCATCCTGGCGGGTGTACGCGTGGCGGCCGTGGCGACGATTGCCATCGCCACGGTCGCCGCGTTCTTCGATGCCGGCGGTCTGGGGGCCTTGATCCGTGAAGGTATCAGCCAGGACTACGGCGAAAAAATCCTGGCCGCAGTCATCGCCGTGGCGATCATCGCCATTACGGTCGACCAGGGCCTGCGCTGGCTAATCTGGCGATCCCAGCGGTACCGTCGCACCACCTGAGGCACCCCCAACCCCCAGCCCCTGACCCCCAACCCCCGATCCCTACTTAATCGGCGGCAGCGCCAACCAATCGTATCCGATCCCCGGATCATCGTGGGGGATGCGTCCTTCGTCGGCGGGGTTGTAGACGTTGGACGTTACATAGAACAGGTGGGTGACGCTCCCCAGCACCTTGCAGCCGTGCGCCACGCCGGGTGGGATTTTGACCACTTTGTGACCGTAGTCGGGACCCAGGAGGATTTCCTGGGTCTGCCGGTAGGTGGGCGAGTCGGGCCGCAGGTCGTGCAGGGCCAGCTTGAGCGCGCCGATGGGCACGTACCACCAGTCGACCTGCTGCTGGTGGATGTGCCACGCCTTGGCCGAGCCAGGGTACATCAGCGCATAACTCAACTGGCCGAACCCTTCGCTGAAGAAGGGGTCGGTCACGCGGATGATTTCACGGAAGATCTGGCGATCGTCACCGTCCCCGTGCAGGTCTTTGATCATCACGCCGGCGAGGTGTGGCTGCGGCTCACCGCGGCCAATCCCTTCGCTGGTAGTGCGTACCCGTACTGCAAGTTGTTTGTCTGCCATACCCGTCACTAAATCGCTTCGCTGATGACTTTGGCCTGCGTGAAAAGCAGCAGGTAGTCGGTGCCGCCCGCCTTGGAGTCGGTGCCGCTCATGTTGAAGCCGCCAAACGGCTCGACCCCCACCAGCGCACCGGTGCACTTACGGTTGAAGTACAGATTACCGGTGTGGAATTCCTCACGCGCCCGCTCCAGGCGTGCGCGCTGACGGCTGAAGACGGCACCGGTCAGGCCGTATTCGGTGTTGTTGGCGACAGCCAGGCCGTCTTCGAAGTCGTTGGCGCGGATGACGGACAGGATAGGACCAAAGATCTCTTCCTGCGCCAGGCGCGCCTGGCGGTCGATGTCGCCAAAAATCGTCGGCATTACGAAGTAGCCGTTGGTCGGATTGGGTGAGAGTGCCTTGCCACCCAGCAGCAGCTTGCCCTCCTGCGTGCCGATCTCGATGTATTCCATCATCTTGGCGTATGCCTTGGCATCGACGACGGGACCCATCCAGTGGTTGGGGTCCTGTGTGGGGCCGACGGTGATCTTCTCGGCGCGTTTGACGACCATTTCGACGACCGGCTCGTAGATCTCGTCGACCAGAATGGCACGCGAGCAAGCCGAGCACTTCTGGCCCTGGAAGCCGAAAGCCGCCGCGACGATGGCATCCGCCGCGGCATCCAGGTCCGATGTTTCGTCGACCAGGATGGCATCTTTACCGCCCATCTCCAGGACGGTCCGTTTGAGCCACTTCTGGCCCGGCTGCAAGACCGAGGCGCGCTCGAAGATGCGCAAACCCACTTCCTTGGAACCGGTGAAGGCAATGTAACGCGTCAGCGGGTGATCGACCAGGGCATCCCCCATGCGGCCGCCGGGGCCGGGCAGGAAGTTGAGTACGCCGGGCGGCAGCCGCAGGTCGTCGTACAGCATCTCAGCCAGCGTCCAGGCGATCCAGGGTGACGTGCTGGCCGGCTTGAGCACGACCGTATTGCCGGTCACCAGGCTGGCAATCGTCATGCCGCCCATGATCGCGCCGGGGAAGTTCCAAGGCGGGATCACCACCCCGACACCGAGTGGAATGTAACGCAGCTCGGCCTCGCGGCCAGGGTAGGTCTCGACCGGCTGCGAACCACCGAGGCGCAGCATCTGGCGGCCGTAGTAGTCACAGAAGTCGATCGTTTCGGCGGTGTCGGCATCGGCTTCGGGCCAGCTTTTGCCGACTTCGTAGACCATGACGGCGCTGAACTCGTGTTTGCGCTGGCGGATCAGCTCGGCCAGCTTGAACGCGTAGCGGGCGCGGGCCTCGTAGGGTACACGGCGCCACTCCTCGAAAGCGGCGTGCGCTGTTTCCACCGCCTGGTTGGCCAGCTCGGGTGTCGCGCGGGCAAAACGGGCCACGACCTGGCTCGGATTGGCCGGGTTGAGTGAATCGAAGGTCTCTGCCGTTTCGATGGTTTTACCACCGATCACCAGCGGATAGGTGCGTCCCAGGCGGCTTTCGACTTTGGCGAGGGCCGCTTCGAAGGCCTTGATGTTGGCCGGATCGCTGAAATCGGTCAGTGGTTCGTTACGAAAGGGTGTCAGCATAGGATGGAAACCTCCTCATTGAGTGTTGCATCACAAAAATCACTACTGTGAGAATCTTATCAGTTCACCCGCGAAACGTCAAACGCTTTGAAACCACCGTATGACACGCCAAGGGTGTGGTGACCGCGAATCACGCCAATCGGCGCGAATCTTATTTTGGTTTATCTGGTGTGCGACGTTGTGTGGATTGGGCGAAGGGTGTGAGCAGGCGTGTCACGCGTCGGTATGTCAGTCTGGTATGATTGAGAGCGTAACCTTTCCCCAGCCCATACTCAGGTGCACAAAACCTTCTCCGCAAAAAACCCTGGAAAGGATTCGCGCCGATTGGCGCGATTCGCGGTTGAACCCAAATTCGCGGAGCTTTGTGGTCTGTGGTCGTAATGGATTGACACTGCGGTCGAATCGTGGTATGCTTTTGTTCAGATTTGGCCGTGTGTGCCGGCCCGTGCCACGCCCAATCGCCCGCTGTCCCGCCCAGCACGGGTACGCCCACACTTCTATTCGACACGTCAGGCCAGATCGATCCTAATTTGCGGTGGTGCTGCCGGGCAGCACGGCCTACCGCCCTCTCTGCCACTGCTGCCACCGTTCTGGAAGGAGAGGTTCTCGTGAAACGTTCAACCTCGATCATGACCGCCGTCACCATTTTGACCCTGCTGGTGACTCTCTTCACCGTGACGGGTGCCGCGGCCGCGCCCGACGATCCGCCGTGGACCAACAGCACCGTACTGCCGGCACTGGAAGTGGCACGCTTCGATACCGAGGTCCACAACGGCAAGATGTACATGTTGGGTTATCGTGCCGGGACCGCTGGCACGACAGATGGCAGCGTTTGGGTGTTGGACCTGGCCACCCAGGTCTGGTCAGACACCGGTGTCGACATGCCGGTGCCGGTTTCCAACTACTCGATTGCCAAGCTGACCGATGCCAATGGGGTCGGTCTCTACGTGTTTGGTGGGCGCGACAGTGCCGGCGCCTGCACGACGACGGTGCAGGTCTATTACCCGGACACGAACACGACGGCCACACTCGCCACCGACCTGTGGGCGGGTCAGGTTAACGGTGCGATCGTATTCCCAGGTGCTGTGGAGGTTGTCGGCAACAAAGCCTATGCCTGGGGTGGCTTCTGCGGTGGCACTACCGCCCCATTTGTCGGCAGTGATACTTATATCTTCGACCCGGCGGCCGCGGCGGGCAGCCGTTGGACGGCTGGACCTGCCCTGCCGATAGGGACTGCCTATTCAGCATCGGCGGTGCTCGACGGTCTCGTCTATTCCATCGGCGGTGACACGTTCGATGGTGCCAGCCTGATTGCACTGCCCGATGTGTATGCGCTCGATCCTGCCAACCTGGGAGCGGGCTGGGTGGCCAAGGCCAGCGTACCTGCACCGTCCACGGCGGTACCAGGCTGCGGTGAGACCCGCGCCTTTGGCTTCGACACGACCTCCGGCTGGTCTCTGGCCGGGCAGATCGTGCTGGCGGGCTGTGGCCAGTGGCCCGACCCATACCCGGACAGCTTCCTGTATACGGCTGCCTCGAACAGCTGGACCACCTTCGCCAACACCAACGTGGCCCGCCGCAACGGTGCCGGCGCCTTCATTATCGACCCCAGTGGCCTGACCGGCCGCATGTGGATCGGTGGTGGTTACATTCCTGGTGGTACCAACCTGGGTACTGACAGCACCGAAACCTATGACGTCACCCGCCAGCCACCCACCGCCGTGACCCTCGAGGAGTTCAGCACCGGCCCATCGGGCAACCTGGCGCTGGTCCTCGGCCTGGGCGCTGCCTTGATCGTGCTGCTGGGTGTGGCCCTGCGCGGCATCCGCCCGCACGCCTGATCGCCTCGCTGCACCAGCCGCCACGACGCATGGTCCTGGGCGGGACACCATGCGCAAACAAGAGGCCCGGTTTCTACATACGAAACCGGGCCTCCTGTGTTGAGCGCAGACATGCCGTCGACGAATCTGCCACTGCATGATGCCTGGCGCACGCAAACACCTATCATTGGTAGGTCATTCCTCTGGCTCCCACCAGTGGGCATCTGCTGTTTCGTAGACGACCATCGTTTCACGCAGATCGGCCAGATACAGGGGATCTGTTCCCCAAATCCGTTCAATCCGCTCCCCGAATCCGTTGACAGCAATCCGCTCCCCCTACTCCGTACCCCCAAACTTGGTAAAACCGCCGTCATCGGCTAAAATAACCCTCACCGCGTGTGCCGCTCGGTGTATGCGCGCAAACCCGTTCGCGCGTGACATAAGGGCTTGTCAAAGAATAACTTCCTGCAAAATGGCCGGAATTCGTCGCAAAGCACGGTAGGTTATTCTTTTACAGGCCCTAACCTGACGAAGGCAACATGTTCGCTCTAGCATCGTTACCTCCCAGCGACCAGGCGCTCTTGATGGGCGTACGCCCGCCGCCCCGAGATCCAGCCGTTTGGCACCAGCTGACGCCGCATGACTGGAATGCCCTGGTTGGGCGCGCCCTGGCGTGTAACCTGGCGCCGCTGTTGTTCTACAACCTGCGCCACGACGGCCTGCTCGATCACGTCCCAGCCGCGTCCCGTGAGTGCCTCTCTGCCGAGTACTACGCCTCGGTCCGCCGCCATCTGCTCTTCGAAGCCGAACTCGAACTGGTCCTGGTCGCTCTGCGCCAGCGTGGAATCACCCCCGTGCTGTTGAAGGGGATCGTGCTCGCCGAAACGACTTATCCCGATACGGGCCTGCGTCCCATGGCCGATGTCGACCTCTTGGTCCAGCACAGCGACCTGGACAACGTTGCGGCCGTTCTGCACCCACTGGGCTTTCGGGGAGCCGATGGGAGTGAGACGGTCGGTGATTTTTTCAACGGCGAGCTCTCGTTTGCCAAAGGTGCCCACCAGGAAACACTCACCCTCGAGTTTCACCAGGACCTGGTCCACAGCTGGAACTTCACCGCCCCGCTGGCGCTCGATACGGCACGTTTCTGGCAGCGTGCACGCCCGCTGGAGATCGCCGGTCAGCCCGTCAAACAGCTGGCGCTCGAAGATATGCTGCTGCACCTCTGCCTGCACCGCGCGATGCACCATGGGTTTACCGGCCTCCCGGGCTACCTGGACATCACCTGGACCATCCACCGCTGGCGTGACCAGATCGACTGGCCGGCGCTGACCAAACGCGCCCACGAACTGCAGGCCAGCACCGCCATCTTCGTGGCCCTGCAGCTGGCGCACGACCTGCTTGGTGCCAATGTACCGGCCGCCGTGCGCACCGCCCTGGCACCAGCCGCCTGGCGCCAGCAGCTGCTCAGCCGCCTGGTCGATCTCAATCTGATCATGACCGTCGACGTGACACCGTCCCAGGAAGACACCGGGCGGGTGCTCAACGTGGCGATCATCGATTCACCGCACGCGGCCGGACGCTGGATCCGCCTGCGGCTTTTCCCCGGTGTTCCCTGGCAGAAGACCAACTATGCACTGGACAGCGACCTGGCTGCCTACCTGTACGCCTTCTTCGTGCATCCCCTCCGCATCCTCGGTGGTTTTGCCGCGCGCGCCGGCCGCCTGGCGCTGCGGGCCAAACCCTGGGGCCAACCACGTTCATCCCACGAAAACATATAATCTTTTTCGTCGCCGGTAACTTGACGTATGGTCCTGAAACAGGTATCATACGGCGGCGTTACGGGAAACGATGCCTGGCGCAGTCCGGGCGTTGGCCCCTGGGACTGCAAAAAAAACAATCACGAGTTGAAGCAACGGGATGAACATGGCAAACGATTCGTCGAACTCGCATGGACCGCAGGCGGCAAAGATTCGTGTGGGTGTTCTCGGTGCCACGGGCGCCGTGGGCCAGCGTTTCGTGAGTCTCCTGGCTGACCACCCGTGGTTCGATCTGCGGGTACTGGCCGCATCGGGCCGCTCGGCGGGCCGGCGTTACGCCGATGCCTGTCACTGGTACCTGGACGAACCGATGCCAGAGGCCGTGCGTGACAGGTTGCTGCAGCACGGTGAACCAGGCATCGATTGTGAAATCCTCTTTTCAGCCGTGCCCAACAGCATGGCCGGCCCACTCGAAGAACAGATGGCGGCTGCGGGCTATGCAATCTTTTCCAACGCCGGCTCACACCGGCGCGGCCGCGATGTGCCGCTGCTGATTCCCGAAGTCAATCCCGACCATACGGCACTCGTCGAACACCAGCGCGCACAGCGGGGCTGGCGCGGCTTCATCGTGACCAATCCCAACTGCACGGCCACCCACCTGACCTGTGCCCTCAAGCCGCTGCACGACGCATTTGGGCTGCGCCGCGTCTTCGTCGTGTCGATGCAGGCCGTATCGGGGGCGGGCTACCCCGGTATCTCGGCGTTGGACATCATCGACAACGTGATTCCGTATATTTCCAACGAAGAAGACAAAGTCGTATCCGAACCGTGCAAGATGCTCGGTGTCTATCGGGGCGACCACATCGAAGAGATCAGCCTGCGCATCAGCGCACACTGCAACCGCGTGCAGACCCGAGACGCCCACCTGGAGTGTGTGTCGGTGGAGTTGACACGGGCGGCAGATGCCGCTGAAGTCCGGGCGGCATGGGAAGGCTTCCAGGGACTGCCGCAGCGCCTGGGGCTGCCGTCGGCGCCGGCCCGCTTCATCGAGGTGCGCGCCGAAGCCGATCGCCCGCAGCCGCGGCGTGACCGCCACGCCGGTCACGGCATGACCACATCGATCGGTCGTTTGCGTGCGTGCGAGCTGCTCGATTACAAATTCGTCCTCCTCGGCCACAATACGATTCGTGGGGCCGCCGGTGGATCGATACTCAACGCCGAGTTGATGGTGGCGCAGGGTTATTTCGGCGCACGCGCCGTGGCCGCCTCAACCCAGGCCGCCCTGGCAGCCAACCAGCTGCCGTTGTGGCCCCGCACATAACGTTCGACAGGGAGGCAGTGGATGCAACTGTTTGGAACTATGACGCTTGCGGACGTGACCGGCAACCTGGTCGTGTACCGCAACCTGAATGCGCAGGACCGGCGCATTCCCCCGCTGCGGTCAGCGTGGCAGGAGATGGACCTGCCCTCGCGGCGCATTCCGCGCAAACACGAACTGGATTACGCACGGGCGGCCGCCTGGATCATCGAACGCGTCTGTGAGGTGACTCACGCACGGGGTAATGTCGACGAGTTGATCTTCCTGGGTGATACCGCCCTGGCGGACGGCAACGCTTTCCGCAACATTGCCAAGATCGGCCGCTGGCCCGGCTGGGCATTCATTGGGTCGGGCGTGGACGAAGGCAAAACCGGCCCGACGACCATGCAGCAGGAACCGGACAACGTGACCATTGCTGGCCGCTGGAATGCCCTGGCGCCGTGGGTGCGCACGATCCTGGATGAGGGTGCGCGGCTCGATGACCGTACCGCGATCGTGATCGACATGGACAAAACCTTCATTGGCGCGCGCGGCCGCAACAGCAAGGTGATCGACGAAGCGCGCCTGGCAGGCCTGCGTACGACGATGCACGAGCTGTTGGGCTCACAGTTCAACCAGGACGCGTTCGAGGACGTGTACTTCGAGCTCAACCAGCCTCAGTACCACGCCTTCACCGCTGATAATCAGGACTACCTGGCCTACGTCTGTTTGATCGTTAGCTCAGGCGTCATCTCGCGCGCAGCGCTGCAGGAATGCCTGATCGATGAGATGGGTATGACCTTCCCGCAGTTCGTGCGCTGGGCCGACATGCGCCTGGCAGCGGCCAATCAACCGGAGCTGGCCGATATTCATTACAGCTTCTACAAGCTGATGGAAAGTGACGATCCCACGCCGTTCAAAACCTTCCGCCGGCGCGAGTACCTGGCAACCCTCGCCCGTATGAACAGCGTGGCCGATGACGCGCCGCCGGCAGAGCACCTGGCCAACGAGATCTGTATCACCAACGAGATCGTGGAAATCAGCCGCTGGTTCCAACAGCGCGGTGCCGTGATCGTGGTGCTGTCCGACAAACCGGATGAGGCCTCTCTCCCCGAACCTGACCAGGAACGGGCCGGTTACGTGCCCCTGCACCACGCGCCCACGCACGTGGTGGGCCAGTCGATTGCGAGTGAGCTGCCCAAGTGAGAACGTGCGGCACGCTCACCTTACACGCGGTTCATTTCACCTGGCCTGTCTGGGATCGGACACCGTAGCACATGCCCACCATACGTCCATTCCGCGCCTGGCGTTATGCCATCACCGCAGGTGACCTGGCCAATCTCCTCGTCCCACCGTACGACATCATCAGTCCGGCGGGACAGGATGTCTTTTATGCCCGCCATCCGCACAACCTGATCCGTCTCGAACTGGGGCGCGATGCGGCGGGTGATGGCGCAGCGACGAACCGTTATACACGGGCCGCCGCCAACCTGGCCGATTGGCGGGCGCAGGGGGTCGTCGTCCGTGACCACCTTCCCGCCTTCTACGTATACCAGCAGACGTTCACTTTACCGGGTTCATCCGAAACCCTGACGCGCACCGGTCTGCTGGGCAGTCTGCAGCTGTCCCCCTGGGGAGAAGGAATCCGCCCCCACGAACGGACGTTTCCCAGCGCCAAGGCCGACCGCCTGGCGCTCCTGGAGCATACCCAGGTCGAAACAGGCTCGATTTTTACCTTCTGCCGCGATCGGTCGCACACCTTCAGGCCGCTCCTGATGTCTCGCACGGCGCTGCCACCCACGGCGGCGTTTGTCGACGATGCCGGCGTCGAACACCGCCTGTGGCACCTGGATGATCCTGTCCAGCTGCGTGGTTTGTCCACTGCCATCGGCCAGCAGACGTTGTACGTGGCCGATGGGCATCACCGCTACGAGACCGCCCTGAACTACCAGCGGCAGATGGGTGATGGCGGGGGCAGCCGGCCCTGGGACTACGTCCTGGTGTACATCACCGCGTTGGACGATCCGGGACTGCGCATCCAGGCGGCCCATCGCTGCTTACACGACGTCCCCGGCCTCACACCGGCCGGCGCATTGGCCGCGTTGAACGGCCATTTTGATTCCGAACGGGTACCCGATACCGGTCAGCTGCAGCAGCGCCTGGCCGCGGCTGCTCCGGGTGCCGGTTGGTTCGGCCTGCTGCTGCCCGGCACCACCGGCGGCTGGCTGCTGCGGCCGCGCCCCGGGCTGACACTGCCGGGTCACGTTCCCGCCGTGCTTGCCGACCTGGACGTCAACAAACTTCAGCAGTGGGTACTGCAGCCCTTGCTCGAAACGGTCACCCATGACCTGGCCGACAAACGTTTCATTGCCTACGATGCCGACGTCGCCCAGGTCATTCGGTCCGTCAGCGCCGGCACGTACCAGGCCGGTTTGCTGCTGAACCCAACCACCCTCGAACAATTATGTGCCGTTGCCGACGCGGGTGCCGTCATGCCACAAAAAGCGACCTTTTTTTATCCCAAACTGGCGTCGGGTATCGTGATGTACGACGTGGCGACGTTTTGAGCGGGCGCGGTGATGACGCAGCGATGGATCGCGATGGGTGTGGTATATAAACTTCTGTACCAGTTGAATCGTTACACCTTCAACGGCTGGCCATTGGACCGTTGGCTGATAGTTGGGTTGCTTGGATTGGGTATTCTGGCCGCGTTGGGGTGGTTGCCGGCGGGCCGATGGGCGTTGGCGGCTGTGGTGCTGGTTCTGGGAATCGGACTTGTCCTGCGGACCGTCGTGCGGCGACACGACTACGTACGGTTCAAAGTTGGCAACTTGCCCATGGCGAACCCTGCGCTGCCGTTGGCCGCATTGGAGCACGTACCGGTGTACGCAACCGGCCGGTTCGAGGTCAACGACGAAGCACGGCGTTTCAGCGCCCTGCCCGCCGAATACACAGCGTTTGCCGTGCGTGAGCACGCCATCCTGGCCCGCGTACAGCCCTCCCGTTTTCTGCTGGTGGGACGCTGGCCAGAAGAACAGGTTGGCATGTGGTACATCTTTTTCCGGCCGCAGGCCATTCGGAGCGTTCGCCAGGGCAGTCTGGCCTTTGGCCGGCGGGTCGGACCTGCGCTGCGGATCGAAATCGAGGTGACAAAAAAGGCCGAAAACGGCCAAAGCTTACGGTCAGCTGCCAAAGATCGTGTGTATAATGACGTCGTGTACCTGGTGTTCGATTCAACAAACGATTGCCAGCGCGTCTGGGCCAACCTGGCGGCCGACGCTCCGGCGAGTGCGTCAGCCGCAGCTTGACAACTGTAGCTTAACAATGGAATAACGATTATTGTATGAGGGATTATGAATCACACGTATTATCAACCGCAAAATTCGAATCAGCCGTCGAACCATGGAAGACCCCCATTTTCGTCCGAGGAAACGCCGGCACACCGTGCCAACGGGACGGGACCGCGTCACGATCAGGCTGAAAGCAGCGACGTTGCCGTGTTCGTTGATTTCGAGAATATTGTTTACTCGACACGCAACTGCCTGAATGTCAACCCCGATTTCGGTGTCCTGATGAACTGGTGTCGTCAGTTCGGGCGGGTGGTCATCGCGCGCGCCTACGCCGACTGGCGCCGCCATGCGCCCACCGTCTCGTCGATCCTGCACAACCACGACATCGACCCGGTCTTTGTGCCCAGCTACCAGTACGGCCGCAGCGGTAACAACCACGGCTCGATCAAAAACAGCGTGGACATGCACCTGTGTGTCGATGCCATGCGCGTGCTGTACCGCTATCCGCACCTCGATACGTTCGTCCTGATCAGTGGTGACCGCGATTTCATTCCACTCGTGCGGGCGCTGCGGATGGAAGGCAAAACCGTTTTTGGGATCGGTGTTGCGGACACGACGTCCAACTACCTGGGCCGCGCCGTTGACAATTTTGTCTTCTACCAGGAGCTGGTCGGCCGCCCGCTGCCGGCGCGTAACAGCGGTGTGACAGAGAGCACGCCCACCGTGCCACCGGAAGAGGAGGTTGCAGCACCGCCAAACGACAGCGGGACGGAGCCGGTGGTGGTGCCGGAGCCGGCCGGACCTGCGCCCCAGGCGTACGATGACGGGTTGTGGGACAGTCTGTTGGACGATGACAACTCCGCCGCGGTATGAACCCGGATCATGCAGCCTGATGCCTTTTCGTTTGATCTGCAGCAGATTGCCGTCCAGTGGACACGGTTTGTCGAAAACCGCTCCCTTCTACCGGGGGTCGATCCACTGGTCGGCAACTCCTGGCGTCGCTGTGCGCCCCTGCTCAATCCGTTTGCCCAACCTCCGCTGGCACGACTCAACCCCGACACCCTCCAGCGCGTCCTGATCAGCCAGTTCGACCTCATCGCCATTGCGCGGCCGTTGATGGAGGACATCAACCAGTTCATCGAGGGCGGCGAAAGTCTGATGGCGCTGTTGGACAGCACCGGCTGTGTGCTGGCCACCCTGGGTTCGCCGGCCATCGTGCAGCGCGCCCACCGGTTGGGTTTGGCGGCGGGAACATTCTGGGATGAAGGGCGCGTGGGGACGAATGCGTTTGCCCTGGCTCAGATCGAACGTACGCCGGCGCTGGTGATTGGCGCCGAACATTACCTGACCTGTTTTCACGACCTGGTCGATGCGGCGGCGCCGATTTTTCACCCCAACGGCTATCCTGCCGGCGTCATCGGCCTGCTGTGCGATGTTCAGCGCAGCCATCCCCACACCCTGGGCATCGTCGTGGCGGCGGCGCGCGCGTTCGAGAACCAGCTGGCCGCCGACAGCTTCACGCTCGATTCGAATCGTCACCTTACCCTGTTGAACGCCACCCTCGAATCGATTACCGAAGGGGTGTTGGCCTGGGACGTCCATGGCACGGTCACGCAGCTCAACAAACAGGCAGCACGCCTGCTGGGTCTCAACCCTTACGCCCTGGTTGGCCATGCCCTGCGGCAGGTCGTGCAAATCCCCGCCGATATTCAGGCACTCCTCGATCGCGGTGAAAATGTCCACGGGCGCGAGGTGGAACTCCTGGTCCACGGACGACCGGTGCCGTGCGTGCTGAGCCTGGTGCCGATCCAGGTAGGCGCCGAAAAACGGGCCGGTTATCTGGCCACTCTGCAGCCGATCGAGCAGATTCACGACCTGTACCACCGCCTGGCGGGGACGCAGGCCACCCTGACGCTCGATGACATCAAGGGCCAGTCGGCCCCGGTGCAGCGTGTGCGCCAGCAGGCACGTACCGCGGCACGCGGACGGGGCAACGTGCTGCTGCAGGGTGAATCGGGCGTGGGCAAACACGTGGTGGCGCGCGCTGTCCACAACGCCAGTACCCGTGCCAGTGGTCCGTTTGTCGCCGTCAACTGCCGCGCCATCCCGCGCGATCTGTTCTTGAGCGAATTCCTGGGCTACGAAGGCGGTGCCTTCAGCGGGGCGCGCGCCGAAGGGCGCCCCAGCAAATTCGAGCTGGCCGCCGGCGGCACCCTCTTTCTCGACGAAGTCGATGCCATTCCTCGCGAGTTCCAGTCGGCACTGGGTCGCGTCATCGAAACCGGCGAGGTGATGCGCCTGGGCGGCACACGCACGATCGCAGTCAACCTGCGCATCATCGCCTCGACCGACGTCAATATCGATAACCTGGTGGCCGAAGGCAACTTCCAGGCCAACCTGCTCTACCGCCTGAGCTCGATCGTCATCGACCTTCCGCCGCTGCGCGAACACCGCGAGGACCTGCCCGATTTGATCGAAACGATCCTGGCGCGCATGGGGCGCAATACCAACGGCGCCGCCGTGGTGACCCCCGCCGCGCTCGAGACGCTGATGCTTTATCCCTGGCCCGGCAACGTACGCGAACTCGAAAATGTGATGGAACGCGCCTCCAGCCAGGCCCCCCTCGGCCAGCCAATCGATATCGTCCACCTCCCCGATGCCGTGCGCCACAGCAGCGTCATCGTCCCCACCCGCGAGCGCGTCGAGCCGGTCTTGAGCTTCGACGAATGGAGCCGTGAAGGCATCATTCGCGCCGGCTGGGCCACCCAGGGTAACGCCGCACAAATGGCCGCCCTGCTGGGCATCAGCCGCACCACCCTCTGGCGCAAAATGAAAACCTACAACCTCGATATCCACGCCTTCCAAAATGACAGCAACAATGTTTCAAAATGAAACATTGAGCAGAATCTTTGTTTAACCTTGAAACAAAACCGGTTGACTTGTTGACCTCTGCCGGACATTGCGGTATTTTGGTAAACGGTATTTTCAAATCCCCGCGACCGTAGAACGGATATCGTTCGACTGGCGCTACGGAACAGTGTCGTTGTTCGTAGCAGCAGGATCAGGTCTGATCGATCGTCTTGTGAGTTGGAGTAAAACGTGCTCGCAGCGCAGGTCATCTGTCAGATAGGAGTCTATCCGAAAACACTTTGCAGGTTCTGTTTTCAGGACAGCATAAGCGGTTTGCGGATAGACTCTGAATGGCGCCCGAGCCCTATCGTTGAGATAGGGTTGCGGGCGTTTGTCGTTCCTGCGCGGCGCTGCGAGGTTCGAACCAGTCGACGGTACCGGGAATGTACACCAGGAAGGAGGTGGTCATTCAAATAGGAGATCGGTCGTTCTTATTGCCGGATGCCGTGGTCGGTCATGACACGTGCAGAACGGCGGAAGTGCCCCTCATTTCAATCGTTAATCGGTTCGTTCTTGCGCAACATAGGAGGATAGGTTAGATGGATATTTTAATTGCTGAGATCATCGGCACCATGCTGCTGATCCTGTTGGGTGATGGTGTGGTCGCCAACGTCTTGCTTGGCAAGACCAAGGGCAACAACGCTGGCTGGATCGTCATTACCACGGCCTGGGCTTTCGCGGTGTTCGTGGGTGCGTACACGGCTGTCACACTGGGCAGCGGCGCACACCTGAACCCCGCCGTTACTCTGGGTCTGCTGATCAATGGTGGTATCACCTTTACCGAGGCCATTTATTACTGGATCGGTGAGTTCATCGGTGCGTTCATTGGTGCGGTGCTGGTCTGGCTGCACTACCATCCGCACTGGAAGGAAACGCCGGATGCCGGCCTGAAGCTGGCCGTCTTTGCCACCGGTCCGGCGATCCGCAGCACCGCGTTCAACCTGATCTCAGAAATCATCGGTACCTTCGTGCTGATGTTCGGCATCTTCGCGATCACGGGCGCCTCTATGGGAACCGGTGATGCTGCGGTGCCCTTGAACATGGGAGCCCTGGGCATCCTGCCCGTCGCACTCCTGGTCTGGGTGATCGGTCTGGCCCTGGGTGGTACGACCGGCTATGCCATCAACCCCGCCCGTGACTTGAGCCCGCGCATTGCGCATGCCATCCTGCCCATTCCGGGCAAGGGGCCGAGCGATTGGGGTTATTCCTGGATTCCAGTTGTCGGTCCGATGGTCGGCGCGGCCCTGGCGGCATTCTTGTGGATGGCCCTGTAAGTTAGCGTTCGATGATTGAATGGCCTGGCGAGCCGGACCCAACGGCTCGCCAGGTAAATTACCGTGAAAGGACAGGTCCATGAAGAAACTAATCAATGATCCCGCTGATGTTGTCAAGGAAGAGTTGGAAGGTGTTGCCCTGGCGCACGGCGATCTGATGACGGTCCACTACGATCCCAATTTCGTCGTACGGGCCGATGCGCCGATCAAAGGAAAAGTGGGTATCGTATCGGGTGGTGGCTCGGGTCACGAGCCGATGCACGGTGGGTTCGTCGGCATGGGCATGTTGGATGCCGCGTGTCCGGGCGCCGTCTTCACCAGCCCCACACCCGACCAGATGCTGGAGGCCACCAAGGCGGTCGACGGCGGTGCGGGTGTCCTGCATATCGTCAAAAACTACACCGGTGACATTCTGAACTTCGAGATGGCCGCCGACCTGGCACGTGAAGAGGGTATCGAAGTCGAAGCGATCGTCATCGACGACGACGTGGCCGTGCAGGACAGCCTCTACACGGCGGGCCGTCGCGGCGTCGGCACCACCGTGCTGGCCGAGAAGATCTGCGGCGCTGCGGCCGAAGAAGGGCGCAGCCTCAAAGAGGTCGCCGACCTCTGCCGCAAGGTGAACGGCTGGGGCCGCAGTATGGGCATGGCCCTCACCTCCTGTACGGTACCGCATGCGGGCAAGCCGACCTTCGACCTGCCCGAGGACGAAATGGAAATCGGTATCGGCATCCACGGCGAACCAGGCCGTGTCCGCATGGCGCTCAAATCGGCCGACGAGATCACCGCGATGCTGATGGAGCCGATCATCAAGGACCTGCCCTTCAAGGCGGGAGATCGCGTGCTGTTGTTCGTCAACGGCATGGGCGGCACACCGCTGATCGAGCTGTACATTGTGTATCGCAAAGCGGTCGAGATCCTGGCAGCCAACGGCATCACAGTGGCCCGCAACCTGATCGGCCCCTACATCACCAGTCTGGAAATGGCTGGCTGCTCGATCACCGTGCTCAAGCTGGATGACGACTTGCTCAGCCTGTGGGATGCACCGGTCAAAACACCGGGCATGCGCTGGGGTGTGTAAAATTCTCGATTCCGAGGAGTGCTGCACCCCCAGGTGCAGCACGGTTTCGCACCTGGGGGGTGCGAAACTCCTCCGCCTCTAATCAGAACAGATCTTAATCGAACCGTAGGCAAGCTATGACCATATCACGCCAGGACGTTCTCAACTGGATCAGCGCCGTTGTTGCTGTGTTGGAAGAGAACAGAGACTACCTGACACGACTCGACTCCGCCATCGGTGATGCCGATCACGGCATGAACATGTCACGCGGCTTCCAGGCTGTGATGACCAAACTGCCGACCATCAGTGACAAAGACATCGGCACCATCTTCAAGACGGTGGGCATGACGCTGGTTTCGACCGTCGGCGGTGCCGCAGGCCCGCTTTATGGCACCTTCTTCATGCAGGCCGGATCGGCGTCCATCGGCAAACAAGAGCTCACCGCTGCCGATTGGAGTGCCGCCCTCGAATCTGCCATCGCAGGCGTCGTGATGCGCGGTAAGGCAGTGCTTGGCGACAAAACCATGGTCGACAGCCTGACCCCCGCTCTCGAGGCACTCAAAGCCGCCATCGCCGAACAGCAGCCGCTGACGACTGCTCTGGAACGATCCGCCCAGGCCGCCGAACAAGGCATGCTGGCGACGATTCCACTGGTGGCGCGCAAAGGGCGTGCCAGTTACCTGGGCGAACGCAGCGCCGGTCACCAAGACCCCGGTGCCACGTCGTCCTACCTCATTTTGAAGTCCGCAGCCCAGGTTTGGGCAGACTGTTAGTACACATACGATTCGCAATCCAAAGGAGGATTCGCACATGGCAAAGTATGCAGCAGCCGTCGATCAAGGCACCACCAGCACCCGCTTTATGGTCTTCAATCACAGCGGCCAGGTTGTTTGTTTCGATCAGAAGGAACACGAGCAGATCTACCCCAAACCAGGCTGGGTCGAGCATGACCCCATGGAAATCTGGGCCCGCACCGTCGATGTGATCAAGGGCGCCCTCGACAAGGGCGGTATCGACCCCAAGGACATCTCGGCTGTCGGTATCACCAACCAGCGCGAGACAACCGTGGTCTGGAACCGCTTCACCGGCCAACCCTACTACAACGCCATTGTTTGGCAAGACACACGCACGGCTGACATCTGCAATGATCTCGCCAAAGACGGCGGCCAGGATCGTTTCCGCTCCCATGTTGGCCTGCCCCTGGCCACTTACTTCTCCGGCCCTAAGATTCGCTGGGTCCTGGACAACGTACCGGGCGTCCGCGAGGCCGCCGAAAAGGGTGAGGCCGTCTTCGGCAACATCGACACCTGGGTCATCTGGAACCTCACCGGTGGCACCGATGGTGGCGTACACGTCACCGACGTCTCCAATGCCAGCCGCACCATGCTGATGAACCTGGAGACGCTGGACTGGGACGATAAAATCCTGGGAATCATGGGTGTGCCGCGCAAGATGCTGCCCAAGATCGTAGCCTCCAGCGCCGTCTACGGCACCGCCAAGGGTGACCTGGTCGGCGTGCCGGTAGCCGGTGACCTGGGCGACCAGCAAGCCGCCCTCTTTGGCCAGACCTGCTTCAGCGCCGGTGAGGCCAAGAATACCTACGGCACCGGCTGTTTCATGCTGCTCAACACCGGCAACAAGCCTGTGCAGAGCAAAAACGGCCTGCTCACGACCCTGGGCTACAAGATCGGTGACCAGCCGGCGGTCTACTGCCTCGAAGGCTCCATCGCTATCACCGGTGCCCTCGTGCAGTGGCTGCGTGACAACCTCGGCCTCATCAGCCGCTCGTCGGACGTCGAAGCCCTGGCCGCAACCGTGGAAGACAACGGCGGCATCTACTTCGTGCCCGCCTTCTCCGGCCTCTTTGCACCGTACTGGCGCAGCGATGCCCGCGGCGCAATCGTCGGCATGACCCGCTACGTCACCAAGGGTCATTTCGCCCGCGCCGCCCTGGAAGCCACCGCCTTCCAGACACGCGAGGTGCTCGATGCCATGAACGCCGACTCCGGCGTGGCCCTGACCGCCCTCAAGGTCGACGGCGGCATGGTCTACAATGAGCTGCTCATGCAGTTCCAGGCCGACGTCCTGGGTGTGCCGGTGATTCGCCCGACGGTGGCGGAGACGACCGCACTGGGTGCGGCCTATGCGGCCGGCCTGGCGGTTGGCTTCTGGGCCAAGGTCGAAGACCTGCGCGCCAACTGGGGCAAGGACAAGGAATGGGATCCCAAGATGGACGCCGATCATCGGGCTGCCATCTACGCCGACTGGAAGAAGGCCGTAACCCGCACCTTCGACTGGGTCAGCTAAACGAAGACTTCCGAAGTCTTGCAGACTTCGGAAGTCTTCAGTCTCGTTACTCCCCGAGCGCAGTCGCTTTTGGAGAGTTCAAGGGCCGAAGGACAGGTTACCTGACCTCTTCGGCCCTTTTTCGTTAGATTATCCTGACAGCGGGTGTGGGTAACGCACGCTTCCGCGTTAGCCACACCCCCCAATTCTGTAGATCGGTGCCCGCCCGTGCAGGCTCCGGTAAAGTGAGTGGTCGATGAAAAGAATAGACACCGAAATCCTGATCATCGGTGGAGGCGCCACCGGCACGTCGATTGCCTGGGACGCATCACTGCGTGGCTTCCAGGTAATCCTGGTCGAAAAGCGCGACCTCACCCATGGCACGACCGGTCGCTTCCACGGACTGCTGCACAGCGGCGGTCGTTATGTGGTCAAAGATCCAGGCAGCGCCACCGAATGCATCGAGGAAAACCGCATCCTGCGCCGGACGTACGCACACTGCATCGAAGATACCTCTGGGTTTTTCGTCGTCACGCCAGAAGATGAGGGCGATTACCCTGAAAAATTCAAGGCAGGCTGCGAAGCAACCGGCGTACCCTGCACAGAAATTTCAATCGCCGAAGCGCTGCGCCGCGAGCCACTCCTCAATTCACGCAGCGTGCGCGTGTTCGAACTGCCCGACGGCTCAGCCGACAGCTTCCTGGCCACTCATGCCACCGCCCAGGCCGCACGTCTGGCAGGGGCCAAAATCCTGGTCTATCACGAAGTGATCGATTTGATTACGGAAGGGGTCGATCGTGACCGGCGCATGCTGGGCGCACGTGTCCGTAACGTCACCACCGGCGAGGACATAGAAATTCGCGCCCAGCTGACCATCAATGCCACCGGCGCGTGGAGCGGCCGCCTCGGTGCCATGGCTGGCATTACCATCAATGTCATCCCCGGCAAGGGCACGATGGTGGCCATGAACCACCGGCTTACCAATACGGTGCTCAACCGCTGCAAAAAACCTTCCGATGGTGATATCATCGTTCCGGTCCACACGGTCGCCGTCATCGGTACGACCGATGAACGCGTCATCGATCCCGAGAACCTGCGCATCGAGCCCTGGGAAGTTCAGCTCATGCTGAGCGAAGGGGAAAAGCTCATTCCTGGCATCAGCCACGCCCGCGTCGTGCGCGCCTGGGCCGGTGTCCGGCCGCTTTACCAGGAGAGTTACACCGGCTCCAGCCGCGAAGCCACACGTGCCTTCACGCTGCTGCGCCACAACGAGCGCGACGGGATGACCGGTTTCCTGTCGATCCTGGGTGGCAAGTGGACGACCTTCCGCCTCATGGCGGAAAAGGTAGTCGATGCCGCCACCGAGCAGACTGGCACACGCAAACCCTGCACCACAGCCACCACGGTTGTACCGGGCGTGGAACAGGGCGCGTACTGGCTGGGCCATCGCCTGCATGAGGTGGAGCACAACAAACTGCAAGGCGATCTCGTTTGTGAGTGTGAGCTCGTCACGCGGGCCATGGTCGAAAACGCCGCGCGCCGCAACCCGCTCGTCACCCTGGACGACCTGCGACGTGACGTGCGCCTGGGCATGGGTCCGTGCCAGGGCGGCTTTTGCACCTATCGCGCCACCGGAATTTTGCACGAAATGGGTGTGCATGCCGCACCCGCCAGTGCCGATGCCTACGAGCTGCAGGTCAGCGAAGAAGGTTCGGCGTGGGAGGTGGCGTATCTGCAGTCGCCGGCGCATAATGCCAACGGGCAAGACCGGCCAGCCCCACGTGTTCGCATGTCGAACGAGCAGGCTAACCTCCTCCTGCGTGATTTTCTGCAGGAACGCTGGAAAGGACTGGTGCCGATTCTTTGGGGCCAGCAGCTCAAACAGGAACGCCTGGACGAGCTGATCTACCTCAGCCTCATGAACGCCGACCACCTTCCCGTGGGTAACAAACGCAGCCCACTGACCGAGTTCTTCCAGACGGACACCACGCCGAATGAGAATCTGGAGAAACCTCATGGATGATCTACTCGTTATCGGCGCCGGTTTGGCCGGTTTGTCGGCTGCCTATACGGCGGCCAAAAATGGGCTGAAAGTGCGCGTCATCACCAAGGGGTTGGCCACCACCCACTGGAACGCCGGTGCGGTGGATGTGCTCGGTTATGTCGAAAATGGCACCGAACGCCAACCGGTGACGCGTCCACTGGATGCCGTATCTGCGTTCAATGAGACGCACACGGGCCATCCCTATGGTTTGGTGACGCCCGCCCTGCTGGCGAACGCCTTCGAATCGTTTGCTGGTTGGGCACAGGAAGCCGGTCTGCCCTACGCCGGCGCCAACGCGGCCGGTGACAACCTGCTGCTGCCCTCGCCAGTGGGTGCGGCACGCCCGACCTATTTGGCACCACGCGCCCAAATTGCGGGCGACTTGCAGCGCAAAGAACCGTTCGTGATCGTCGGTTTCCACGGGCTGCGTGACTTCTTCCCCGAGCTCATCGCCAGCAACCTGGTCGAGCAGGGGCATGCGGCGCGCACGGTGTTCCTCCCGCTCGAACTGTTGACCGAGCAAAGCGATCGTAATACGATTCAGCTGGCCCAGGCGCTGGACGATTCGCTGCGCACCGCCAAACTCGGACGCGAACTGAAAGGGATTGTCAAAGCCGGCGAACGGATCGGTTTGCCCGCGATCCTGGGCATGCAGCACCACACGCGCGTGGTCGAGGACCTGCGCGCTCAGAGTGGGGTACCG
The DNA here is from genome assembly GCA_964443225.1 of uncultured Anaerolineae bacterium. Lineage (GTDB taxonomy): Bacteria > Chloroflexota > Anaerolineae > SSC4 > Amarolineaceae > SSC4. The sequence goes on from CAYUCC010000021.1 coordinate 35,149, forward strand.
ATTTTCGAAATCCCCACCCTGCCGCCGAGTGTGCCAGGGGTTCGCCTGCATAAGGCGTTGTCGCATCAATTGACCAAACTGGGCGTGCGCATCGAAATAAACCAGGAGGCAAAGGGTTTCCACGCCGAGAATGGAAAGATCGTATGGGTCGAAACTGCCACCAGTTCACGCCCCTTGAAACACCGCTCCAGGGCTTTTCTCCTGGCGACGGGGGGTATTCTGGGTGCAGGTTTCAACACCGATCATACAGGCCGTGTCTGGGAAGTGGTCTTCGACCTGCCGCTGACCGTGCCACAGCGACGCAGCCAGTGGTTCCGGCCCCTCTTCATGGACCCGGCAGGCCATCCGGTCTTCCAGGGGGGTGTGACCGTCAATCGTCAATTCCAGCCCATCGGTGATGATGGCCAGCCCGTGTACGGCAACCTGTGGGCCGCCGGTGGTTTGTTGGCCAACGCCGATCCAATCAACGAACGCAGCCTGGAGGGCATCGCTATTGCCACCGGAATGAACGCTGCGACGCAGATAAAGGACTAGCCATGCACACGATTTCCTGGCAATCCGTAGATGTCACCCTCGACGAATGTATCAAGTGCAATGTCTGCACCAGTTACTGCCCGGTTGCGGCCGTAACCGATAAGTTCCACGGTCCCAAATATTCGGGACCGCAGGCACAGCGCTTCCGCGAGGGCGGACAGGCCAAAACGCCGGACATATCGGTCGATTACTGCTCCGGCTGCCGCGTGTGCAATGAAGTGTGTCCGTCGGGCGTCAAGATCGCCGAGATGAATGCGCGTGCCCGTGCCGCCATTGCGGCTGAAAACGGCATTCCCTTGCGCAACCGGCTGCTGGGCCGCAACGAGATGTTGGGCAAAATCGGCAGTGTCGTGCCCGGATTGGCCAATTTTGGCATGCACAACACCCTCAGCCGACTCCTCGCCGAAAAGGTGATGGGCATCGCGCGCGAAGCACCGCTGCCCTACTGGAGCACCGACGGCACCTTCGGCGACTGGTTCAAACGTACCCAGGGCAGCCGGCTCAAGTCGGACAAAAAAGTGGTGTACTACCACGGCTGTGCCACGATGTACTACGAGCCCTTCATCGGCAAGGCCGCGGTGGCGGTATTCGAACACAACGGCTTCGAAGTGATCGTACCGCCACAGAACTGCTGCGGTCTCCCGATGTTGAGCAACGGTGAATTCAACACCGCGGCCGAGTACCATCATCGCAACGTCAACTACCTGGCCGATTATGCCATCCAGGGACTGCCGGTCGTCGGCACCAGCCCCAGCTGCACACTGACACTCAAGGAGGAGGCACCCGAACTCCTGGACATGCACGACGAACGTGCGCATGCCCTGACCATGGGGACGTGGGATATCTTCGAGTGGCTGCGCGAACTGCACGACCACGGCGAGCTGAAGACCGACTTCAAACCGCTGAACATGCTGCTGCCGTACCATGCACCGTGTCAGTACCGTGCACACCGCGTCGGCAAACCATCCATGGAGATCATGCAGCTGATTCCCGGGCTCGATGTACGAGACAGTGAGGCACCCTGCTGTGGCATCACCGGCACCTACGGCTACAAGGTCGAAAAATACCAGATCGCCATGGACGTCGGTGCACAGCTCTTCGGCTTCGTGCGCGCCCAGGGTAACGGGGTCACTATGACCGCCTGTGATACCGAAACCTGTCGCTGGCAGATAGAACACGGTACACATCTGCCCAGCCGCCACCCGATCGAAATCCTGGCTGCGGCCTATGGTCTGTACGATCTGGAAACACGCAAGCTGCTCAACGAGTAGCTGGCTCAATACAAACGCATACAGAAATCGAACCGCTGACGGGGGTTGGCCTTTTGCCAGGGACTTGCCGGCCGACCCCCCCGAATCTCGAGTGTTCCGTGACAGCAGCTGCACCTGGTCATCTTGCGGTATCGACCGGCGACGGGTGGGAAAATGCCTGGGCACCCTATGACGAAGCGACGTACCGTTTTGCGCTGACCCACGTCACGCCAACGGACGTCGTCCTCGATATCGGCGCGGGTGATCTACGACTGGCCCGCCGCCTGGCGCAGATCGCCCGCCGCGTGGTTGCCATCGAACGTCAGCCCGATGTGCTTGCGCACGTCGACCTGGCGGGACTTCCCACCAACCTGCACGTCATCCGGGCCGATGCGCGGACCTGGCCGTTTCCGGGTGATGTGTCGGTGGGGATCCTGCTGATGCGCCACTGCACCTGCGTCGGCGACTACATCCAGCGCCTGCGTGCCGCCGGCGGGCAACGCCTGATTACCAATGCCCGCTGGGGATTCGGCTGCGAAGCGATAGACTTGTGGTCTGCCGTGCCCTGGGAAGACCTGGCCGGTGGGTGGTATGGCTGTCGCTGCGGCGCCGCCGGCTTCAAACCGCTGCCACCGGAGCTGCTGAGCGATGCGCTGCTTTGGCAGCACCACGAGGTGACTGCGTGCCCACGCTGCGCGCGGTTTCCACCGCAAAAGAACACACAACACACAGAAGATCTTTTGGGTTTGAGGAGTCATTATGCGCCTGAAGGGAAAACGTATTGCGATCCTGGTTGAAGAGGGGTTCGAGGATCTCGAGTTCTGGGTACCCTTGATGCGGATGCAGGAAGAGGGTGCCACGGTCACGGTGGTTGGGTTGGAAAAAGGCAAGACGGTGCACAGCAAAGCCGGCTGTCTGTCTGCCAGGGCCGACGCCGCGGCAAGTGATGTGCACGCCGACACGTTCGATGGCCTGATCGTACCGGGTGGCTGGGCTCCGGACAAACTGCGCCGCTACGACGCCGTCAAAGCCTTCGTGCGCGACTTCGACGACCAGGGCAAAACCATCGGTATGATCTGCCACGCCGGCCTGGTTGGCATTTCGGCGGGCATCGTCCGTGGTCATCGCGCTACCGGCAGCCTGGGTATCAAGGACGACCTGGTCAACGCCGGGGCCACCTGGGTCGACGAACCGGCGTTCCGCGACGGTAATCAGGTGTGGGGTCGCGTGGTCCCCGATATCCCCGATTTCTGTCGCGAACTGGTCACAGCCCTCGCCGGCGATTGAACCGTCGGCGCACGGTAAGAAGGTCTCACCACTGCTGCCGTCGGGACCTGTTTCCTGACCATCACTGTTCACACACAAAGGAAAACCGCATGGTTGGCCTGGTTATCGTCTCACACAGCCACACCCTCGCCCAGGGTGTGTTGGAACTGGCAAGGCAAATGTCGTCACCGGCGGTGCAGATTGCCGTCGCAGGCGGTATTCGTGAAGGCCCCGATCAGTTTGCCCTCGGCACCGATGCCATGATGGTCCTCGAGGCGATCCAGGAGGTGTTCGATCCGGCGGGTGTCCTGGTGCTCATGGACCTTGGCAGCGCCGTGCTGAGTGCCGAGATGGCGCTCGATTTCCTGGACGAGGACATGCGTCCCCACGTCCGGCTCTGCGAGGCACCCCTGGTGGAAGGTACCCTGGCGGCCGCCGTGCAGGCCGGGTTGGACAGCCCACTGGATGTCGTTGCGGCCGAGGCGCGCAGTGCGCTGCTGCCCAAAGCCTCGCAGCTGGGGGTGACCATCACGGAGGCACCGGTGGCTGCCGTCGACACGACCGGCACAGCTGTCACGCGGCGTCTCATCGTACACAACCGCCTGGGACTGCACGCCCGGCCGGCCGCACGCTTCGTACAGACCGTGGGCCGTTTTCAGTCGACGGTGACCGTGCGCAATCTGTCACGCAGCGGCCCAGCCGTCGATGCGCGCAGCATCAACCTGGTGGCGACCCAGGCGATCCGGCAGAACAACGAAATCGAACTCACGGCCCAGGGTGCCGATGCTCAGGAGGCCCTGGCCGCCATTCAAGCCCTGGCCGACGCCAATTTCGGAGACGATGACGGTGACCTCGGCGCGGCACCGGCCATCCCTGCTGCAACGCTCGCGGCAGCGGCCCCTGGAGAAGCCCAACGCGTCATCCAGGGTATTGCCGCCTCACCCGGCGTCGCCCTGGGGCCCGTGCAGCACTTCAAACCGCTGGCACCCACCGTGACGCGCCACGCGATAACGGACCCGGCGGCCGAATGGAACCGGCTGCGTGCCGCGATCGAGGCGACGCGGACGCGCGTCACGAACACCCGCCAGCGTCTCGCCCAGGCTGAATCGGGTTACGCCGCGGCCATTTTCGACGCTCACCTGCTGTTTCTCGACGACCCGGCCCTGCTCGACCCGGCCCGCGCGGCGATGACCGACCAACACATCAACGCCGAAGCCGCCTGGCAAGAGTCGATCGAGACCATGGCCGATACCTACGAAAACCTGGACGACGACTATTTTCGCGCCCGTGCCGCCGACGTACGCGACGTCGGACGCCAGGTGCTGCTGGCATTGTCCGGCCAGGGTTCGACGACGTTCACCCTGACTGCGCCCGCCATCCTGATCGCCGAAGACCTGACACCCAGCGACACCGCCAACCTCGATCGTGACAACGTACTGGCGATTTGCACCGCGCTCGGTGGTCCCACCTCGCACAGCGCCATCCTGGCCCGTACCCTGGGTTTGCCGGCGATTGTTGGCCTGGGGCCGCGTGCCCTGGCTCTCCCCGTCAACAGCCGCGTGGTGGTCGATGGGGACAGTGGGCGGCTGTGGGCCGAGCCAACCGCCGAACAATGGACCGAATTCACGGCCCGCCGTGCGCGCTGGTTGGCGGCCCGCGCCGATGCCCTGGCGGCCAGCCGCGCGCTGACGACCACCGCCGATGGGGTGCGTGTCGAGGTGGTGGCCAACATCGGCAGCCTGGCGGATGCCCGCCGTGCCCTGGAAGCGGGTGCCGAAGGGGTAGGGCTGCTGCGCACCGAGTTCCTCTTCCTCGAACGTAACACGGCGCCTACCGAAGAAGAGCAGGTCGCGCTGCTGCGCCCCATTTTTGAGGCCATGGGCGATCGCCCGCTGGTCGTGCGTACGCTCGACGTAGGCGGCGACAAGGAGCTGGCCTACGTCAACCTGGGGCACGAGGACAATCCCTTTTTGGGCACACGGGCAATCCGTCTCTACCGCGAACGCCTCGACTTGATCGAGCCGCAGCTGCGGGCTATTCTGCGGGCGGGCGCCGGCCACCCCGTGCGCATCATGTTTCCGATGATTGCGACACGCAGCGAGGTCGAGTTTGCCCGCGACCTGGTCAACCGTATGCAGGCCGAATTGGCACGGGACAACATCGCCACACCGCACGATTTGCAGGTGGGCATTATGATCGAGATTCCGGCCGCGGCGATTCTGGCCGATCAGCTGGCGGAGATGGTCGATTTCTTCAGTATTGGCACGAACGACCTGACGCAGTACACCATGGCCGCCGAACGCGGCAACCCACGCGTGGCCTACCTGGCCGATGCCCTCCACCCCGCAGTCCTGCACTTGATTGCCGACGTCATTGCGGCGGCGCATCAGCACGGACGCTGGGTGGGCGTCTGCGGCGAGTTGGCGGGGGACCCAACCGCGATACCGATCCTGCTCGGCCTGGGTCTGGACGAGTTCAGCATGAACCCCGCCGCCATCCCCGAAGCCAAACAGGTGATCCGCACCTGGCACGGCGACCACGCCCACGCGCTGGCGCTGGCAGCCCTCTCGCAAAAATCGGCCGAAGCCGTGCGGGCGTTGGTTGGGGGGGAGGGAGTACGGAGTACGGAGTAGGAATCATGTCCGTCGTCGAAATCGATACCCGCAACCGTAACCAGGTACGAAAGTTCCTGCGTTTTCCGTTCGACCTGTACCGCAATACGCCGCAGTGGGTGCCGCCGCTGGCATCCGACGCGGCGCGTATGCTGGACCGGTCGCATCACCCGTTCTACCAGCATTCGGACGCGGCGTTTTTCCTGGCCGAGGCGGGTGAGCGCATCGTCGGGCGCATCGCCGTGCTCGACAACCGCCACTACAACGAGTACAACCACGAAAAGACCGCGTTCTTTTATCTGTTCGAATGTGAGGAGCGTCAGGACACAGCCCAGGCGCTGTTCGATGCCGCATTTGGGTGGGCCCGTGGCCGTGGGTTGGACCGTATCCAGGGACCCAAGGGTTTCACAGCATTGGACGGCATGGGGCTGTTGGTCGACGGTTTCAACCACCGGCCCGCGTTGGGCATTCCCTACAACCTGCCCTATTACGCGACCTTCCTCGAGGCGGCGGGCTTCATCGGCAGCGGCGACGTCGTGTCCGGATACCTGAGCGCAAAGGCTGCTTTTCCCGACCGCATCCACCGCCTGTCCGAGGCGGTGCAGAAGCGCCGCGGCCTGACTATTGCCCGCTTTCGTTCGCGACGTGACCTGCGGGCACTGGTGCCCAAACTGGGCACCCTGTACAACGCCTCGTTGACCGGCACGACCGGCAATGTGCCCTTGACCGAGGACGAAATCCAGACGATCGCCAACCAGATGCTGATGTTTGCTGATCCGCGCTTGATCAAAATCGTCATGAAGGATGATGACCCGATCGGCTATCTTTTTGCCTATCCCGACATCTCGGCGGCTGTTCAGCGGACCGCGGGGCGGATTTATCCGTTGGGTTGGATCGACCTCCTCTGGGAGCTGCGGCGTACGAAGTGGATCAACATCAACGGCGCAGCGATCGTCGAGCAGTACCGCGGTCTGGGGGGAACGGCGATTCTGTTCAGTGAGATGTACAAGAGTGTCGTCGAAGGCGGGTTCGAGCACGCCGATGTGGTGCAGATCGGCGTAAGCAACGAAAACATGCAGCGCGAGATGCGTGACCTGGGGATCGATTTCTACAAAACACACCGCAACTACACGCGCGCGATCGATTGAAGATCGTCACCGTTCGAAATCCTGGCTCGATCCTTGATTTCCCCTGGAAACGCGCCGTACGCTGTTCGACGAACGACATCAGGCCCTCACGTGCGTCTTCGGTATCGAACTCATCACCGGTCAGCAGGTAGCGCATGGCATTGCCCCAGCCGGCGCGCTGCATGAAGCGTACGGTGGCGCCGCCGAAGGGGAAAATGCCGCGTTTGATCTCGATCTGGGCAAAACGCGAATTGCTCGCCGCCACACACACGTCGGTCGCCAGGATCAATTTGGCTTAGTTCCCGTTCTGTGGTATAGTTCCACCCGTTCGGGGCGTAGCGCAGACCGGCTAGCGCGCACGGTTCGGGTCCGTGAGGTCGGAGGTTCAAATCCTCTCGCCCCGACTACCCATCAACCCTTGCCGCACAGAGTTGGCATCCCGGTTCAAACGCAGTAGGATCCTGGCATTCCCAAGCTCGTCGGCGTTTGAACCGGGACGCCAACTCATCGCGTCACGCCACCAACACCACCAACAGATCGTTCACATTCGTCCCGGTTGGCCCCGTCATCACCAGGTCACCCAGGGCGGCGAAGAACGGGTAGGCATCGTTCAGCGCCAGGTGCTGACGAGCATCGAGCCCCTGGGTCCGCGCCCGTGTCATCGTCGTGCCGTCCACCCAGGCGCCCGCCGCATCGGTGGGACCATCCACACCGTCGCTGGCCAGTGCCAGCACCCCCACCGGCCAGCCGTCGAGCGCCACTGCCGCCGCAAGGGCCAGCTCCTGGTTGCGCCCACCACGGCCAGCCCCACGCACAGTCACGGTCGTCTCACCCCCCCACACCAGGCACGCCGGACGGGTCACGGGCCGGTTGTAACGCACGATTTCCCTGGCCATGGCGGCCGCCACACGCGCAACCTCCCGCGCCTCACCTTCCAGGGTCGTCGTTAGCAGCAGTGCGTTCCAGCCTCGCGCGGCCGCCGCCGCGATCACCGCCTCCGCCGCCAGCCGGACCGAACCAACGATCACGTGCTGCACGCGGTCGGACCAGGCATCGCCCGGTTTGAAGGTTTCTGGCACTTCGCCACGCTGGCCCGCCTGCAGGTGGGCCGCCACCGGCGCGGGTACTGCATCACACAGGTCGTAACGCGCCAGGACATCCCAGGCATCGGCGAAGGTCGTGGGATCGGCCACCGTTGGGCCGGAGGCAATCACGTCCAATGGGTCGCCCACCACGTCGGAGAGAACGAGTGACACGACGCGAGCCCCGTTAGCAGCACGCACCAAACCACCCCCCTTGACCCGATCGAGGTGCTTGCGCACGGCGTTGAGCTCACCGATCGTCGCCCCGCTGCGCAGCAGTTGGTGGGTGGTGGTCTGCAGATCAGCCAGGCTAATCCCGGCCACCGGGCTGGTCAACAGGGCCGAACCACCGCCGCTGATGAGAACAAAGACCAGGTCTTCGGCGCCCGTCCCGCTCAGTAAATCCAACACGGCGCGGCCGGCAGCCACACTTCCCGTGTTCGGGATGGGATGGCCGCCCTCGATCACACGCAGCCCGCCGCCTCCCGCTGCGGTACCCGCCGGCACCACGACCAACCCGCTCACAGTGCCCGGCACAAGTGCCACGAGCGCCGCCGCCATCGCCCCCGCTGCCTTACCAAACGCAACCACCCGCACGTGCCGGTAGTCTCCCAGGAGATAGACGCAATCGCCAATCCTCACCCCCCCAGGCACCGCCATCACCTGCCGGCGCACAGCCTCCCCCGGATCCGCCGCCCCCAGCGCAACCCGCATCAACTCGCGCCCCACATCCCACAAATCACCCTTACTCATACACCCATTATAGGCCCACCCCCCCGCCCACGCAACCCCCCACACAACACCTCCCACCCTACACCCCCACTCCCATACAAAACCACACACACAACACTCCCATTCCCCCCGCACAACACCCCCGTCTCACCACACTCCACGCCACCCACTCCGTACTCCCTACTCCGTACTCCCTACTCCCTCCCCCCACTTGCCTATCTCGCCCCTCTCCGCTATCATACGGCAATTCGTTGCCACGTCGCGATGAAAAAGCTGTCATGCAGGATGGTCAGCCCGTTCATGGGTCGTTCATCGCCCCGTGGTATCCTGTGGTCAAGACGAAACAACCGCGAGGGTTCCCTGTGTCGTTCGATCGCCGCATCGTTACCGGTGTCTTTTGGGTTGGCCTGTCCAGCATGACCTCGCGCGCCCTGGCGTTCCTGGCGCGCATCATTCTGCTCAAACTGCTGCTGCCTGAAGATTTCGGCATTATGCAAACCGCCTTTCTGGCCCTGGAATCGCTGCAGCTCCTGCGCGAGTTCGGCTTCAGCTCGGCCCTGATCTACCGCAAAAAGGATATCCGGGAAGCCTCCCATGTCACCTTCTGGGTCACCAACGGCACCTCGGTGGTCTATTGGGCGCTGGCCTTTTTCGGCGCACCCCTCGTGGCAGCTTTCTTCCGTGATCCGCGCATCACCCCCGTCGTTCAGGTGCTTTCATTCGTCATCCTGATCCGCGCGCCGGGCACGGTACCGATGGTTCTTCTGGCTAAGGAGATGGACTTCCGGCGTCGTTTGCTGCCCGATATCGTGCCCACGCTGGCCTACGGTACCATCGCCGTGGTCCTGGCCGCCATGGGTTTCGGCGTCTGGGCGCTCGTGATTGCCAAACTGGTCGAGGCGGTCTTCGACCTCGTCGTGCCCTACCTGGTCACGTCGTACCGGCCTGCCCTGCGTTTCAGCGTGCCCGTGGCGCGCGAGATGTTCGGCTACGGCATGAACATCGTACTCAGCCAGGTGCTGATTTTTGCCATCACCAACATCGACGACCTGTTCGTGGGACGCCTGCTGGGCGTGGCAGCCCTCGGTATCTACGGCACGGCCTATCTGCTGTCGAACCTGCCGGCGACCAACATCACCGGCCTGATCAACCAGGTGATGTTTCCCGCCTTTACAAAGATCAACGAGGACATCGCCTATTTCCGCCGCACCTTCTTCCGCACCGTGCATTACGTCTCGCTGTTGACGATCCCCGTGGCCATCATCACGATGGTTTTCGCCGCCGACTTCGTCGCGGTGCTCGGTCCGGTGAAGTGGGGCGCCGCCGTGGTGCCGATCCAGCTCCTGGCGATCTATGGACTGTGCCGCTCGATTGCCGCCAACATGGGTAACGTCTTCAAGGCCGGCGGCAAACCACAGTGGCTGACCTACATCGCCCTATGGCGCTTGTCGATGATGTTGATTTTCCTGTACCCGGTGACGATCAACTGGGGCGTGGTCGGCGTCAGTGCCCTCTCGGCCATCATCGCCGTGATCGACTGGTTCATCTCGGCCTGGCTCACCGACAAGGTGATCGGCGGTTCGTTGAGCACCTACGGACGTATTCTGCTGCCCCTCCTGCTGTTCGCCGTGCTCGGTGCCGGTGCCGCCTACGCACTCGACGTGGTCCTCTTCCCGCAGGCGTCCTGGATATCCCTTACGATAGCAGGTGTCGTCGCCCTGGGTGTCTACCTGGTGCTGGTGCTGATCTTCGACCGTGACGTGCGCCGCGTCACCCAGCAGGGGCTAGCCATGGGCCGCACGATGCTGCAAAACCGTTTACAGGTGCGTAATGTCTGACACTCAACCCAGCCCGCTTCGGCGGGCTTCCGCCATCAGCCTGAACTCGAGTTCGAGGCGCACGACCACCTGACATGCACGTCCTGCTCGTTTCACGCGTCCGCCTGAACCCGTACGTGTCTCTGCTGGCCCGCGGCCTGGAGGAACACGGTGTGTCGACCCGCATCACCCCCACATTCGGGCTGCGCACCTTATTCGACGCTCGCCAACACGGCGTCGAGGTCATCCACCTGCACTGGTTGGAACTCCTGATTGCCGCACCAGGACCCACCCGTCAGAGGCTGCGCCTGCACTGGCTCCTGAGTATGCTGACCCTGGCGCAGCGCCTCGGCATCCGACTCGTCTATACCGTGCACAACCTGGCCCCGCACGAACCCGACCAGGCCAGCGTGAGCGAACGCGGCAGCACGAGCCTCTTACGCCTGGCCGACCTGGTGCACGTGCACGATACGGCGACCGCCACCGCACTGGCGCAGGTTACCGGCCGCCAGCACGGTGTCTACATGGTGCCGCACGGCAGCTACCTTGGCGCCTATCCCAACACTTGCACGCGGTCCACAGCCCGCCAGCGTCTCGGATTGGGCGAGCAGGACGTGGTCTACCTGGCATTGGGTGGCCTGCGTCCCTACAAAGGTATCGAAACTTTGATCGACGCCTTCCAAGCCATGGCCTTGCCCCAGGCCCGTCTGCTGATTGCAGGTCATGCGCACGTGCCGGCCTATGCCGCCGGGCTGGCCGCGCGTGCCGGCAGCGACCCGCGGATTCGCCTGCACGTGCAGCACGTCGAGGATGACGAGCTGCAGTATTTCTTTCACGCCAGCGATGCCTGCGTGCTGCCGTACCGCCAGGCCACTACGTCGGGTGCGGCGCTCCTGGCTCTGTCGTTTGGCTGTCCCATCGTAGCCCCCGACTTTGCACCGTTTCCTCCCCTGGCCGCCGGCGGGCGCGGCCTGCTGTATTCGCCCGACGATCCAGGGGGACTGCAGCGTGCCCTGACCGCCGTCTTACAGCTGGACCACGTCGCGGCCCAGGCGGCGTGCCTGGTCTATGCACAGGCCCTGGATTGGAAGACGCTGGCGGGCCAGCACCTGGCCGCATACCGCTCGGTTCATCGAGGCTGATCACTGGGCACTGGGAGAAGAGACAGCGCAGGGAGCTTATCTCGGGAGAAAGAAGCATGGCACGCACACCCTTTACATCGCAACGTCATCACCGGTATCGTGTGGCTGCGCCGGTCCTGGGCGGCCTCGTCCTGCTCCTGGTTGTGGCCAGCTGTGTGCCGGCCACGGTCACGACTGCCCAATGACCGAACCGGCTGTGCTCGCCGATGAAACGATCGTCTGCTTTGCACCCGAACCGTGGGATGGTCTGTGGCGCAACCGTCACCAGTTGATGACGCGCCTGGCACGCCGCAACCGCGTTCTGTGGGTCGAACCGCGTCCGTACCTGGTTCACGTCCAACAGGCATTACGCAGCGGGCGCACCGCCCCCTTCACCCTGGCCCTGACGCGTCCGCGACGGGTGCGCGATCAGCTCTACGTGCTGCGTACCCCGCTGTGGCTGCCGCTGAGCGGACGGTCACCGCTGCGCGAGGCCACCGCCTGGGGACGGCGCCAGCTGCTGCGGCACGCCGTACACCAGCTGGGGGGTACCGCGCGGCCCCCGATCCTCTGGCTCTTCCGTCCCGACCAGGCCGACGTCACCGGCCAGCTCGGCGAGCGTCTGCTCATCTACCACGCGGTCGACGAGTATGCGGCCTACGAGTTGGAGTTCCAGGACGACCGGTCGGCCAACCGGCCGGAAGCGGTGCATGCGGTGGAGGAAACGATCCTGCGTCGTGCCGATCTCGTGCTGGTGAGTTCGGCACCGCTCCTGGACCGTAAACGCCCGTTCAATGCCAACACCCACCTGGTGCCAAACGGCGTCGACTACGCCGCATTCGCGGCCGCGGTGCGTGAGCCGGCCGAGCCGGTGGTGATGGCGGGCATTCCTCATCCGCGCCTGGGCTTTGTCGGCGCCATCAACGAAAAGGTCGACCTGGGCCTGCTCGCCCAGCTGGCCCAGGCCTATCCGGCATGGTCGGTGGTGCTCGTGGGTCCGGTGACGCTGCGTTATCACCTGGAGGACCTGGACGCCCTGCGGGCCTTGTCCAACGTTCACGTCTGCGGCGCCGTGCCGGTCGAGCAGGTGCCGTACGCCATCCAGGCCAACGACGTCTGCCTGATGCCGTACAAAGTCAACGCGTGGACCCACCACATCAACCCGCTGAAGTTGTACGAGTACCTGGCGATTGGCCATCCCGTCATAAGCACGGCGATTCCGGCGGTTTCCGGCATGGAAACGTTGGTTCACGTGGCAGCAACACCCTCGATGTTCGTTACGCACGCGGCGCATGCCGTGCAGACCGCGCCCGATGCGACGGCGCGTGCCCATCGGCGGGCCTTTGCCGCCCAGCAAACGTGGGATGCGCGCGTGGCCGGCATCACCCGCCTGATCTACCAAACCTTACAGGACACATCGAACCCATGCTAACCTGGCAACAACGAGCCGCAGTCGAACGAGTCGTCTTTCCCCATTACACCGACCAGGTATTTGGGCGTCTGCGTGCTGCCCTGGCCGAGGCACTGCATCCAGGCGCCTTCGTGCTGGATGCGGGCAGCGGACCCGGAACGTGGGTCCTGCGCCGCCACCGGCCGGAGATCGACGTAGCCGGCCTGGACCTCTTCCGCCCCGATCCGGTGCCGTCACCGCGTTATGCCATCGGTTCCCTCGAAGCCGTTCCCTACGCTGACAATCTGTTCGACCTGGTGCTCTGTTACGACGTGATCGAACACCTGGAGGAACCGGTGGCTGCTTTCACCGAATTCTGGCGTGTGTTGAAGCCGGGTGGACTCCTGGTGATCAAAACGCCCAACCTGCGGGGTCCCACGACGCGTTTCGCATCGCTGGTGCCGTTTTCCTGGCACGTCGCCGTCCAGCGTGCGCTCGGCACCCGCGAGTCCAGCGTCTTCCCCACCCTGTACCGCTGCAACACCCCACTCGACTTGACTCTGGCGCTGCAGGCGTGTGGTTTCACCAGCGAATCACTCTACACGGTGGATGAAACGGCCAGCTATTTTGCGTTCGTACCGGTGACCTACGCCCTGGGCTTACTCTACAGCCGCTGGATGGGGCACGCCGACCGTGCCGGCTGGCGCAACGGGATGATCGGTGTATTCCGCAAGTGAGATGTACGCTGTATCCTCTGGCACTTACGCTTTGCCCGTGATCTTCAACGGTGGTAAAATGATGGCCAAACCATCTTAAGCTCACAAGGGCGCGCAACATACATCATGGACATTCACTTTGGAACCGACGGTTGGCGGGCCGTCATCAGCGACACCTTTACCTTCGCCAATGTGCGCCTGGTGGCCCAGGCCATCGCCGACGTCGTCGGTGAAGAGGCCGCGCCACCGCAGCGCATGGTGGTGGGCTTCGACACCCGATTTCTGTCCGACCGCTATGCGCGCGAGGTGGCGTGTGTTTTCGCCGCCAACGGCATCTACGTCGACCTGACCCAGGCCGATACGCCGACCCCCGCTGTGTCCTTTGCCATCGTTGCGCACGGGGCCGCGGGGGGTGTGATGATCACAGCCAGTCACAACCCGCCGCGCTACAACGGCATCAAACTGAAGGCGGCCTACGGCGGCTCGGCATCCCCTGCCGGCTGTAAGCGCATCGAGGCCCGCCTGCAGGACAACGAGACGGCTGGCCGGCCGCCGCTCACGATCGATTTCGACGAGGCGACCGCGGCCGGGCTGATTCGCCGCTTCGACCCGCGCCCGGGTTACCGGGCTCACCTGGCCACCCTGATCGACTTCGACGCCATCCGGCAGGCCGGTCTGCGGGTGGTAGTCGATGCCATGTACGGGGCGGGGCGCGGCTACCTGGCCGATTATCTACGGCAGGCGGGTGCCGAGGTGCTCGAACTGCGCGGTGAGATGAATCCGGGGTTCAACGGTATCCATCCCGAACCCATTGCGCGTTATCTACAGCCCCTGGCGGCGGAAATGGAATACGGCAGCTGGCACATCGGCCTGGCCACCGACGGTGACGGCGATCGGATCGGCGCGATGGCACCCGGGGGACGTTTCATCGACCCGCACGTGATCATGGCGCTTAGCCTGCGTCACCTGGTGCAGCGGCGCCAGCAGCGCGGCATGATCGTCAAGACGGTCTCCACCACCCAGATGCTCAACCGCCTGGCGGACCGTTACGGCCTCGAGCTGCGGGAAACACCGGTGGGTTTCAACCACATCAGCGACTTGATGATGGCCCACGACGTGCTGATCGGCGGCGAAGAATCGGGCGGCATCAGCATCAAGGGACACATCCCCGAGGGCGATGGTGTTCTGATGGGGCTGCTGCTTGCCGAAATAGTCGCCGTGAACGGTGGTGACTTCGATGCGCTGCTGGGCGATTTGGTGCGCGAAGTCGGGCCTTTTTATTACGCCCGTAATGACTTTCACCTGAAACCGGTCAGCGGACGTCCGCCCTTCACCAAGGCAGAGATGGTGGCACGGCTCACGCAGCCGCCGCCAACCGAGTTGGGGGGTGTGACAATTGCGCAGGTGGGTGTCAACGATGGTGTGAAGTTCGTGCTGGAGGATGACAGCTGGTTGTTGATCCGGCCTTCGGGGACCGAACCGGTGTTACGCATGTATGCGGAGGCACACAGCCCCGAGCTGGTGCAGGCGCTGCTCCACGCGGGCGAATTGTTGGTTCCGACCCACAGCCAACCCAACGGGACCCATTAGCCGTCACGGCCTTCATTGCGCAGCCTGGCCCACAGCCGCTCGCGAAAGCCGCCCGGCGGTGCCGCCGACAGGTCCTGCCAATGCCGGAGAATGTGACGTGTCCATCCCAGCACCAGCCGGCAGTGCGGGCACTGCCGCAGGTGTTCGTCGATGAGCGATCGCTCTTCGGTGGTCACCTTACCGTCGAGATAGGCTGCGTACACGGGTTCGAGCTGTTCGCAATTCACGATCATGGCCTCAGTTCACGCGTGATCGATGTAGACGACTATTGGACGGCAGATTTTGCTGCGTGTCACATCGCACCGTCAGCCAGCACAGGAGGAAGGGAATCGTGTCACCGCTCAATTTTTTCATTGTTATCATCATCGGGTTCATCATTGGCCTGCTCACCGAGCTGCTGATGGAGGTATTTTACTTCCGCGGTCGGCGTAAACAAGTGCGCGACGAACGCATCACCCAACTGGAAACCGACCTGGCCGCACGCGATGAAGAGCTGGCCCAACTGCACTTCGACCTGGAGGGGCGCGAAGCCCGCATCACCGACCTGGAAGGGCGCCTGACCCGCGGGCAGGAGCGTCTCAACGCCCTGCAGCGGGAAGTCGCCCTGCAGCGGCAGCGTACACAGGTCGCAGCCGAGATTACACCGGTCGATGAGGGGGATGTGGTGGCGGCACCGATCCTTCAGCCCAGCGAGGCTGTCGCAGAGGCCGCCGAACCTGTCGATACGCGGTTCGAGGCGGTGAATGAGGTGGCGGCACCGATGACTCAGGCCAGCGAGGCTGTCGCTGCACAGGTCGATTCGGACGATGAATCGTACCCCACCACGCGGCCGGAGTAGGCGGGCCTATGGAAAACGAAGGTCGGCCCTATTGGGAATGGCCCCTGGATCGCCTGAATATCCTGATTATCAGTGCGGCACTCACCCTGCTTTTGGGTTTGAGCATATTTGGTCTGGTCCAACGATCACAGACCACGGTTGCACCAGACGACGCCACGGCCACAGCGGTGGCACAGGTGACAGCAACACCCGCACCGGGCGACATCGCACTCACCCCATCCCCCGACGTGACCGGTACCGTGCCGGATGACCTGGCCTTTGCCTCGACCCTACCGATCACAACGTCTCTTTCGATCACCGAGCCGGCCGACGGTTCTCTGCTGGTCACGCCGCTCGTGCGAATCGAGGGGGTCGCGCCGGCGGGCCAGAGTGTCCTGGGCTTCGACCGGCAGAACACCATCGGCCAGACGACCGCAGACGCGGCCGGGCTGTGGTCTCTGGAGTTGGGGGCACCCCTGGCCGAAGGGGATCACCGTCTGTGGATGGCGCTGCTCGATGCGAATCAGGCGCCGTTCGCTCGCTCGCCCATCATCACCGTGACCGTCAGTACGCTCGAGGCCCCGGTCATCGTCGAGCCCGCCGACGGCAGCACGGTCACCGCCTACCAGGCACAGATCATCCGCGGCACCGCAGCGTCTGACGAACGGGTTCAGGTGTTCATCGATGACATCCCGCTGGGTGACACCGTCGCCGATGGCAGCGGTTCGTGGCAGTTCACGGTGACGCAGCCGCTGCTGCTCGGCCCGCGCCGCCTGCGCGCCGACCTGTTGGACGCAGATGGCCGCACCCTGGCGGCGGGTATCCCGGTCCGGGTGCTGATTTTGCCATAAATCAGGATGCCCTGTCCTGGGCCCCCATCCGTTTGCGGATCGACTCCGCCGCCGTCGACATCATGAAGGCGAAAATGAAATAGACCGCCGCCGCAAAGAGCAGGAGGGGCAGCGTCGAACCGACGCCCTCCTGCACTTCGCGTTGGTAGGTGACCACGATCGCGCGGAAGAACTCGATGGCGCCGATGACAAAAATCAGCGACGTGTCCTTGAACAGGGCGATGAACTGGCTGACCGTCGGCGGGATCATGCGTTTGGTCGCCTGCGGCAAGATGATCAGGCGCAGCGTCTGTGCATACGTCAGCCCCAACGAGTGCGCCGCTTCCCACTGGCCGCGATCGATCGACTGGATGCCGGCGCGCGTGATTTCGGCGATGTAACTGGCGGTGAAGACCGTCAGCGCGATCAGGCCCGCCTGCCAGGGGGTCAGGCTCAAACCATCGATGACCAACGGCAGGCTGAGGTGCGTGTAAAAAATGAGCATCAACAGCGGCGTGCCGCGGATCAGCTCGATGTACAGGACCGACGGCCACTTGATGAACGAATACTTCGAGAGGCGCATGGCCCCCAGTACCGTTCCCAAAACGAAACTGACCCCGATCGCCACGATCGCCAGCAAAAAGGTCAGCTCCAAGCCGCCCAACTGCCCCGGCTGCCCAAACAAAAAGAAGGGCAGATTCCTGGGAATACTCGACCAGGCCAGCCCAAACTCGACCGGCACCCCCCGATTGAGCAGCGACAGATACGGCGGCTGCCCCACCAGGAGAACTATCCCCAGCATCACAACCACACCGGCACCGACGCCCAATGCGACCTCACGCCGTGCCAGGCGTGGCACCTCGCGTTCGGTCAGGTCCAGGGCCACGCCGGCTCCGACGATCAGCAGGGCCGCCGCGCTGACCCATGCTCCGCTGCCGACGTCGCCAAAAGTCACGTCGCGCGCGTTGTTACGCAGAATGAGCCACACCAGGTACGCAACGGGAGCCAGGCCGATGAGGACCAGGGCGGTTTGCAGCAGTCCGCTGCGCAGGTTGGCCCACCACCGCCGGCGCACACCGATCAGGACCAACGCACCCAGCAGCGCCAGCGGGGGCAGCAGCAGCAGGAAACGGTAGCGGTACTTGACGTCATTCTGCGACCAGGGCCCAATGTGCTGCCCCTCTTCGCTGGATGGCGGTTGATCCAGCCAGAGACGGTACACCCCTTCACGCAAAATCACGGCGGGTGCGGGCGGTACGTCTCCCGGCAGCGTCTGCGTGCTGAGGTCGGGTGCCGGCTGCGGGTCCTTGATCCAGCGCAGCCCATCGGTCGAATGCGCCCGTCCCACCTGCCACGTCGCACCGTCGGCGCTGCCCAGGTACACCAGGGCGTAACTGCCATCGGGCTGCACGAAGACCGCCGGGCCGGCCGCCGCGGCGCGGTCCCAGGCGGTGCCGGTACCGCCCTGAAGAACCGGGTTGCCGGCGTACTTGTCCCAGGTCAGGCCATCGCGCGAGGTGGCCGTACCGATGGCCCACGTGCGTCCATCGCTGCCCGCATACCACAACCGCAGCCGGTCCCCATCGGTGATAATCGAGGGTGCCCAGATACCGGCCTGGTCCCAGCTGCCAGCCGTTGGTTCCAACACTACGGCAGCCGCGGTATCGGACCAGGTCAGGCCATCCGTCGAGGTGATGGTGCTCAGGTGCCAGGGGCTGGTGGGGGTGGCACGCTCGGCATACCACATGCGGCAACTCACTGTGTCACCCACACGTGCCGCCAGGACCGCTGCGGCCGCCGAATCCTGGATCGCGTCATCCGCCGCGGGGACCACGGCGCGCGCGGGTCCGGTGGCCACCGCCGATTCGAGCGTGCCCGTGGTGCCGGTTTCGGCCACCTCGGTGCGCGCTTTGCGCCAGCGTACACCGTCACCCGATTCGGCGTAACCGATGCGCCAGCGTTCGCCGTCGTAGCCGCTGTACCACTGCTTGTACAGGCCCTTATCCAACACGACCGCCGGTGCCGCCACGTAGGCAGCATCGAAGCTCCCCGCCTCGGCCACCACGTCGCGCCCGGCGCTGAGGTTGGCCCAGTTGGGTCCGATCGCCTGGGCCTGGACGGGTGCCGCGGCGGGCGCCACGTTGAGGAACTGCTGCGCCAGCAGACCCTCGACCCAGGGCATGAAGGCATAGGCCAGCAGACCGGCCAGCGCCGCCAGCACCATCAGCCGCTCACCCGCCGTCAAATGCGTGCGATCGACCCGCCGGCCAATCGCCTGGCCGGCGCGGCTGAACCAGTCACCGGCAGTGCTCGCCATGCGCCGGATGCGGTCGGGCTCGGCGCCTTCCGTACGCCGCCGTTCGGCGCTGACCAGGTAATTGACGTAGTTCATAGCCGCCGAAAGCGCCAGCGTCCCCATGACGTAGATGAGCACGGCCACCGTGAGAATCTCGAACACGTGGCTCTCACGGTCGCCGATCTCACGCGCCTGGAACAGCAGGTCGGTCACCCCCACCGTCATGACCACCGTCGAGTTCTTCCACAGGTTGACGATCTGGCTGGTCATGGGGGGGACGACAATGCGAAACGCCTGAGGCAGCACGATCAGGCGCAGCGTCTGCAGGGGTGTCAGAGCAATAGCGTGCGCCGCCTCCCACTGGCCACGATCGACCGACAGGATGCCGGCACGCACGGCTTCGCTCATGTAGGCACCGGTATAAAACCCCAGGCCCAAAACACCCGCCACGAAGGGACTCAGGATCAGCGCCAGCTCGACGTGAAACAGACGCAGCAGCTGAAGGGTGCCCACGAACCACAAAAAGAGCTGCACCACGAGCGGGGTGTTGCGAAATATCTGGACGTACGCCGTGGAGACACCGTTGACGATCGGGTTTTTTGCAGTGCGGCCCGTGCCGGCAACGATGCCCAACACGAGCGCCAGCAGCAGTGACGCGGCGGCGATACGGATCGTTGCACGCAGTCCGCACCACAGCCAACCGCTGCACTCGCGCCCTTCACCCTGCCAGGTGCCATTGCGGTTGTTGTCGCCAAATACGACGCCGCACAGGCTGCCCGCCGGCTCTTCGGCCAGGGTCTCCTCGCTGCTGGCATGGCTCTGGCTGCCCGCCGTGAGCCGCGCACGCCAGGCATCGAACCAACCCGTAACGCCCGGCGCACGCTGCAGCCCAATGTGGTTTTCGACTGCCGCGGAGTCCGGATCGAGCACGACCGCCAACGGGAGTTCGGTGGTTGGGGTGTAGGCGGGCAGACCGGGCGTGGTCACCTGGTACGTGCCCGCACCGAGGTTGTTGAAACAGTAGACCCCCTGGCTGTCGGTGGTCGTTGCCGCGGTGGCCTGGTCGCCCTGACCCAAGGTGACCGGAAGACCCGCCAGGCCAGCTTCGGGTGCCCACTTGGTGAAGACGAAGTTCCAGTCATAGCGCTCGTTGAGCACGAAACGTTCGTACACCACATTGCCAACGAACCCAAGCAGCAGCACCAGCATCGACAACGTCAGGCACATGTCGCCGACGCGCCGCAGGGTGGGCCGGTCGTCACGCTGCAGCACGCGCCACAACACGGGTCCAACCGCAATCAAACCCAAGGCCAGCGGCGTGCGGGCCGTGGGCGGCAGTGCGGCGGCCAATTCACTCAGAAGGGGTACCTGCTGGGTGATGACAGGGAACAGGAGACCCACACCCAGCAGTGCACTGCTGAGCGCGACCGCATAACATATCCAACGAATCGCCGGTGAGGCACGCTGCGACTTGAGCATGTGGATACTCGGGCTGACCGCAAAGAACGCACAGCGCACACAGAAAAACCAACAGTTCTTGGTGTTCTATGCGTCCCTTGCGGTGAACGCTTCAGGTGTATGCGTGAGGATGGTTATTCCTGGTTTTTGCAGGAAACAGCCGCGTTAGGACCTCAGGGCGTCGCCGTCACGTAGTTGGTGCCGGGCCACACCTCGACCTGGAACATGTCGGCCGGGTACTTGATGTACCCGTTCTCCTGACCCAGCCACTTGTCGTAGATCGCGGCATACGTGCCGTCGGCGAACAGCTCCTGCAGGGTGAAGTTCACCAGGTCACGCCAGGTAGGATCGAACTGCGGCACGCCCATGCCGTAGGGTTCCTGGGAGAACCGTTTGCCAACGATGACCAGGCCGGGGTTGTTCGCCGCCAGGCCCGCCAGAATCGAGGCGTCGGTCGTCACGGCATCGGCGCGGCCGTCGACCAGGGCCTGCGCGGCATCGGTATAGGTCTGCAGCTCCAGCGTCTCGGTGTCCAGCCCCAGGGTTTCGATGGCCTTCTGGATGTTCTGGATGCTCGTGGAACCCTGGACCGAGGCCACAGTCTTGCCACCCAGGTCTTCCAGACCCTGGATGCCGCTGCCCTCCTTGACGAGCAGCGCCTGCCCATCCAGGAAGTAGGTCTGCGTGAAGTCGTTGTTGGCATCACGGTCTTTTTTGTGCGTCATCGACGCCGCCACCAGGTCGACCTGACCGGCCTGCAGAACTTCGAGGCGGGTGGAGGAGGTCACCGGTGTGAATTCGATCGGAAAACCGAGCCGCTCGGCCATTGCCGTGAGGATTTCGACGTCGAAGCCGGCGTTCTGGCCGCCTTCGTCCAGGAAGCCCCAGGGTGGGGAATCGACCTTGACGCCGGCCAGGATCCTGCCGCGCGCTTTGATCATGTCCCAGCGTGACTCGGGCGTCTGCAGGTCGTCGGGAAATTCAGCCAGGGCCGGTGTGGCACCGGGCCACACCTCGACCTGGAACATGTCGGCCGGGTACTTGATGTACCCGTTCTCCTGGCCCAGCCACTTGTCGTAGATCTCGGCATACGTGCCGTCGGCGAACAGGTCCTGCAACGTGAAGTTCACCAGGTCCATGAAGTGCGAATCGCCCGTGGGCACGCCCATGCCGTAGGGTTCCTGGGAGAACCGTTTGCCGACGATGACCAGGCCCGGGTTGTTCGCCGCCAGGCCCGCCAGAATCGAGGCGTCGGTCGTCACGGCATCCGCACGGCCGTCGACCAGGGCCTGCGCGGCATCGGTGTAGGTCTGCAGCTCCAGCGTCTCGGTGTCCAGGCCCAGGGTTTCGATGGCCTTCTGGATGTTCTGGATGCTCGTGGAACCCTGGACCGAGGCAACGGTCTTGCCACCCAGGTCTTCCAGACCCTGGATACCGCTGCCCTCCTTGACGAGCAGTGCCTGCCCATCCAGGAAGTAGGTCTGCGTGAAGTCGACGTTCTGGTCGCGGTCTTTTTTGTGCGTCATCGACGCCGCCACCATGTCGACCTGGCCGGCGGCCAGCATCTCCAGGCGGGTCGAAGACGTCACAGGAATGAATTCGACCTCGACACCCCATTTGTCGGCCATGGCACGGATGAGATCCACGTCGAAGCCGGCGTTCTGGCCGCTCTCATCGAGGAAGCCCCAGGGCGGGGAATCGACTTTGACGCCGGCGCGCAGTGTTTCGCCGGCCTTCAGGCGTGCAACGACCGAGTGGCCGGCAGTGCCGGGGCTGGTTTCGGCCTGGGTCGGTTCAGGCGCCGTTGTGGCTTCGGGGGCCTGGGTGGCCTCCGGCGCGGCGGTGGCTTCGGGCGCTGTCGTCGGCGCCGGGGCGGGGGTCGCGGCAGTGCACGCCGACAGAAGCAGCGCGGCGATGGCGAGCAGGGTTATGAGAGTCCAGGATCGATGACTGAGCACGGTTCTCCTCCTTCAGGGTATGGCGAATCAGGACACGGGGGTCGATCGAACGGTAGTTGGGTACGGTTCACCTCCGGGTGCGGTGTGTCTTGCGACGTGTTGGCGTGTCGCGAGGGCTTGTAAAAGAATAACTTCCTTCAAAATGGCCGGAATTTGCCGCAAATCACGGTATGTTATTCTTTTACAAGCCCTATGGCGGTTCAATGCGTCAGAATCTGGCTCAGGAACAGTTGGGTGCGTTCCGATTTCGGTGCGGTGAAAAAGACAGCGGGTGATGCCTCTTCGACGATCTGCCCTTCGGCCAGGAATACAATGCGGTCCGCCACCTCGCGCGCAAAGCCCATTTCGTGGGTCACGATGATCATCGTCATGCCCGAGTTAGCCAGATCGCGCATGACGTCGAGCACTTCGCGAATCATCTCGGGGTCGAGGGCGGAAGTTGGTTCGTCGAACAGCATGATCTTCGGGTTCATGGCCAGGCCGCGGGCAATGGCCACACGCTGCTTCTGCCCACCGGACAGGTGATCGGGGTAGGCGTGCGCCTTTTCGGGAATACCGACCCGTTCGAGGAGCTGGAGCCCCAATTGGGTGGCTTGGTCCTTGCGCATCCCCTTCACCTGGATGGGGGCCAGGGTGATGTTTTCCAGGGCTGTTTTGTGGGGAAACAGGTTGAAGTGCTGAAACACCATGCCCACCCGTTTGAGCAGGTCGTACTTGATGCGCCCGTCGCTCAGTTTGATGCCATCCACAACCAGCTCACCGTCGTCGATCGGCTCGAGTTGGTTGATCGTACGGATCATCGTACTTTTGCCGGAACCGCTCGGACCACAAACGACCACCACCTCGCCTTCGTCGACCGCAAAATTGATGGCGCGCAAGACGTGGTTGCTGCCGAACCACTTGTGTACGTTGATGAATTGGATGATCGGCATTACTCAGCTGGCTTCGTACTTGTAGCCCAACCCGCGCACGGTCAACAAACGAGATGGATTGTTGGGATCATCTTCGATTTTGGTGCGCAGGCGACGCATATATACCGCAATCTGATTGGCGTAACCGTCGTAATCGTAGCCCCAGACGTTGTTGAGAACCTGGTCGTGACTTACGACGCGGCCCGCGTTGCGCATGAGGTAGTGCAGCAGGCGGAATTCGATGGGGGTCAGCTCGGCCACTTTGCCGGAGGGGAGATAGACCTTGTTGCCCACCGGGTCGAGCCGCGTTTCGCCCACGGCCAGGTAGCCGGTCTCGGCATCTCCAAAGCTGAAGGCCTCGGTGCGCCGCAGGATGGCCCGTACGCGGGCCATCAACTCGGACGGGTCGAAGGGTTTGGGTAAATAATCGTCGGCACCGACGTCCAGCCCCATGACGCGGTCTGACGTCTCACCCTTGGCCGACAGAATCAGGATCGGCACCTGCATCGTGCGCCGAATGCGCCGGCACACCTCAAGCCCATCCATGTGAGGCATCATGACGTCGAGGATGATCAGGTCGGGTGCTTCGCGCTCGACAGCGGCCAGCGCGTCCGGCCCATTGGTGGCAGTGAGGACGGCATACCCCTCCTCACGCAGCAAGAACGAGATCATCTTGACACTGGGTGGGTCGTCGTCAACCACCAATACGCGCATTGAGCTGTTGCCTCCGGTTTGGCGATTATACCACAGGTATTTCAGAAGGTGCAAGGATGGAACAATCTGGGTATGGGTGTAACCTGCACGCGGGCCCATTCGTTCATACAGTACAGGTGCCCGGCGCGGGCACGAGTTTGTTATCAGGGCACACGGGAAGACGATGATCACCAGGTGGATCGACGACAACCTGCGCGACCGCGTGGTCCGGCGCGTTGCGCACTGGCCCCTTGTGGGTTATAATCAGCTATCCAGCCGCACGGGCGCGGATGCACCAGCGTTGGCGGCCGCACAGGCACAATCCGCCGCCGGCACCGATGAGGACCGGGTACTGGCCGTGATGGTCCGCCAGGCCCACGAAGGAGTACGCATGCTCTTTGCGCGTGACGAGATGCTGCAGCGCGTACGGCGCCTGGCACTGCCCAAATTGATATTCAACGGGGTCGCCATCGCCATTCTGCTCTGGCGGGGTCCGTTTTGGCTGCCGATGGCGATCCTGGTCCTGGACGTGGTCTACCTGCTGGCAGTGTATCCCACCTTCAACCGCCAGCGCCCGCTGCCGGCGACCTTGATCACCCTGGGTCTCACGGCGCTGGCTGTGGCGGCTGTGGCCGCCGGTGCACCCCTCTATGCGCCGGTGTTGCTCGTGTTTCTGACGCCGCTGCCGGTGGCTGCGGCAGCCACCCTCGGCTCCACCACCGCCATGCGCTGGGGTGCCGGCATCGCCACGGTGGGTGTGGTGCTGACCGTTGTGCTGGCCGCCAACGGGTTACCATCCAGCACCCCCCCCACCACGCTGTTGATCTGGTCAGCTGTCGTTCTGGCCACGGTCTGGATCCAAACGCTGGCCCTGCAGAACCTGATGGTCGAAGCGCGCACACCTCAGGTCGCCGTTGGGCGTCCGGTGCCCGTCGCCAATGGGCTGATGGTGGTTGCCGTCACCGATGCGGTCTTCGACGCGAGCAGCGAGCAGATTCGCCAGACGCTGCAAGGGGCGATCGACAGCCAGGGCTGCCGTTGGCTGGTCCTCGATCTATCGACGTCGGTCAAAGTGAGCAGCGAGGAGATCGACCGGCTGACCGAAGCCGCGCTCGGTTTGCCCAACTGCAAAGTGGTCCTGGCGCGCGTGCCCGCCGACGCCATCGTGCGTCCCGGTGCGCCGGCACTGCTGCGCAAACGGCTCGATCATTTCGCCACCGTCACCCAGGCCGTCGAGGTAGGTCTGCGCCATCTCGGCTGGGTCCACCCTGCCACAACACCCGAAGCCCGCGAAGCCCGCGAACCGATCCGTATTCCAACCTCCGTGATGACCGAGGAGTGGTGGGATAAAGAGTGACCTACCCCCTACTCCGTACTCCCAAATACCCGCTCACACGATCATCATCACCCTGCGGATAGTCGAAAGCAAAGTGAGCGGCCACCTGAAGCGCGGCCGCGCGGAAGAGGCGGCCCATCGCCGTCAGGGCTTCCCACGTGTGCTCGTAGCTCCCATCGGCGTAGGTTTGCAGCAGCAAATCCCAATGGGCGGGCGTGAGGTAGCGCTGGAAGTACTTGCCGAATTTGCCGGGATTGACTGAAAAATCGGTCTGCACGCCGATATTCCAGGTCAACATCTTCATCAGCTCTTCACGCAGCACCTGGTCGAGCATGTAGCGGGCGTAGGGTAATTCGCCGCGCCACAGGCCTTTGGCGACGTAGGGACCGACCCACCAGAACTCGTTGCAGCAGTCGGCGAAGGCTTTGGCCGTGGGTGGCGGGGGCAGGTAGTCGCGTTCGCTGGGGGGTGGTAGTGGCCCGATGCAGCCGTCCTTGTCCAGGAGCAGCACGCTCAGGCTGTCTCGGGCCCGCGCGCGTGCTTTGTCGATCGGATAAATGCCCAGGTCGATACGGTGACCATCCATGAATTGCATCAGGTATGCAAACCCACCGTCTCGGCTCGGCGGCGGGTTCTGCATCTCCTCCGGCAGCTGCAGGATCATCAGCTCACCAAAACGGGCGATCCAGGTTAGATTATGCCAGAAAGGTGCCACGTCGGTCACGGCGTAGACGATGTCGAAATCCTGGAAGCGGTCGCGCGGGGCATTGGGGTTGGCGCGTGAGCCGTTCAGGATGACGGCGCGGATACGCTCGTCGGCGCGGGCCGTGCCGATGATCAGGTCGAACATCTCCTGTTCGCTGCGCATTTCTCCTCCGCGGCAACGATTGGGTAGGACGGGACTCCTACTCCTACTCGTACTCGTACTCGTACTCGAACCACCTGGTTACTTCGTTTGAGCATCGCCATCGACTACGCTCGATCAATCGCCGCGGTCGTGGCGAGTGACCCGGTACATCTCCGATCTGCGGCAACTTTCGAGTACGAGTACGAGTAGGACGGGACTCGATCAGTGGCTGCCGTCGTGACGAGT
>CAYUCC010000021.1:61877-71637 GCA_964443225.1 uncultured Anaerolineae bacterium
TACGTCTCAGATCTGCGGCAACCTTCGAGTACGAGTACGAGTACGAGTACGAGTACGAGTACGAGTAGGAGTACGAGTAGGATGGTACTCGATCAATGGCTGCCGTCGAGGCGAGTGACCGGCTAGTCCTGCGTCCCGAAATAGTGCGCGAACAGCTCGCGTGAGCGTTTGGCGCCTTCCTCGCTCAACACGAGGGTGGGCGTTTTGCGCTGGGGATCGCTGATGTACCCTTTCTGGTACAGCCGGTCCAGCACGGTCACGTCGAGGCCCTTCCAGGCCCGGGTGCCGTACTGGTCGCGCGAACTGGTGAGGAACAGCAGCGCCAGGACCATGTCATCGACTTTGTCTTTGTCGTATTCCATTGGGCAGATTCACACTCTCTCTGTGGCCGTTTCAGCGCATGGCCGGGTCCGAACCATCCACAACCGATTTGATATCGACGATCGGTGTCCCGTCGACCGCTTCCAGTGGTACCACGTGCAATGCGTGGGCGGTCACTTCCAGGACGGTAACCCGGTGCAGGCCGATGGGGTTGGGGCGGTTGGGCGAGCGTGTGGCGAAGACGCCGGTCAACGGCCGCGCTGGGTCACTGCGGGGATGGACTTGCAGCAGGTCCCGCTGCCCCAGGTGCAGCCAGGTCAGCACGATGAGCTCGTCACCGGCCGCAATACCGGTCAGCCCTGGTGCCACCGCGGGAGTCAGCTCCAACCAGGCGTCGGGGGCGCCTTCGTCACCCTGTTTGGGCGCATCCTCACGGCGGGTCAGCGTGGATCGGACATAGCCGATCGGTTCGATGGTGAAGATGGTTGTGCTCATCAATGGGCATCTCCTGTGACCAGCACCATCGCCAGGCCATCGTACCCCTTGCTGCCCACGGTTTGCAGGACCGTGGCATCCACGCGTGGGTCGGCGGCCGCCCGCTCGAAAAAGGTGCGCATGCTCAGGACGTTGGAATCGCTGCTGGCCGCATCGGCCACCTTGCCCTGGCGTACCACGTTGTCGACCACAATCAGGCTGCCGCGCCGCGCCAGCTTGAGCGCCCACTCGAAGTAGGCCGGGATGTTCGGCTTGTCGGCATCGATGAAGATGAAGTCGAACGGCCCGCGTCCTTCGGCGGCCAGCTGCGGCAGGGTGTCCAGGGCCGGCCCCAGGTGCAGTTCGATGAGATCACCCAGGCCGGCACGGGCGAAGTTGGCCTGGGCCACCGCGGCGTGTTGGGGGTTGGCCTCCAGCGTGACCAGGCGCCCATCGGCCGGCAGCGCACGCGCCAGGCAGATCGTGCTGTAACCGCCGAGGGTGCCGATCTCCAGGATGTGGCGCGCCCCCAGGCTGCGCGCCAGCAGGGTCAGGAACTTACCCTGACCGGGTGAGACCTGGATGGCGGGCAGGCCGGCCTCCGCACTGGCGGTCAGCGCGGCGTCGAGGATAGGATCGGGATGGACGAACAAATCGTCGAAATAATGGTCAACAACTGTCCATTGATCTTGAGTCATATCGTTAGGTCCATGGCGTACGAACTCATCTTCGTGACCTCCTTTTGCTGTTTCGACCCCTTGTTGGTGGTTTCTCCAGAGAAGCTTTGAACAGCTGGTAGTGACGCTGAAGACGCGCCACGTAGGCCGGGTCCTGGATAAGGAACCGGAACTGGTCAAGCAGGGCTGGGGAATACACAGTCTGTGGGTTGAGCGGATCCAATGTAGTGCCGGTCGAAGCCTGCGCCAGCTTTTTGTCATGCATCCACTGCTCATAGAAGCTGGCATCTTCCCATCCATAGTTGATCGTTGCCCATACTTTGTCACCGGATGTGGGTGTGACGACGTTGATGAGCACGCGTTGACAATCGCAGTCGATCTCGTCACAATAAAGCTCAATGAAGCCGTATTCGCCGTCAGGCAACTCAGGGCTGCCCCACACCGTAACCGACCTCGTCTCGCGAAGGCCCAATGTACGAAATCGTGAGATGAACGGAACCATTGCCATCGTGGTTATTCCCAGGTTCTCCATTCGTGGTTCAATAACCCAAACAGCCGCGTATCCCACCAGCGGCCCTTAAAATACTCGTTCTCACGCAGGCGTCCTTCGGGCTGCATGCCCAACTTCTGCAAGACGTTCACCGAGGCAGTATTCTCCGCGATGCACCAGGCCCAGATGCGGTGCAGCTTGAGTTCGGTGAAGCCAAAGTCTACGATCGCACGCGCCGCTTCGGTGGCGTAGCCGTGTCCCCACTGCGCCGGCGCCAGCTCGAAGCCGATGTCCCCCTCGTGGGCAGCGGCCGTCTTGCGCCGGATGCCGCAGTTGCCGATCACTTCGCGGCTCGATGCGAGAACCACTGCCAGCTGAAACCGCAAACGCGGCCGCACCTGCCGGTCGCCCAAGAACATCGCCACGAACGCCTGCACCGCTGCGGGCGTTCGTTCTGTCCAGTCGTAGTAACGCAGGTAGCGCGGATCGTTTTGATAGGCCAGCACGGCATGCCAGTCGTTCTCTTCGAACTCGCGCAACATCAGCCGTTCGGTGGTCAATTCCATGAGGCGGCCTACGTCCACAGAAATGGCCGGATATCGATCAGCCGGCGCGGGCTCTGAGATTGCCCAAACGCGCAGCTTCGTTTTTTACAAACCACTCGTCCATGCTGAGCGCGTCGAAGGCCATTTCAAAATAGGGTCGCGCCGCGTCCATGCGGTCCAACGCGGCCAGGTTTTCGGCGATCTCCTCGAACACGTAACCATCGACCGTGCCGGCCGCGGCATGTTCGGCCTCCAGGGTACGCTGGATGACCAGCGCCTCGTCGCAGCGACCCAACGAACGCAGGCAGCGTGCCACCGACCAGCGGGCAATCTGGATTCGTTCAGGTTTGCCGCGTTCCTCCCACTCGGTTTGAGCCTCCTCGAAGAGCGGCAGCGCCTCATCGAAGCGCCCCAGGGCGTGCAGATCCCAGGCGCTGTTGTTGAGCATCGCAGGGATCAAGGCGCGTGCCTTGGGGTCCTGCGACACCCGCGCAATGGCCAGCCCGCGCGCATTCCAGGCCACGGCATCCGGCGTGCCGGCGTACGTGATGGCCACCATGTGTGCAGCGTCGGCCGCCAGGCCCTCGAGACCAGCGGCCTGGGCCTGGTCCCACGCTTCGACAAACAGCACCCGCGCCACCTCCGGTTCGCCGCTCGAATTGAACGTGCGGCCGCGTTCGAGCAGGTAACGCACACGGGGACGTGGTTCCGCGATGGTAAGCTGTTGTTCTACATCGTCCAGCAGTGCATGGGCCTCAGCGAAACGTTGGCGCAGGGAGTACGTACGTGCGACTTGTGTCAGCAGCTCCAAGCGAACGTCGTCCTGCGCAGGTTCCAGGGCAGTTCGAAAACGCGTCTCGCTCAAGGCCGGATCGCTGTATTCCCAAAATGCATCGATGTCAATCGTGTTCATCATGTCAAAGCCTGGTTGTGAGACCTTGCGCAGCGGTCACGCCGGCGCAGTGTGCCATTCCGACCGCAGCAGCCCATACCAGAGCATGTCCACCAGCGTCCCATCCTTTTTGCGGTGGTGCTGGCGGAAGCGTCCTTCCTGCACGAACCCGCAGCGCTCGGCCACGCGCTGGCTGGCCGCGTTGTCGGCCGCGCAGCGCAAATCGACGCGCACGACGTGCAGGTGCTCGAAGGCATAGCGGATCGTCGCGCGGGCCGCTTCGGTGGCATAACCCTGGCGCGTGCCGGCCTGGACGATGAAGTATCCCACCTCGACCCGCGGTACGTCCCAATCGGCATTGGCCAGGTAGCTCTCGCCGACGTAGGTGCCGGTGGCCTTGTCCCAGAGGCCAAGGATGAACAGGTTACGCAGTGTCCAGTCCGCCGTGAGCCGGCGGAACACGACCTCGGCATCCTCAGCGCTGTGGATGGCCATCAGCGAGGCCGGCAGGAACTCGTACAGGTGATCCCAGTTGGCCCGCAGCATCTCATAGTACATCGCGCCGTCGCCCGGACGGTAGCCTCGCAGCAGCAGCCGTTCGGAGGTGAATTCGGTTGGGAGATCAAGCAGCAGTGGGTTCATATGAAGTTGATTCCTGGCTCCCGCCAGACTGTTTGCACCCACCGGCCGAAATGATAGCCTCCACCGGCAGGTAGAGGCACAGTGCCAAGAAGGGCTACCTGGTAATTAAGGCGTACATCATGTCGAAATGCGACCATGCCAGCAGAAAATCACCCAGACCTACCCGGACTGGCGTTTCATCTTCGTATGCTGGATCCAGAAGCATGGCTGACTCAGGATCAAGATCGATTAGCACAACCGCATGAGGAGTATCCTCGTGCCAATAGGGCAATTCAGATGTGCGCAAGAAGATAATCGGAGCGTGACCCTTCGCAAGGGCACCCGCAAGCTCGTTCAGGGACCCTTGAGTGAACTGGACGTTCAAGTCCCAGGACGCAAGCCGTCGGATATTGGACGCAGGCACACCCGCGGGTCGTGCTCCAATCTGGCGGGCAATCTCTTCCTGCAGCGCTGGTTGTTCAAGGTGTGCCAATACCATGGCAGCACAAGCAACCAGGCAACCGCCAGGCTCACGCTGGGGCAGATAGGGTACGTCGAGCAAGGGCATCGGCACGCTCTGAGATTTCTTCTAACCCGTGTTGATCGAAGAGGATTTCACCGGTCTCGACGTCGACGTCGATGTCACCGACTTTGCCCACGAGACCCATGTTGGGGAATCCAAGCCAGACTGGCACTCGCCATCGAACTCGATCACCTACCACCAGCGTTGGTTCCTGGCCACACAACAGGTTGCTTACACGCTCCAGCATCAACCTGCTGACCTTGCGTTGCGCTGTGAATGCAGTGATCGCCAGGCGCGTACGCACCCGAATATCGATCTCCAGGTCAGCAGACGGCAGTACTTTGAGCAATTCGAGATCAACAGCAGTCATCTTATCCACCTTCTGCGTCTCGACTCGTGTCATCGGGATAGATTATACCGGCTTTGTGCAAAGTATCAAGTTGGGGAGAAAAAATCCTAACCCTGCCGCTTTGCGTCTTTACCTCGGCTGGCGGGGTGCGAACCGCACGTAATGTCTACCTTATGCCTGGGCGGAGTGCAGTCAGCACTAATAGCAACGACTGAATGCGCGTCAGGGTTTGAGTATTGACCCGCCCAAACGTCTTCACAATGAGTGCTTGATCCAGAGTGTATATCTTGTCAACGCGGACTGTGCCAGGGTGATTGAGCGTTCCCTCAATCAGGTCGACTGATGTGATCGAGAAGCTGTGAGGACTGGTCGCAGGTGTTGATGTCATTGCTACGACCACCATATCGGAAACCGACGAATTATAGTCGTCATTAGAGACGACGATAACGGGTCGTCGTTTTGTGGATGATAAATCAGTAAAAGGAACCGGAATAAGAACAATGTCACCTTGGCTAGGCATTGTTCCAGTCCTCATCATCCAGTGGATTATCCCAGAAGGCTGTGCTGCTCCCAGCCGCCGCCACGAGATCGGCAAATGCGTCAACCGGCTCATTGTCTTGAATGACAAAGATGATGAGACGAACGCCGGGCGCGAAGGGTACAGATAATTCGACCCGTCCCGGTTCCTGCACCTCGATCTCATATTTGATGGCCGGGTGTAGTGCTTGTTGTGACTCAATCATGATGATTACCTTCTATGTTTGTCATGATGACCCATTTTAACCAAAAAGATACAGCTATGCAATTTTAGGCGCATGATCGACCCCCATGACGAGGATCTTGCCCGCGAATGTCACCCACCGCCACGCGTTTCGACCGTGAACGCCCAGACGACACCAGGCTGCCACCTATTCTCGCCACCCAAAATAGATCGCCGCGACCACCGTGAAAGCCACAGCAACTAACAACGACATCAACAGATGAACTACCAGATCGATCTTCGCCTCGGCAAACGCGCCCGGGCGGTTCGTCCGCGGGAAACGGTGTGCGTACAGCCGCGTCAGCAGCGCCCCGCCCAGCCCCGCCACGAAGACCTTGGCAAGCCGCTGTGCATCCTGCCCACCCATCGCCCACAAGGTCCAGATGGCCGCGGCCAGAAAGAGCGCCAGGGTGGTGTAGTCCAGCCCGCGGGCCAGGTGATAGCGCAGGCCGCGGCGCGCATAATCGGTCCATAATCGCTCTGGATCGCCAAAATGGGCCACCACGAAGCCAATCCGCAGCGCCAACGCTCCAGCCAACAAACCCACCAGCATCCACAGCGCCATCTGGTACGAGCCCTACGGCAGCAACAACCGCTCGATTTCCGCATCCGCCACGCGCCGCGTGCCCTGCACCGCGGCGCGCTGGTCAGCCCGCGCCCGCAGCGCACGCCACCCATCGATCTGCCCACGCAGCCGCGCCTGCGCCGCTCCACCGCCGCGCAGCCCCGCCCACCAGGCCTGGAGCGCGATTTTGAGCTGCGCACCCGCGATGCGCAGGAAGTGCCGGCGTAACAAAGCCGCCGGCATGTTCTTGTGCAGCACCCACAGCGTATTACGCCCGGTGTAGTAGCTGGCCAGCACACCGCCCCCCGTGGCACTCAAATGGTGATACAGCCGCGCGTGCGGTGCAAAACGCGCCACCCAGCCCATCAGCTGCGCCCGCCAGGCCAGGTCGACGTCCTCCAGGTACATGAACAATTCCTCGTCGAAACCCCCCAGTTCCTCCCACATCGCCCGCCGGTACGCCACACCCCCACCACACCCGCCAAAAACGATCAGGTCGCGGTCGTACTGGCCGGTGTCCTCTTCCCACACACCGCGATTGATCGGGATGCCGTTGCGCCCCATCATGTCACCCGCACTGTGCAGCACGCTGCGCCGGTCGAAAAGCAGCATCTTGCTGGCCACGCTCCCCACCTCGGGATGGGCAAACGGCAGCACCAGCTCGGCCAGCCAGGTGTGCTCGACCTCGGTGTCGTTGTTGAGCATCACCAGGATGTCACCCCTGGCCGCGGCCGCGCCGGCGTTGCACGCTTTGGCCAGCCCGCTGTTGCTCGGCATCTGCACCACCTGCACGTCGGGGTAGGTGTCCTGCAAAAACGCCACCGTCTCGTCGATCGAGGCGTCATCGACTACGATTACCTCGAAGTGGGTGTAGGTCTGTCCCAGCACAGCATCCAGGCAGGTGGGCAAAAATGCCAGCCCATTGTAGGTCGGGATGATGATCGAAACGAGGGGAAAGGTGCCGGTGTGTGTCATGAGGCCAAAAAGTCCACCAGCGCTTCCTGCCAGGGCCGCAGGGTGATGCCCAGGGCAGCGCCGGCCGTGTTGGCCAGGATCGCGTGCAGCGGTGGCTGCGTGGGGCGCAGCCACTCGGCGCTGGCAATCGGCGTCACCGGCACGTCGGCCCGGCCCGCCAGCCGCAGCACTTCACAGGCAAACTCGTAGCGCGAGCAGGCGCCGCTGTTGGTCAGATGGTAAATGCCAAAATGGCCCGTGGTCACCAGGCGCGCCAGGGCCGCCGCCAGGTCGGGCGCATAGGTGGGGTTACCATACTCGTCGTCCACCACGCGCAGCGTGGCGTGACGGTCTGCCGCTTCCAGGATCTTGCGCGGGAAGTTGATGCCACCGCGCGCAAAGTGCCAGGCGATGCGCACGACGTAGAACTGGTCCAGCAGCGCCATCACTGTGCGTTCACCGGCAGCTTTGGAACGGGCATAGACACTCTGCGGGTTCGTCTGGTCCCATTCGTAGTAGGGTGTGGCCGTGCGCGTGCCGTCGAAGACCTCGTTGGTGCTGACGTAGAGCATCGGCACACGCAGGCGCTGGCAGGCCAGGGCGATATTCTGCGTCCCCAGGGTGTTGATACGGAACACCAGGTCGGGCTGCGCTTCGGCCCCGTCGACGTTGGTGTACGCCGCGGCGTGGATGACCAGGTCCGGCGCCAGGTCGACGACAAAACGGGTGGCGGCAGGATCGGCCACGTCGAATTCGGGCTGGTCGACGCACAGCAGGACATCGGCCGCCAGCTCCTGCTGCAGGGCACGGCCCAGCTGGCCCTGGCTGCCGGTGATGAGAATACGGCGTGGGGGGTGGGCCGGTGGTGTAGGGGGCACGTGTAAAGCCGTCAGTTGCATGGTCACAGTGCGTGCAGTCCTCCTGTGTGCAGCAGTGGCACAAAACGAACAAGGAGCAGGGGATGGCGGTGGGCGCGCCCCTTGTGTTTTTCGACCAGAAACAGGGTCTGGTCATCGTGACGACCCCCTACCGGAATGACCATGCGGCCACCCTCGGCCAGTTGTTCGATGAGGGCCGGCGGCACCTCGGGCGGCGCGGCGGTCACCACGATCCCGTCGTAGGGTGCGGCGGACGGCCAGCCGTCGTACCCATCACCCACGTGCACGAGCACGTTGGCGTACCCCAGGGCCTGCAGCCGGGCCGCGGCTTCGGTCGCCAGCGGTTCGATGGTCTCGACCGAATCGACCTGCTGGCACACTTCGGCCAGCACGGCGGTCTGGTAACCGCAGCCGGTGCCGATTTCGAGCACGCGGTGGGTCGGCTGCGGTTTGATGGCCTGGGTCATGTAGGCCACGATGAACGGCTGCGAAATGGTCTGGTCATACCCGATGGGCAGGGGGCGATCGTCGTACGCCCAGCGGCGGTATGTATCGGTCACGAACCGGTCGCGCGGCACGCGACGCATCGCCTCGCGCACCGTTTCGTCCGTAATCTCAGGCCAGGGCGGTGGCCACGATCGCGGTGCGGCTGCCCGCATAGACTCCCTCCCCTCACTCGAACCCGACCACCACGCGTCGTCATAACAATCGATCACTGGGCTGCTCGATCCAGAAACAGGGCGTCGTGCACTGCGCCGGCCATCAACCGTTGGCCGTAGGTCGTCAGGTGCACGCCGTCGTCGAGAAAAACACGATCGGGGTCGGCCTGCGCCAGCGGCGTGTAGACGTCGATGACGGGCACACCGGTTTGAACCGCAACTTCTGCCAGGGCACCGGCGTAGGCGGCATACGTCAACCGCTGCTGCGCAGCATGCGCCAGATCCGGAACCGGCACCGCGACCGGGGTCAGGGTCAGGAAAGCCACCCGGGCACCTGGCACCGCCTGGCGGACCGAATCGACGATGGCACGCAAGGCAGCCTGGTAGGTTGGCAGCGGCAGACGTGTCTGCGGTCCTGAATTGGGGCCGGTTATGGACCGCAGCGGCGCCAGTTGCGCCTGCAAACGCAGCCACAACACGGACTCACGTCCAGTCAGCGCACCGTAGGCCACGCGTTCGGCGCGCCAGCGGTCGGCCGCGCTGCGCTGCGGCACGAGCATGCCGTCGTTCAGGCCAAAAGCGATCAGGACCACGTGCGGCTGCCAGGTGTTGACGTCACGTGCGGTGCGCGCCAGGCCCTGGGCAGCCGTCTCACCGGGGATTGCGGCGTTGATCACGCGCCAGCTGCCTTCCAGCTGCAGCTGTTCGGGCCAGGCCGCGCCCGCCGGAATATCCCAACCGGCGGCGATCGAATCGCCCAGGACGACCATGCGTTGCTGTTCTGCCACCACCGGCCAGGTCAATTGCTGCGTGGCCGCCGGCAGCGCAGTGACGGGTGCTGCCCACAAGGTGTCATTGGTTCGTCGGCGGACGATCCATTCGGCGATCCCCAGGCTGGCCAGGAGGGTCAGCACCAGGCAGGCCGCCAGCCGCCAGATGGTTGTGCGCATTGTATTCTGTCCCTGACGGCGAATTCTAGCACCGAACGCGTGGGGGGGCAAGCGGGGGGAGTAGGGAGTACGGAGTAGGGAGTAGGGGGGAACGGATTGAAC
>CAYUCC010000022.1:0-70909 GCA_964443225.1 uncultured Anaerolineae bacterium
ATTGAGACCGGCTCTGGCTTAATCGAGCTCAATTGTTAAATGTGCAAGACTACTGTCTTTTACAAGCCCTTATCAGACCGTGCGCTCCGGCTTCTACCTGATCGATGTGCCGATCGTAGCTGGTGGCGAGAAATAGGTGCCCGCGGGACACCACAGC
Organism: uncultured Anaerolineae bacterium; assembly: GCA_964443225.1. GTDB lineage: Bacteria > Chloroflexota > Anaerolineae > SSC4 > Amarolineaceae > SSC4. The sequence continues at coordinate 158 of CAYUCC010000022.1, forward strand.
CGCTTAAGAACACGGCCTGGGTGCTGCCAAGGGCGATGGCGTATGGTTTCAAGTAGGACCAGTGGTGCGCTTTGGACGGTCGATAGGCAAAAGTTGAACGCTGTTGCTTGACGGCGGCTCAATTCCAGCGTCAGGCAACGCCACTTTGTGCGATAGGAGATGGGCCATGCGAGCCCTGACACAAACGCAGGATCAACTTCAAAGGCAAGCATCCCCCAGTCCAGTTCGGCTGGTCGCGGCGCCATCTGGGCCAGAACAGCGCACGCAGCCTATCCTGGAGTTGCAGCGAACCCTTGGCAATCGAGCCGTGCAGCGGCGGCTGCGGGCAAACGCCGAAGAACTCGTTGAGCATTCGAGCCAGCCAGCAGGCAGTCGCTTGGCGCGCAATCTGGCGCCTCCCCCCAGAAACTCGATACCGACACCCGAACGTCGTGCAGCTTTGGCGGCATGGCTAACTGCACACATGGCGGGCCATCCCCTTGCGGAGACTACTTACTCGTTCTATGAGGTGATCGACGAGTATCTGGGTCCCTGGGGCAGCGGCGGATATCTGATAGGCTATGGCAAACACTACAACATCCTGTTCACCACCAACCAAGCTCTCATGGCTCACCCTGTGGCGAGCGCTTGGGTGTGGAAAACGACGATACTTCTCCAACAATTGCTGGCAAACTTCATCGTTGCCCGCTATGATGCCGGCACTCTGAGCGGACTAACGGAAGCAGAACTGCGCGAGGCGGCCTTTGCCTCGCACCCTCTGGCCTATACGGAAGGAGGGCTGACCTTGGTTGCGCTCGTCGCTCCCGAACTGATTGCGGAGATTGTGAAGATTCCGCGCGTCGAATTCATCCCTGGCTCGGAGAACTTCGCAGCCAGCTGGGAGCAATTCATCACGACCGGTAGCATGGTCGCACCACGCATGTTAGGCGATCTGATTGCGGCGGCCATGCCAGCTCATTCGGGATTGCTGCAAATAGCAGTGGAACGCGACCAGCGGCGCTTTCTGGACGAGATCCAGCTCAATCGTTACCTGGGGCGCATCAAGCGGGCCATTGCCGCTGGAGAACTGAACAATATCAGCGTGTTGCAGCAGATCACCCAGCGGCTGATCACCCAGGAGTTCCCCGATCAGGACATGGCTCGCGCAGCGCGTGAGGTCATCCAACTGGCTGACCAACGCAAGGCTGAGCTCGCTGAGATGTATGCTGAGGCGGTCAAAAAGCATCCGGAGTTGAAAGCGTTCTATGACAGGACCCAGGCGGGATGGGAAGCTTGGCTGAAACCGTGAGTCTGGGTAATGGCGCCGAGGAGGTGAGTGTGCTCATCGCCTATGTGCGCATGGCCGCCCTCCTATGCACCTACGAAGGCCGCGTCCCGTCCGCGGATCTGACTACGTCTCGCGGAGGATCGGCGCTATGTTCTGTTTCGCTGTAATGAGCTTGGTGATGACCTGATGGAATGCTTTCAGCCAGCGCGTTGAGAAGTGGTCATGGCCCAAAGTTCGATCAGTCTGGCGGCGGACCATGGTTCCTCACCAGGTGTGCCATATTGATGCGGAGATATAAAGATGAACACCTTCAGGCAAATCCACAGAGTACTCTTGCTTGTACTGGTCATGGCCGTATTGGCGAGCTGCGTTCAAGTGCCGCCCCAATTGGTTGTGAGTTCGACCAGCAATACCGCTACACCGCTCCCGCCGACTCCGGGCGCGCCTGATGTCGCCGCCCTGATGGCCGAACTTGAACATGAGGATGCCCAGGTGCGTCTTCGCGCCGCGTACCAGTTGGGAGAAATCGGGTCGCTGGAGGACAACGCCATCGAGGCGCTGATCCGAGCCACTGAAGACCCCGATCCACGGGTGCGCACCGTCGCTGCTTTCGCCCTGGGCAAGGTAGGTCCGGGCACCAACCACTTGGTGTCAGCGCTGGCTGCGGGCTTGGGCGATGAGAATTGGGGGGTACGTTACGCCGCGGCCAGGGCGCTGGGAAGTATCGGGGCGCAAGCCCAAACCGCACTGCCGACATTGCTGGATCGGCTGGAAAGCGACGCAGACGAGAACGTTCGCTATGCGGCCGCGCAAGCCATCGCCAGCATCGGTCCAACCTTGGACGCACTCGATAGACTGAAACGGGCGCTTAGGGATGATAATTGGTTAGTGCACCACTACGCGGGAGACGCGCTGAAACAACTAGGCTTCAAGGCTCTTGTGTCAAGACATTCCGTGTTGGACACTGGTCCATGGGTAATCGATCTGCTAACCGAAATGGGACCAGAAGCTATTCCGGAGTTGGCGGAGGCGTTTTCGAGCGAAGAGGGCGACGACCCGACAATTCCGCGGTTGGCCACCCTTGCTCTTGCCAGAATGGGCCCAGACTCGATACCGTTTCTCGAAGCAACTTTACTGAAGGCCCATGAAGACGAAAATTGGGACCTGGTCGACCGGACAATTAACGCTTTGGGTTACACAGGTAAGGCAGCGCTACCAGTGCTCATCGATGTGCTGAACAGCACCGACGTCATATTCTCAGGCTATGCTGTGGGCCCGTTGACGACGATCGGACCCGCTGCGATCCCTGCCCTGGTCGATGTAATGCGCAGTGGAAAGCAGCGGGCTTCCTCGAATGCAGTCGAGGCGCTAAATACAATCGGGACAGCGACCATCCCGTATGTGCTGCCACTGCTTGAGGACGATGACGAAGAGATACGCCTGCTTGCAGTCCAGGTGCTCGGCACGGCTGGTGCCGATGCGGTCTCTGACACTGTCCGCTTGAGGGCGACCTTGGACGCCGGTGGCGCCCAGAACCGGCAGGCGGCGATGACGGCGCTGCAGGAGATCCGGCACTACCAAAACGATGCTGTCATAGCCTTAGTTTTGGCCCTCCAGAAGGCTACGCCTGCTATCCAGGCAAATGCGGCAGAGAGTCTCGGGCAATTTGGACCTGCAGGGCTTGTCAGCGCACCAGCGCTGGTCGAAGCACTTAACAACGGTGACGAGAATCTACGTATCGCGGCGGCAAAGGCGCTCGGTTCGTTGGGCGTCGTATCGCCCGAGGTTCTCAGTGCGCTCAGGACAGCTTCCCAGGATGATCAGGGAGCACCAGCCTTGCGAAAGGAGGCTATCAAAGCACTGGGAGGAATGGGCGTGGTAGCTCTCCTGGACCTGATCCAGGCAACAGGGGTATCAGAGGAGGATACAGATCTCGCAGCGATCGAGGCCATTGGGAAGTTGGGGCCTGCCGCCCATCCGGCTTTGCCCACCCTAAGCGCGATTCTGAAGGACGGCCGGCCATCGGCTCGCCAGGAGGCTGCGAAATCGCTCGGGAAAATAGGACCAGCCGCCCTACCAGAACTCCTCGATGCGCTGCAAAACGAACCGGATCAGCAAGTCATGAACGAAATAGAGGCTTCGCTGGCAAAAATCGGCCCGGCAGCAGTGCCGGGACTTGTCCGGTTTCTAAAAAGCCAAGACAAGGAAGTTATCTCGAGAGCAGTAGGTGTCCTGAGTGAGATAGGGCCTCCGGCTGTGCCCGGACTGATTGTTGCGCTGCGCACCGAAGATGCCTGCACTCGGATTGAAGTCCTCAAGGCACTACGTGGTATTGGCGGATCGGCATTCGTTGGCTTTGAGATAGCAGCTGGAGACGAGAAGGAAGAAATAAGTACGCAGGCTATCAGCGATACCATAGGATTGGCCGAAGGTACATGGCGTGGTCATGGTCTGGGGGTGAAGGAGGCCCTTCCTTTTCTTGTGTCCATCATCCTGACAGAAGACTTGCAGGCGCGCCAGGAAGCTATGGAAGTTCTGGCTCTTATCGGCCCGAATGCCGTCGATGCCGTGCCGGTTCTCGTTGGGGCACTTCAGGACAAAGAGGTAGACATACGTGACTCCGCCGCCCAGGCATTGGGCGCAATTGGCCGGCAGGCTGTCTCCGCAGCGCCGGCGATTGTCGCAGCACTGCAAAAGGAGACTGACCTCAAAACCCGTCGGTCCATGATCCAAGCGCTCATTGCCACGGATCCTTCGAGCACGGCTGGCATAATCCCTCTACTTATCACAGCGCTCCACGATCCGCACTTGCGCCGCACTGCCGCCGAGGCGCTCGGCAGTGCGGGTGAAGGCGCCGCGCCGGCCATCTTGGCCGTAATTCAAGAGTCGGGGCAGAACACGTCACCCGAACTTGCAGAAGCTCTGCACGGCGTGAACGATGACCTCCGGCGCGCTGCGGCTTATGCGCTGCTTCTCAATACCGCGGCGACGAAACGTATCGCCGATGACGTGCTTGCCACAGTTGAAGACGACCAGGAAGACTTATGGGTACGAAGCATGGCCGCAACGGCTTTGGAGCAGATCGGATCAAACATGCAGGACTTCTGGTACGGACATAGGCGGCAAAGCCCACTTGGGAAAACCTGTCCGCTTGGGTCGGATTTCCACCTATCCGGCGGCACGTCATTCGACATCTATGCCGATGGATGTTCCTATGGGCCGGCAGCTACTGCCCCGTCCCTCGGGCAGATATTCCAAGCGCTCGTTAAGATATTGACTGGCAGGTGATTTCACCTCGACAGGACTAAAGTATGGCCGAGAATCGTCACTTGGCAAGTAGGCAATACCGTTCGTTTCGCGGACAGAGTCTGCGCGGCAAGGACTTGAGCCACGCGGACTTGCGTGGCTTCGACTTTGGCAGCGCCACCCTCGTCGGCGCTAACCTCAGCCACATTCGTGCCGGAATCCGGCCTCCATCGCAGGTAGGCCTCAGCGCTGGGGCGCTCCTGCTGGCTGCGATGTCGGGGCTTGTCATCGGCTTCTCGAGCGCAATGGGCCCCTTCATCGCAAACCTATCGACCTATGAGTTCATCGTTCTGCAGCAACGCGTCTTACCTTTGATTGCCATAGGTCTCTTCAGCTTGATGCTCTTGGTCTTACTCAAACGAGGACTAGGGGCGGTCCTTGCGACCTTCGCCCTGGCGGTTGCGTTTCTTACCGCCCTCGTAGCCACCATGTTTCCCAGTGCACGCGTTGCGGCGGCGACGATACTCATGATGTTGACCATTGGGGCAGGTGTGGCCGGCGTGATTGCCCTCGCCGCAAGTGAGGCGTTGCTGCTGGGGCTCATGGGGATGCATGCGGTTTGGGCTGCTCTGCTCGTGGCGATCGCCGGAACGATTCCCGGAATTGCAGAGGGCGTTTTTGGTGGTATCACGCAGCCGAACAGTGCTTTTCGCGATGCTTCCCCCACATCGTTACTGATCGCCGGCACCCTGGCGACAGGCACCCTGGCGACTGGCGTGTACATCGGTCGCCGTGCGATGGCGGGCGATCGCAGGTACACCCTGCTACGTGTGTTGACGATCGGCATATTGACGAGAATGGGGACGAGCTTCCGGGGAGCAAACCTAACAGATGCCGACTTTACCGGAGCCCTGCTTGGGAACACCGACCTGCGAGACGCGACCCTGGTGCGAACCAATTTCTCCCATGCTGTGAAACTGAATCGCGCGCGTACCGAAGGAACGTACCTGGCCCACCCCTCAGTTGCGCAACTGGTGACATCCCGGAGTGCGCCCAAGGGAAACTTCGATAACCTCGATCTCCAGGGCATCAACCTCGACGGGGCTGATTTGACAGGAGCTAGCTTTATCGGCGCCGCTCTTGGCCGGGCCACGATGCGGGCCGCGGACCTGTCGCATGCAAAGCTCGTGCACGCGCAGCTGCATGACGCGGACCTCACCGGCGCATGCTTGACCGGGGCCAACATTGAAGACTGGGGCATCTCAACCAAGACCCGGCTCGACGATATTGGATGCGAGTACATCTACACGCGGTTGCCTTCCGACCTTGACCCGGATCCCTGGCGCAAGCCGGACAACAAGCTGGAAACATTTCAGGAGGGCGATTTTTCGGACTTCATCGCCCCGATCATCAAGACCATGGATCTGTATCGCCAGCAGGATATCGACCCGCGCGCGGTCGGACGAGCATACAAGACCCTCGACCTGTTCCATCACGAAGGCATCGATCCGATGGCCAGCGCCATCGCGCTGACATGGCTAGCCAAGCGACACCCCGCAGCGGATCTCGAGTTTGTCGCTTTGGAGGGCCGGGGGAAGGGCAAGATTCGCGTCCAGACGACGGTTACACCGGAGGCCGATCGATCGGCGTTGAGCGCCGAATACGACGCGATCTATGATGAAATCAGGCTGTTACCGCAGCCACGTCTGGCTGCGCTGCTGGCAGAAATCGCCGAAAAGGACAACCGGATCCGCAGCCTGGAGGACATGGTTGCGACTTCGCTCAAAACAGAGAAGTTCTACGTAGAAACTTACATCAATCTCGGAGGGCCTATGTCAACCGCAATAAAGTGTTTGTTTCTTGCAGCAAACCCGAGTGGGACACCGCATCTGAGCCTCGATCGCGAAGTCCGAGAGATTACCGCCAAGATCCGTTCATCGGAATACAGGGATGCCTTGCAGCTTGTCTCGGAGTGGGCCGTGCGGCCGGATGATCTATTGCAAGCGCTCAACGTGCACAAGCCACAGATCGTACACTTTAGCGGCCACGGCACAACGGCCGGCGAGATTGTGCTAGTTGACGACAGTGGCGCACCCAAGCCTGTTTCAGCGACGGCGCTCAGAGCCTTGTTCACCACCTTGAAAGACAATGTCAGACTGGTGATCCTCAACGCATGTTACGCTGAAGCCCAGGCCAGGGCGATCACCGAGGTGATCGACTGTGCCATTGGGATGAGCGCGGCAATCAGCGATAAAGCCGCGATAACATTCATAGCGTCGTTCTATCGCGCACTTGGCTTCGGCCGATCGATCCAGGAAGCCTTCGACCAAGGGGTGACTGCGCTGATGCTGGCAGGGATCCCGGAAGAGAGTACGCCACAACTCCTGATGCGGGCCGGTGTCCATCCAGAGTCCATAGTGCTGATTAAGCCGCTCCCTCGGTCTTCCCATGAAAGTGCAACGCAGGATATCAAGGACCTCGGCATCAGTTAGCGCGCATGCCAATACTTTCCCAAAGCAGCCGCCTGAAGATCGGCGACGTGCTGTGGGCCGGGAAATCACGATCGGAAGGCAACGATGAAACCACAGATAAGAGCGCAAGCAAGCGGCAACTTCATGATCAAGCTTGTCCTACCGGCCATTGTGTTGATTCTTGCCGGTTGCACCCCCCTTGTTCACGACAGCAAGTCCATGCCTGCCACAGTAACAAGAACCAACTTCAACGCTACCATGGAGAACATCGTGTTCATACATGCGACTCCGTCTCGCAGTGGTCCACATTCGCAATTGTTTCTGAATAACCTGGATTACATTAAAAGCATCCACCTCGCGGTTGGTGGTAATGTTACCTGGCCTCAGACTGATACCTTGACTCTCATCCTCAGCGACGGTTGCGGCAACGAGCTTAAGTGACAATCCGTGAATTTCAATGGCGATGGTCTAACCTCTCCCACATCCTGGAAGTGGCTTGACGTACCATTGAACCTGGCATTGGACTATGGGCGCTACTACTACTTCACGGTCTCAACCTTATATGGCTCGAGAGATGCTGCGGCGCAACTGCTTCTGAACACCAACCGCTACGGTTTCGGGCGATATGTGGACGTAGGAGATTCGCTGACCTACCCAGCGAAGAAGGAGGACATCGTCTTCTTTATTAATGGCCGTGTTGCAGCCAGTAAGCCGTGGTATCCAACCGCAACGAGCAATATCCTCTGTCCGGATCGTTGCCGCCTGGTTCATGCGGTGGAAAAGACGGCTTACAATGCCAACCAATACTTCAACGTGATTATCCAGGAACAGACTGTCAATGGCCAGGGATCGTTCTGGGAGGAATACACCCACGGCGCCATCGATCAACTGAAGAGCGATCTCCTGCAGCTGGTTGAGGGCACCCCACAGAACCCCGCTGTGCGCGAGACGCCTCCCTTCGATGCTTTCTACAAGAACATGAACTTCTATATCGCCATCGAAGATCCAGCCAGGGATTCTCGTCGGCAGCGGGGCTTCAACTCCTGCGCAAACATCGATGCGAGGATTACGGTTGTGACGGGCAACCAGCCGTACGGGGGATGGGGTTTCTCAGGCGCTGTCAACCGTCCTGCCTGGGATAACCACACTTGGAGCGCCAACATGCGCAGAGTCTTGATTCATGAGCTTTTCGGTCATGGAATTGGCTCGTTAAGTGATGAGTATATCCGCGATGGTCCGCCTGTGACCAATCATCAACAATTCAGTATGAACTCTGACGAAATCGGCTGTCCCAGTTGGTGCGACTCCTACCAGGACATAAACGCGGTTGAAACGAGTCTTGCCAGTAGCTGCTGGACCCTGGGTGCGGCGGCCTGTCAGGGTGACCGCTTGTGCTGGTATGTTGGCGGAATTTCACCCGAAGTCCCTTATTTCCAGGACAAATCATGTATACCCAAGGCTATCAGGGGCTATGACATCGGTGTACAGTGTATGGGAAACTCGAGGTGTTATATCGGCGCGCCCTGGGGAACCACTGACCAGGTCTATCTTAACGTCGCGCAACCCAACAGCAGCATCATGCAAAGTTTTCACGCCTCGCCAACGGCGCCGGGTTTTTCGACTGCGGTGGAGGAATCGCTGCGCACGCAGATGGAATGCATGTTCCCGCTGACTTGCTATCGGTATGATTACGCCACATGCAACGCGTTTCAAAGCCGGTGGGATGGAAGCGACCCCCGCAACGTTGCCTTTGCCAAGTTCGGCAATGCCTGTGAGAACAGTTACTACCGACGGCGCTGAACCAAAGGCGAAAGAGTTGAAGAGGCATTCGCCAGTTGCTCAAGGACCTCGAAGTAATACATCGCTGGCGTTCGCTGTCCGAGCCGTTGCTGCTCGATATCGTCAACCCAAGCATGGGCGATTTCATCAATCAACCTGGCCAAATCGCCAGTCGGCAGCCTGCTCCATGCCAGGCAATACGACAGTGAAAGGAAGGAAACATGCAACCAAGTATGGAAGTGCGCTGGTTTATGGTAGGAGACATGCCGGCAACGGCGGAGAGCTGGTTCAGGAGCGGCTATGTCGCGCCGGCCGATGCTCTTATCGACGACGAACGGCGGGATGACATCTACCTCAGCTTGCCCACGACGCTTGACCTAGGCATCAAGCTGCGGGCAAGTGACAAGATAGAGGTCAAACAACGCCGGGTGGACAGGGGCGTGGAACAGCTCCGCGACGACGTCAGCGGGCGCCTGGAGCAGTGGGTGAAGTGGAGTTTCCCGCTGTTGAAGGTCGATGAGAAGGGCAATGAGGTGAAGCCGCCAGACATCGCATTGCCGTCAGGTAGTTGGATCACCGTAGAAAAACGGCGACTTCTAAGGAAGTTCGAGATCAAGCCGGACGGCACGGTGGCAGCCGCCAGCGCCAAATCACGACCTGATCAGGGATGCAATCTGGAGATTGCCTGGCTCACGATGAATGGACAGTTGTGCTGGAGCCTCGGCTTTGAATCCTTTGGTGAGTCCGATATGGTGGTCGAGAACATCCTGCGACTCGTGCTGAAGGAAGTACTTGCCGATCCAGCCTTTCCGACCATGCAGGCCCATTACTCATATGCATTCCCAACCTGGCTGGGCGCGGTTCTGGGAGGCAAATAGGGAGACATCACATGACTACTAAACCGGGAACTTCACTCGTGGATGTGGCGGGCTTTCCGTCCGTCGTCGCAGACCAGTTGGGCACGCTTTGGCTAACCACAGCTGAGGAATTGGTCAGCGCCGCCAACCAAGCCACTGGCCGGGAATTGCTCGCCGCGTTCCTCACTTTGCCGGTTGAGGATGTTGACGCACTCATCGAATCAGCCAGCGCTGTGCTACCCGAAGGCGAGGCGTTTGACGAAGGAGACATGGAGTTGGCCTTCGGGGCAATACCGATAGAAAATGTCGTTGGCCCTGAAGACGAGCCTCTTGCTTTCGCAGATGATTTGCCGTCAGAAATCGATCTTCGTGACAGGATGCCTCCAGTCCGCGACCAGGGATCGCGCGGCACCTGCGTGGCTCACGCTACAGTAGCCGTGCGTGAATTCCTTGTGGGTGACACAAGTGCAGACGCCGACCTCTCTGAGCAATTCCTCTACTGGGCCTGCAAGCAGCAGGACGGCGCCCCTAAAGGTAAAGGCACTTTTATCAAAAATGCGATGGATGTTCTCAAAACCCTCGGTGTGTGTACTGAAAGCGTATGGCCGTACAACCACTACCAGGTCGCCAATAATGAAGGCCAGGGACCGCCCCCGGCTGACGCAGCCGCTCATGCTAAGCCATTCCAAGTGACGACGGTTCAAGAGTTGAATGGACGCTGGGTTGACACTTTGAAGAGGGTGTTGGCCACAGGCAAACCGATTGCCTTCGATGTGCCCGTTTTTGAGTCGTGGCGGCGTCCCTACTTCTTTCGCGTCGGAGATGTCCGATCGCCGCTTCCTGGCGAGGAGATCGTTGGCGCCCATGCCATGTGTATGGTTGGCTACATCGATGACACGGATGTACCGGGTGGCGGCGTGTTCATCGTGCGTAACAGTTGGGGCATATCGTTCGGCTACTATGGCGAGGTAGCTCCCGGGTATTGCCGGATGCCGTACGAATACGTACGCCAGTACGGTTGGGAAGCGTTTACGGCCTACGCAGATTAGGTGTGGCGTGCCAAATTATCTCGAGTTGGGGTGGGTTAGGGCAATGGATGCACCCCAACTCGAGAGGGTCGCGACAGTGAAAGGATGTCAATCATGGCCGACGAAAGTCTGGTTTTTTTCAACGGAATCGACCCGGACACCGGTGAGTACCTGATTCCACCGATGACATTTGCGCAGGTGGCTGAACGCATCGAACAGCATAAGGTTGGCAAAACCGAGTCCGTTGCAAGCCAGCGTAGGGCAGACGCCCTGAAGCCGGTGTTAGGTGGCAGCATAGACGATAAATTGGACGAAGTCGAAGGCGACAATGGTGGCGGCTGGGCCGTTGTTTTTCATAAAGACGAGGCTCCACACGTACGCAAAGCCCTGGAACGCCTCATCGACCACCGTTCAAAAAAAGTGAGCGAGAAGCGGTTGAAAGTGCTGACCTATTCGGGAGAACCGTCGGCGAATGACTGGCTAAAAGCTTATGGCGTAAATCCAGGAGACATCGACCCATGGCGCGTGCCGCGCTTCCTTCTGGTTGTCGGTAGTCCAGAGCAGATTCCGTATCAGTTTAGCCGTGGCTTGCCTCACGACTATGCGGTTGGCCTGCTGCATTTCGACCAGGTGGAAGAGTATGCAAGGTACGTAGACAGCCTCATTCGCTATGAGTCTGGTGATGCAGATCCACGTAGCAAGGAAGCCGTCTTCTTCCGAACTCGCCATGAAAAAGCCACAGAGGCCAGTGCGCTGCACCTGGTGGCGCCCTTGGTTGATGGTGTGCCTGAACAAGTGGACGGTGAGCCAGCAAGGCCGGCTGTCGCCACAAGTGAGGGGTATGCCACGCGTTCGATCTTCGACGATGAGGCGACCCTTGATGCCTTGACCTCCGTGTTTGTTCCGTCGGTGGGTTCTCCGCGGCCCGCCTTCCTGTTCTCGGCTACTCATGGCGCAGGACCCGGCAAGAGTGCGCCGGAACAGACTGCCGGCGCACTTATCTGCCAGGACAAAGCCAAGTTCAGCGCGCAGAGCTTGAACGCAACACAGGATGTCGATCTTCATGGACTATTCGTCTTCCTGAACGCCTGTTACAGCGCAGGAACGCCCGAGCTGGACGAATATCCCATTCTTCTCAGTCGACCTGCAGCGCCTATTGCGGAGAGAGCCTTCCTAGCGGCCTTGCCCAAAGCTCTACTCAGCCATCCTTCAGGTGGTGCACTTGCATGCATCGGCCACGTCGAAAAGGCCTTCACTTACGCCTTCCTTTCGACGGGACATGAGCACCTTATCCCGCATCGCAATGCTATCATGCGTATCTTGCGAGGGCTCCCGGTTGGCTTGGCCCTGCAGGATATGCGCGATCGATTTGTTGCGCGCGACAATGAGCTGACGCAACTACTCTACAACGTCCATGCCTTTGGACTGAAAGTCAACGACGTGCACCTTGTCAACAAGTGGTGCCAACGGAACGAAGCGGGTGGATACGTCTTAATCGGTGATCCGGCTGCAAAGCTGAACGTCACAGGTCTCTTGCCGGTCGTGGTGTAAGGATTGGAGCACGAGTACCCTCCGGCGGCTTCCTGCCGAAAAAGGATCTGGTGAAATATGTCGACGGGCGACTTGACATTCATAATCGAGCTGAGCCAGTGGGATGCGCAGAGTCGTACTGTGGCTGTGACGGCGCGCGGCGGGAGCAATACGTTGACTGATCCCCATCCAGGGGTTCAAATCAACCTGGCGCGGCCGACATGGAAAGAGCCTGCCCACGTACGCGCCTACGGAATGGATTTGTACAGCCGGCTCTTTGTGAAGGACGTAATGAATCACTACCAGCAAATGGTAGGTGAGACTAGATCGGGGGGTGCTATCCACGTGCAGTTGGAGATACGTGGTCATGCGCCAGAATTGCACGCTGTGCCGTGGGAACTCCTCTGGAGTGCCAGCAGTAAACCAGTTGCAATATCTGCAGATAGTCCATTTTCCCGTTTCTTGGTGAGCGGGAGCGGTGATCATCCGGCGGTCTTGGAGCGTCCGTTGCACCTGTTGCTGGCCATCGCTAATCCCGAGACATTGCCCTATGGGCTCAATGAGATCGAAGGCGTCGAAGAGACGGTGAGCGTCTTAGCCGATCTGGTTAAGGCCGAGAATGGGAAGATTGTTGGAACAATCCTGCCTGGTGGCAAGCCTCTAGCCAAGGAACTGCGCGAGCGTCTCGAACGAGAGCATTGGACGATAGACGACGGCGTAACCAGCTGGCAGAACATTCTTGAGCACCTACCGGGACAGCACGTCCTTCACATTATCTCCCATGGCGTTTTCAAAACCGCAGACCTCTTTAGTGTAGAGTTGGAACTTAGCGGCGAGCTGGACAAGGGCGAGGCCGTGCCAGCTACGCTGAAGGAAGAGTTTGAAAAAGTCGACCGGGCTCTCGGCCCGGGGAGACGCGTGGAGGTAGAATTGGCTGGTCATACCTGGGCAATCAACGACGGCAGTCGCAGGTACTTCATGCGTATGGAAACCGACGGGCTCACCGTGAAACAGAGCACGGCGTACTTGTTGCTAGAGCCACATCTCGGTGACGAGAAGGCCAGTAATCTTGGCGTCGATTTGGTATCAGACGAGACGATCGTTTCCAGTCTGACTGGTAGATTGCCAATGCCTCAACTGATCTTTTTGGCTGCATGTGAGAGCGCCAAACGGCCCGAGACAGGAGTGAACGCGTTCGTCGGTTTGGGCCCCAGATTGGTGGAAGCCGGCGTGCCGGCTGTCGTGGCCATGCAGGATGAGGTGCCCATGACCCTCATCCCGACACTGACGGCGCGCTTCTATCAAGATTTGTTTCAACACGGTCAGGTAGATAGGGCGCTGAACGTCGCGCGCGCGTCGCTGTTCAAACCTGATAGTTTTGACTGGGCCATCCCTGTCCTGTTCATGCATCTAAAGGATGGCCTGCTCTTTGGCGAAGGGGAACGGCGTACCGTGCTGTTTGATGTTTGCCACGGCCAGGATGATTGGTACCCTGCCAAGCCCACCATAAACGATGGATTCAGGGAGATAGCGAACCTTGCCAGGGAGCGGGCAGAGGTATCATCCCTGGTCAGTATTGACGATGAATTCCTGCGGGCCTGCAAAGCACTCGTCTTGACGATAGGGCCCGAGGGAAAGACATTTCTGACCGAGGATGAGATCAAGGCGATCAGGAACCTCGTGCATCGTGGTGGCGGACTGTTGGTGCTCGGAGCCTACACTGGCGACTGGCATCACGAGGCCAATCTCAATGAACTTCTAAATGTTTACGGAATGGCCTTCAACCGGAATGTCGTCTTGCAACCTCGTGCCAGAGTAGAGGATGGCCGAGGCCAATCGGGTGAACGGAAGCCGAACTCGAAGTACGCGGCCGATGCGTCCCCAGCGCCAGGAACACTCGATGCAGGTTCACACGATGTTCTGAGGGCCCTCCTCGCCGGGGTATCATCAGTCAGAACGCTCGGTGCATGTTCGCTATACGTCAATCAAAACGTGGCGACTGCAGTGCTCCAATCTTCCTCACGTAGTGTCATCTTGGAGCCGGACCCTATCGAAGCCACCCATATGATTAAGCAATACTTGAAAAAAGGACATGGGCCGGCAACTCTCCTGGCGGCCTCCACTACCAGCCGGGTCGTTGTTTGTGGCTGTTGGACGATGTTCCTCAATGACTTCATTGACGAAGACCTCTATGACAACAAGCGGTTGTTCCGGAATATTCTTGATTGGCTCATAGGTTAGGTCGTCAGCTTTGAGACTTGACAGGAGACAGACACATGACTGCAACCTTCGAACTCGCGAAGATGAGCTTCGACCAGTACGAAGTCAAACGCGGCTATGACCCTTGGTTTCTGGGTGTACCTGTTCCGCTACCGCAGGTGGCGGCAACGCCGGAGGATGACCTCGTAACTCTGCTCGACCGGCCACTGGCTGCCCTGGCCGGTCTTTTGGATCGCTGCGATTTTCACTGGCCTCCAAGCTTCGTTTGTAGCATCGTTCTTCCATCGTGTTCTTTGCCGGAAACGGCACCGTGTGGCTGTTTTCAACGCCTAGGATTGCCTTATGCGCTATGCTGACCTCGAGATCCGCGTCTGGAACCAGGATGCCAACGGCTACCCAGTCGAGTTGACGCTTGACGGCGAGCAGACCCTGGGCCACGGCTTCCTGTCCGCCTCTATCGTTCCCTGGGTGCCCAGCGCCGACTCCGCCGCCGATGGCGAGCGGCTCTTCATGCTCCTCTTCGCCGACGACCGCCTGAAAAAAGGCTGGGCGTTAGCCCGCGGCAGGAAACCACAGCGTCGCGTACGCCTTCGCATCGACCCCGACGCACCCGATCTGCATGCCATCCCATGGGAGTTGCTTCGTGACCCCGGTGACAGCAAACAGCCGCTAGACCTGGCCGCCACCGACGCCACACCCTTCTCCCGCTACCTGGAAAGCGATCTGTCCCACGGTCTGCCGGTAAGCCAGCGCCCGGTCAGGGTGTTGGTCGCCATCGCCAACCCGAGTGATCTTCACAACTACGGTTTGGCCTCCATCGACGTGACTCAGGAATGGTCATCGATTCAGGCCGAGACAGTGGGCCAGAACATCGCTCTTACTCTGCTGCCTACCCCTTGTACCCTGAGCGCCCTGGAAACTGAGCTGAAACGCGGCGCCCACCACGTCCTGCACTTGGTCGCCCACGGCGCATTTAACGAGCATGACGGTTATGCTGTGCTTTGCCTGGCTGATGACGCCGACCATGTGCGATTTGTATCCGACGCCGAGTTTCGCGATATGCTGGCCCGCCAATTGGGCGACGTGAATCCTGGGCGGGATGATCGCCTGCGCCTGGTCTTTCTGGCCAGTTGTGACACGGCCAAACGCGACAGCGCAGATGCCTTCCGCGGCCTGGCGCCCCAACTCATTGCGGCAGGTGTACCGGCGGTCCTCGCAATGCAGGAGCAAGTGCCAATCGTTACCTCCCAGGCTTTTGCTCGTACGTTCTACCGCCGTCTACTTGCCCATGGCATCGTAGATTTGGCGGCCAACGAGGCGCGCTCCCATGTGATAACCGCTCGGTTACCTGGCGCATCGATACCGGTCCTATTGATGCGGCTCAAGGACGGACAGCTCTTTGAGCGTCCCAAAAATCTTACCAAACGCCGCATCCTCGTGGCAAGCATCGTGGCTGCATTTGCCATTGTGTCCGCTTTTCTGCTTGCACGGCCGACGTTGGTCAGGAGTATTCAGATACAGGGCGCAGAGGCGCTCGACGCGGGACAGTACTCAGTCGCCATCAACAGGTTTCAGTGGGCAAACAGGTTGATGTTAGGACGCGACGCGAAAGTTCACTTTAACTTGGGCAACGCGTACGAGCTGGCAGGGCCAGGGAACCGCGATGTGGCTTTAGCTGAGTATCTGCGAGCCCTAGGCTTGGACGATACCTACTTACCGGTCTACAACAACCTGGCACGACTCTACATCGTCGTCCGGAACGATCCTGACGAAGCACTAAAAATGTTGTTGCCTGCCCAGGAAGTGGCAACAGATTCCAAAAGTAAAGCAGTCTTACACAAGAACACCGGCTGGGCATATTTAGCGAATGATCAGCAGGTCAAAGCCCTGGACCATTTGCACCAGGCAGAGCAACTCTTGCTGACCATGGATGCAGGCTACATTGATATCTCTGGCTATTTGGCTGAGACCTACGGCTTGATTGCCCGAGCGCAGACCGCATTGGGGCGGACCGGAGAGGCTCGAGACGCGTGGCAATCCAGCTTGAGTTACGCCTTGGCTGTTGTCGAATCGACCGCATGCACACCACCCACGCTCCCGTGGCCGAGCGATTGTGCGAATGCCAAAGAGTGGTCTGGAAAAGCCGAAACATATCTGGAGTCTCCTGGTAATTCGTCGCCATAGGTGACCCCTGGTACAGTCTCGAAAACTTGTTTCCGTTACGCTATCCTGGCGGCTCGGGTGCGTAACCGTCGAAAGGAAGTTGGAGCATGACTTTAAGACGCCATCTGCTAATAAGCACCATGCTGATCTGCCTTATCACGTCGTGTGGAACATCACTGCCAGCAACTCCGCTCCCAGCAACTGCACCGCTAGCAAGCCCACTGCCAGCAACTCCTGCAACTCTATCCATGCTGCCGAATACATTGGTGATGGCTGAAGGCCAGGTGACGGTCAAGCGCCGGGAAACGACCGGCTTTGTTCCGGCCGGCGTTGGCGCCCAGGTGGAGCCGGGCGACCTGCTGCGCGTAGAGGGAGGCGAGGCTGCCATCTTCTGCGGCAACGAGACTCTGTGGGACAGCAGCCCCCTCGTTCTGACTGGTGGCGAGAGCCATGGCGTCCCATGCCTGGCCGGTCGTTCGCCGAGGCCTTTTCCTAGCCTGTCGCGGCTGCGCGAGTCGCTGCTGCGCGGCGAGACCGGCTCCCGCGTGGAGAACATTTCTTACGTTCTGAGCCCTCGGAGCGGCTTCGTTCGCAGCGACCGGCCCACGCTCCGCTGGCATACCCTTGCCAATACCGACGTCTACACTGTCACGCTTACTGGCGACGACGAGCTGGAACGCCCGCCCGTGCAGACCAGCGGTGGCGAATTGGCCTACCCGGACGCCTGGCCATCGTTGGCGGGCGGAGGCGCCAGCTACAGCCTGGTAGTTCAAGCAGGCGAGCGCAGTTCAGAGGAGGATGGTTCCGGCGCTAAGTCTTGGGGATTCTCTTTGCTCGATCCGGCCCAGGCTGCCCAATTGCAGAGCCAGGAGGCGAAGCTGCGCGCACGTCCACTTGGCGAGGACGCCTTGACGTTGTTGCTGGCCGAGCTCTACCTGAGCGATGCGTACAGGCTACGCAGCGAGGCAGCAGAGTTGCTGTCCGGAGCGACTGTCGAGAACCTGGCATCGGCACAGGTTCTCTTGGGCGAATTGTACCTGGAGATGGGGTTGGCCGACGAGTCCCAGCCGGCGTTTGATCAAGCATTGATGCTGGCTCGACAAGCCGGGCTACCGGAGTTCGAGGCCGGCGCAGCGTTCGGGCTAGGTACAGTTGCGTGCCTGCGCCAAAAGCAGTCGGAGGCCGAAGGCTACTGGCAAGCAGCGCAAACTCAATACAAAGCATTGGGAATGGCCCTACAAGCGCAGACAGCAGCGGACAGGCTGAGTGCAACACAGACCGAATGCAACTGATAACCACTTTTGCTACATCGACAGGTCAGGAGGCCGAAGGCTACTGGCAAGCATCGCAAACTCAATACAAAGCATTGGGAATGGCCCTACAAGCGCAGACAGCAGCGGACAGGCTGAGTGCAACACAGACCGAATGCAACTGATAACCACTTTTGCTACATCGACAGGTCAGGAGGCCGAAGATGCAACGACGGAAGTCATTCTGGTTGAAAGTTCTACTAGTGTCCGGTTTTCTCTTGGTTCATTCTCCTGCCCATGCCGGCCCCGCGGCTCAGGAAGGTCCGGTCGAGCAATGCGCCCAGGGAATACAGCTTTATCTCGATGGACGGGCTGCGGAGGCGGCACCGTTGCTGGAGGCTGGGTTCGCTGGTCGAAACACGGCAGAGTTTGCGGACCCGGATGACCTGGGGGCGTGTGCGTTGGTGCTGGGGTCTCTCAACATGGGACCCCCTACAGAGGTGTTGGAGGCATTCGTCGTTGCGTTGGGTGTTTTTCAAGCCACCGGAAATCGACTATTGGAGGGCACGACGCTAAACAACATCGGCGAGGTCTATGTTGGTCAGGGGCGTTACGACAAGGCGCTGGAGGTCTACGAGCAGGCGTTGACGATCCTGCGCAAAGTTGGCGACCGGGCTATGGAGGGCAGGACGCTGAACGGCTTCGGCGCGGTCTATCGTAGCCAGGGGCGTTACGCCGAGGCGCTGGAGACCCTGCAACAGGCACTGGAGATCGGGCGCGAGATAGGCGACCGGGCCGGCGAGGGCACGACGCTGAGCAACATTGGCCTAGTTTACGATAGTCAAGGACGCTACGACGAGGCGTTGAAGGCTTACGAGCAGGCGCTGGCAATCCTGCAAGCATTGGGCGACCGGGCCAGCGAGGGCATGATTCTGAACAACATCGGCGCGGTTTACTTCGGCCAGGAGCGCTACGACGAGGCGGTGGAGACTTACGAGCAGGCGCTGGAGATCGTGCGCGAGGTAGGCGACCGGGCCGGCGAGGGCACGACACTGGTCAACATCGGCGAGGCCGCCGAAACCGGAGGGCTCTACGACGAGGCGCTGAGGGCTTACGACCAGGCGCTGGCAGTCCTGCGCGAGGTGGGCGACCGGCCCGGCGAGGGCACGACGCTGAGCAACATTGGCTTCGTTTACGATAGTCAAGGGCGCTACGACGAGGCGTTGAAGGCTTACCAGCAAGCGCTGGCGATCTTGCAAGCAGTGAGCGACCGGGCCGGCGAGGGCACGACGCTGGTCAACATCGGAGCGGCCTACCAAAACCAAGGACACTACGAGGAGGCGCTGAAGGCTTACGAGCCGGCGATGGATGCCTTGGAGTCGGTACGCTCCATCGCCGGCAGCGAGGCAGGACGGTCGAGCTTCATCGCCCAGTACGCTGTCGTGTACGATGGAGCCGTTGATCTGTATCATCAACAAGGTCAGGACGACAAAGCCTTCCTCACCAGCGAGCGGGGCCGCGCTCGCGCTTTCCTGGACGGGCTGGCTACCGGCTCCGTCGAGCTCTCGGACGATGCATCCGCTGACCTGCTGGCGCACGAGCACGAGACGTACGCCGCTCGCCAGGCTGCGCGGGACGCCCTGGCCAAGGCCCGAGCGCTGACACCCGCCGATCCCGTCCTCGTCGCCGACCTGGAGGCGCAGCTGGCTGGCGCCGAGCAGGAGCACCAGGCCGCCCTCGATGCGATCACCGCCCGCGGCGGTCAACTGGCAGCTCTGGTGCCCGGCCGCAGCGGTGTGCTCGACCTGGCCGCGGTCCAGGCTTTGCTGGACGACGAGACCACGCTCGTCTCGTACTGGGTGCTGGGCGACAAGGGCGCGCTTGCCTTCGTCGTCCACGCCGACAGCTTCACCACGGTCGAGCTGCCCGACGCCACCTCAGCCAACCTTGCCAGCGCAGTTGACAATACCCTGAGCTGGCTCAACCGGGAACAGGCTCATCCCAAGCCCCTACGCGACCTGTACACGTGGCTGGTGGCTCCCCTGGCCGAACAGCTGCAGACACCCCAGGTCGTGATTGTGCCCCACCAGCAGTTGCAATACGTGCCCTTTGCAGCTCTCGACGACGGCCAGACCTACTTCGGCCAGCAACACTTGCTCTCCGTAATCCCCTCAGCCAGCGCCCTACCCTTCATCCAGCAGAATGCCGCCGAATCCGCCGCAAAGGCGAACACGCAAGCCCTCGTCTTCGGCAACCCGACTACCGGCGACCCCAACTACCCGTCCCTGGTTCATGCTGCGTCTGAAGCTCAGGCGGTGGCTTCCCTGCTGGGCACAGCCGCCGTCACCAACGCCGAGGCCAGCGAGACGCGCCTGCGGGACGAGGCGGCCGACAGCAAGGTGATCCATCTGGCGGCCCACGGCGGCTACAACGTGGCCAACCCGCTGTACAGCGCGATCTACCTGGCGCCGGGCGGGGAAGGTACTGCCGGCGATGGCCGGCTAGAGACCCACGAGGTCTACGGCCTGGACCTGAAAGGCAACGAGTTGGTGGTGCTCAGCGCGTGCCAGACCAACGTCGGCGAGCTGTCGGCCGGGGACGAACTGGTGGGGATGACGCGCGCCTTCTTCTTCGCCGGCACGCCTACGATCCTCTCAAGCTTGTGGTCGGTGGACGATGCGGCGACCGAGACCTTGATGACGGCTTTTTACCGCCATTGGCAGGCTGGTATGGGCAAGGCTGAGGCGTTGCAGGCTGCTCAGGCCGAAGTGCGCGGCAAGCCCAATTGGGCTTCTCCCTTCTATTGGACCGGCTTCGTGCTCGACGGCTATCCGGGGAAGATCGGCCGCTCGCCGGCCGCCCAGCCTGTCTCGCAGCCAACCGGAGTCGCCGGCCCATCCACGCCCGCTTCCCAGTCCTCAGGCGGGACACCCTGCGGGATGGGCGCTGGAATGCTGGTCGTCGGCCTTGCCGTGGTAGTACGTCGGCGGCGTAGTTGATCGCCAAAACGTTGCGTTCCTTGTGGCATCGCGTCACGCAGTTGCCACCTGCGAGAGCAACTGCAGGTCGAGAGTCGAATCGCGTCACCCCGTCACGCCGATGGACGAGAGGAGACACTCCATGTCATTGCCGATTTTCGGCCTGATCCTGATTCTGATCAGCAACTCGTACCTGGGTTCGGTATCTGCACATGTCAGCCGGCAGGCGCAGGACGATCCGGTTGTGCAGTGCGCGGAGGGAGTACGGGCTTATCTCGATGGTCGAACCGCGGAGGCGTGGCCGCTGCTGGAGGCTGGCTTTGCCGGCAGAGATACAGCGGAGTTCGCCAACTTGGATGATCTCGGACGATGTTCTTTGGCGCTAGGGATTCTACTGGGCAGCGCAGGCAATCTCACAAGGGCGTTGGAGGCATCTGCTGTTGCGCTGGAGACGTTTAAAGGCAGTGGCAATCGGCAGCTTGAGGGCAAGACGCTAAACAACATCGGCGCGGTTTACCGTAACTCGGGGCGCTATCGCGAGGCGCTGAAGGCTTACGAGGAGGCATTGGTCGTCTGGCGAGAGGTGGACGACAGGGCCAGCGACGGCACGACGCTGAACAATATCGGCGCGGTCTATTTCGTACAGGGACGCTATGGCGAAGCGTTGTTGGCTTACCAGCAGGCGCTGGCGATTGCGCGCGAGGTGGACAACCGGGCCGGCGAGGGCATGGTGCTGAACAACATTGGTGGAGTGTACGACAGTCAGGGGCGCTACACCACAGCGATAGAGATCTACCACCAAGCTTTAGCGATCCAACAAGAGGTTGGCGATCGAGTTGGCGCGGGCGATACCCTCAACGACATCGGCGGTGCCTACAGCAGCCAGCGTCACTACGGCGAGACGCTAGAAACCTTTCAGCAGGCGCTGGCGATCCTGAGGGAAGTGGGAGACAGGGCCGGCGAGGGCACGGTGCTGAACAACATCGGCAAGGTCTATCACAGCCAGGGGCGCTACGCGGAGGCGCTGGAGGCACTCGATCAGGCGCTGGCGATCGCGCGCGAGGTGGGCGACCGGCCTGTCGAGGGTACGGTGCTGAACAACATTGGCGGAGTATACGACAGTCAGGGGCGCTACGCGGAGGCGCTGGAGGCACTCGAGCAGGCGCTGTTGATCCGGCGCGTGGTGGGCGACCAGGCCGGCGAGGGCACGACTCTGAGCAACATCGGCATGGCTTACAGCAGTCAGGGGCGCCACGAGGAGGCGCTGAGGGCACTCGAGCGGGCGCTGGCGATGCGGCGCACGGTGCGCGACCGGCCTGGGGAGGGCATCACGTTAGACAACATCGGTAAGGTCTATTTTGCCCAAGGACGCTACGACAAGGCGCTGACTAAATACGAGGAGTCCATGATGGTGCTAGAAGCGCTGCGCGCGGGGGCGGGCAGCGAGGCAGGGCGGGCCGGCTTCATCGCCCAGTACGCCGACCTGTACACTCGCGCCGTCGAGCCGTACCACAGCCAAGGCCAGGATGCCGCAGCCTTTCTCACCAGCGAGCGCGGTCGCAGCCGCGCCTTCCTCGACTCGCTGGCCACCGGCTATGTCGAACTGTCCGACGACGCTGCCGCCGACCTGCTGGCGCGTGAGCAGGAAACATACGCCGTCCGTCAGGCTGCGCAGGACGCTCTGGCCAAGGCTCACAGCCTCGATCCGCCGAATTCTGCCCTCGTTACCGCCCTCGTCACTGATCTGGAGACGCAACTCGCCGCCGCCGAGCAGGAGCACCAGGCCGCTCTCGACGCCATCACCGCTCGCGGCGGCCAACTGGCAGCCCTGGTGCCCGGCCGCAGCAGTGTGCTTGACCTGGCTGCGGTCCAGGCTTTGTTGGACGATCAGACCACGCTCGTGTCGTACTGGGTGTTGGACGACAAGGGCGCGCTGGCCTTCGTCATCACCGGCGACAGCTTCACCACGGTCGAACTGCCCGACGCTACCTCAGCCAACCTCGCCAGCGCAGTTGATAACACCCTGAGCTGGCTCAACCGGGAACAGGCTCACCCCAAGCCGCTGCGCGACCTGTACACCTGGCTGGTGGCTCCCTTGGCTGAACATTTGCAGACTCCCCAGGTCGTCATTGTGCCGCACCAGGAATTGCAATACGTGCCCTTTGCAGCTCTCGACGACGGCCAGACCTACTTCGGCCAGCAACACCTGCTGTCGGTGATCCCCTCAGCCAGCGCTCTGCCCTTCATCCAGCAGAATGCCGCCGAATCTGCTGCGATGGCGAACACACAAGCGCTTGTCTTCGGCAACCCGAGCACCGGCGATCCCAAGTACCCATCCTTGGCTCATGCTGCGGCTGAAGCGCAGGCGGTCGCTTCACTTCTGGGCACAGCCGCTGTCACCGACGCCGAGGCCAGCGAGACCCGCCTGCGCAAAGAGGCGGCCGGCAGCAAGGTGATCCATCTGGCGGCCCATGGCGGCTACAACGTCGCCAACCCGCTGTACAGCGCGATCTACCTGGCGCCGGGCGGGGAAGGTGCGGCTGGCGATGGCCGGCTGGAGACCCACGAGGTCTACGGCCTGGACCTGAAGGGCAACGAGCTGGTGGTGCTCAGCGCCTGTCAAACCAATGTCGGCGAGTTGTCGGCCGGGGATGAGTTGGTAGGGATGACCCGGGCTTTCTTGTTCGCCGGCACACCTACGATCCTCTCGAGCTTGTGGTCGGTGGACGACGAGGCGACCGCGGCCTTGATGACGGCCTTCTATCGCCATTGGCAGGCCGGCATGGGCAAGGCTGAGGCGTTGCAGGCTGCCCAAGCAGAGGTGCGGGCCAACCCCCGGTGGGCTTCGCCCTTCTACTGGGCCGGCTTCGCGCTCAACGGCGATCCGGGAGCGAACACTGTGAAGGTATCGGAACCGGCAGCGCAGCCGGCTGAAAGCCTGACCTCATCCCAGCCCACAACGTCGACGGCCCCACAACAACCTGACCGGTCCTTGCTGCCCGTGCTGCTTGTCATCGGGACTCTAGCGCTTGGGCTCGCCGTCCTGACCGTCGGCTGGTTGCGGCGGAGATCATCAGCCAACCGGCAAGGTTCAGGAGGACTATGATGAAGCATTCGACAAGACGACAGTCGCAGGTCTTGTTGCTCCTGGCTTTCCTGGTTATGGGCATCATCGTCGGTCATGCCCCTGCCAACGCCAACCGTGCTGCGCAGGATGATCCGGTTGCGCAGTGCGCGGCGGGAGTACAGCTTTTTCTCGATGGACGGGCTGTGGAAGCGGCGCAGCTGCTAGAGGCAGGCTTTGCCGGCCGAGACACAGCGGAGTTTGCCAACCCGGATGACCTGGGGCAATGTGCATTCGAGCTAGGGCGTCTGCGTGACAACACGGGCAACCCGGCAGGGGCGCTAGAGGCATATGACGTTGCGCTCGAGGTCTTTCAAATCGATGGTAATCGACAGGGCGAGGGCACGGCGCTGAAGAACATCGACGGGGTCTACGAAAGCCAAGGGTGCTACGCAGAGGCTCGGGAGGCCTACCAGCAGGCGTTGGCGATCCTGCGGGAGTTGGTCGATCGGGTTAACGAGGGCATGACGCTTGGCCCCGCTGCGCAGGACGATCCGGTTGCGCAGTGCGCCCAGGGAATACAGCTTTATCTCGATGGACGGACTGCGGAGGCGGCGCCGTTGCTGGAGGCTGGTTTCGCTGGCCGAAACACGGCAGAGTTTGCGGACCCGAATGACCTCGGGCTGTGTGTGGTGCTGTTGGGGCCGCTGCGATACAGCACGGGAGACCTTGCTGGGGCGTTGGAGGCATATGCCGTTGCGTTGGATATTTTTCAAGACAACGGTGATCGACAGCTTGAGGGCTCGACGTTGCGCGCAATTGGTGTGGTCTATGCCGACCAGAAGCGCTACACCGAGGCGCTGGAGACTTACCAACAGGCCCTGGCGATCGCACGCGAGGTGGGTGACCGGAAAGGTGAGGGCACGAGGCTGAACAACATCGGCGAGGTCTACGGTAGTCAGGGGCGTTACGACGAGGCGCTGGAGGTCTACCAGCAGGCCCTGGCGATCCTGCGTGACGTTGGCGACCGGGCTGGCGAGGGCAGGACACTGAACAACATCGGCGCGGCCTACGAAAAGCAAGGACGTTACGACGAGGCGCTCGAGACCTTCCGGCAGGCGCTGTCCGTCATGCGGGAGGTGGGTGACCGGAAAGGTGAGAGTACGACACTGAACAACATCGGCCTGGTTTACAAAGATCAGGGACGCTACGCCGAGGCGCTGGTCGTTTACCAGGAGGCGCTGGCAATCGAACAAAAGGAGGACAACCGGGCTGGCGAGGGCCGGACGCAAGACAATATCGGATCGATTTACGCCAAGCAGGGCCGCTACGACAAGGCAATGGAGGCTTTCGAACAGGCGCTGGTCATCGCACGGGAGATGGGTGACCGGGCCGGCGAGGGCACGACGATGGGCAACATCGCCTTGGTCTATGATGCACAGGGACGCTATGGCGAGGCGTTGGATACCATACAGCAGGCGCTGGTCATCGCACGGGGGATGGATGACCGGGCCGGCGAGGGCGGGATGCTGAACGGCATGGGCTTGGTCTACAGCGATCAGGGACGCGACGGCGAGGCGCTGAAGACTTACGAGCAGGCGCTGGCGATCGCACGCGAGGTGGGTAATCGGGTCGATGAGACGACGGAGCTGCTTAACATCGGCGTGGTCTACGCCGGCCAGGGAAATTACGCCGAGGCACTCGAGGCTTTCGATCAAGCGCTGGCGATCCTACGCGAGGTAGGTCGCGAGCGTGACCGCGACGAGGTGGGCACGATTGTGAACAACATCGGTGAGGTCTACGCCGGCCAAGGGCGCTACGACGAGGCGTTGAAGGCGTTCCAGGAGGCGCTGGCGATCCGGCGCGAGGTGGGCGACCGGGCTGGCGAGGGCACGACGCTGAACAACATCGGCGGGGTCCACGCCGATCAAGGGCAGTACGTCGAGGCGCTGGAGGCTTACCGGCAATCGCTGGCTATTGCGCGGGAGGTGGGGGACCGGGCCGGCGAGGGCACAACGCTAAACAACATCGCCTTGGTTTACGCCAAGCAGGGGCGCCACGAGGAGGCGCTGAAGGCTTACGGGGAGGCACTGGATGCTTTAGAGTCGGTACGCTCCGTCGCCGGCAACGAGGCAGGACGGTCGACCTTTATTGCCCAGCATGCTGACACATACGACGGAGCCGTTGATCTGTATCATCAACAAGGTCAGGACGACAAAGCCTTCCTCACCAGCGAGCGGGGCCGCGCTCGCGCTTTCCTGGATGGGCTGGCTACCGGCTCCGTCGAGCTCTCGGACGACGCATCCGCCGACCTGCTGGCGCACGAGCAGGAGACGTACGCCGCCCGCCAGGCTGCGCAGGACGCCTTGGCCAAGGCCCGCAGCCTCGATCCTTCCGATCCCGCCCGCGTCGCCGACCTGGAGGCGCAGCTGGCCACCGCTGAGCAGGAGCACCAGACCGCCCTCGATGTTATCACCGCCCGCGGCGGCCAACTGGCTGCCCTGGTGCCCGGCCGCAGCGGTGTGCTCGACCTGGCCGCGGTCCAGGCTTTGCTGGACGATCAGACCACGCTCGTCTCTTACTGGGTGCTGGGCGACAAGGGCGCGCTGGCCTTCGTCATCACCCGCGACAGCTTCACCACGGTTGAATTGCCCGACGCCACCTCGGCTAACCTCGCCAGCGCTGTGGACCACACCCTGAGCTGGCTCAACCGGGAACAGGCTCACCCCAAGCCCCTACGCGACCTGTACACGTGGCTGGTGGCTCCCTTAGCCGAACAGCTGCAGACACCCCAGGTCGTCATTGTGCCGCACCAGCAATTGCAGTACGTGCCCTTTGCAGCTCTCGACGGCGGCCAGACCTACTTCGGCCAGCAACACCTGCTGTCGGTGATCCCCTCAGCCAACGCATTGCCCTACATCCAGCAGAATGCCGCCGAATCCGCCGCAATGGCGAACACGCAAGCCCTTGTCTTCGGCGACCCGACCACCGGCGACCCCAACTACCCGTCCCTGGCTCATGCTGCGTCTGAAGCTCAGGCGGTCGCTTCCCTTCTGGACACAGCCGCTGTCACCGACGCCGAAGCCAGCGAGACCCGTCTGCGCAACGAGGCAGCCAGCAGCAAGGTGATCCATCTGGCGGCGCATGGCGGCTACAACGTTGCCAACCCGCTGTACAGTGCGATCTACCTGGCGCCGGGCGGGGAAGGCGCGGCTGGCGATGGCCGGCTGGAGACCCACGAGGTCTACGGCCTGGACCTGAAGGGCAACGAGCTGGTGGTGCTCAGCGCGTGCCAGACCAATGTCGGCGAGCTGTCGGCGGGGGATGAGCTGGTGGGGATGACGCGGGCTTTCTTGTTCGCGGGCACACCCACGATCCTCTCGAGCTTGTGGTCGGTGGACGACGAGGCGACCGAGACCTTGATGACGGCCTTCTACCGCCACTGGCAGGCCGGCATGGGCAAGGCCGAGGCGTTGCAAGCTGCGCAGGCCGAGGTGCGAGATAACGCCAAGTGGGCCTCCCCCTACTTCTGGGCCGGCTTCGTCCTCAACGGCGATGCGGGTGCGAATGCTGCCAGGGGATCGGAATCGGCCACACAACAACCTGGCCGGTCCTTGCTGCCTGTGCTGCTTGTAGCCAGCGCCCTGGTGCTTGGACTCGCAGTCCTGACCATTGGCTTTTTGCGGCGGAGGTCATCAACTTAACCCGCGAGTCCCATTCCTTCCGATGTGCTTATACGTCGCAGTAACCCCATCGCACCACCGCAGAGGATTGATGTTACGAATGGTCCAGCTGGACCGCCGGCAGACCAAATGAGTGGGCTGGCGGCCTGACGTGCCGTCCAAGACCTGAACCTGGTTCAAGAACTCGCGGCATCGCCTTATGATGTTTTGGTTTATCTCTACCCAAGAACGGTTGGACAATTCGACGCAAACAGTGCGGAATGGGTCATATTCGTCCAGGGAAGTCCAACTGGGTGAACCGGTATCATCAAAGGGGAGTTGATCACTCGCACCGGCCCCAAGGTGGCTGTCTATGACCTTGGTATTCTGAACCATCGGCATTTTGACCGTCCTGACTTGACGTTCCAGGCTCTCATCTTGTGAGTCATTGAAACCCAGGACCAATATGCATCATGCGGCTACCAGTTTCCAGGGTGACAACACAAATGAAGGAGTTGAATCTGATGTCACAACAGCCAATCAAATTAACTGAAGAGGCAATCAAAGACCTGGAACGGGAGGAAGGACCACGGAGTTGGTTTCTCTCTCGGATGGAGGAGACCTATTCCCGTCTCGTCCCACGCGGCGAGCCTATCGCTGCTCCCCCAGCGGCGACACCTGCAGCCGGCGAGGCGTTTCGAAGCAGTCTGCAACCTGGGGAAGGCGAATCTGCCTTGGCGCAAGTTGACTCAACCATCTGGCGCGAGCGGCTCGCCGAATACAAACGGCGCAAGGCTGCCGTTGTGCCTCAGCCGGCCGTGTTCCCTGTTCCCGGCGCGCCGGTGATCCCTGGGGCAAGAAACTGGCGACCCCTTGGCCCTACTGTTGTTCTGGACGGGCAAACCGTAGGAAACCAGCCAATTGCTGGTCGGATAATCGGTCTTGCCATCGCTCCTGGTGGGCATATCGTGTATGCGGCCTCAGCCGCTGGTGGGGTATTTCGCTCAGACGACGGGGGAATGCGCTGGCGATCTCTGATGGACGGGTTCGACGTCGACCCAACTGATTTTGCCAGTGCCAGCCTGTCTTGCGGGGCCATTGCCATCGACCCCATCGATCCCAATCGTGTGTATGTGGGGACCGGAGAGGGTGACACCCACAGTATGTTCAAAAGGCGGATTGTCAGTGCTCTTCCCGCTTATCGTGGGATTGGCCCCATCCGCACCGATGACGGTGGCTTCACCTGGGTTACTGAACCCACGGCCGGCAACTCGCCCGAAATCGACCTCGCCGGAAAAGCATTCTTTGCCCTGGCCGTGGACCCGCAAGATCGGGAAAATGTCCTTGCTGCCACAACCAACGGGATGTATCAACGAGTACCAAAGGCCGATGGTACAGTCGAGTGGGTCAGGCGCCGCACCGGCGAGCATTCGAGTGTCGTGGTTACCTTGTCCGGCAACACGAAACGGTTCTTCGCAGCCAAATGGGGTGTCGGTGTCTTTCATTCAACCAACGGCAAGGATTGGCATCCAACGGGTACGAATTTTCCTACAGGAAATGTCGGCCGCATCGCACTGGGGGTTCAGTCAAACAATCCGAATCTTGTTTACGCCTTTGTTGCCAATATCAAAGGAGCAGTGCACGGGGTTTATCGGCTTGAAAGTGTCGGCGGGATGTGGAAGGCTGTAACGGGCCTGCCCGACGTGCTGCCGATCAATGGCGAGGGGCACAGCCAGGGCGACTACGATTTGGCTATCGCTGTAGACCCTTCAGATGCAAACCTTATCTACCTGGGTGGCAGTTATGCCGACATTACCCCCTTCCCCGGATCTGTATGGCGGTGTGCGATTCGCACCGAAAATACCGGCTACGCGATAGATGGCGCTACCTCGATTGGGACACACGCGCACTCGGACGTTCACGTGCTTGTTCACACCCCCGGTAATTCTGACGAGTTGTGGTGCGGCTGCGATGGTGGCGTATTTCTGAACCGAAACCCACAGGGAACCGGCCAGTTTGCCAGTCGCAATGACGGCCTGGCCTGCCTCCACAGCAACTTCATTGCCCAGCATCCAACTGACCCAAATATCTTGTTCACCGGCCTGCAAGACAACGGCACAGCCCGGACTGACGGTGGACCGATTTGGACCCATGTTAGTGGCGGAGATGGCGGATACTGCCTTATCAACTGGAGTGCCCCAAACCAGGTCCTCGTATTCGCTAACGGACGGATCCGTCGTTCGACGACTGGCGGAAGCTCAGATAGTTCATGGTCGAAGGGGTGGGATTTTCCTTGGGCCACCATGACCCAGCCAATTGTCAGCCCTGCATACGACCCCGATCCTGCCAATGCGGCAGATGCCCGACTCGTTGCTGCTGGGGCTGGCAGTCAGGTTTCGGTGTCTGAGGATTTTGCACAATCTTGGTCGATGGAGTTCAATGTACCTGATGGGGCAGGGAGTGTGTTCGCCCTGGCGTTTGCGTCGACGACCCGGTTATTTATTGGCACAGTCCGTGGCCGAGTGTTCCGCGCCGATAGACTGGGAGGCACCTGGTTACTAACCCGCCTGGATAATATTGCTGCTGGCCCCCTGGGAATGGATGGGCTCATCACCGATGTTGCCGTTGACTGGTCCGATTCTACCCGCAGTTCTGTTTATGTCGTATTTGGTGGGATGGGAGACAATCGCCATGTTTGGAGATTTGATGGAACGCAGTGGCAGGCACGTAGTGGCGTAGGAGCCAATGTTCTGCTTGATATAGAGCATAATGCGATGGTCGTAGACCCGATAGCGCCTGCGAACCTCTACGTAGGAGCCGACATAGGTGTCTGGCACTCGCCGGACCAGGGACTGAATTGGAGTCCGCTACAGAATGGTCTGCCCGATGCGCCCGTGTTTGACCTGCAGATTCATCCGACCCAACGCCTCTTGAGGGCAGCAACGCATGGGAGAGGAATTTCCGAAATCCGGCTCACTTGATGCCAAAACTGCGCCGCACCATCGGAGAAAGGGCGCCGGAAGGAAGCAAATGACCCCGCGCCGGTTCAATTGGCTGGACGTGACACACTGAGCTACCCAGCCTGGTTGGCTCTATTGCGGTGATGGTGTACCGAACGACAACACTCAGTCAGATCGAAATGCCGATGAGATGCCAAGCATCACGCGGGGGGTAGTCGCACGCAGCAAAGCGGATTCCAAGATGTGGAGCATTCGAGTAACTGGCAATTGGCGGATTACATTCGTTTTCACAGATGGGAATGTGTTTGATGTTGATTTGGAAGACTATCATTGAGGAGCAGAAACAATGCCAATGAATAATCCTCCCCATCCTGGTGGTATTGTCAGAGATTGTATCGAGGAACTTGGGCTGTCAGTCACCGATGCCGCCCGAGTATTGAACGTCACACGACCCACGCTGTCCCGGGTGATCAACGGGCGATCGGCCATTTCTCCGGAGATGGCCATCAGGCTGTCGACGGCGTTCGGCAGCACGGCTGAGATGTGGCTGCGTCTGCAGACGGCATACGATCTGGCCCAGGCACGCCTTCATGCCGATGCGATCAACGTCCAGCGCTATGCGCCGCTGCATCCGGTGACCGGACAGCCAGGGATAGCCGGATAAGATCACCACCAAACATGTCCCCAATTCCGAGGTCCCGACGTCAACCATGCACCATCCCTTTGCCGAACTGATCGGCCTGCGGATCGACGAACAGCACGCTGGACACAGTATATGCTCGCTGGAGATCCGCCCCGACCTCCACCACAACCCGCATCACGTCACCCACGGTGCCGTACTCTACGCGCTGGCCGACACCGGCATGGGCGCCGCACTCTACCCCACGCTGGCGGCCGGCGAGTCCTGCGCCACCATCGAGATCAAAATCAACTACTTCCACCCGGCCAGAACCGGCACGCTGCGCTGTGTGACCCAACTGCTGAACCGTGGCAAAACCGTCGCCAATCTCGAATCACGTATCTACCTGGCGGAGACATTGGTCGCGCAAGCCAATGGGAACTACGCCGTGTTCAAATTGCGCGGGCAACCGGATACCGCGTCAAAAGCCGGCAACCATGACGAATTGCAGCCATCATAACCTCACCACACCCCCACAGTATGACAGGAAAGTCAAACCGCGGGGATCCCGAATTCACTGCTCTCACCACCCACTGCTCGAGCCATACGTTTTTGCCCCGCACGTGACCGCATCGGCCACTGGGCCAGCTTGACACAGTATCAAGATATGGTACCATACCCACGTGAAGCAGAAACATCAAAAAACACTGGAACTGATATTTTCCCGACCAACCAGCGGTAATATCAACTGGGCGGATATCGAATCATTGTTTGTCGAACTCGGAGCAGAGTTGAGCGAGCGAGAGGGCTCGCGCATTGGTGTCCGCCTCTTTGGCGAAAGAAGGGTTTTTCACCGACCGCATCCTTCGCCAAATACCGACAAAGGGGCGGTTGCCAGTATTCGGAAATGGTTGAAGGAGCATGGAGTTGAGCCATGATGAACATGATGGAAATCAACGGCTACCGGGCCGTTGTCAATTATGATCCTGATATAAACATGTTTCGCGGTGAGTTTGTCGGGCTCAATGGCGGTGCTGATTTTTATGCCAAAGACATCGACAATCTGCGTCGGGAAGGTGAAATTTCGCTAAAGGTATTCCTGGAAATGTGCCGGGAAGATAGGGTCGAGCCACGCAAAGCATATTCCGGCAAATTCAATCTTCGTGTCTCACCGCATTTGCATGCCGAGATTGCGGCGCGGGCAGTTGCGGAAGGCAAAAGCTTGAATCAATGGGTGGCAGATGTGCTGGATGAATCGCTCCACGCTCATTGACTCCTGATCACGTTACGCGCGATACGAGATTCGTGAATCGATTATTCGTGGCCCCCGCATTCGCGGACGGCATTCGCGCATCATCCATCATATCTCATAGCTTACGGCACTCGACGCCATACCCCGCCCCATCTCCTCCATCACCCAACCCACCGCCTCCGCCACCGTCATCCCCTGACCCTCCTCCCACGCCCGGGCAAACGCCGGCTCGGCGAGCTGCGCGGTCAAATGCGACACAAGCTCCGCATACGCATGGCGGTCGGCGGGCGCCAGTACGGCACCGGCCGCCTCACGCTGCGCCGTCGTCAGCGCCAGCAGCCGCACCGCCAGCGCTGACTCACCCCAGGCGCTCAGCACTGCAGCCAGGCCATCGAGACACGCCACAATGCCGCCCTGGTCCCCTACCTCACGCGACAGCACGAGCCCGCGCTGAAAACAGGCCTGCGACGCCGGCAGGTCATGCCGGGCATAGGCGACGTGGCCGAGATTGGCCAGGTTCACGGCAACGCGCCCCTGGCTGTCCAACCGGCTGAACAGATCCAGGCTCTCCCGATAGGCACGCTCGGCCTGGTCGTAGTCCCGCTGGCAGCGTGCCACATCTCCCAACACATTGAGCGTGAGCGCCGTCAGCCAGCGATCGTCGACCTCGCGCTGGATGGCCACCGCCTGCTCCAGCCGCCCACGCGCCAGGGGACACTGCGCCTGCGTGTAAGCCCAAACACCCAGCCCGTACAAGGCCAGACCCATACCCCAACGATCCCCGGTGGCTTCGAAGAAGTGCAGGCTCTCGTCGAGCGCCACCTGGGCATCCGGTTCACCCGCCATTGCACCGACGTAACCGGTCCGGAACAACGCCAACGCCAATCCCCAGTCATCCCCGATCTGCCGGAATAGGCCCTGGCTCTCTTCCAGCCAGCGCCGCGCCGTCGCACGATCGCCCACCTGCTCCGCCGTCCTGCCCAGGATACTCAGCGCATACGCCAGGCCGCTGGTCTCGCCCACCGCCCGCCACAGCCCGACGCTTTCCACCAGGCTGGCGTGCGCCTCGGCATAAATACCCTGGTACCAGTCCAGTACACCCAGGCTGTACAGCAGTTTGGCCTGCAGACGCGGGGGCAGGGCATCACGCTGGTCCAGCGCGGTCTTCAGCCAGGCCCGCCCCTCCGTCCCGTGCCCGCATCGATGCCAGAAGCGCCGCAGGGCGCTGCTCAGACGGGCAACGGCCACGTGATCACCCTGCGCCTGCGCCCAGCTCAACGCGCCCCGGATGTTGTCGTGATCCTGCTCCAGCCGCATTAACCACACGCCCTGGGCCGCGCTGCGCAGCTCGGGTTCGGCGGTTTCGGCCAGGGCCACGAAGTAGGCCAGGTGGCACTGCGCCGTGTCATCGAACTGGCCCGCGGCCCGCAGCTTCTCCATTGCAAAAGGGCGTACCAGGTTGTGCAGGTTGTAACCGCCGTCAGCCTCCCGCTGCAGCAGCGATTTGTCGATCAGCGCCCGCAGCACAGGCAGGGTGGCCCCCGCGATCGCAAAGGCGGCGTCGGCCTGGAACCCGCCGCACAAAACCGCCAGGCGGCTGAACACGTGACTCTCGTCAGGCGAAAGGAGCTGCCAGGCATGCGCCAGGAGGGCCCGGACGCTGGTGTGGCGGGCAGGGACGTCCCGCCAGCGAGTCTCCAGGACACGCAGATCCTGAACCAGTGCGGCGGCGACCTCGGGCAAGGATTGCTCACGCACCACCGCGGCGGCAAGCTCCAACGCCAGCGGCAGGCCTCCCACCAGGTGGCAAATGGTGACCACCGCCTGGGCATCGGCCGCGCTCAACACCGGCCGGCCCTGCGCTGGCTGGATGCGCTGCAAGAGGAGGCTGGCGGCGCTGAACCGGTGCAGGTCAGCGACCGCCGCCGGTGGGCAGCGCAGCCCATGCACCTCGAACAGCCACTCCGCCTGCAGCGCCAGGCGAACCTGCGAGGTCACCAGCAACGTCAGCCCGGGTGCATGCTGCAGCAGCTCGACCAGCAGCCCGCTACCCGCCGCGAGATGCTCGAAGTTGTCGAGGATGAGCAGCAGTTCGCGGGGATGCAGGTAGGCACGCAGCTGCTCGAACGGCGGACGCTGCCCCTGCACGGGAATGTCCAGCGCAGCCAGGATGGCGGGTGCCAGGAAATCGACCGAAGGTGCGGCCTCGAGCGGCACAAACACCACGCCGTCTTCGAAGATCGCGGCCTGCTGTACCGCCGCAGCCAGTGCCAGCCGCGTCTTGCCGACACCCCCCGGACCATGGAGGGTGATCAGGCGGTGGGCACGGTTGGCCAGCAGCTCACCTAACTGGGCCAGTTCCTCCTCCCGGCCGACCAGCGGTGTCGGTGGGGAGGGCAGGGATACCGCCGGCACTGCGCGTGGTGCCGCATCAGAGGCCAGGGGCAGTGTGCCATCGCGGATGCGCAGATACAGGGCCGTCGTCTGCGCATCGGGCGCGACGTCGAGCTCGTGGGCCAGGGTGCGGCGGCAGATTTCGTATTGGTGCAGGGCCGCGCTGCGCTGGCCGCTGCGTGCCAGCAGCTCCATCAGGCTGCGGTGGGTTTCCTCACGCCAGGGATCGAGTTCGAGGATGCGCGTCAGCATGCAGCGGACGTGCTGTGGCATGGTGCGCCGGCCGTAATAACCAACCAGGTGCGTCAACGCATCCAGCATCGCACGGTGCAGGCGCTCGCGCTGCACCACGGCCCATTCCTCGAAGGACGCACCATCGGCCACACTCAACCCGGCGAGGAAATCACCGCGATAGAGCGCCACCGCCACCTCCAGCCGCGCAGCACATGGCGGGCAGCGGTCGATGTGGCGGTGAGAGTGGGCGGCGGTCGTCGCAACCAGGTCGGTGAACGCAGTCACGTCCAGCGTGTACGTGCTGCCCGCGTTGAACTGGACCGCGTCACGTGTGATGTGCAGATAAGCCGGGGAGGCGGTCGCATCGCCAATCGCCTGGCGCACGTCGGCCAGGGCCTGGCGCAGGTTGGTGCGGGCGGCATCATGCGGCAGATCGGGCCATAACAGACCGACCAGGTTGTCGCGTGCGTGAGCACGATCGGCCTCGACCGCCAGGTAAGCCAGCAGCGCCCGCGCTTTGTGGTAGACGAAAGGGGCAGCCTGTGTCCCGTCCAACAGAACCTGGAAGGGACCCAACAGGGAAATGGATAGGTGTGTCATGTCCGGGGTGCCTCCGGGATGAGGACAAGGGTCGCATTAGTGGATAACCTGCCACGACAGTAGCCATTGATCGAGCGTAATCGATGGCTATGCTAAAAACAAGTGACCCGGTGGGACGATTAGGAGTACGAGTACCGTCCTAATCGTACTCGTACTCGTACTCGTACTCGATCGTTGCCGCGGGAATGTGTACCGATCCTGCCGCCTTATGAGCGCAGATTAGTGACAAAATCCAAACCAGCAGAGAACCGGATTTGTTAGCGCCTATTATACACCAGTTCACGCGGGTGTCTACTACGATTGTCTTACGATTGGATGTCAGAATGGGGGTAGGGAGTACTGTCAACGGATTCGGGGAACGGATTGAGCGGATTCGGGGAACGGATTACTGTCAACGCGGGTGGGACCGTGTCCCACCCCTGGGAGCGGATTTCGACGCCCGGCGGTAGAATATGGAACCGAAATGAGCAGACGACACTACCTGGCTTACCTGGTTCGGCTGTGGCGGGAGGAGGGCAGCGACGCCACCGCCTGGCGGGCGTCGGTCGAGGACCCCCACACCGCCGAACGGCGCGGGTTCCCCGATTTGGCGCGCCTGTTCGAGTTTCTGCGCCAGCAGACGGAGGTCTCGTCGCACGAACGCAGCGATGAGGAGTCGGTCTGAAATTCCCTGCATTGTCATTGCTCAAACCAGATTCGCCGGTACTACTACGTTTGTCTTACGCGCCGGTGATATCGTTGAGCAGGCACTGGGTGTCTTTATCGTTTCCCGGACCAAATCGGTGCACTGTCGACTCACTACATGACGATTCATCCTGGAAATGAGACCGAACTACAGATATGAAAGGATATTGACAATGGTTTCGAAGCGTTTGCGGTTCATTATCTTGATCGGGATGGCCGGCCTGTTGCTGCTGCTGCCTGCCAGCTCCCTGGCGGCCGGCCCCCCACCGGCACAGGGCGTGCGCATGACACCGATCGGTCACCCGACGTGGTCGCCAGCCGATTTTCACCTGTTTTCTGCGCCGATTGGCACGGCGGCTTCGGGCTATGTCGAGTTTGGCGAGACGGCGCTGGCTATTCTGCCGCCGCCCAACCATGAGGCCCACCCGATCCTGATGGTCGGTCCGGGTGCGCCACATGCACCGCCGTATACCTCTGAGATGGCGGCGGGCGTCGCGGCGCAGGGCTATCATCAGGGGGTGCGTTTTAGGGGGTCCGAATACTCCGAGGGTATGGGCGTTTTCCTGGTGTGGATGAATGTGCCTGCGCCGGGTACGACCGGTTCCTCACCCGATTTTACGTCGGGCCCCATCATCGCCAACGCGCTCTTCCCAATCCACGTCGAGGCGATCACCAACCGCAACGGTCGCATCTTCAACCCTTACGTGTTCAGCGGTGACGTACCGGCTCTGAACACGGTGGGTTTCTCGGTCGATGGTGCCAGCCATTTCCCGATGTACATCGCCGACAATGCCGATTTCGGTCCAACGGGTACGGTGATGCGCGGCAGTTACCAATACGTCATCACGATGGTGGATACCACTGGCAACGGTTGGCGCATCGAAGCGCACTTCGCCTTAGCACCCTGAGCGCAGCCCTTTCGCCTGGGTCCGACAGACTGGTAAGCAAATGGGCCACCAGGGCACGAACACCGTATCAGACCTGGTGGCTTTGTGTCTTCCAAGAAGCTCCTCGGTGGTCGGAGACGGTTTGATCGTTGGGGGCGTCGTGCCGCACCTGGGTTCCAACGCCGAAGGAATCTTGCCTGGCAGAGATCATTCGGCGTTGGAACCAGGGTGCGGCACTCCTCGATCGATGATTCGGACTGCCCGCGGTGCGCAATTCTGTTAGGGCCGATTGCCGATCTCCGCCGCTCATGGTAGAATCACCCCGCACAGCCTCTCAGCAAACTCACCGGTGAAACGAGACGCGTGAACCACAGCCACATCCCATCCAATATGCCACCGCAGGTGATGGCACTGCCCCCGACGCGTGCGCGTGTGGCCGTTGGCGCCGGCCTGGTCGGGCTTCTGACCCTGGTGATCGTGCACACCGTGTGGGCCTGGCGTTATTTTCCCATGCTCTTGGGCGACCAGGGGTGGTACCTGCAGGTCGCCGCGCGTCTCAGCCAGGGGGAAGTGCTGTATCGCGACGTGGCCTGGGCGTATGGCCCGCTGCCGGTGCAGTTCCTGGCCGCGCTGCTGCGCACGCTGGGACCCAATGCCGGGCTGGCGTCGGCTGTCAACGGCGCGCTGGCGGCAGCGT
This sequence comes from uncultured Anaerolineae bacterium, assembly GCA_964443225.1. GTDB lineage: Bacteria > Chloroflexota > Anaerolineae > SSC4 > Amarolineaceae > SSC4. Next base: position 38,000 of record CAYUCC010000022.1, read on the forward strand.
CCCTGCTGCTGACCTATCTGGCGCTGCGTGGCCTGCTGCGGCCAGGCGCCGCCCTCGGGTTCACGGCATTTGCTGCCATTGCCGGCCCCTACGTGGGCGGTGACCTGATCCGACTGCATCTCGCGGCCTACAGCCAGGCCGTAACCTGGGGCATGACCCTGAGCCTGGCCGCGCTCGTGGCCGTCATCCGCTGGCAGCAGACCGCGCGGTGGGCGTGGGTGGTCGCAGCCGGCGGTCTCGCTGCGCTGGCCTTTCTCAGCAAACCCGAGTTCGGCCTCAGCGCGGCCGGCGCGGTTGTGGCTGTGCTGTTGGCCGGCCGTGCGCCCTGGCGTGCCTGGGCGAGCTGCTGCGCCGGTGGCAGCCTGGTGCTGCTGATAGGCTTCGGCTGGCAGGCAGATGTTTCGGGGTGGGAGGCGCTGGAGCGCGGCTACCTCGGTTATGATATGGTCAGCCAGGGACGCTTTTGGGGCGCGGCGGTTGGTTCGCGGCGCTGGCTGGCCAGCCTGGCCTGCGCGTGGCTGGGGATCGGTGGGCTGTGGGTCGCGTGGCGGGTGCGCCGGTGGCGAGGCCTGGCTGTAGTCGGTGCCGTTGGTCTGTTGATCCTGGCGCTCGCCTTGATGGTGCCGGTTTTCGGGGAAGCCGGTTCTTCCGGCGCACCGGCGCTGGGTGTGACGCTGGGCCGCATCCTGCAGTGGCTGGCGGCGGTGCCCTGGGCGCTGCTGACGCCCATTCTGCTTCTGGCAGCCTGGTCAGCGCTGCGGCGTCACGCCCCGCCGGCCTGGTGGGGGTTGTGGGCTTTTGCAGTTCTGACCAACGCCCGGCTGCTGCTCACCGGGTACAGCCTGGGCGTGGCGATTGCGCCGGCGCTGGCGGTGCTGTGGTGGCTGTTGTCCGCTACTAACCGGCAGCCGGCTGCGCAAGCGCCTGGTGATGCACCGGCCTGGCCGAGTTGGGCTTGGATGGTGCTGGTCAGTCTGGCGCTGGTCAACCTGCTGGGGCAGGCGCTGACACCTGGCATTGCATTCAACACCCCGCGGCGCTGGTTTGACACGACGTTAGGTCCGATTGCTGTGCCGGAGTCGCGCCTGGCCGCCGAAATGGCCGCCATCCAGGCCGGGCTGGCTCAGCACCTGGCGCCTGGTGAACCCATCTTTGCCACCGGTTGGGGACCGGGTTGGTACCTGCTCAGCGGTCACGCCAACCCCACTGCGTTCGATGCCGTGTTACGCGGCCTGGGCACCGGCGGTGCTGAAGCACAACAATTGCAGGCGACCCTGCTCGGACAACCGCCGGCCGCGGTGCTCGTGCCGGTGGCGCAGTGGCTGCCCGCGCCACCCGGCGCGCCACGCGGCCGCGATCTCGATGCCGCTGCGGTGCGCAGCGGGCTGGCCGCGTGGTGGGACCAGCTGGGCAGTGCGTACACGCCGGCCCCCTTCGACGAGCAAACGCACTGGGTCGTGCTGTGGCGGCGGTGACCACAGGAGCGGCATTGACAGACCAGGAACAGGTGTGATGACACCGAACCGACGTAAACTGTGGATTGTTTTGCCCGCTGTCTTGCTGGCCGGGTTGGGCGCGCTGGCGCTTTACCTGTATTATGCAGTGACGACGGTGGGCGGTTTGGGCTTTCCGCTCGACGACAGCTGGATCCACACGCAGATTGCACGCAACCTGGCAACCGGGCAGGGGTGGTCGTTCAATCCCGGTGAGCCCACCGGGGCGAGTACCGCGCCGCTTTGGGTGATGCTGCTGGCGTTGGTGTATGTGATGCCGTTGGGCGATCCCATAACCGGCATCAAGGTGTTGGGGAGTCTGCTCTACCTGGCAGATATCGTCTTGATTGCGCTGCTGGCGTGGCGCGTGGCCGAAGACTGGCGGGTGGCATTGATCGCCGGCGTCTTGGCAGCCTGGCAGCCGGCCTTCGTCTGGGGTGCGCTGTCAGGCATGGAGACGCCGCTGTACCTGCTGTTCGTTCTGCTAGGTCTGCTCGGGCTGTTGGGCGCCGAACGACGGGGCGCACGCAGTGCCTACCTGGGAACGCTCTGCCTCACCCTGGCTGGTTGGGCCAGGCCGGAAGTGTGGCTGCTGCTGCCCGTCGGCTGGGGTTACTTGATCTGGCAGCGACGCGAGGTGCCGGGCGGCCGCGGGTGGCTGCACGTGGGCATTGCATCCGCCGGCGTTGGGACGTACCTGCTCTTCAACCTGGCCACCTGGGGACATCCGCTGCCAGCAACGTGGTACGCCAAAACTGCGTTTGGCCGGGGTAACGAACCTTTCGATCTTGCGTACCGCATGCTGCACTTCGCCAGCCAATTCATGTCCAGCATTCGCCTGGCGGTCTATGCGCAGAACCAGGTGCTCGTCGTGATGATGGCATTGGGCTGCGTGGCCGCATGGCAGAAGGGGGACACGCGGTGGCGCCGGGTGATGCTGCTGCTGGCCGTCGCCCTGGCTGGCATCATGGCGGCGGCCCTGGCGGACCTGGGCAGCATCGGACTGCAGAACTACCGGCGTGCCGCCCACGTTTTGGCCGTGATGAATGTGCTGGTGGCGCTCGGTGCGGTCGCGTTGTGGGATAGTTTGCGCCTGGGTGTGCGTGGGCTGCCGGCCGTCTCGCCGCGCCCCACCGCAGAAGCGAAGGGGCCAGGCCCATCGCCCCCCATGAGCCGGCCGGCCATCGTGGTGGCGCTCGGACTGGCAGCACTGGCACTCGCCATGCAGCTGGCGGGCTTGAATGTGGAAGCCAAACTGTATGCCAACGATGTGCGCAGCATCAACCAGGGCGACGTGGCGGCCGCGCGCTGGCTGGCGAACAATACTGCGCCGGACGCTACCGTGGCCGCCAACGACATCGGCGCCATGGCCTATTTTGGAGGACGGCGGATTGTCGACCTGGTGGGGTTGGCCAGCCCTGAGGTGATCGACGTACTCAGGTCGACGCCGCGCGCGTCGCCGGCGCGCGAACACCAGCTGAAGGACTTGCTTGTCGCGCGGGGTGTCGATTACGTGGTGATCTTTCCGGAATGGTTCCCTACCCTGGCGCAGGATCCGGCCCTGGTCGAGGTCGCGCGATTCACCGTGCCTGGTGCTACCATGCTGGCGCGCGAGCTGGTGGTGGTGTATGGAGTAGGGAGCACGGAGTAGGGGGAACGGATTGCTGTCAACGGATTCGGGGATTGGGGGTTGGGGGTTAGGGATTGGGGGTTGGGGGTTAGGGATTGGGGGTTGGGGATCGAGGGGAGCGCTGCGGTCGATGGCCCGGCGGTGGACACCGTGACTCGGGAAAGATGGCGAGGCGTGCTGCATCTGGGGATGCAGCACGCCTCGCTCGATGTGCTTTGGTGCCCAGGCTATTTGCGTGGCAGGTTGAGTGGATGATCCCGACCTGCCCGAACGAAGTGGCTACTGCAGGTGTTTGTTCAGGAACTCGATTACCAGCTGCAAATTTTCCTGCGTCTCGAACTGCGTGCCGCCGTGGCCGGCGCCATCGATCAGGGTGTACGTGGCATTGTCGGCGCCGATGGCCGCAGCCAGCGCGTCTGCCAGGTTTTGGCCCTGTACCGGCGGGATGTTGCAGTCGGCCGAACCGTGTTGGATAATAAAGGGCGCATCCTGGCCGTCGATGTAGTTCATCGGGTTTGTGGTTTTGACCAGGTCGGGCACGGTTTGGATGGGCGCACCGACCAGCTTGGATTCGGGTGAGTCGGCGGCATCGTGGTTCTGCGGACAGCTCGTGCCCGCAAACTGCTCGTCCATTTTCAAAAAGTCGATCGGCCCAAACCAGTCCACCACGGCCTGCACACAGCTCGATTGATCGGCATTGCCCAGGTCGGCGCCTTCCAGTTCGGCTACGCCGCAGGTTGTGCCCAGCAGGGCGACCAGGTTGCCGCCGGCCGAGGCACCCCAGGCTCCGAAATTGTCGGAGTCGAGGTTGTATTGGGCCGCGTTGGCACGCAGGAAGCGGACGGCCGCCTTGGCGTCGTGAATCTGCGCCGGGTACTGCGCTTCACCGCTCAAGCGGTAGTTGATACTGGCAACCGCATAACCTGCCGCAAGCAGCTGATCGACACCGGTCAGGCCGGCACCATCCGCTTTGTCGCCGAACATAAATCCGCCGCCGTGCACCATCATGACCAGCGGGAAGGGGCCGCTGCCCTCGGGGAGGTACAGGTCGAGTTTTTGTGCGTTTGAGTCCGGCGCATAAGCCAGGTCAGAGTGAGTCGGGGCGACCGACGCAAAGGACGTACCGCTGGGGCCACCTTTTTGCGGCATCACCGACACACTCTCATTGGTGGGCGCTGCGGTCGCTGCTGGGGCGGTTGTCGCGGCCGCCTCTACGGCATCCGCCGTAGAGGCCGGCTCGGTTGTGTTGGGAGTCGCCGTGCAGGCTGCAAGGCTGATGACCATCAGCAGCGCCAGGACGACGAAAACGGCCCGCGCAGGACGGGTTGTGCTGTATGATTCGAACATGTGTGATCTCCTGTGATTGGATTGATCGTTTGACCGATTGGCCATGACACCCTGATTGTCGCGCCGGCATCTGAAGAAAACCTCAAGACAGTCTGTGCATCTCCTTGAGGTTTCCTTCAGAATCGTGTAGTATGATGCATGAAATAGGATGCCGTGCGAGGTGTTGGATGTCACAACGAATTCTGGTAGTCGATGACGACCATTCGATCACCAAAGTCATACGCGCCTACCTGGAGCAGTCCGGTTACCAGGTCCTGACCGCCTCTGATGGCGAGATGGCGCTGCACATGCTGCGCCGTGAGCGGCCTGACCTGGTCATTCTGGACCTGATGATGCCCCACCGCGATGGCTGGGAAGTGACGCAGGTCGTCCGCGCGGACAAATCCCTGGCGGCTACGCCCATCATCATGCTCACCGCCCGCGTCGAGGATACCGATAAGATCGTGGGACTCGAACTGGGCGCCGACGACTATATCACCAAACCATTCAATGCCCGCGAAGTGGTGGTGCGTGTGAAAGCGCTGCTGCGCCGCGTCCGGCTGGACCAACTGCCCTCGGCCGCGCCGCAGGTGCTGACTGCGGGCAGCATCCGGCTGGATGTGGACCAGCATACGCTCACCGTCGATGCGCACCCGGTGGAGCTCACGCGCACCGAGTTCAAACTGCTCGAGGCCTTTTTGAGCAATCCTGGCTATACCCTCACGCGCGACGATTTGTTGGAAAAAGCGATGGGCTACGCCTACGAAGGCATGGGCCGGGCCCTCGATACGCACATTCGTAATCTGCGCCGCAAGATCGAACCCGATCCTGACAACCCAACCATCATTCAAACCGTCTACGGGGTTGGCTACCGGCTGGTGGTGGAAACGACATGAACCGCCTGTGGGTACGTCTCAGCCTGATGATCAGCGCCGTGCTGTTTTCGGTGTTCCTCATGCAGTTTCTGGCAATTACGCTGGATCAATCTGCCTCACAAGCAGATCGTGAACCGCCCGATACGGTGGAGCTGGAGGCACCGCCTGAGGAAATCAGACGGCGTTTGATCGAATTCATGGGTTTGTCGATTGTGGTTGGCGTCACCGGTGGCATCGTGATTGCCCGTGTCATCAGCGCACCCGTGAGTGACCTGGCCCGGGCTGCACACCGTGTCGGCCAGGGCGAGCTCTCGACGCGCGTCCCGGCACATGGCAGCCAGGAGATGATCGATCTGGCTGAAACCTTCAACTCGATGGCGGCTGCGTTGCAGCGTGCCGAGACCCTGCGTAACAACCTGATGGCCGACGTCTCGCATGAGCTGCGCACACCGCTGACCGTGCTCGAAGGCAACCTGCGCGCCGTGCTCGACCACGTCTATGAATTGGATGAAGCCGAAATCGCCGTGTTGTACGGCCAAACGCGCCACCTGATCCGGCTGGTCAACGATTTGCGTGAACTGTCTCTGGCCGAAGCGGGCCAACTCCCGCTGGAGAAACGCCCCACCGACCTGAATACGCTGGTGGACGAGACGCTGCAGGCCCTCGAGCCGCTGGCGGTCGAAAAGAACGTCGCGTTGATCGACCAGACGTCCCGTCTTCCTGAGATATCGATCGACCCGATCCGCATCCGGCAGGTGTTGTTCAATTTGTTGACCAATGCCCTGCGCCACACTCCCGCGGGCGGGGTCATAACGGTGTTTGGGGCCGCTGACACGCAGCGCATCACGCTGTCCATCCAGGATTCTGGCGAGGGGCTGGCACCAGAGGAACTGGCCGCTGTTTTCGACCGCTTCTATCGTGTCGATGCCTCGCGCAGCCGCGAAACCGGCGGCACCGGCCTGGGACTGGCGATTGTACGGGCGATCGTCGACGCGCACGGCGGTCAGGTGGAAGCGTACAGCGAGGGGCCAGGGTTAGGCAGCCGGTTCACAGTCAGTCTCTGGATTTGACAAAGCGTGTCTGATGCGTAGCATCGGTACACATCGACAGGTGGGGCAGAAAACATGGACCAGGACTCGCAGATTGCGTACGAGCAGCGTCTCCGCCACGGCGGGGAATTCATGCTGCGCGAGGCAAGCGCCTACTTCGCCGGCGGGGGTGATCTGCGCGAGACGCTGCGCCGGTTGGCGCAGCGTCTCGATGAGCTGGGTATCGCCTATGCGCTGATTGGTGGGCTGGCCCTGGCCGAGCACGGTTATCCCCAGCTGACCGAAGACATCGAACTCGTACTGACACCGGCCGGTCTGGCGCAGTTTGCACTCGAGTTCCTGGGTCGGGGATACCGGCCAGCCTTCAGCGGCGCACACAAGACGTTTCGCGACACCGACACCGGCGTGCGCATCGAAATCGTGACAACCGGCGATTTTCCTGGCGACGGGTTACCCAAGCCCGTGGCTTTTCCTGACCCTGGTGCGCCCGGTGTCATCGTGGTGATCGACGGCCTGCGCGTGATTGCCCTGGAACGACTGATCGAGCTCAAACTCGCCTCGGGCACCACGGCACCGCATCGCCTGCGCGACCTGGCCGACGTGCAGGACCTGATTGTGCGGCTGGCGTTGCCCCTCGAATTGACGCAACGCCTGGATCCCTCGGTGCGCGACGCGTACGCAACGCTGTGGCGCTCGGTGCAGGACGCCGGATGAACACCGCTATCGAAACAGATCGTCTCGTCAAACAGTACCGACACGTCACTGCCGTGAACGACCTGTCACTGCGTGTGGCGCGCGGCGAGATCTACGCGTTCCTCGGCCTCAACGGCGCCGGCAAAACGACGACGATTCGTATGCTGCTGGGTATGGTCAAACCGACCGCCGGTGACGCCTGGGTGTTGGGTACGCGCATTCGCCCCGGCGAAAGAAAGCCCTGGCAGTCGGTCGGCTACCTCGTCGAGACACCCGATGCCTACCCCGAGCTGTCGGTACGCGAGAACCTGGAGGCAGTGCGCCGGCTGCGCCCAGGCACCCCGCGCCACGCTGTGGATCGGGTCATCGAGCAGCTGGGTCTGGCCGGGTATGCCGACCGGCGCAGCGGCACGCTGTCGCACGGCAATGCGCAGCGCCTCGGCCTGGCCAAGGCGCTGCTGCACAGTCCCGATCTGCTCATCCTGGACGAGCCGGCCAATGGGCTGGACCCGGCAGGCATCGTCGAAGTGCGCAACTTGCTCCTCGATCTCGTAGCCTCGCGGGGTGCGACCATCTTCATGTCCAGTCACATTCTGGCCGAAGTGTCCCGTCTGGCGCAGCGCATCGGGATCATGCATGGCGGGCGTTTGCTGCAGGAGCTCGATGCCGATGAATTGGAGAACAACCGGCGACAGCGTCTGGTGGTGATGACACGCGACGTACCGGCGGCCTGCGCAGTTTTGGTGGCGGCCGGCTTTGCGGCCGGCATCACCGCCGAGGGCACCATCCAGGTCACAGATCGTCTGGCGATCGAGCAGCCGGATGACGTCGCCACCCGACTGGTGCAGGCCGGCCATCCCCCGACGATGTTGGCCGTCGAACAGGAGGACCTGGAGGCCTATTTTCTGCGTCTCGTCGGTATGGATAGGGCCGCAACCCCATGAACAACCTGTGGCAGGCGATTTGGGTCGAAGCCCTCAAAGCGCGCCGTTCCAGGATGCCGCTGTTTACCGCCCTGGCGTTTGCCATGCTGCCCCTGGGTGGCGGCTTTTTTATGGTCATCCTCAAGGACCCCGAGTTTGCGCGCCAGGTTGGGCTGATCAGTGCCAAAGCGCAGCTGACGATGGGAACCGCCGATTGGCCAACCTATCTCGGTTTTCTGGCCCAGGGGGTGGCCGTAGGCGGTATTTTTCTGTTCGGAATGGTCAGCATCTGGGCCTTCGGACGCGAATATTCCGATCGCACCATCAAAGACCTGCTGGCGCTGCCCACGGCGCGGCCGGCCATCGTCCTGGCCAAATTCGTGATTGTGGCGGCATGGTCATTGGTGCTGACGGCCGAGGTGTGTTTGATTGGGTGGATGGTGGGAATCGCGCTGCGTCTGCCGCCAGTTCCAGTGCAGTTGATTCAGCAGGGGGTCGTGACGACGGCGGTGGCGGCAGGTTTGACGATGCTGCTGGTCACACCGATCGCATTTTTTGCCTGTGCCGGGCATGGGTATCTACCGCCGGTCGGGATCATGATCCTGCTGGTGGTGCTGGCACAGGTGAGCGTATTCATCGGCCGGGGAGAATTTTTCCCCTGGGCCATACCGGCCTTGGTTGCACAGGGCGAACCCCTGGCGCTGGCCAGTGTCGCCTTGGTGATTCTGACCAGCATTGCCGGCGTGGTGAGCACGGTTGGCTGGTGGGAACGGGCCGACCAGACGCACTGATTCGGCGCATCACGCCTCGAGCAAAGGCTTCAACTGCGTCGCCCACGCCCGAATGGCGTCCCAGTCGCGGTGATCGCCTTCGGACCAGACGCCGAACAGTAGGCTGATGCGAAACATCAGACGGTCGCGCCACGTCGGTACCTGGCTGATGTCGAGCACGCCGGCGAAGAGTCCTTCACTGACCGGCCGCACCTGGGTGCGCACCGGCTGCAGCCAGCCGGCAACCTGGGCGCGGTAATCTTTTTTGGGCATGGCCAGCGTCATGCAAACCAGGAACGCAGCGAAGGGTCGCTGTGCCAGGGCGCTGCGATGGGTCTGCACGAACTGCATCGCCTCCGGCAGCCACTGTTTGTTTTGGATCGCGCTGCCGGCGACGACGGCCCGGTAGGGCGTCAGGTCGCTGACTTCGGTCATCGCACGCACGTCCACCTGCGTGCCATCGGCGGCCAGCGTCTGGCCGATTGCTTCGGCAATGCCGGCGGTGGAGCCGGTGCGTGTGGCATAAGTCACCAGTATTATGTCGGACATGATCGTGTCTCCTCTTGATGGTATCATCCTACCACCGCCGCATGCTGGCGTCAAGCAAACAGGGTCTCACACAAATTCTGACTTAGTGCGGCTGCCAGCCCATGATTTGACCGTGCATTTGACAACGTGTGTATAGTGTGTATTATATGACGATGCGTTTTCCGATAGTCATTCACAAAGACACGGATAGTGATTATGGTGTAACCGTGGAGCTCTCGAAAATCAGCGGCAGAGCCAGACGTGTGAACGTCACTTTGCCGGAACGGCTGCTCGCGATCATGGACCAGTATGCAACTAAACGTGGTGAGACTCGCTCGGCATTGATTGCCCAGGCTACCATGGAGTTCATGGCGGCTCACAACGAATCGGTGTGATACAACGTGATGCATGGAACGTGCATGAGATACGCAGCGCGCCTGGTTGGTGCATTCCTCCTGACCTTGGCCACCATGGCTGGTTGTACTACGCCCATGATGCCCGCTTCGTCCCCGAGCGTATCTTCGAACGAGCGAGTCGTCACTGTAACAGACATCTCGACGCCATCGCCATCGGTACCGGTTGCGACGGCCACAGCGCCGACACCCGCCACGCGTGCACCAACTGACACAGCCTCGGTTCCCGTTTACACCTACCAAATCGTCAACACCTACCCGCACGACCCCAACGCCTTCACCCAGGGCCTGATTTATGCCGATGGGCAGCTTTTTGAGGGTACCGGGCGTTACGGCCAGTCTTCCCTGCGTGAGGTCGACCTGCAAACAGGCCAGGTGCAGCGCCAGGTCGGGCTGCCCGAACAGTTCTTTGGCGAAGGGATCACCCTGTTCGACGATCGCCTCTACCAGCTGACCTGGCAGTCGCAGCAGGGTTTCGTGTACGATGCCGCGACGTTTCGTCAGCTGGACACGTTCACCTATCCCACCGAGGGCTGGGGCCTGACGCACGACGACACGCGGCTGATCATGAGCGATGGCACGCCCACCCTCCGCTTCCTCGATCCCCAGTCGCTGCAAGAAACCGGGCGTGTCACTGTGCGCTATGGCGACCAGCCGGTGGTGCGCCTCAACGAGCTCGAATACGTCGACGGTGAAGTCTACGCCAACATCTGGCAGACCAACACCATCGTCCGCATCGATCCCCAGACCGGCCAGGTGGTGGGGGTGATCGACCTGACCGGCCTGCTGCAGCCCGCCGACGTCACGCAGCCGGTCGACGTGCTCAACGGTATTGCCTACGACGGCGCCGGTGACCGCCTCTTCGTCACGGGCAAACTATGGCCAAAACTGTTCGAGATCGATCTGGTACCCAAAAAAGATTGAAAGCTGCGGGCTTTGGCCCTTTTTCCAACCTGTGCTACAATCACGCCGGATCAAATTACCAGACTCTGATACGACGGTTTGCACAGCGCACCCGATGATCTCGTGGAAGAACGCGCTGAGCAATTGGGATTGCACGAGGCTTCAGTACTTATGACGACGTTTATGGCGCGCACGATGCTCGTATGGCGACTGTGGTGGGCCAACTTCAAACGCATCATGCGCGTGATCGGCGACTTCCAGGCGCGCATTATCCTGTCGATATTCTATGCTGTGCTCATCCTCCCGATGGGATTGCTGCTGCGTCCATTTTTTGATCCTCTGCACCTGCGCCGTCCAGCCGAACTTGCCTCATATTGGATGCCGCGCGAACCCCTGGACGAAACCCTGGAAGGCGCCCGCCTGCAATCATAACGTCCTTGAATTCTACTCTCATCTTTGGATCCGTTTGATGTATATTTTAGGTGTCTCGTGTTTCTATCACGACTCGGCAGCGGCGTTGCTGTGCGATGGCCAGTTGATCGCGGCCGCTGAGGAAGAGCGTTTTTCGCGTATCAAACACGATTACGGTTTTCCAACCCACGCCATCGAATTCTGCCTGCAGCGGGCCGGCATCACGGCCGATGATCTCGACTATGTCGTTTTCTACGAAAAGCCGCTGCCCAAGTTCGAGCGGATTTTGTTGACGATCCTGCAGACCGTACCGTATTCGTACACGGTCTTCCGCGAGGCGATGATTGCCTGGTTCAACGAAAAGCTGTGGGTCAAGGGGCTGCTGGTGGGCAAATTGGGTGTACCCACCCAAAAGATCCTGTTCGCCGACCACCACATGTCGCACGCGGCCAGCGCATTCTTCTGTTCGCCCTACCACGAAGCCGCGATCATGACCGTCGACGGTGTGGGTGAATGGACGACCGCCTCCCTCGGCCACGCGCGCGCGAATTGGGATGGTGCGGGCGAAAACCGGATCGTCCTCGACCAGGAGATTCGTTTCCCGCACTCGTTGGGTTTGCTGTATTCGGCGTTCACTGCCTGGTTGGGTTTTCAGGTCAACGAGGGTGAGTACAAGGTCATGGGCATGGCGCCCTACGGCACCCCGCGTTACGTCGACCGCGTCGAAAAACTGATCGATGTCCGAAGCGATGGGTCCTTTGCACTCGACATGAGTTACTTCCGCTTCCATCGATCGACCGAGAGCACCTACGGGTCGCGCTTCGAGGACCTGTTTGGCCCGGCGCGCGATCCCAACGCACTGTTTGTCACCGATCTCACACACCCCGGCAGCGACACTGCGCGTGACGTGGTCGAGCGTAACCAGTACTATGCGGATGTCGCAGCCAGTGTTCAGGTCCTCACCGAAGAAACCCTGCTCAAGATGGCGCACGCCGTGCATGCCCGTACCGGCCTGAAACACCTCTGTCTGGCGGGCGGGGTGGCCCTCAACAGCGTGGCCAACGGTCGCCTCCTGCGCGAGACACCCTTCGAGTCGGTCTACATCCAACCCGCGGCCGGCGATTCCGGCGGTGCCCTGGGTGCCGCGCTCTGGGCCTGGCACGTCGTGCTGCAGAAGCCCCGTCAGTTCACCCTGGAGCACTGCTACTGGGGCGCTGACTACGATGCGGCGGCCATCGACGAGTTCCTGCGGTCCAGGAGTATTCCCTACCAGGAACTACCGGAGGAGACGCTGCGCTCCCAGCTGGTCGACGATCTGCTCGCTGGCCGAGTGATCGGCTGGTACCAGGGACGTTTCGAGTGGGGACCGCGTGCCCTGGGCAATCGCTCCATTCTGGCCGATCCGCGGCGCGCTGAGATGAAAGAAATCGTCAACGAAAAGATCAAGTTCCGCGAGCCGTTCCGTCCCTTCGCCCCCGTGGTCCTCGAGGAGGCGACCAGCCGCTATTTTGATTTTGCCGACGCCTCGGCTCACTACCCGGCACGTTTTATGCTGCTGGTGGAGCCGGTCCTCGAAATGCGCCAGCACGAGATTCCCGCCGTGACCCACGTTGGCGGCAGCGGACGCCTGCAGACGGTGCGCCGCACCTGGAACGAACGCTACTACGATCTGATCCACGACTTTGGACAGGCCACCGGCACCCCGGTGCTGCTGAACACGTCGTTCAACCTGCGCGGTGAACCGATTGTCACCACGCCAGCCAACGCCTTCAATACGTTCAGCCGCAGCGAGATCGACGTGCTGGTGCTGGGAAACCATCTTGTACGCAAGGAATGGATGAATCGTCCGTGACACATGCGATCTGGCGCGTCGTGCGCGGTGTACTGCTCGCTGTCTTTGGTGTGGTTGCAGCCCTGGTCCTGCTGGAACTTGGCGTGCGGGTGCTTGGCCTGGCACCACCACCCGAAAGTCCCGGTTGGTTTTGGCAGGGGCCAAACCCCGAAACCGGCTGGAGCCACATCCCAGGTGCGACCGGGCGCTGGTTCAACCCGCGTCACGAGTACGATGTCGACGTCACAATCAGCAGCCAGGGATTACGCGACGTGGAACACGACGTGCCCAAACCGGCGGACGTCTTCCGAATCTTGATTCTGGGCGATTCTTACGTCGAAGGCATACGCGTGCCGTTGGAGCAGACGTTCGGCAAACGCCTGGAGGATCGTCTTAACCAGGCGGGTCTGCCGATCCGCTTCGAGGTCGTGCTGGCTGGCGTCAGCGCCTGGGGCACCGATCAGGAGCTGCTGTGGTTTCGTGACGAAGGGGTGCGTTACGAGCCAGACCTGGTGCTGTTGGGGTTCTTCCCCGGTAACGACTTCCTGAATAACTCCGAAGCGCTGGAAACGGCCAATTTTGGTGGCATTCGTAAGCCGTTTTTTCATCTGGAGAACGGTGAGCTGGTGCTGAAATACTACCCCTTCGACCCGGCCACGGTACCTGCCAGCGAAACCGATCGTTCGCCTGGCACCGAGGAGGCGGCCGTCACCCCGAGCGAGCTGGAAAGCGCCCCCTTTGCCTCGTGGCGTCCGTGGCTGCACGAGAACCTGGCCCTCTACCGCTACACCATTCCGCTGGTGCGCGATGCCGTGCCAGGCCTGGCCAGGGCCATGGTCCGCTGGGGTTTGATCGAACCAGGCCAGGAGGAGATCGACGCGGCGCTGCCTGCGGACTATATCCCGGTTGCCTACGGCGTCTATCGCCGGCCGCCCGATCAAGTCTGGCAGGATGCATTCACACTGACGAACGCCATCATACGGTCGATGGACCGCGAGGTGGCCGAGCAGAGCGGTGCGCGCCTGGCAGTGGTGGTGCTGACCGCCCAGGAGCAGGTGTATACCGACCTGTGGAACAGCCTGCTCGATCGTTACGCACCGATGCGCGAGGCCGATTGGGACCTGGAGCAACCCAACCGCATCGTGCACGGGATCCTGGACGGCGCCAACATACCGTACGTCGACCTGCTGCCCACGTTCCGTACCCAGACCGAAGGTCCCAGCGAACTCCTGCATTTCCGACACGATGGACATTGGACTGCGGCCGGTGAACAACTGGCTGCTGATACGATCTATGACTTCCTTGTGACTAACCGCCTGGTACCGATTGCCGGGTCCGCCACCGAGCCCGCTGACGCACCGTAAGGAGAAGAACGAGTGGACATCAAACGTACGACACGCGATGCCGGCGCACGGGTCAGTCTCGTGGGTGAGATGATGGCCTACCTGACGAAACGTCGTCTGTGGTTTCTCATTCCGATGATAACTGTCCTGCTGTTGTGTGGTTTGTTGATTGCGCTGGCCCAGGCGACGGCAATTGGCCCCTTCATCTACACGCTGTTTTGACCCGAATGCCATGAAACACTGGCTGGACGGCACCTCCCCCAGGGACCGGCGTAGATGACCGCTGATCGTTGGGCGGCCAGGGCACTGCCGTGGCAGGATCGACTCTACCGGTGGCTGCTTGGCGTGCTGTTCATAATCGGCGCCTGTGCAGTTCTCCTGGTCGATCTCCAGGGCGATCGGATCGATCTGGAAGCCAGCGAGATCAGTCCGGTCGATGTACGCGCAACCCGTGCGATCACGTACGTCAGCGCCCGCCTGACCGAGCAGGAACGGCAGCGTGCCGAAGAAGCGGTTGCCCCCGTCTACGAACCGGTCGACGCCCGCGTGCGACGCGATCAGATCGCCCAGGCGCGCGCCGTATTGGCTGCCATCGACGCCCTGCGCGCCGACCCCTCATCCACCCCAACCGCCGCCGATGCCACTGCGCTCACCACCGGACTCTTCGACCCCGCCCTTGTCACGACCACGTTGTCCCTCAGCGATGCCGCCTGGGCACGGGTCAAAGCCGAAATGCCAACCGTGCTCGACCGGGCCTTGCGCGACGAGATTCGTGAGGACCAGCTGGAGGCCAAACGTCGCCAGGTTCCGACGCTGGTGGGACTCGAACTCAGCGAGGAGGAGTCAGCCGTCACCGCGATCCTCGTACAGTCGTTGATGCGCCCCAACAGCCGCTACAATGCCGAAAAAACCGCCGAAGCCAGGGAGCAGGCCAACGCGGCCGTGGCACCGGTGATGGTATCGGTGCAAAAGGGTGAAATTATCCTGCGTGCCGGCGATCGCGTTCAGCCGGAAGACCTGGAAACCCTGGAGGCACTCGACCTGCGGCAAAGCGACTGGAGCTGGCCTGAGGCGCTGCGCACCGTGAGTGTGGTGGTCCTGCTCGTCGTGCTGCTTGGCTTCTACGTGACGCGGTTCATCCCTGAGTTCTGGGGGCACCGTCGTCAGGCTATCCTGTTCGTGGCCCTCCTGCTGCTCTTTGTCCTGGGTGCACGCTGGATGATTCCGGGGCATGCCGTGCAGCCCTATCTGTTTCCTGCCGCGGCGCTCACCATGCTGGTGTCTTTGCTGCTCGATGTTCGTCTAACCGCAGTCACGATCCTGGCCATGACGCTGCTCGTGGCTTTTTTGACACAGGGCGCGCTCGACCTGGTGCTGTATGTCGCCGCCGGCAGCCTGGCGGGGGTGTTGGTGTTGGGTCGCGGGGATCGCATCAGCCTGTTTCTGCTGGCCGGCGTTGCCGTTTCAGCGGTCAACCTGCTGATCGTGGCGATTTTTCACCTGGTGGAACGCTCGTTGGACTGGACCGGTATGTCCCAGCTGGCCCTGGCTGCGGTGATCAATGGGACACTGGCGAGCAGCCTGACGCTGCTGGGGGTCTATCTCCTCAGTCCCCTGGTGGGGGTCGTCACCTCGCTGCACCTGGCCGAGCTGGGCCGCCCAACCCATCCCTTACTGCGCGAGCTGGTGCTGCGCGCGCCTGGCACCTACCACCACACGCTGATCGTCAGCAACCTGGCGGAGCAGGCGGCGCAGGTCATCGGTGCCGATGCCAATTTGACGCGCGTGGGCGCTTACTACCACGACGTGGGCAAGATGGTGCGCCCCTACTTTTTCATCGAAAATCGGGTAGGTGACGTCAACCCGCACGATCACCTCGATCCGGTTACCAGCGCCGGCATCATCAAGAACCACATCAGCGATGGCCTGGAGCTGGCGCGCAAGTACCGTCTCCCAGCGCGTATCCAGGACTTCATCAGCGAACACCATGGTACCAGCCTGGTCATTTTTTTCTACCGCACCGCCTGCACCCAGGCCACACCCGAAAAACCGGTGGTAGAAGCCAGTTTTCGTTATGCCGGGCCGCGCCCCCAGAGTCGCGAAACCGCCGTGTTGATGCTCGCCGACGTGTGCGAGGCCGTGGTGCGCAGCCAGCGTCCCCATTCGACCGAGGAGCTCGCGGCCTCCGTGCGTCACATGATCGAGCGACGCCTCCTGGACGGTGAGCTCAGCGAAAGCCAGCTGACGCTGCGCGACCTCGACTTGATCGCCCAGGCGTTCGTGCGGGTCCTCCAGGGCATCCACCACCCGCGACTGGAATACCCGAACGTGCTGCCATCCATTACCGAGCACCCACCCACAGAAGATCAAGAACAACAGACTGATGGAAACAAATAACTTGCACGAAGAAACCCACGCCGACGGGCCGATAACCATTGTGATCGATGAGCCTTTTTTGCCGTTGGTGGACGCCGATGCACTGCGCAGCGTGGTGACCCACGCCCTGGTGCTGGAGGATCAGCCCGACGGCGAGCTCACGATGGTCATCACCGACAATGACCAGGTGCAGGCGCTCAACCGAACGTACCGCGGACTCGACGAGCCGACCGATGTCCTCTCGTTTGCGGCTCAGGAGACATTCGCTGAGGCGGAGGACGTGCCGTTCGTCTCCGCACCGGAGGCGGCACGTTACCTGGGCGACATCATCATTGCGTATCCCTACGCCGCGGCCAATGCGGCCGCCCTGGGACGCGCCGCGGCCGATGAGATTGCGCTGCTGGCGGTGCATGGTACACTGCATTTGCTGGGCTACGATCACGGATCACCCGCTGAAGAAGAGGTCATGTGGGCACACCAGACACGGATCCTGTCCGGCGCGTGAGACCACCCACCCGTTTTCTGGAATCCTTCCGTTACGCCGGGCGCGGCATGCGCGAGACCTGGCGCACGCAGCGCAACCTGCGGGTTCAGGTGCTCGTGGGTCTCGTTATCATCGCCCTGGGTTGGTGGCTTGGTGTGAACAGCCTGCAGTGGGCCGTGTTGGTGCTGACGATGGGTCTCGTACTCGGTCTGGAAATGCTCAACCGGGCTGTGGAAGCCCTGGGTGATGCCGTTACCGACGAAGATCACCCGCTGGTGGGCAAAGCCAAAGATGCAGGCGCCGGTGCCGTGCTGATGGCAGCGTTGGCAGCCGTCATCGTTGGGCTGCTGATTCTCGGCCCACCCCTCTGGCAGCGGCTGTTCGGTCCGGTTTAGAGCCTATCCGAATAACCCGATTTTGGCCTCAATAAGGCGACTGAGGGGAGTTATTCGGATAGGCTCTTATTGATCGACCTGGTACGCCTCGGTGAGCACATCGACCGCCGCTGCCCGCGCCCGGTCGGCATCGGCCCCCAGCCCCAGCGCAATGCTCCACTCGCTGGCGGGCACCAGCCACACGGTCAGCGTGGCATCCCCGCCCGGTCCCGCCGTTTCGTACGCCTGATCGAGGCGGAAATCGCGCAGATCGTTCAGGCCATCGTTCAGGCCGGCATAACCGGCGGAGGCGGTGACCCAGGGGGTGTCGGTTGCCAATGCGACGAAGGTGGGTGCGCCCTCCGCCGGCTGGCGGTCGCTCAATACCGCCACGGCTTCCGACAGGTTGACCGCCACGCTGTCTCCTTCTGCCGTATTGGCAAGACTGGGCGTCGCAACCAGGTACACCTGGTAGTCGATGCTGCTGCCGCTCAGCGCTTCGAGCCGTGCGCGTACGATCAAACCATCGGTGGTGGCCGCCGGCGTGACTTCCTCGACCAGCCGGTAGCGACCGTCGCGATCGGTGTAGGTGATGCGCCATGCCTCACCTGCCGCAGCGGGCGGCTCGATTTGCACGTCGGTATCGTGAACGACGTCGTGTAAAAACGTGCGGCCATCGCTCACCAGGAATCGCAGCGACCGCAGATTGGACTGCGCAGGCTGTGGCCAATTCAAGCCGCTAATGTCGCCCTGGTTGACCCAGAACGGTACCCCCACCGACTCTGCGGTGACGGGTGTCGCGTCCGCAGCGGGCGTCACAGTGGGTGCCGCGGGTGTCTGCGGCGTGGGGGCAGGACCATTGGGTACGGGCGCGACGTAGGGTGGCTCACCGGCGGGTGTTGGCGATGGCAGGATGATGGCGACGGCAGGTGCCGGCGTTACCGCTGGCGTGGGAGTCGGTCCCTGGCATGCGGTCAGGTCCAAAATCAGCACGAGGCCCATTGCGCCACAGCACAACCGCAGGACCCGCATGAACGTTGCCTTCGTTGGGAATACCACGTTGGTCACACCTCGATTCGACTCGTTCACGGCGTCTGCACTTTGAGGACCGCCGCGCCCTGGATCTGGCTGCGTTTGAGGCGGCGCAGCACCTGGTTGGCTTCTTCGAACAGCGAAAAGACCTCCACGTGGGTATGGATCGGAATCGTATGGGCCAGGCGCAGCAGTTCTTCGGCATCCTGACGTGTGGCATTGGCCACACTGCGAATCGTCCGTTCCCCGTAGAGCAGGTGATAATCGGTTTGGGGCAGGGGGCTGCTGTGAATGCCCGCCATCGCCACCGTGCCCCCTTTCCGCAGAATGCGCAGCGCCGCCTGCGTGATAGCACCCGACGGTGTGAAGTTGATGGCGCCATGCACGGCATGCGGTGGGGTCTCGTCCGGCTGGCCGACCCAGGCCGCACCGAGGGCAGCGGCGTGTTGGCGGTGTTCGGCGCTGCGGGTCAACACGTAGACTTCACAGCCCCAATGCCGCGCCACCTGGATCGCGATGTGGGCACTGGCACCAAAACCAAACAGGGCCAGGCGCTGACCGGGTACCACGTCGCTGAGGCGCAGGGCGCGGTAGCCGATGATGCCTGCACACAATAAGGGGGCCGCCATTTCATCCGCAAAATCATCCGGCAGGCGGCACACGAAATCAGCCTGGGCCAGCATGGCGTCGGCGTAACCGCCGGGGACGTGCAGGCCGCTGAAACGTGCCTGGTCGCACAGATTTTCGCGCCCGCTCTGGCAGAAGTCACAGCGGCCACACGTGGCGTGCAGCCAGGGGACCCCCACGCGGTCACCGATGGCCCACTGCGTCACCCCAGGCCCGCACGCCTCGATGACGCCCACCACCTGGTGCCCCGGGACGAGCGGCAGCAGGGGCAGCTCCAACTCACCTTCCACGATGTGCAGGTCGGTGTGGCACACACCGCACGCCCGCACACGGATGCGTACCTGGCCGGGACCGGGCTGCGGATCCGCAGACTCGGCCAGAACCAACGGGTCCGCCTCGTCGACGCGCTGTGGTGCCAACAATTCCATCGCGTACATCGCTGACCTCGCGTGAAAAACTGGATGGCCACTATACCATAGTGGACAGTTAGGGTCAATTCGCCATTTGCATTATAATACGCGTTCGCAGCGCCAGACTTTCGTCGTGAGCCAGATCGGATCGACATGTTAGTTGACGTCGAACTCTACCGTACCGAAGTGCAGGTGCAGGCCAGGCCGCCTGTCACGTTGAGCGTCATCGACATCGCGCCACCGCACGCGCAGCGCACGCTGCTGTTCGTGCACGGTTTTGCGGGCCAGGCCAACCAGTGGGCCCGCCAGTTGGGCTACTTCTGTGACGCCAACCGCGTCATCGCGTACGATGCGCGCGGGCATGGACTGTCCGACAAACCCGAATCCTCCTACACGATGGCCGAGCTGCAGCGTGACCTCGCTGCCCTGATCGACCAGTTGAACCTGCCGCCGCGTTTCGTTATGATCGGGCATAGTTTTGGTGGCGCTGTAGCGGCCGAGTACGCCGCGGCCCATCCCCACCGCCTCGACGCCCTGGTGTTGATCGGTGCCGCGGGCGAATACCAGCTCAACGACTGGATGCGCCGCGCCCTGCATCTGCCATCGACCTGGTTGAAGGTCGTGGAACCCGTCGTGCGTACCCGCGTGAGCACGCCCACGTTCGTGATCAGGAACCTGTTCCAAAATACTCTCGAAGGCTGGCGAGGTTGGTCGGTGTTTGGTGAGATTCGCACCCCGACGCTGGTGATCATGGGACACCGCGACGACCTCTTTCCCCAGGCCGATTTCGACCAGGTGGCGGCCCGTATTCGTGGCGCGCTCAAGATCGAAATTCCGGTGTCCGCCCACATGGTCATGATCGAACGCGCCGACGCCGTCAACCGCGCCATCGAACGGTTTCTCAGCGGCCGCCAGGACAGTCCGGCAACCTGGGCGCAGGATCGCCCGGTGCGCAGCCGCGTACCCGAACGCCCCTGGCTGCGCTTCTACGATCGGGCAGTTCCGCACGAGGTGACGATCCCCGACCGTCCGCTGACGCGGTTTCTCGAACGTGCCGCCCGTCGTTTTCCACTGCGCACCGCCGTCCATGACCCCAGCGGCGGCACCCATTTGCGTTACTGGCAGCTCGAACGCGCGGCAAATCGCGTGGCGAACGCCCTGATCCGGCTGGGTATTCAAAAGGGTGATCGTGTTCTGCTGATGCTGCCCGGCAGCATGCAGGCGGTCATTGCTTTCTACGGTATTCTGAAGGCGGGCGCCCTCGTCGTGACCGCCAATCCGGCGGCGTCCGAGACGGAGCTGAAACACCAACTGGGTTCGAGCGGGGCGCGCATCGTGATTACGTCGGATCACCAGCGGGCGATGGCCGAATCACTCGTTGGGCGTAAGACCGTCGAGTGGGTCCTGGAAACGACAGTGGATGAGTACTATACGCTGCTGCCACGTGTCCATTACCGCCTGCAGGCCGGTTCACGGTCCGAGCCGCGCCCGCTCGGTTTTTTGTCCTGGTCCGAGTGGGTACGCAAAGCGTCTCCCCAACGCCCCACCGTGACGCTGCAGCCCCAGGACGGCGCCCTGATCCAATTCACCGCCGGCACGACCGGACCCCCGCGCGCGGCGCTGCTGACCCATGGCAACCTGGTGGCGAGCACGATTCAGGTTCGCCACTGGTTTCCGGGTCTGCAGGATGGTCAGGAACGATTCCTCTCGGCCCTGCCGATCTTCCACATCTATGGTATCCTGGCGGGCATTCACCTGCCGATTGCCCTCGGTGCAACGCTGCTGACAGCACCGGCCACCGATGCACCACAGGCGTTGGCAGCGATCAAACGTTACCGCCCAACGGCATTTGCCGCGACACCAGCCATGTTCCTGGAGATGACCGGTGTGCGTGACCTGCGCAGTTACGACGTCGATGCCGTCAGATTGTACGTCAGCGGCGCTGCGCCCCTTCCGGTCGAGATTCACGAGGCATTCGAGCGGCTCAGCAAAGCGCGGCTGCTGGAAGGCTACGGCATGAGCGAGGCGCCGGTGGTCTGTGTCGATACCCTGAGCGACCTGCGCAAGCCGGCGACGGTCGGTTTGCCCTTACCGAACACCGACGTGCGGCTCGTCGACCCCGTGACGCAGGATGACGCCGGTGCGGGCGACGTCGGCGAATTGTGGGTCAGCGGTCCCCAGGTCATGCCGGGTTACTGGCAGGACGCGGCGGCCACTGCGAACGCGCTGGTCGCCGACGATGACGGTAAGGTGTGGCTGCGCACGGGCGATTTGGCCGCCATGGATCGTGACGGTTATCTGCGCATTCTGGGTCCGCTGCACGATCGCTGGTACGCGTCCGATGCGGGCCGGACGCTCGTTTTGCCACGACCTATCGAGGAAGTGCTGTACGAGCACCCTGGCATCAAAGAAGCGGCGGTGCTGCCGGGCGACGGGTCGCCGCATGCGTTCATCGTGCTGCACCCGGGCGAACGTGCAGCGGCGGACGAGATCATCGCCTACTGCCGCCTGCGCCTGCCCGAACCCATGGTGCCGCAGACAATCACCTTTCGTGACAGCCTGCCCAAAGATGCTTTGGGCCGGGTGCTGCGGCACGGTCTGACAACATAACATAACAAGAAGGAATGCAATGGAAATTCAAGTCGTCACGTCGTTGCTCGACACCGTCGAGGCAGATCTCCTGGTGGTTGGCCTGTTCGAATCGTTAACCGCCGCCGGATACGAGGCGTGCGATGCGCCCCTGCGTGGTTTGATCGGGCAGGTGGTTGGCCTGGGAGACTTCAAGGGTGAGGCCTACAAAACCACGCTGCTCTACACGCCAGGTGGGACAGCCCCGGCTGGCCGTCTGCTGCTGGTTGGTCTGGGCAAACCGGACGCCTTCACCGCCGACACGGCGCGGCGCGCCGCGGGGGTTGCTGCGCAGACCATGGTCAAGCTGCAGGTGCGCCGCGTGGCTGTCGCGCTCCCTGGCCTGGGTCAGGAGGTCGTAGCACCAGAGAGTCTTGCCCAGGCGCTGGTCGAAGGCACGCTGTTGGGGCTCTATCGATTCGCCGGATATCGCCGCAGCGGCCCGGCGAATGTTGCGCAGGTGGAGGTGCTGCAGCTGGTAGTGCCGCCTGGGACGCCCGTGGAGGCGTATCAGCGGGGTGTGCGGGTTGGTGAGGTGTTGGGTGAGGCGAGTAACCAGGCGCGTGATTTGACCAATGCCGTCGGCAACCTGCTGCCCCCACGCGAGCTGGCGGCGCGCGCCCAGTCACTGACCGAAGGTACCGGAATTGTGTGCACGGTGTACGACGAAGAGACCATGCGAGAGTGGGGCATGGGCGCCTTGCTCAGCGTCAGCCAGGGCAGCGCCGAAGAGGCGCAGTTCATCGTCATGGAGTATTTCCCCGCGGCAGCCGCGACCCAGGAGACGCTGGTGTTGGTCGGTAAGGCGATTACGTTCGACACCGGCGGTATCTCGATCAAGCCCGCCGACAAGATGTGGCTGATGAAGAGTGATATGGGGGGTGGTGCCGCCGTCATCGGTGCCATGCGTGCCATTGCGCGGCTTCAACTGCCTGTGCGTGTGGTTGGCCTGGTGTGTGCCGCCGAAAACATGCCCGGTTCGAAGGCCATCAAACCGGGTGACGTCGTGCGGGCGCTCAACGGGAAGACGATCGAGTACATCTCGACCGATGCGGAGGGCCGGATGGTATTGGCCGATGGCCTCGCTTTTGCCGAACGGTATGCGCCGGCCGCCATCATCGACTGCGCGACGTTGACCGGCACGATGGTGCGCGCGCTCGGCCTGGAGCTGAGTGGGGTGTTCTGCAACGATGACGCGTTGTATGCTCGCCTGTCGCAAGCCAGCACGCGTGCGGGTGAGCCGATCTGGCGTATGCCGCTGTGGCAGCCCTACCGCGAACGGATCGACAGCGACGTGGCCGACATGAAAAACAGCGGTGGTTTGCCCGGTGGTGCGATCAACGCCGCGCTGTTTTTGAACGAGTTCGTGCCGTCGGGCACGCCCTGGGCGCACTTCGACATTGCGGCAACGGCATTCCAGGAGACGGATCGGGCATTCATGACGCGGGGCGCAACGGCGGTGCCCGCACGTCTGTTGGTGGAACTGGTGCGGGACTGGTCAGGCGAGACAGTCTGAGCGGCGATCAAGGCCTGTAGAAGAATAACTTCCTGTGATTTGGGCGAATTCCGGCCATTTTGCAGGAAGTTCTTATTCTACAGGCCCTCAGTGGGCGGTGCTGGCGGTTTTGCCCGATGATGTGCGGGCGCGCCAGAAATAGGCGATCACACCCACGACGGACACCGCCGATCCGACCGCAGCGGCGCCCAGGACCCAGTCACGCCGTGTTTCGGGAATGTTCACGAAACCCGTGGGGTCTTGTGCGAGGTGTTCATAACCGGCGGTGATCAGAGCCTGATGCAGATCCATACGGTAGGCCGGGCGGGGTCGTATCGGCCGCAGGACCGCCACTACCTCGTGCGCCAACCGCAGCAGCGGAGCCAGCTCCGACCGCAGTTCGGGAAAGAGCAGCAGGAAGTCACTGGTGTGCTCTTCTCCGGCAATCAGTCGATCCGCATGGGCGGCCAGGATCTCGGTAACCATTTGTTGCGACATCACACGGTTCCTCACTGATCGCAGCCGCCCACCTGTGGGCAGGGTACGATCGCTAGGGCTTAGACTCATGTTCTGTCGAAACCTGGGGTTTCGAGGCGACACGGCATCCCAAAAACGCCTGGTTTCTCCAGAACATGAGTTTAGATCGGGTAGGCCACGACACCCAGGGTGCCTGGACCCAGGTTGGCGGCAATCGACGTGGCCAGCGGCGCCACGAACGAATGTTCGCACCGAAAACGATACTGTGCCTGATCCATCAACTGATGGGCTTCCTGCGATGCATGGGCGTGGATGATGGCCAGGTGCATCGGCCCGCTGCCGACCCTGGCTTCGATCAAATCCAGCATGCGCGCCACGGCCTGCCGGCGGGTGCGGATGCGTTCGGTGACGTCCAGGCTGCCTTCTTCGAGGGTGATGATCGGCTTGAGGTCGAGCAGCGAAGCCAGGACATGCTGGATGGTCGTCACGCGGCCGCTCATCTGGGCATATTTCAAGGTCTTGAGGGTCAGAATGATCTGGACGTGGGCACGGATCGTATGCAGACGAGCCAGGATGTCCTCCATCGTGGCTCCAGCCTGCGTCATCGTATAGGCCTCCCAGACCATGAAGCCCAGACCAGCCGACCCGGCCAGGCTGTCGAACACCTCGACGCGTACCTGGTCTGCGACCATCTGCCGCGCCAACTCTGCCGAATTGACCGTGCCGCTCAACTTGCCTGTAATGTGCAGCGACAGGACTTCATCACCCGCGGCGCCCAATTGCCGGTAAACGTCCGCCAGGACACCGGGTGCGGGCTGCGAGGTCTTGGGAATCATGCCCAGTTCGTTGACGCGGCGATAAAACGTCGCTTCGTCGATCGTCACCCCTTCCAGGTACGTTTCGGTGCCAAACTGGATCGTGATAGGGACCACCGTCACCTCGAGACGATCAAACCAGTCGCGCGGCAAATCACAGGTGGAATCGGTGACGAGTCGAATCATAGGCCTCTATTCCGGGTGACACGCTGTGCGGTGGTACCCAGTCTTCGCGGAACCACCAGGACGTCGTTGTTTGGCGATGTCTAAAAGCCGCGGGCCGTCAGATCGTCGCGCAGGGCAACCAACGTGCGGTGGTACAACGACTTCACTGCACCCTCGGTACGCCCCATGATCTGGCCGATTTCGGCATTCGGCAGACGGTCCACGAATTTCAACAGCATCAACTGCTGGCGATCTTCGGGTAAGCGCCGGATCGCAGCCACGAGCGCCGTGTACCGTTCGCGATCTTCAGCGTGGGACTCTGGCCCCTGCCGCCTGGAACCCGCGGCCTCCAGGTTGTCCAGCGACACCACCTTGCGGCGGCTGCGGTCGCGATGCCAGTTGGCCACCAGGTTGTGCGCAATGCGGTACAACCAGGCAGAGAAGGGCAGCCCGCGCTGCACGTAACTGCCGATGTTGTCCAGCGCCCGAAAGAACGTGCGCGCCGTCAAATCCTCGGCGTCGGCGTGGTTACCGGTGCGATAATAGATGTAGCCGTAGATACGATCCACGTATCGCTCGTACAACCGGCCAAACGCCTCCGGATCGGTTTTGGCCCGTTCGACCAGGTCGAGCTCGCTCTCGATCGGTGCCACTGCTGGCTTTTCCTTCCACTTCAGGCCCATCGGCAATGTGCTTGCCGTTTTTCGGAGAAACCAGGCCTGAGTGCGCAGTGGCAGAGACGGTTATCCACCGCATCTCTGCAGACGGACCCCCGCCATCACGCGTCGCGTCACGGCGGATGTGACCGTTTACTAGAACACCGCAGGCCCGGAAAGGTCGCGCTGGCTTTTTGGCGATGAGGCACCCGTGCGCCGGATGCCATCATGTGTGCTTGAGGGCGATTTTAACTGAACTCGCAAAAGATGGCAACTGTGCAACTGCCACCGCCAAATTCGATCAATAGAGCACGGGAAGTTGTTCTTTTGCAAGCCCTTAGCGTCCATGCCATCGGCCCAGCCGCAGGGTCTGGTGCCAAGGGAGCATCTGTCGTTTGAAGCGCAGCAGCTGCACCGCTGAGTTTGCCGTGCTGCGCGGCTTATGATACACTAGCCCGTTGTGTTGTAAAAGCTGCCGAGTTTGACAGCACATCATGAGGAAGAACAAACATGATGCGAATACGATTGGGTGCCAGCTGGTACCCGCTTTCGATGCTGATGATCGTGGGTGCGCTGTTGATAACCGTGGGTGTCGCGCGTGCGTGGCAGGGCCAGGCGGTGATTGCCTCTCCCCAACCCTTTTCGACCCTGCGCGGTGTCATTTCCATCAACGGCTCCACCGCTCATCCCGAATTTCAACGCTACCAGCTCTACTTCAAGTCCGAAAGTGTACCGGATGACTGGCACTTCATGTTCGAACAGACGAACCAGGTGACCAACGGTCTGTTGGGTACGTGGGATACGCGCAGTGTACCCGATGGCACCTACGCCTTGCTCTTGCGTACGGTGCGCCTGGACGGTAACTACGACGAAACCGCCGCCAATGGGCTTCTCGTGGTCAATTCGCGTCCACCCGATACACCAACCCCCACCCCGACCGAAGATACGACCGCCGAACCGGAGGCAACCGAAACACCGGCCGCCACACCAACGCCCGTGGTGGTAGAACAGCCGCAGATCGCGACACCCACACCGCGTCCGGCGTTGACGATCACCAATACGTCGCCAATTACCACCACATCGACACTGACCGATACCGAGGACACCACTGGTGCGGATGGCGGGGATACCGGTGACGACGGTGTCCTGGGAGGCTTCCTCGATCTTGGGCAGGTCTCTGAGTCGTTGAGTCTGTCCAGCCTGGGTGATGCGTTCGTGCGCGGGGCTCGGGTAGCCGTTGCCGGCTTCCTGTTGTTTGGTGCCTACCTGGTACTGCGTTGGCTGTTCCGTTTTCTGCGGTCGCGCTTCGAAGCCTGATGACCGATGACCACCAGGCTTGTGATGGTTGTCGGGTTGGGAAACCCGGGTCCGCGTTACGCGCGTCATCGGCATAACGTCGGCTTTCAGTGCGTCGACCTGCTCGCCCAGCGAGCCCGGCTGGTCTTCGATCGCGTCCAGTTTCGGGCGGCGATTGCCACCGGGGAGATTGCAGGTGTGCGCGTACTCCTGGCAAAACCACAGACCTTCATGAATCTGAGCGGCCAGGCGGTGGTGCCCCTCCTGCGATATTACAGGATCGAGCCCGCCGACATGCTTGTCCTGTACGATGAATTGGACCTGCCGCTGGGACGCCTGCGGCTGCGTGCGGAAGGCGGCGCCGGGGGCCACAACGGGATGAAATCGATCATAACCCAGCTGGGCAGCCCGGCGTTTCCGCGTTTGCGGATCGGCATTGACCGCCCCCCGGGCCGCATGGAGCCGGCTGACTACGTGCTGCAGGACTTCACGACCGAGCAAGAGATCGAGATGGCCTTCGTACGGCCGCGCGCCGTGGAAGGTATCGAAACCTGGTTACGCGATGGGCTCATGATTGCCATGAACCGCATCAACGCCTGATCGGAGACATCTTCGTGCAACTGAGCGGTCTCTTGCCCCTGGTGCGAGAAATTCCAGCCTATGCGACGCTTGCCGCTTCTGTGCAGGCGGCGGCTCCAGCGCAGCCACTGGCCGTGTTGGCGGGTGCGCGCCCTTACCTGGCGGCCGCGCTCATCGATGAGGTGCCCCGGCCTGTGCTGTTGTTGACGGCGCGCAGTGACCATGCGCGGCGGTGGGTCGACCAGCTGCGCGCCTGGCTGCCGGTGCCCGAACGAGTTCTGCTCTTTGCCGACCCCGATGCCCTGCCCTACGAACGGATTGCCTGGTCGCGCGAAACACGTCAGCAGCGGCTGGAAGCCCTGGTTGCCCTCAGCCTGCCACCCCAACCCATCACCACCGCCGCCGCGCCGCCCGTGGTGGTGGCGTCGGCGCGGGCGCTGTCGTTTTTTACACTGCCCAAACGTGAGCTGACCCTGGCCCTGCGCCCGCTGCGCGTCGGCCAGGTCGTCGATCTGCCCGCCCTGGTGACCCGCTGGCTGGGCCTGGGTTACCGGCCCCAGCCCGTTGTCGAAGAACCGGGCACCTTCAGCCGTCGCGGCGGCATCATCGACGTTTGGGCGCCCAATCTGCCGTGGCCGCTGCGCCTGGAGCTGTTTGGCAACGAAATCGACAGTCTGCGCTATTTCAACCCGGCCACCCAACGCACACTGACCGCAGCCGAGGGCCACGCGTCCGGTGGGCGTGTGCAGGAGGTCCTCGTCGGCCCGGCGTCCGAAGCACTGCCTCGTCACGGCCCGGCGGTGCGTGCTCACCTCGAACAGCTCGATCTCTCTGTGTGCCATGCCCCGGCCCAACACGACTTCACAACCGAGATCGACCAGCTTGTGGAAGGGACCGGTTTTCGCGGCGTGGAGTGGTACCTGCCGTACCTGTACAGCCAGCCCGCCACGCTGTTGGACTATCTCCCAACGCCCGGCCTGCTGCTCATCGACGACGGCGCCGAGCTGCTGGCCACCCTGGCCGATCTCCAGGGGCAGGCCGAACAGCTGCAGCGCGATGTCACAGCGGCGGGTGAACTGCCCGCTGGGGCGCGGCGCCCGTACGCCCTGCAGCCCGACCTGCGCCAACGCTTGAATGCCCTGGCGCCTGTACTGTTAGGCTACGGCGACCTCATGGGGCGGCCAACGAGCCAGGCGGGTGCCCTGGCGCGCTCGTTTCTGCCGGCACCCCATTTCGGCAGCCGCGTCCGCCGCGTGATCGACGAAGCCGAGGCGTGGCGCGCCGCGGGCCAGCGTGTGGTTTTGATCAGCCGTCAATGTGCGCGCCTCAACGATCTGTTCGTCGAAGCGGGTCATCCGGCCGCGCTGGGCGAGGACGTACTCGAGGTGCCGCGGCCGCGTTCGGTCACCCTGCTACAAGGGACTATGGCGGAAGGCTGGATTCTGCGCAACGAAGAGGCACAGGGGCTGCTCCTCACCCTGTTGACCGATTCCGAAATTTTTGGCCTCAGCCGCCCGGCACCGCGGCGCATCGAACGCCAGCGACCCGTGGCGCCGGAATCCTTTTTTGCCGACCTGCAGCCCGGCGATTTCGTCGTGCACATGGAACATGGCATCGGCCAGTTCCGTGGCCTGGTGACGATGTCACTCGAGGGGATCGATCGCGAGTATCTGCATATCGACTACGCCCAGCATGACCGGCTGTACGTACCTGTGCACCAGGCCGACCGCCTCACCCGCTACGTCGGCCCGGGCGAAACCCAACCCATCCTGCATCGCCTTGGCACCGCCGACTGGGAGCTGGTCAAGCAGCGGACGCGTAAGGCGGTGGCTAATATTGCCAGCGAACTTCTGGCCCTCTACGCCCGGCGTGAGCTGGTGGCCGGCCATGCGTACGCGCCCGATTCGGTGTGGCAGGAAGAGCTGGAGGGCTCGTTCCCCTACGTGGAGACCGAAGACCAGCTGCAGGCCATCGTCGAAGTCAAACAGGACATGGAACGTTCCCAGCCGATGGACCGCCTCATCTGCGGCGATGTGGGGTACGGCAAAACCGAAGTGGCACTGCGGGCAGGTTTCAAGGCAGTCATGGACGGCAAACAGGTGGCGGTGCTCGTTCCCACCACCGTGTTAGCCCAACAGCACTTCAATACCTTCGCCACGCGGCTCCAGTCGTACCCGGTGCAGGTGGCCATGCTCAGCCGTTTCCTCACCGCGGGGCGCCAGGAGGACGTCCTCAAGGGGCTGCGTGAAGGGACCATCGACATCGTGATTGGCACCCATCGCCTGCTCAGCGCCGACATCGTCTTCAAGGATTTGGGTCTTTTGATCATCGACGAGGAACAGCGTTTCGGTGTAGGTCACAAGGAACGTCTCAAACAGCTGCGCACCGAGGTCGACGTACTTACTCTATCGGCAACGCCCATTCCGCGTACCCTGCACATGAGCCTGACCGGTGTGCGTGACCTGAGCACCATCGACACGCCGCCCGAGGAACGGCTGCCGGTGAAAACCACCGTGGGCGAATACGACGAGCAGATCATTCGACAGGCCATTCTGCGCGAACTCGACCGCGGCGGGCAGGTCTATTTCGTGCACAACCGCGTGATAGGCATCGAACAGATGGCCCAGCGTGTCCACCACATCGTGCCCGAAGCACGGGTGGGGGTGGGGCATGGCCAGATGCCGGAACGCCAGCTCGAACGTGTGATGCTGGACTTTGCCAACGGTGACATCGATGTACTGGTCTGCACGACCATCATCGAGAGCGGCCTCGACATTCCCAACGTCAATACCATCATCATCAATCGTGCCGATCACTACGGCCTGGCCCAGCTGTACCAGCTGCGCGGCCGCGTCGGGCGCAGCGCCGTACGCGCCTACGCCTACCTGTTCTACGATCGTGGCGCGACCCTGTCGTCGGTGGCGCGGCGACGCCTCGAAGCGATCCTGGAGGCCAGCGAACTGGGTGCCGGTTTGCGGATTGCCATGCAGGATCTGGAGATTCGGGGTGCCGGCGAGCTGTTGGGCGCACGTCAGCACGGCCACATCGCCGCCGTTGGTTTCGACCTGTACGCACGCCTGCTGGCCCAGGCCGTCGAAGATGCCCGTGCCGAGCGTGATCGCGGCACCCCGCGCGACGATCGGCGCAAACCCGGCGTGCTGACCGATGCCCTGGCGCCCGCAGTGACGCTCGACCTCCTGCTCGACGCACGTCTGCCCGCCGATTATGTCGAAGAGGCAGCTCTGCGTTTGCAGCTGTACCGGCGGATCGCCGGGCTCTCCGATCTGGCTGCAATCAACGACCTGCGCCAGGAGTTGACCGATCGTTTTGGGCCACCGCCAGCGGCTGTCGAGAACCTGCTGTATCAGGTGCGCATCAAAGGTCAGGCCGTGCGCGCCGGCGTGACCGCCATCGGGCGTGAGAATGATCAGATCGTGATCAAGGGTGATTGGCTGCTCCGTGCCGACACGCGTGCCCTCCAGGCGCGGCTCGGACCGCTCCCACGCATCATCCGCGGCCAGGTCTGGCTGCCGCTGCAAGCCGCCGACTGGCAGTCCGCCCTGGCGCGCGTGCTGGAGATCCTGGGCGAAGAGGCGGCGCGTGACTCCCTCCTCCCTACTCCGTACTCCCTACTCCCTAAGCCGGACAAGCCGGAACCAAACAGGACGTCTTGACCCGAGAACATCCCTGGATTACACTGATCATGACGAAACCGCTTGGATGAGGTGCGCCATGACAACACAACTGCTGACCGAGAAATACGCCAACGACTTGGATGGTGTGTTAGGTTGCTATGATCGGATCATGATCACCGGTAGCTTGCCTAACTTGTGCCATCCCAAAGGCATCACGCATCACATGTACGCCAACGGGATACGCATCTTTGACTACCCGCGTTGGGCAGAGCCGATAGGAGATGTGATTCGTAAGAATGCCGAGTCGATTGCTGAAGCACACGGTCTGACCATCGAGCACTTGCGGAAGAAGAAGTTTCGCAAGGAAGATCGCATCCAAGCAATCTTGTGCGAGCGCGGGACACAGCCTGGTTTGGTCCACATCTTCAGTGCGGTAGAAACCTGTGTGAGCTTCCGGCCGTGGTATGATAAGGCCAAAGGTTATAACTATCTGAAGCCCGACAGTGGCAAATGTCTGCACTACTACTTCTACTTCATCGACCCCGATTTAGGTTTATGCCACCTGCGCGTACCCACGTGGTGTCCGTTCAATCTCCAATTCTACTGCAACGGGCATGCTCGTCTGGCTATGCAGTTGGCTAGCCAAGGCATTGCCTACGAGTTGCTGGACAATGCGTTTGGGCACATTGCCAACTACGAACTGGCCAATCAACTGGCAATGGCATGGGACTGCGATTGGCTACGCGACAAGCTGGATGGCTGGGCACAATACTACTGTCCTGTCATTGCCTCCTTGCAGATGAGCTACTACTGGGGACTGATGCAAGTCGAATATGCGTTCGATCTGGTGTTCAAGACGCGCGAGTCGCTGAGTGCGTTTTACCCTCTTCTCCTGGAAACCCTTATCCATGCCGTCAAGCCGCAAGACATTGCGACCTTTCTCGGCAAACAGTTGCGCAGCAACTACCAAGGCGAGAGCGGCAACAACCTCAAGACCCGCCGCGAGATGGGCACCTGCATCCGGCATCATATGGGACCGGTCGCCATCAAGATGTACGACAAGTTCAGCCGTATCCTGCGTATCGAATGCACCGTCAACAATGTCTCCTTCTTTCGCCATCGCCGCGAAGTCGAGCATCGCAACGGTGAAAAGACAAAGGAATGGGCGCGCATGAGAAAGTCCGTCTGTAGCCTGCCAGCGCTGCGCGAATTACTCGCAGACGCCACGCAACGCTATCTCAAGTTTCTGTCTGATATCGAAACGCCTGAAGTCGGTGTGCAAGCTCTGGACCACTTAACCCACACGCTGGTCGAAGGCCAGCATCGCTACACGGGTTTTGATCTTCTCTCTGAGAAGAATGCCTTCTTGTTCAGACTCCTCGTACGCGGCGAGTTCGTTATCAGCGGTTTCACCAACAAAGCGCTCCGTGAGTCCCTGCCCGAGTATTCCTCAGCCAAAGTCAGCCGTCTGCTCAAGCGTTTGCGCGCCTTCAAACTGATCAAAAAAGTCGGCCAACGTTACAAGTACTACCTAACAGACTTCGGTCGCCTAATCGTCACCACTGCACTCAAGTTGCGGGACATGCATGTCATCCCTGCACTCGCCCACGCCACACTGGAGGCCTAAAATTCTTGTTTTTTATGCAAGGAGTTGACGGAGTAGGACCTACTCC
>CAYUCC010000023.1:0-45402 GCA_964443225.1 uncultured Anaerolineae bacterium
AGGCAAGGCTCTGGCAGCCTAACCAAAGGCTGAATTCAGCCGACGTGTACTAGGGTACATCGACACCCAGCCTATCTAGCATCTCAGCCGCCGTCGAACGAACCAAAGACGACGCGTCACGATAGCGTGTGGTTTCAAGCAGGTCCAGTACTGCAACCACCGGGGCGTCATCGGAGTCTCCGCCGCGTATAGGCAGGCCTTCCGACGCATGTTCCCTAGACGCCTGGACGAGTTCAGTTAGGCCTTTCACAGCCTCATTCGTTACCACCGGGTGCGGATCCCATCGGACCATCTGACTCAGTATGGCAACAGCTATGGGCCCGCCGATTGTGGACAGCGCCTCGGCGACCGCAGATCTGACCGGCCATTCCGATTCATTGTGGACAAGGTTTTCAAGTGCACTGACGACCTTGTGATCACCCCAATCACCGATTGTCAGTACAACCGCCTGCCGCACTTCCCATTCGGGATCCGTCAACGCTTCCAGCGATGGGGCCAAGTTCAAACCCGGTAGAGGTGAAAATGCCGGCCGCGCAGCGTCGCCCCGCCTACGAGCCTCGCCGAGCAAGTCGACTTTCAAGGAGTGCAGCTTCGCCGCTATCTCTAATCGGTTCTCGCTACTCCCGCTGCGCAGCAGGTCCAGCAGTGACTGCACTTGCTCGCGCCCAATTTCGGAATTCATTCGTGTGAACCTCGTTTGTGACCTCTGAACCACACTTCACATGTCACCATCAATGACAGGCATTTCCACCAGAGCTGTCATGGTCAGCCAACACGAACAGCCGATCAGTCATAATTCGCTAGCCGACCACGCACTCGCCAAATCCTCCACCTTCACATACCCCTGCCGCACACCAATCAGCACCGCCATGACCCGCGGGGCGACATCTTTCGGATCGGCGAGAACCTCGCTCACACCCAGTTTCTGGTAGATATTGTGCACATAGCCTTTCACCGACGAATCGCCCAGGCTGAGTGCACGCGCAATTGCCGCATTGCTCTTTCCCCTGGCCAGGTGCTTCAGCACATCGGCTTCGGTTTTCGTTAGCTGCTGGCCAATGGGTGTTGGGGAGTTGTGATAGGAACCCTGCAAACCAGTCAATATCCGGTCGACAACGTCTGGCTTGACATCCTTGCGCACGATCTTTAGCAGACGGTCCACGACCTCTGGCACGAAATAGGGCAAACCGCGCTGGACGGTGCGAATTGCCTCGAGCAGCATGTAGGAAGGATAATCATCCTTGGATACATACCCGTCGACACCGCCTTCCAGAACGGCCTCCACCACCAAATCAGTCTCGACGTAGTGGCTGTAGAGTAGGACACGCGTCGTTGCCACTCTGTCCTTGATGAGGCGGCTGGCCCGTATGCCGGCGTTACGATCATGAGACCACGAGATGTCCATGACAACCACGGCCGGTTTGTAGCTGTAAATCAGGTTCAAAGTTGGTTCAATCTCGCGTGGCATCTTGTAGGCGACGTCTCGCCGGGCCACTTCAGGTGGCACGACGTCAAAGCCCTGCGTGTGCGCCAGGTGATCGATGATTGCCCAGCGTGTGTCAGGATTATCATCGGCCACGAACACCCCGATGGTCATGCCAGCACCGTCCTTTCTTCAACGTACTGGTGCGTTGTGTCTGCGATTGAACGGCCCTCAATGGCTCCCAATGGCGAGGGCACCAACAACCACACCCGCCAGCCGCCTTGATCAGGAACCAACCCAATCTCTAAGTCTCCACCAATCGTGTAGGCCAGTTGCTCCATAATAGTCAATCCGTAACGCTTCGTGCGGCGCCGCTCTTCACGTGGCAGTGGCGCTGCACCCTTGCCGTTATCGATGATCTCGAGCACCAAGCTGACAGTGTCTGTATTCAGGTTTACGTCAATCTGGGTCGCAGTGCTGTGCTGTTTCGCATTATGGATGGCCTCGCGCGCAATACGATAGACACCCTCGGCAATACCAGGGCGCAGGTTGGCCAGCGAACCACGAAGCGCACAGCGGACCTGACACTGGTCGGTGCTAAACACGTCACACAATGAAGTCAAATCCTTCTGCAGATCACGCCCAATCCGCGGTTCCAAATCGGCCAGCAACTTTCTGACTTCCCCATGCGCCTCGATCATCATGTTTTCGATTTCCTGCAACCGTTCGCTCAGGTCACTCGACATGCCCTCATGGAGGATTGTGCGGGCCGTCGCGGCCAAATGTTTGACAGCCGTCAACTTGCCGCCCACATCGTCATGCAAGTCACGATGGAGACGTTCGCGCTGGTCACGCGTGGCCTGCTCGATCCCGGCACGCATCAGCCGGTCGTTTTCGATCGCAAGGGCGACGTGATTGGCAAAAATCTCCAACACCGCCTTTTCGACCTGATCGAAGGCATGCGGCATGTGCCAGTTGACACACAACACCCCGACTCGTTTCACTCCGACATCCAGACGCAAAATGGCCGACGACGCGACCGACTCGCGCACCGGGAAACGCTCGCGCGCCGCTTGCCCGTCGCGCGGTGGTACGCGACCCAGTGAAAGCAATTGTGGGTCCTCCGGTGCATTCTGGAAGTAACGCGATCCCCACTCGTGAAACACCTT
The DNA here is from genome assembly GCA_964443225.1 of uncultured Anaerolineae bacterium. Taxonomy (GTDB): domain Bacteria; phylum Chloroflexota; class Anaerolineae; order SSC4; family Amarolineaceae; genus SSC4. Next base: position 2,593 of record CAYUCC010000023.1, read on the forward strand.
GTCAACCACATCCCCCTTGTGAATCTGCGTGTTCATGTCGTCAGGATGTTTGAAATCGCCGAGCTGGATCGGCGGTGTGATGAAATCCTGGTGGTCGAGATTCCACCGGTACAAGGTCAACAGGTCCGCCCGCAATTCTTCAAATGCAATACGCGCAATCTGCTCCAGGATCTGCTCCAATGTCTGCTGGGACACCACTGCCTGGCTAACGGCCAGGATGCGTCGCAGTCGATAGGATGACAGCGTGGCTTGCACCAGGCCGGCGAGCGCGGCGGTCTCGATAGATACCACTGCCTCGTTGGCCAGTACAGTAAGTATCTCCTTGGCCCGCGCATCAAAAAAACCGGGTCGGCCGGCCGGCCCTTCGATACTGATCACGCCGATGGTCTTGCGTTGGGTGTTGCCGCGAGCCAAAATTGGCACCGCCAATAAAGACCAGTTGGCGGTCCGCCGCACCTGCGAGCGTACAAACCAAGGATCGCGCCCGGCAATCGGCGCGTAATGTAGCTTGCCAGTCTTTGCCACGTGACCGGCAATGCCCTCGCCAACCCCAAACCGCAGCCTCACCTTTTGGTCCGCCGGTGGTGGCCAGGGTCCGTCGGGATCAAGCTTCTCCAAAATGACGAGCTCGTCATGATCAGGATCGACCAACACAACCGATCCGCGCGCGCCGCCGGTTGCCTGGAGGGCAGTGGCCAGTACATGTTGAAGTGTTGAATGCAGGTCAGCACGATCGAGCGGAGATTCGGTGAATCCCGTCGATGGAGAGGAAGCTCCCAGGTCGTTGGGCTCGTGGGCCGATGGTTGCACCAACATGGGTCAAGCTCCTGGACACATCAGTGGGGCGGATATGGCTGTAATTAGCATAACATCCCTCTCGCCAAAATGCAAGATCAATTGCGACTCGGTGACCCAAAGGCCGAATTGACAAATCCGTCACATAGGCAAACACAATAGCTGTGCGCTGACCCCATGGTAGCATGATTGGCGTACAAAATGCGACAACGCCGGGTGTACATTGGGCCAACCCCCGATCATCACATCACAAACCACGGTGAACGGATGGTCAACCATGGTTAGGGATGCTGCAACCGCAAGCGCAGAAAACGGCCATCCCTGATGCTCAATTCTCTGTCCGCCGGTGCATGGCCCCTACTGGCATTTTCACGGTAAACTCGGCGTGTCACCCTCACCAACGATTGTATACGATCACTTCCGTTTGTTACTATCAGGGCAAGCACGCGTGTACCGCATAGACCCGGTGCGGTTGGGATCCCAAAAGCTCTGGTAGGCTCATGAACATCATTGCAGTGGTTCAAGGAGGAACCATCATGAGGCACTACCTGATTGCCCTGCTCGTTGTGCTGTTCGTGTCTATCGCCATTAGCTATGCGGCTGCTTCGCCGGTCAACACCGTCACCAGTTCGCCCGCGCCCGCCGTGGCATGGCATCCGGCGGAAGCCTGCCAGTTGGATCACTGCGGCTAGGCATAGCCTTGCTCGGCAGTCGACCATTTGGTGGCGCTGGCCACTGCTGGTTCGCTGAGTTCCTTCCAGGTCTGGCACCATCGGGTGGTTGCTCCTGCCAATCACCCGATGGCTCGAAAGATTGGTTACCCGTTGGCCGTTAGCACGGCCAGATGTGCCGTCACCATCTGCCATAGATGTGGATATCCCGCATCCAGCGACAACTGTGTCAGCTCGTCCAGCGCTTGGCGCAGCACCGTCACCGCCTCTTCTACCCGACCCTGCGCTTCCAGACTCTTGGCCAGATTGTCCATCGAATCGACCTTGCCGGCCAGGTTACCACTTTCGGCGTGGTGCCGCACGGCCAGCCGGTACGCCGACTCGGCGTCCACCCACCGGCCTTGCAGCCCGTGCGCATAACCAATGTTATTGTATACCATCGCCAGGCGCCGGACGTCGGCAGCCCGACGGAAAACAGGTTCTGCCTGAGCATACTGCAGCAGTGCCGCTGCCGGCTGCCCAGTCATTGCCAAAATCACGCCCAGGTTCATCGCGGCCAGCGCACGATGCACTGGATCACCAATCCGATCGAACAGCTCGACACTGCGGTGGTACCAAATGACTCCTTCCTGGTACTGCTTCAGCTGTACGTGAGCCACACCCAGGTTGACGCAGGTCCAGGCCAGCAGCCGCCAATCCTCGCTCGTCTGGAGCAGGCAGAGCGCCTGCATACAATACATGCGTGCACGGTGCCATTGGCGACGTGTCAGAGCGAGGCCAACGAGGGTCAACAGGCGGTAAGCGTGTTCTGGGTCGCCGACCGGCAGAAGTTGCCGCGCCTGGTCCAACAGTTGCTCAGCCTCCGCCAGTTGATTCTGGCGCTGGGCCGTCTGCGCTAACCTGTCTAGTGCGCGCGCTTGATCGCGCAATGCACCGAGCCCGGCATAACGTGCAGCGCTGGTTTCCAGGTAGGCGCGTGCCTCTGTGTGTTGGGCCAATAGATGGTGAAGAACACCGAGGTGCCAGCACAGCTCGGCCTCGCTCGCAACGTCCTGCTGCTTGCGGCTCGCCGCCAGCGTCGATTCCAGTAGCGCACGAAGTTCCTCGCGCCATCCGTCCCGCTCCATCCTGGGGGCCAGGGCGAGCACCAGCTGACACGTCGCTGGCCAGAGGCGCTCGACCTGCAGTGCATAACAAAGAACGTGCAGGGCCTGGTTTACGTCAGACCATGGCAGCAGTCCATCGGTGGACGCGATCATCATGAGACTCCTGTCGATGCTGCGACTCACGAAGCCAAGAAATTTCGACCGCAGGTCGTCGACTCCGTCATCAGGGTCTAGTGGTGCCATTCCAGGACCTGTCGCTCCAGGAAACGCCGCGTCAATTGATGAATCGAATACTGTCGATTGTGTAGATCGCCGTGGCAGTTCACCAGGTTGAAGGCGACCAGGGATGCCAGTGCATCGGCCGTGATCCCTGGATCTAGCCCGGTGATGGCCACGATATCTTCTCTTGTACCGCCGTGCGGTGAAATCACGAGCATGGACAACAACACTTCCTGCGCGGCCCTGTCTATGTTTCCCCAGCTGGAACGAAAGATGTACGTGTACAACTGCTCAGCACTGCGCCCGCGGGCGGCAGCCAGGTTGGTGAGAACCTCATCGAGTGACAGAGCGCACGTCATTCCGATCGTCAAGTGTAGAGCGAGGGGGCTTCCACCCACAGTCTGGTAGATCAGGCGCAGCTCGTCGTCACTGGCCTCGGCGATCGCCGACAGACACTGCAAGCTGGCCTCGCGCCGCAGCAGGGTGAACGCATCGGCCATCGCCAGTTCCGGAACCACAAAGTGACGCAAACCGGGTTCGAAGAACAGGCTCTGTCGCGAGGTGAGGACGAACTTGCTCGGTCCTGCAAGACGCCGCAACAACGGCAGCAGGTGTTCGATGTCCTGAAGCGTCTCGAGGTTGTCGATTACGACCAGGTGCGGTTGTTGCAGGCGGGTCTGCAGGGCCATCAACGCCTGCTCTGGCAGAAGGCCATGTGCCAGTTGCTCATCCGGCATGAGCTGGGCGAGCAGTGTCTCCACCAGGGCGTCTGTAGTCAGCGCCGGTTTGGCAACTGGGCGGATTCCTCCCATGAACCAGACCTGGCGGGCTGTCACCCAACCAAAGTCATCGAAAGTGGTAGCGGTGACCATCTGGCGCACGAGTGCGTCAGCCAGGGCCGATTTGCCAATGCCACCGATGCCTTCCAGCGAAATCAGATAGGGCGGTCCTGGGGTGATGAGGATCTGAGACAGGTGCTCGATATGTCGATCGATTCCGACCAGTTCGCCGTGGTTGGGCGGTTCCAGGCGATTGTCCACTTTGACCTGGCGGGTAGCACGTGTCTGCTTTTCGAGCCGCAGTACCACTTCAGCCAGGCGGTCCAGGGCTTCCTTTTGCAGCGCGTACACCGTGCTTTCGGCCACGTTGAGCTGGTTGGCCATGGCGTGCGCTAATTGGTGATCCAGAAAACGCAAGCGAAGTAACGCCGCCGAATCTGGAAAACGCAGCGCCAGGCTGGTCAGTCCCTCGTGGACAACTTCGTTGGTCGCCTGGCGACTGCTGCCCACCTGGGAACGGCGCTGGCAGAAAAGAAGGAGATAGTCGATCGGGCTGGTACCGGCGTCGTCTCTGTGCCACAGCTTCAGCGCCGTGTGGAGATCATCACTCAGTTTCGACAAAGCAACTGGCGCAGGGTCGGGTGTCAACATCGGTGGCCTCGCTTGCAAGAAAGCGATAAGGAAACTCGGAAGTCCGCACGCACAATGTAAACAAAGATTAACATCAAAACGTGCCCGTGTCAATAGGCACCGGAGAAATACAAGAGCAGTCCAAGAGTCCCAGCGGAGCATTTTCGAAAACCAGTGCTGGAGTGTAGGTTTTTCGAGGAATGTCGGAGGTTGTGAGGAGATCAGGCACGCCTCTGGTCTGTTACACTGGTCCTATGAACAGGTTGGCGAAGCGGTTCGAGAATCAGAGGTAGCTGGCCATGGTATCGCGTGACCGTTTGGTGCTCGTGTTGTGGGCACCTAAATTCGAAGAAGTGGCGGCGTCGGTCTTCGTCACGACGCTGCGTGCAGCTGGCATCCAGGTCAAGTTGGTTAGCCTCTCCAACGAGCTGGTCGGCGGCTCGCATGGACTTGGCCTGGTGCCCGATTGGTCTCTGGAGGAAGCGTTGCCTCGGGCCGGGATGGCCGAGTGCGTTGTCATTCCGTGTCGCTCGGAATTCGTGCGCCGGCTGGCGCAGGATCCCCGGGTGCGCGAGCTGCTCTGGCTGGTCCGGGCCCACCATGGGCAGGTCGTGGTCAGTGCCGGCTCAGGCCCAGTTCTCGTCAATCTGGACTTGGTGCCACCGCGCAACGGCAGCCTAGTGACATTCTCGTTTGATGGGGATGTGGCGACGTTTGCCAATGAACTGGCATGCGCGTTGTTGCCTGCTGCCTGCTGACGTCGCCGCGTCGGCGTCGGTTTATCGGCATCTTCTTTTCAACGCACAAGGAGCAAACTATCATGCAATACACGCACATGCGTTGGTTCATAGCCGCCATCTTGGTGGTAATTACGGTCAGCCTAACTGCCGGTCTAGTCTGGGCAGATTCATGGCTGAACCCCCCCTCCGACCAATCTGTCGGTTTCAGCACTTCAGTCTTCACCCAATCCGCCATGCCGGCTTCAGCGTCGACTGATTCCTTGTACCGCGTCTATTTGCCGTATGTGCAAATCTATGGCTCACAACCACCCCCCACACCGACACCCACGCCGACAAACACACCGATAGCAACCATCATGCCTACCAATACACCGACACCCACTGCCACACCAACGCGGACACCGACGCCTACTCACGTACCACCTCCGACACCGACACCCACTGCCACACCAACGCGGACACCGACGCCTACTCACGTACCACCTCCGACATCGACGCCCACCCCTACGTCCACGCACACCCCGACTCGGACGCCCACCCCTACCTATACGCCTACGTGGACACCAACCTCCACGCCAACGCCCACTCATACGCCTACGTGGACACCAACCTCCACGCCAACGCCCACTCATACGCCCACCTGGACACCAACCTTCACGCCAACGCCCACTCATACGCCCACCTGGACACCAACCTTCACGCCAACGCCCACCTGGACTCCAACCTTCACGCCAACGCCCACCTGGACTCCAACCTTCACGCCAACGCCCACCTGGACTCCAACGCGTACTCCAACACCCACACCGTGGGCGCCACTTGCCGGCGTTTGGACCAATGATGCTGCCAACACTGGATTTCTGGTGACGACCGATCGACAGTACGTGGATAATTTCACCATCTTGATTTCCGTAGCTGGCTGCGGCAGTTACCAAATCACGCATCTGCCATTGGAGCCAATTGCCAACCATGCATTTTCGTTCACCGGCCCATTCTATGCGTCGGGCACATTCGTCAACACGACAACGCTGTACGGCATCACCGGTTTAAGCAACCACTACATTCCCGGTTGTGGCTACATCTCCGGTGGCCCGTGGTCCTTTACAGCATTCTGGCGTCAGGCAGATGCCGGCCTGCCGATCGGTGGTACCGGAACCAATGTATCGACGTGGCTGCCGGCCGGTTCGCACGATACCTTGTTGCCCGCAGCCCGGGTCCGTGTGCCGCTCGATAAGACCTGGCCACCGTTCGATGGCGGTGGATTGCATGACTCGACGCTACCGTAATGACCAATCCAGCGCCGCTGTGTGCCCTAGCGGTCGTTTGACTGGCTTCCAGACTGCTTGCATCGCCTGATTCTGGTGCCCGCCGGCGCCCGGAAAATCGTGCCTTCGGGTCGTGGCCATCTTGGTCAGTTCGTCAGAAATGGACGATAAGCCATGCGGATCAAACGGCTCGTTCTGGTGGCCCTTTTTTGGCAATCATTCTGCCTGCATAGCCGACTGGTACCGGAGATCCGTAACCATCTATCAGGAGGATGCAATGTTTTCCCGTAATCTTCGTGTATTTGCCGTATGTGTCTTCGTAGCAGTTCTGGTATTTGGCGTTCACCAGGCTGTTGCGATGCCGCCCTCAGGGGCAATCGAGCCTGACCAGTCGGTGGTGCCGCTGCAGGATACCCCAATCGTCGCTGCCAAACCCACCCCATCGCTCGTCGCCGTGGCGGATCGCCAGCTGGCTGCCATCGAGGACACACAAACCTCAGATCTCGCGCTCTTCGATCATCCAGCGGAGAGCGATCTGCCACCCGAAGTCGCCTCCAAGCTCGATTCCCGGCTGCGCCTGGCATATCAGCTGTGGGTTGCCACTGGTGTCTCGGACGAGCCTGAGCTCGAAAGACCGCGAACCCAAGATCCGGTTGAGACCACGCTCGACACCGTCGCCCACAACCTTGGCACCCAAATCGAGCTGTCGCTGACGGGTTCCGACGACAGTGCGCAGGTCTTGATTCATACTATCGATGACGCACACGAGCTGGAAAACTTGGGCATCTCCATCACGACGAGGATCGGTGATGTCGCCACAGCAAGGATTCCGTTTGACCAATTGCTCGCCGTTGCTTCGCTACCTTCGGTCGTACGTATCGAAGCGAGTGGCGCGCTGTATTCCACCACCAACGCCAGCGTACCAGACACAGGAGCTCCGCAACTGTGGAATCCCCATGGCCTTACCGGTGCAGACACGATCGTTGCCTTGATCGATACGGGTATCGATCCATTACACCCCGATTTCGTGGGCCCCGATGGTACGACACGCATCCGGTCATTGCTCGATTTCAGTGATCCAGGCGATCCCGACAGCAATGGTTACCTGAACGGCAGCGGCTTCGCCGGCGGTACCGAGTACAACGCAAATCAAATCAACAACGCACTGACGAGCCCAGGCCGTTTCGATCGAAGTTCAGACACGCCACTAACTATCCCCGATAGCTCGCCCTCTGGTGTTACCTCGGAGCTGGCTGTATCGACAAATGGCAGTATCAGTAGCGTGGCTATCGATCTATACATTGTGCATTCGTGGGTAGGTGACCTACGGGTGACATTGACCTGTCCTTCGGGCACAACCACGACCCTGCACAATCAAACTGGCGGCAGCCGGGACGATATTATTGGGACTTTCGTGGTGTCAGCATGTAATGGTCAAAGTGCCGCGGGTGTCTGGCGTCTGACGGTATCTGACCATTTTTACGCGTATGGAGGTACTCTGGAGTTCTGGAACTTGCACCTCAATCAACCGGTGCGAATGAATGATCAGGTCGGCCATGGGACGCACGTTATTGGCACAGCAGCTGGAAACGGTCGTGCGACAGGAAACGGTGTCCCTGTCGGCACCTTCAAGGGCATGGCACCCGATGCAAACTTGATTGCCGTCAGGGGCACGCGCGACTATGTTGGTGGTTTCTCCAGTGCTGACGTAGTCAACGCCTTGTCGTTCGTCGACCAGGAAGCGACCGCCACCGGCCAACCCTATGTCGCCAATCTGAGCCTGGGAACGCCCATCGGTCCCCACGATGGCACGACGCTTCTTGAACGTAGCATCGACAATCTCGTCGGACCTGGCCAACCCGGCAAGGCAGTTGTCGTAAGCGCAGGCAATTCAGGTGCCGAGAACAGTCACGCCCGCGCAACCCTGGCAAGTGGCGGCAGCAAAGAGGTATTCTTCGACATACCAGACGCCCCACCAGGGTACTACGCGGTCGTCGCGCTTGACGTGTGGTATGAAGGAACCGACGAGTTCGGAGTAGGTTATCGCCGGCCGGATGGTGTCGTCAGGCTGCGAACCATCAATCCTGGCGATGCGGGACAGTGCTATTATCTCAGCGACTACTCCTACATCGTTTGTGTTGAATCCGCGCTGAATGATCCTAACAACGGTGACAAGGAAATCTATTTGTTGTTCCTGGTCGATGCCAGTTACGCTGGTCAGTGGCACTTGATCTTACATGGTGATGCCGTCGTCAACGGCAGGTTCGACGCGTGGAGCCTGGGCGGTGGGTTTGCCAGCGACGTCGATGCACGAATGCGCGTACAAATGCCAGGCACGGCGCACAACGCCATCACCGTGGGTGCGTACACAACTAAAAACGAATGGTCTGACGTTAATGGCATCATCCAGACGATTGGGGCCCAGGTGGGGGCGCGCGCAGCCTTTTCCAGCGATGGGCCAACCCGAGACGGTCGCATGAAACCCGATATTGCCGCACCTGGGCAAGTGATCTGTTCCAGCCTTTCGAACGAAGCGCCCGCCGAAGCCTACGGATCCATGTATCTGACCACCGCCGCAATCTGTGAGGATGGCCGGCATGGGGCGGCACGTGGCACATCGATGGCGGCGCCGCACGTCGCCGGTGCCGTGGCGTTACTGCTTGACCAAAATCCAAATCTCGATGCCGGCCAACTCAGAAACAGACTAACCACGCACGCGCGGATCGATTCCTTCACCGGCACGGTGCCCAATAATCGATGGGGATATGGTAAACTGGATGTGTGGGCGGCATCTGGCATCACGCCACCTAACATGACGCCCCAGGTGTATTTGCCGATGGTCGACAAACAGCCGACACCAACGCCGACGCCGACACGGACACCAACACCGACACCCACGCCAACGCGCACACGCCCGCCCACGCGTACACCTACGCCAACCGTTACGCCTACACCGACCCCCGACGGCTGGACCACCATCACCAGTGAGAACTTCGAAGCGAACTTTCCGCGCAATGGATGGGTAGTCCACGACAACCAGCCAGGTTATGGTCAATACTACTGGGCAAAGCGCATCTGCCTGCCGCGTTCTGGGAGTTCCAGTGGTTGGGCTGTCGGTGGTGGTGCAGAGGGCAGTCCCTTGTCTTGTGGCAGCTACTATCCAAATTATGCCTACAGTTGGCTCATCTATGGACCGTTCAACCTGGAAGGGGCCAGTGATGCAGAACTTCTCTTCGATTACTGGGAAAATGCCGAAGCTGGCTTTGATGCGCTTTTCTGGGGTGCATCAACCGACAACGATCAATATTACGGTCAGTACTTTTCCGGTAACTCCGGAGGATGGCGAGCACGGAATTTCGACTTGACCAACGTGTATCAATTGGGCAACCTTCTGGGTCAGCCCAATGTCTGGATCGCCTTTGTCTTCGTCAGCGACTTCTCTATCACCTATCCGGAAGGCGCCTACGTTGACAACATCCGGCTACGCAAATTGATGGGCACAGCGATCGAGCAGTCTCTTCCCGCTCTTTCATGTGACAAAGTGGCTGTGGAAGCTGGGATAGAAGTTCCATGCGCAGCACTCGATAGGTCCACTGTGCCTTTCCCGCTTGTTCGCTGATTGTGCGGTCGCGTAGGTCGTGTACTCAGCCGACCGACGAGCCCCTGAATTGTACGCGCCATGAGCCACGTTGATCCCGTGTAGCTCCTGGTTAGGCCTGCCCGTAGTCCCCCTCCTCATGACGAGTCAAATGTGACCGGTGGAGACACGCCCACTGGTCACATTTGTTATCACGTCTCCAATCTTCGCTTGTGATTCACCTATCATTTGATATGGGATATGGCGTCTCTGGTTGCCATGGCACGCCTCGCGGTCGCGGATTTGATGAACCACAGTTGGTGCGGAATTGCGCGCTGGTCGGTAGATTCTGGAACACCGACATGCTAATCTGCTCCTATCACGTTCTGTGTCGGGTTCACGTTTTTCCTGTAGGCCTTGCTGACGAGCCTCGACTGGTCACGGACAGTCGCCTGCACACGAAACATCTGGCTGATCGGAGTCGCGAATGCCATCGTCTTCGGTTCGCTATCAAAGCTGACCACGAGCATAAGCGGTTACCGGTCATGCCCCCAATGAGCTAAGGGCCTGTAAAAGTAACTTCCTGCAAAATGGCCGGAATTCGCCGCAGATCGCGGTAAGTTATGCTCTTACAAGCCCTACGTGGAAGTCGTTCCGTCATTGGCAAGGAGGCCAGTATGTCGAACGCTCAAACCATCCTGTTCGCCGGCAGTGCCCACCCCGCCCTGGGGCGCGAAGTGGCCACCCTCGCGGGTGTGCCGCTGGGTGATGCCGTTCTCAGTAAATGGTCCGATGGCGAGACCCGCGTCTGCCTGCACACGCCTGTGGCCGGCAAAACCGTCTACCTGGTCCAGCCCCTCACATCCGACACGCACTTCGTCGAGCTGCTTTGGATGATCGACGCCGCCCGCCGCAGCGGCGCTATCCATGTCTTTGTGCTTGCGCCCTACCTGGCCTATGCCCGTCAGGACAAACCAACGCCAGGCCAGCAGGAACCCCACGCCGGCTCCCTGACGCTCACCCTGCTCGAGACGGTGGGTGCCTCCGGTATCATCACCATCGATCTCCACGCCGCGTCGCTCGTATCGGCCGTACGCATCCCCGTGCACAACCTGCTGCCTGTATCACTCATGATCACCGCCTGGGCTGCGGCAGGGATCGACCTGGACCACCTGGTCGTTGCTGCCGCCGATCCAGGCGCCATTCGCCGGGCCGGTGCCTTCTGCGATGCCCTGGGAAAGGACGACCCGGCCGTATTGGTCAAACGCCGCACGGCCCACGGTCGCGCAGTGACTTGGGGGATGGTTGGAGACGTGCAAGACCGACCCGTGATGCTGGTCGACGACGTGACCAGCACCGGTTCGACCCTGGTGCAGGCCGCCGATGTCCTCGTGGCTCACGGTGCCGCAGCTGTGTATGCCTGTGTTTCCCACCTCCGCACGCCGGCTGACGTGGTATGGCTGGCCACGGCACCTATCACACGGCTGTTCGTGACCGATTCGGTGCCTATTTGTGACACAGCCGGTCAGAAAATCGTGGTGGTCGCCCTGGCGCCGCTGCTTGCCCAGGCGATTACCGAAAGCGGTCACGCCGCAGACCAAACGCGCCGGGAATACACGAACCGGGACGCATAACACATTGCTGTGAGTCAGTCATTGATGACCATGCCTATCACGCTCTTACTCGAAGATGTAGCCTTCGCCGCCTACGTGCAGCTTCGCCGGCAATCACCCGATGCCAGCCCGACCGACAGGCTACGGGCGCGCATAGGGCAAACCGAAGATGAAGTCCATCGCCTGCAGGAGGTCTTGGGTCGCGAGCGCGAACTGGCCGTGCAGCAGGAACAGGGTCTGCTCTTCGCCTGGGCTTACCTGCGGCTGGCAGCCCAGCGCGAGCTCGATGCGCTGGGCCGTGAACCCTGGCTGCAAGAGCTCTCCCTTATCGCGGACGGCAATACGCTGTGGATCGCCGCCGGTCTGGCAAACTGCTGTCACCGATTAGAGCTTTCCATCTGCGGCGATGCGACGCGCCGGGTGTACGTGCACCAGCCTGCGCTTACCGTGGACCAGAACACACCCCTGTTTCACGTGGTGCTCAACAGTCTGTTTGCCGAAGGACGTCTGGCCGGTGTTGTAGCTGCCTGCGCACAGCGTCTCGGCCTAACCCTGGATACGCAGAGAACCAACCCGGCTCCCGCCATCACCCCCGAAGTCAGCCGCGCCTACTTCCGCCAGCGCGCGGCCTGGCTGACCGAACACGGCTTCCAGGCTATGCCCCAAACCATCGATCCTGATCTCATCGTCGCCCAATTGGACAGCCTGTACCACACGCTGTTTCTCCTTGACCACCAGCTGCACGGGCACCTGCGACAGATCGAGCAGGCCGATCCCCTCGTGCGCTATCAGACGGAGTGGCAGCAACTGGTGGCAGTGCCCGGACTACGATCCCTGAGCGCCCAGGCCACTTCAGCTGAGATGATCACGGAACCCATTGCGGTGGACGGCATTCTCGTGGGTGAGTTCCGCGTGCAGTTCAATTTTACTGCCGGCAACCTGCGCATCACCAACACCACACACCCGATCATGCAGGGTGATACGCGTTACGACCACCCCCACGTGCGCAATGGCGTGCCGTGCCTGGGCAATATTCAGAAACACGTGAAGGGGCTTCTGGCCAGCTGGAACCTCGTCTATCTCGTGCCATTGACCCTCGACTTCCTGCGCAGCTACAACCCATCGAACCCTCACTGCAACCTTCGTGCCTGGCAATGATGCCAGAAAGGAACAACCGGATGCCAGAAAAACCAAAGGAGTTTCTAGGACGACTCAGTGGTCTCCCGGCTGCGATGCTCGCCGTGTGGAGCCACGGCGTCAGTGCCACTGAGCCCAGCTTGCCAACCATGACGACCACGTGGCGCAACCCAGGCCAGGCGGCTGTGCTCCGCTGCCCACGCCTGCGTATCGATTCGGAGGCCTTTGCTCGTCTGCACGCCTATGTCGAAGCCGCAGCCGGCGAAATTACCTTGCTGGGCAGTGCTGAATACGACCCGGTGCGGGGTGAGCTGTGGATCAGGCACCTGCTGCTGCCTGAACAACGGTGCACCGCCACTTCCACAATAGTGGATGAAAAAGCTCTCTCCCAGGTGTTGCTGGAAGCCGCGCGGCAAGGTGTGTTACTCAACGTGTGGCTGCACTCGCACGCCGACATGCCCGTCTTCTTCTCGGCCATCGATGAGCAGAATATCGAGACCGCCTTCCCCCAATCGCCTTACGTCGTCAGCCTGGTCGTCAACCGCAAGGGCGCGATGCGAGCGCGGTTGACACAGTTCAGCCCAATCGGTTTGGAGATCGATGATCTGCCGGTGGCGGTGAGTGTGTCAGCGTACGTTGAACAGGCGATTCGCGACGAGGTCAAGCAGAAACTGCACCTGGCCGATCCGACCCAGTATACCGATCGATTCGAATCAGCGTGCCATGCGGGCACGCGGTGGTCGATGCACCTTCCCGATGAAGTCAATGACGTCGCAAGACGAGGTAATGCACCATGAGGAACGATGAAGATTCGTATCGTTATCGGCTTCGCCAGGAGGACGTGGCCCCGGTCGACCAGATGCGCCGGCTGCCCGTGACCTGTATCGGTGCTGGTGCCATCGGTGGCAACTTCTGCCTTCTCGGCAGCAAGCTGGGTTTCGACATCACGGTGTATGATGGTGACACGGTGGCGCCGGAAAACCTGAACAGTCAAATGTTTGGCCTGGCTGACCTGGGCCGCCCGAAAGTCGAGGCGCTGCAAGCGCGCTGTGCCTTGTTGGCTGGCGTTGAGATTCGGGCGATCGACGCGTTCGCAACCGGCGGTGAACCGGTCGACGGCGTGGTCATCGATGCATTGGACAGCATGGCCGGCCGCAAGGCCATTTGGGAAAACGTCATCCTGCCCCGTACCACGTCCGTCGAGATGGTCGTGAGTGTGCGTATGGGGGCCGAGTCGGGCAGTCTCTTCATCGTGCGGCCCGGCGTCGCCCGTGAGCGTATCTGGTACGAGGCTAACGGTCTGTATAGCGATGAACAGTCGATGCCACTGCCGTGCACGAACCGGGCCACATCTTACTGCACCAGCGTCGTCGCCGCATTGGCGGTCTATCAGGTCAAACGAATCATGATGCGCCAACGGCCCCTCTTCCGCCGTGTCGAGTTCGACCTCGATGGCTTCATGTTTGTCGTCGAAGAATAGCCGCCTGCATCGTTTCACAACAACCAGAAAAAGGAGAACAACACCATGCAACAGCGTACCGTCATCACCAAACGTGCCACGTCCGACCTGCCGGCTACTGGGTTGGTTACGGTGGCAGCCTTCGGACAGCAGCTGCGGTCACTGCCGGGCCGCAGCATCGCCGATACTCTCGAGGACCTTGGCCTGCAGCCACAGCCATACCAGGTCGTACGTGTGGATGGTGAAAAGGTAGACGACCTGCACAAACGTGTGCTCATTATCGGTGAGATTGTCACGATCACCAATCAGGTCAGTGGCGGCTGACCCCCTGAGCCGCCTGCGCGCCGAGCCAGGGCCGCTCGCGGCCCTGGCTCGGACGCCTCGCTTGCGTTAAACCACGCTCCTGCTCGAGGAATACAATGAACTTGCCAGCGCCCAATCCACCGCCGTGGCCTTTCCTATGGCGTCTGTACGCCGGGTGGGCCGTCATTCGCAGCTGCTCTGCGCTGCGTGTGGGTCGGGCCGTCATTCACAAGTGGCATTTTGTGGCACGCGGCACGCCCCATGTGGCTGTGGCCAGCCTGGCCGCCTTGTCCATTGTGCTCTACTTGGCGGTCACGCTCAGCGTTTTTGTCAGGCCCGCTCTGTTTTCACTCGATCGGACTGCACTTGTCGCATGGTTTGCAGCCCATCCGATCATGACCGTAATCGCCTACGGGGCTTCGAGCATCATTGTCGCAATCTGTCTGCTGGAAATGAGTCGCCTGGTTGTCAACACCGCGCTGTTGATCGATCACGTGTTCCGATTACCATTCCAGCTCGTTGGGGGAATGCATGCTGAAATGCTGGCCGGACGACAGGCATTCGAGCACTTGCGGTGCACGTTTGCGCCATGGCTAGACGAAGGGGCCATCATAAAGACCTATCGGGCAGCCACTGCCAAAGAGAGTCCCACTGCATGGCAATCCTTGACGACAGGTGACCTGCTCGGACAGCTTCTGACAACCAACTACGATGCCATGCGCGCCCTGCTGCCGCCTGCAGCCTGGGGCGAGCTTGCGACCTACGAGCTGCCGCCTACGGCTTTAGCGGTTATCCTGCGGCATGGCCTGAACGATGGTCAGGTCGTTCAAACGATTCTCGGCACCCTGACAGTTCGTGGTGCTTTCTCCGATCGAACCTGTGCGCCCGTGATGGTTCGCGAGCTGGCAGGTCTGCCGGCTCCCAAACTGGCGCATGTGTTGGGCACGATTCATCATTTGGATTCTGCGGGTCAGACGACAGCGATACGCAGTCTGTTTGAAGCAGGCCAGCGGCTGGGCACCCCAGGCACCGGCCGGTTTGTCGAAGCAATCGGTTTGGTGCCGCTGGCTGTCTGCGAGGCCGCGCTCGCAGCGGTGCCAGAATCAGCACACAGCACTCAATGATTGACCTCTCGGCAGAATCGACGAATCCATGCAAAGGATTGGATGCCCAGCGGCGTCGTGCGTCATGCAAGCCATAAACGGCACCTGCGCGGCCAGCGCACGCGGCAGGAGCTGCTCCAGGTCTTCCATCAAGTCAGGAACGCCCCCGGCACACACGCCGGCGATCGCGTGCCACTCCAGGGTCCCCTCGGCGGACGATCGCAGCGTGCCGCCGGCCGGCGTGGCGGTGAACACGAACAGGATCACCCCAACATTCGCATCACCCGTGCCCTGCGAAGGATGCGGTGCCACATGCACGACCCCTCGCAGACGCACGTCGGTCACGTCCAATCCGGTCTCCTCCTGCACCTCACGCACCGCCGCCGTGTAAATGTCCTCCCCCGCCTCGACGTGCCCCCCCACCGCGTTCAGCCGGTTCGCCCACAACCGCTTCGTCGGCGCGCCACGCAGCAGCAGCACCCGGTCCCCATCGATGATAAAACTCAACGTCCGCGGCGATACCAGATATCGTCCCAAAAACCAGGCCCCCAACCCCTAATCCCCGACCCCCATCCCCTAATCCCCAACTCCCACCTGAATCACATACCCCGTCTGCGGCGCCAGCGTCTCGAGCGGTTTGTAGCCGGCAAAACCGCCCTCGGCGGTGATCGTCGGCGAGGTGATAGCGCTGCCGTGCAGGACTTCCACCGCTTCCACGCTGCCGCTGAGCGGGCCCTTGGGCAGCGTTAGCTCGTAATCGCTGACCGCATCGCTGCTGAGGTTGATCAGCACCAGAACCGTCTCCTGCGGACTGCTGCGTAAAAAGGCGTACACCTTGCTGTCCGCAACGTCGACCTTGGTGTAATCCCCGGTGCGCAGGGCGACGTGGTTGTTGCGCAGGTGCAGCAGGGACCGGTAGGTGTTCCATAACGAATCGGGATCGCTGCTCTGGGCAGCAACGTTGACTTCGGGGTAATTGGCCTTGACCTTGATCCAGGGGTCACCCGTGGTGAAACCCGCGTGCGCCTCGCCCGTCCACTGCATCGGCGTGCGAATCTGTTCATCGGGCTTGGTGCCGATCATGCCAATCTCTTCGCCGTAGTAGATGAACGGTACACCGGGCGACGTCAGAAGCAGCAGGGCGGCGACGCGCGCTTTGCCCTCGTCCCCACCCAGCTGGCTCATGACCCGCTCCTGGTCGTGGTTGGTCAGGAACGGCGCATACTGGCCAGGCGGATAGGCGTTCCAGGCCTTGAACTGCGCACCCGCCACCGGACCGCGCGTTTCACCTTTGGCCGCAGCGAGCATGGCTTCGGCCAGGTCGAACTCGAAGGCCAGGTCGACTTCGCCGCCCTCGACGTAGGGCACGACGTCGTCGGTGGTGCTCCAGATCTCACCCACCGTCATGGCCTCGGGCGCGATCTCGGTCAGGAAGTCTCGGTAGACCTGCAGCCAGCCATGCGTCTCCGGCGTATTCTCCTGCACTTCACCATCCTCGATCAGGTGACGAATCGCGTCGAGACGGAACCCATCGACGCCCATGTCCTCCAGCCAGTAGCGGCTGGCTTCGTACATCTGTGCCGTCACTTCGGAATTGCGGTAGTTCAGGTCGGGCATGCCTTCCCAGAAGATGCCGTAGTAGTAACGATCGCCCTCGTTGTGCCAGACGTCCTGACCCCAGGGGCCGGCAAAGCCCGGGTCTTCGGCCGACCAGACGTACCAGTTGTCGTGTTTGGAACCCGGTGTGGTCGAATCCTCGAACCAGGCATGGTCGTTGGAGGTGTGGTTGAGCACCATGTCGATCACGACACGAATCCCGCGCTGGTGCGCCTCTTCCAGGAAACGCTTGAAGTCTTCCTCGGTGCCGTACTCAGGGTTGACTTTGAAATAATCGGTGACGTCGTATCCGTGATAACTGGGTGATTCCATGATCGGCATCAGCCAGATACCGGTGACACCCAGGTCGCTCGTCGTCTCAGGGTCGCCATCGTTGAGATAGTCCAGTTTGGCGGTCAGCCCGGCGAAGTCACCAATGCCATCACCGTCGGAATCGCTGAACGACCGCACGAAAACCTCGTAGAACACGCTGTTGTTCCACCAATCGAAGCCATCGCCCCCTTCAGGCATGGCTGTGATGGGTGCGACCGGCGCAATGGCCTCGATCTCCGGTATGGCCGCCGGGGTACCTGGCGCCGTCGAGGAGGCCGGTGGTGTACCCGTTGGGGCGCCCGGCTGTGCACAGGCGGCCAGCAGCACGGCCAACAGGCCACCCACCGCCAACGTCACGAGATGTTTTGTCATGGTGAGACCCAGTCCTTTCATGCCACGGTTCACACGTCCTGTGTGGTGGACTCATACGCCGCAGCCACGTTGTGCAGGTAGTGCTGCGGGTCCACGTCAGCGGGCAGCGGTTCGCCTAATCGTGCCGCCACCACCCGCGCCAGGCGCTCGAGCAGGGCGTCGTCGGCCTGCTTACGGTCGGCACGATACAGCGCCTGGCAAATCAGTTCGTAATCGGCTGCCGTGAGGCGGCGAATGCCCGGAAAACGGGCCCGCAGCGCCGCACCCTGTTCTGCGCTCAGCGGCGATGGGCGCGGGACGGCTGCCACGAGGCTCTCCAGCCTGACCAGTGATTGTTCGCGAATGACCATCGTGCCGGCCGCAAAGTCACCCAAGCGGCGCGACTGGCGGTTGAAGAACATCACGATAAAACCAAGGGCGTACATCGCGGGCAGGAAGTCAACCACCCGGACCAGGTTGCGCACCGCTACTTCGGTGGTGCGCGCCGGGTTACCATCCGTGCGCAGGACACGGGTTCTGGCCACCCGTTTGCCCGGCGTCTGGCCGTTCCACAGCAGCTCGAACAGCAGGTAATAACCCCAAAACACGGCAAAGTTCAACAACGCGTAGAGCGCCAGCAAGAGGCCGCCCGCCCAACTGATGCCGGCGCTCTCCAACCCCTCGAAGACGACGTCCCAGAGGTCGCCGGTGAGGTCGAGCAGCACGATCAGGGCAAAGTTCAGGATCACCAGGAGAATGCCAATGATCGTGGTATCGATCAGCGCACCGATGAACCGGTTGCCAATGCCCGCCACTTCGTAACCAAAGGTTACGCTTTCAGGGGTGTCGATGGTATAATCTTCACGCAGCGACGATGCCATATCTTTGCCCTTACGGATCTGCCCAATGAATGCGAGCGAGTTTGTCACCGTGCGCCAGGCCCAGTGGCGGGAGCTGGAACGGCTGCTGGACAAGGCGGGCCGCCGCGTTGGCAGCCTGTCCGAACAAGAACTGAACGAACTCGGCCGCCTCTATCGCCTGGTCACGTCCGACCTGGCGCTGGCCCAACGCGAGTTTCCCGCACAACCGGCCACACGTTACCTCAACCAGCTGGTAGGCCGCGCCCACGCGTTGATCTACCGCCAAGAACCGCTGCAGTGGCGCCGTTTGCGATATTTCTACCGAACCGGCTTTCCCCAATTATACCGTCAACTGCTGCCCTATACCATTCTGGCATTCCTGCTGTTTGTTTTGCCCGCCCTGGTCGCCTTCGTGACCGTGTGGCAGGAGACCAGCCGCATCTATACGATCCTGGGGCCTGACATCGAAAGCCTGGTCAACACCGTCGAAGCCGGTGAGCTGTGGACCGACATTGCGCCCAACGTGCGCTCCGGTGCGTCGGGCCTGATCCTGACCAACAACATCCAGGTGATGTTCCTGACGTTTGCCGGGGGCATGACAGCCGGTTTGCTCACGACCTGGGTCATGATCTCGAATGGCCTCAGCCTGGGTGCCATCTTTGGGCTGCTGCAGGCCAATGCCCTGGGTGCGGGCCTGCTCGAATTCATCGTCGCCCACGGCGTCATCGAGCTGAGCGTGATCTTCCTGGCGGGCGGGGCAGGGCTCTACATGGCCGACGGCATCCTGCGTCCCGGGCTGCTCAGCCGGCGCGAGGCACTCGTCCAGCACGGTGCCGTCGCCGTGCAGGCGATCCTGGGGTCGGTGCCGCTGCTGGTGATTGCCGGGCTGATCGAGGGGTTCATCAGCCCCAGCGCCCTACCCTGGTGGGTCAAGGCCAGCGTGGGGCTCTTCAGCGGCGTGCTGCTGTACGGTTACTGGCTGCTGGTTGGGAAAAACACTAAGAATTCTGCATATTGACTGTAATAATAATAGGAGTATAATGTAACTATCTCAGAGCCTATCCGAATAACCGCGACGAGGCGGCTGTTTTGATATGCCTGCAGGGTTATTCGGATGGGCTCTTATTCAATTTCCAGGTCTACGATGGAAAAAACCCTCTTTCGCCGTATCGTGATGGACGAAATCGAGCGCTACCTGCCAACCGATGACATCATCGTGCTGCACGGCGCGCGGCAGGTGGGGAAAACCAGCATCATGATGGTTCTCCAGCGTGACCTGACGGCAAAGGGCGAGTCTGTCATTTACCTCGACCTGGAGGACAGTCGCCTGGTGGCTATCCTCGACCGTGGCGTCGATGAGTTCCTACGGTACCTGCAAGAGGAAGGTGGTCTGCCGATTTCGCCTGATCAGCAGCAAGCAGGCAAAAGACTGTTCGTTTTGATCGACGAAATCCAGTACCTCGAAAATCCCTCGTCCTTTATGAAACTGATCGTCGATCATCACCCCTATCTCAAGCTGATTGTCTCCGGCTCATCGAGCTTCGAGATGAAGAGCAAATTCCGCAACTCCCTCGTCGGCCGGACGGTCGGCTTCGAGATATCTCCGCTTTCGTTTCGCGAGATGTTGACCTTTCGCGGTGTACCATTCTCGCCCGCCCAAACCTACACAGACAAGAAGATTCTCGAACTGCAGGCGCTTTTCGTGGAATATGCGCTGTACGGTGGATATCCCAAGATTGTATTGACACCGCAGGTCGACATGAAAGAACGATACCTGCAACAAATCATCGATACCTACGTGCGCAAGGACATTCGTGACCTGGCAGAGATCCGCGATATCACCAAGTTCAACCGACTGCTGGAAGTACTCGCCAGTCAGAGCGGTGGTTTGTTGAATATCGGTGAACTGTCCAATACCTGTGACCTGGCGCGTCAAACGGTTGAACGATACCTGTTTTTGCTCGAACAGACCTACATCATCCGATTGGTGCGTCCGTTCAGCCGCAATCTACGCGCTGAAATAACAAAACTGCCGAAGGTTTTCTTTTGCGACACCGGATTGATGCAGGTGCTCTGGCTCAAGCGTCTGCCGCGCGAGGTCGTGGGTGCTGTTTTCGAGACAAGTATCTACGCCGAACTGCTCAAGCTGTTTGGTGCATCGGTGGTCGGTTACTGGCGGACGGCAGATAAACGCGAAGTGGATTTTGTCGTGCGCCTGCCGGAGTGGACGCTGCTTGTGGAGGCCAAACTCAGTTTCCCGCTCACAGTACCGCGCACGCTGCGACCTTCGTCCACGGCTGCACAGAACGGCACGGTCGACGAGCCCGCAGAATACCGGGTCGTGGCGCTGTACGGGCAGCCTGGCAAGCCACAGATGATTCACCCCTGGCAGCTGTATCTGGGCCCGGTCAAATCTGTGCACCGGCCTTGAGTTCGAGGTATTTGTTGATCAGCGCCACATTCAGTTCATTGGCCGGCACGTCCAACGTGAGCACGCCCTGGTGCCGCAGACGGTCGAGCACCAGGCGGCGCTCGTCGAGCAGCTGCTCGGCTACCGTGCGTTCGTAGAGACTCTGGCTGTCCACAACCGGCTGCTGCGAGAGGCGCTGCACGGTGGGGTCACGCATGGTAACGAGCAGCGGGAGGTGACGCTGGCGAAGACGGGCCATGTGGGCCACCAACGACTGCATGCCCAGCGTTCCCGTCAGGTCGGTAAATACGATCACCAGGCTGCGTTTGTTCTGCCGGGTGGCAAAGTAGGCAAACGCCGATCCATAATCGGGCTCCACCGCCTGTCCCTCGACGCGATACAAAAACTCCAACATCCGCTGAAACTGTCCCGTACCGCTGCGCGGCGCCAGCCACTGCTGCACACCGTCGGCAAAGGTCAGCATGCCGATGCGGTCCCCTTTGTGCGCCGTAACGTACGCCAGCAGCAGAACGGCGTTGATGGCATAGTCCAGTTTGCTCACGTCACCGACCGGGCTGCGCATCATACGCCCCACGTCGACCAGCGCCATCACGTTCTGCGTGCGCTCCGTTTCGAACTCGGCGCTGATCGGTTTGCCACGGCGCGCCGTGGCCTTCCAGTTGATGCGCCGGTATTCGTCGTCCGGCTGGTAATCGCGCAACCGTTCGAACTCGCGCCCCGCACCCAGCACACGCGTCTGGCGCAGACCCAGCTCCCACAAGCGGTTGCGCCGCAGGAGCAGATCGTACTTGCGCACGTCGACCAGGTTGGGATAGACCTTGACCCCCGCCGCCGCCGGAAAACGGGCCTGGCGCCGCACGAGACCCAACACCGACTGCCAGCGCAGGTAGAGATCACCAAAAACAAAGTCGCCGCGGCGGGGTGGACGGACGTGGTAAACGAGCTGCGCCGGCCGGTCCGGTTCGCATACGCCGGCCAACACCTGGTTGGCGGCAGGATGAGCCCCCGTCACGGCGAAGGGTGCGGGTACTTCGTCGCGCAGCCATACCCTGAGCCTGCGCAGACCCTGGTTCAGCCGTACCTCAACCTCGACCCGATTCCAGGCCGCCACCGAGAGGCGCGCATCGTGCGTACGTGCCAACTCCCACTGGCCGGCACGCGGCGTCAGCCGCAGATCGACCAGCACAACCGCCAGGAGCAGCAGCAGCCAGCCCACCGCTGCGGCAAGCAGAATCGGCCACTGCGCCGACAGGGCCAGTGGAACGGTCGTCATTAAAACCAGCGTTACCAGCCGCCAGGTCGGAACCATCTAACGCGGCACCTCCAGGCCCGCCAGGATGCGCCGCATGACCACATCCGGTGTGAGACCCTCGATTTCGGCTTCGGGGCGCAGGATGATGCGGTGCCGGAAGGCGGGCAGCACCATGGCCTTGACGTCATCGGGGGTGACGTAGCTGCGTCCCTGCAGCACGGCGTAGGTTTTGGCGGCCAGCAGGGTGGCAATACTCGCCCGTGGACTGCCGCCCAGCATCAGGTCGGGGCTGCGCCGTGAGCTGACGGCAATTTGGGTGACATACGCCATGATGCCGTCCTCCACGGTCACCGACTGGATTTCGGCACGCAGCGCCGCCAGTTCCTCGCGATGGATTACCGCGGTGACGCCGGTAGACTCGAAACGGTGGGCGTCGAACCCATGGTGGTAACGGCGCAGCACCTCCTGCTCGGCTTCGACCGGCGGGTAGGTGACCAGGACCTTGAACATGAAGCGGTCGAGCTGTGCCTCGGGCAGCGGGTAGGTCCCTTCGTACTCGACCGGATTTTGGGTGGCCAGTACCATGAACGGATCGTCGAGGCGGTAGGTCTCGCCTTCGATCGTGACCTGCCGTTCTTCCATCGCCTCCAGCAGGGACGATTGGGTTTTGGCCGGTGCGCGGTTGATTTCGTCACCCAGGATAATGCTGGCAAAAATGGGACCACGTTTGAGATAGAAGGTGCCGCGGTTGATGTCGAAGACCTGGGTGCCCGTGACATCACTGGGCATCAGGTCGGGGGTGAACTGGATACGATGGAAGCTGGCGTCGATCAGGCGCGCCAGGGTTTTGGCGATCAGGGTTTTGGCCGTGCCGGGCACCCCTTCGAGCAGGACGTGACCGCCGCTGAAGAAGGCAACCACGATCTGCTCGAACACGGCGTCCTGACCCACGATGACCTTGCCGGCCTCGGCCTTCATGCGTTGAAATACGTCAGCAAGTGGCATTACGTCTCCTTTGCCAGGTTATGTAGTATCTCGTCACTGCGGGCGACCCACTGCACCAGGGCGGCCTCATTCGAGCCGCCGCGCAGACCGGCCAGCACCTCACGCAGTGCCGCCAGCGTATCGGGTGTGGGCGGGCGTTCGCTGGTCGCCAGGGCACGCACGAAATCGTCGTCCGCCAGATCGGGCGTCACCTGGTAGCGCGCACCCAGTGCGGCCTTGAACCGTTGGTGATGATGCGCCGCCACCATGGCGCGCTGATGAGCACGCCGCTGCAGGTTGGCCATCGCCGTGACGAACTCGGCCGCCTCGCGACGGCGATTCTCAGACTGGGGCGCCAGGGCAGGCCCGAGGCGCCGCCCTTGCCAGACGAGTGCGCCAAACAAGACCACCGCGGCAAACAACAGCGCCCACCCGGTGGGTGTCCGGTAGAGCCAATCCTGCAGCGAGGAAAACGCCAGGTCCGCAGTCACGTCGGCCTGATGATAGGTGTCGAAGGCCACGCGACCGCCCGCCGGAACCCTGCGCACGAAGGCGGGCAAGAGATAACCCTGACCGCTGGTTGCGAGTTCCTCGTTGGTCAAGCTGTAGTCCTCACTGAGAAACCAGACGGTACCGGCGCCCAGCGGCATCACAGCCAGGGTCGGCTGCGCACCGGACGTCAGGACCGCCAGGGCGGTATCCAGCCCGGCGGTGCTCACGACGCCCGGCATCACGGTGTTGGTGATCGTGGCCGGGGCTTCGGGCAGCATCGGCAGCACCTGCTGGGCGTCGCGCAATCGCGAGCGCTGCGCAAAGTCGGGACTCAGATCGAAAGCCTGCATCAGGGCGCGGTCATTGTTATGCGTGCCCACCAGGACCAGCGTATTGCCCGCCTCCACCCACGCTTCGAGCGTTTGTGCATCGGCGTCACTGAACGACCGTGCGCCGGGATGGACGAACAACAGGCGGACGTCGTCGTCCAAGGCAAACCGGCGGCGGCCCGTGGTGGTGACGTCGTAACCATCCTCCTCCAGCCACAACCGCAGGGCCAGCAGCCCCTGCGGCTCGCCCGAATCGAGATCGTACGGTCGCGCCGGACGTTCGCGTTCCTGGATGGTCGCCAGCACCACGACCAGCACAGTAAAGAGGGCGATCGTCAACAGGGCATCGCCCCGCGTGTACAGCACCCGGCGCCAGGACGAACGTGCGCTCATGGCTTCACCGCGGCACGGTCTTCGGTCTCGACCGGTTCC
Source organism: uncultured Anaerolineae bacterium (assembly GCA_964443225.1). Lineage (GTDB taxonomy): Bacteria > Chloroflexota > Anaerolineae > SSC4 > Amarolineaceae > SSC4. The sequence continues at coordinate 27,047 of CAYUCC010000023.1, forward strand.
ACCGTCGTCGTCAGCCGGTCCACTTCGGCGGCATAGGCTGCGTAGGTGTCCTGATCGGGCTCGCGCACGCCGTACCAGATGCGGTCGAACGTATCGACTACCGGTGCCAGGTGACTGTGGGCGACCGATGCGGATGGCAGTTGGGCGAGAACCTCGCGGTTGGTCTGGCTGCGGTCGTAGCGCAGAACACCCACTTCGTCGAGGCGCAGCAGGGCGGCCAGGTAGAGCTGGCGCATGGCCTGGCGGTAGCTGCCGGCCTGGGCGAGCTCGGATGCCTGCTGCCGTGCCGCCGTCGCCGTCAACGGTTCGGCGGTCCCATCACCCTGACGTCGACGCTCCTCGGCGCTGGCGACGAAACTGCGCAGAAAGCCCTGCAGCCAATAGCTCACCAGGATGGCGATGACGAGCAACCCGGTTACGATCACGACCAAACCGACCGTACTGGCCACACCGACCGGAAGACCCAAGAGGTCATCGGGCAGCAGGTCGGCCAGCCAGCGCAGGACGCGCGCGAGCAGACTGGGTGATTCGCCGCGCGCGGCAAACTGCGGACGCTCCAGAATCGCGCGCAGCCGCGCCAGGCGTACCGCCGTTTGATCGTTTTCGGCGGCGGCGAGCTGGTCACGCAGCAGGTTCAGGCGAGCCAGCGCGTCGGCGCTGAAGAGAGAAGCAGGCAGCGGAGACCGGACCTCGATCGTCTCACCGGATGGCAGTGTCACCGCGGTGATGGCGTCCAGCTCGCTGCGCGCCCGGTCCAGTGCACTGTCTATGGGCCCCGCCGACGGGCTTTCCAATTCCTGGATGATCCTATCCAGACGCAGGCGGTACTCGCGCAGGCTGATCGGTTCGCTGCCATCCTGCGCGGCCGCTCGGTTTGCCAGGAGCAGCAAGGCCATCAGGGCGACAAGAACGATCCTCCAGGCGTGGTGTGGTGAATACGCGGGGCGCATCGGGTGTTCTCTGCTCCAAAATTCAGCTGACCGGCGACGCCGGAGGTGGTGGGACGAAAACATCGGCGGTGGCGAGGGTACGTGCGGTCTCCGCCTCCATCTGGGCAATGCGCAGTGACAGATCGTAGCTCTCCTGGCGCACCCGCAGATCGTAATACAACAGCAAAACCGCCGCGACGGACAGCGGCTGCCATAGAATCAGAAACACCGCACTCACCGCCGTCGAAAGCATGGTACCAAGCGCCAGGTTCTCGGGCAGGACAATGATGATGATCTGGCTGATGACCACGTTGGGCAGGTTGGTAATCACCAGGTTGAGCAAACCAAGCAAAACCAGGTAGCCGACACAGCGCCAGACATTGTTTTTCGTGAGACGCCAGCTGCGGCGCAGAGACTCGACTGCACCCCAGGACTGGTCAACCATCCCAGGCACGGTCACGATCCAGCGTGCGCTCAGATACACCATCGGCACCAGGTACAGGGCGATCGCCACAGCGTACATCACCAGCGTGAGTGTTATCAAACCGAGAACAGCAAGTTCGCTGCTGCTTTCGGCCATGCCAATGCTGGCAAACCAGGCCACGAACACACACATAATTGGCAGGATCACCGCCATAGCGACGCCCAACTGGGCCAACCACTGCACGATACTCATGCGGACGTAAGTCCAGAAACGCCGCGCCGCGATACGCAGCCCCTCGCCGATGCTGATCGATCGCTGCTGCAGGCTGGCGATGTTGTGTGCCGTGAGCGCAAGCGAGGCAAAACCTTGCGCCAGGCTGTAGAGCAGCGTCGACACGAGAAGGATAGCCAGGTAAACCAGGGCGTCGACGAAAAAGTCGGTATCGTCAACGGGTGCGAACGACGCGGGGTCACCAAAGGCGAGAAAATTACCCGCTGCCGTGCTCGAAAAAAACCCGGTAACCAGTGCCACCGGCACAATCACCACCGCCGCGATGGCCAGCAGCGACCAGAAATGCGCACGGTACAAACGAAATGCACGATCCAACAGGTCCCCCAAACCAAGTGGTCCCGGGATCGGCAGCGGTGTGATGGTCATGGGGCAGGTGTCCTTTCTTTTCACACGGGGGAAGCAGCGTCCGGCAGGTGAAACAGACCGACGGATTATGCCACAATACCCGCGGTGTGTCCAGAAACCCCCGCACCACCCCCGATTACCAGCAAATCGTAATGCCTAATATGTTCTTCATCAGTGCATCGCACCGCGCAATCTGCTAATCTCCGGTACGCTTCCACAATACAAATGAGCAGGAGGGACCGCGATGAGCATCGAGGATGAACCATTGGCGGACGCCAGGGATGAAAACGATGTGTGGACCTATCGCGGCTATCACTTGCGCGCCAGCGAATTCACCACGGCGATGGTGCACTTCTACCGCGGTGAGCTGTCGCGCTCGAATACATGGCGTCTACGCCTGGACACCACCACCAACTGGGCCGTGATTACGACGGGCGCGGCTCTCAGCCTGGCCTTTGGAGCCGAACTGCTGCCCCATTTCATCCTGCTCATCGTACTGGCCATGGTGCTGCTCTTCTGGTGGATGGAATCACGCCGCTACCGGCATTACGAGCTGTGGGCCTACCGCGTGCGCCTGATGGAAACCGATTTTTTTGCGGCGATGCTGATCCCGCCGTTTGCACCGGGTCCGCAGTGGGCAAACAAACTGACGGACAGTCTGCTGACGCCGGAGTTTCCAATTACGATGTTGGAGGCGTTGGGCCGTCGTTTTCGTCGCAATTACCAGTGGATCATTCTGCTGCTGGTGGCCGCCTGGCTTTCGAAATTGGCGGTCCACCCGGTGCCGGCCAGCGCCTGGGAGACGATCGTGGCGCGCGCTGCAATTGGGAGCATCCCGGGGCCCTTCGTCATTGGCGCCGTGCTCATCGGTTCGCTGGTGCTGCTGCTCGCCGCCTGGATCACCGTGAACCTGCGGGAAACGACCAGCGAGGTCCTTCCGCACGGCGTACCCGGGTTGAACCTGGATGGGGTCGGCTTGCCGGTGCAGCTGACACGGCGTGAGCGGTTGGCGATCATCATTACGCAGCATGGCCAGACCATGGCCGACAGCCTGATGGGAAATCTACATCGGGGTGTCACCAGTCTGGAGGGCACCGGCTGTTTCACCGGCGAGACGCGCAACGTGCTGCTGTGTGCGATCACGCCGCAGCAGGTCAACGCCCTGCACAAACTGGTGAGCCAGGTCGATCCCAGTGCCTTCGTCATCATCAACCAGGCCCACGAAGTGATGGGCAAGGGTTTCGAGCCCCTGTCCAAAAAAGCACCGCAGCCTGCTGGAGGGAAATAAACCTATGGGTGAGTCACGGGAAGCTCTGACGCGCATCCTGCACCAGGTCGCGCGCTACTTCACTACCGAGGTCGAATGGGAATCTTTCGTGCAGCAGTCCCAGGCCGAAGAATTCCTGCGTTCCCTGGCTGCGGCTGGTGCCGATGACGAATCGTTGGAAAACGCGTGGGAAACCCTGCGCTTTTTCGCCTGGTACCTCGATCATCTGGATCGCGAAATTGGCGGTCTCGACGACGTGCAGCCCTATCATCTCAGCGAGCTGGTAACCGATTTTACCGACCGCAAGGTCCTGGGGCGCATCGGCCTGGCCGAACGGACCGCGATGGCCCGCCTGGTGCGCGATTTTTACGCCTTCCTGGCGTCTACACGCCAAATCTCGTCCGCCCAGGGGGAGCACATTGCCGCCGCGTACGACACCATGACGGCACAGCCTGGTCAGCTGATGCGGATCGAACGCCCCGAACCACGCGGCGGCGAGACGTTTTCGGCTGTGCTGGTGCAGGGTGTCGAAGTGCACTACACGTACAACGACTACTGGACCCTGCTCGTCTGTCTGCGCGACTTCGAAGGGCGGTGGGACCTCATGCGCGCCGCCGTGCCGGCCGTGGCCGACAGCCAGATCAAAACGGGGATCATCGATCGTCTGCAGGACCTGGAAGTGCGCCGCGTGGAGGGCCTGCGCAACCTGCTGGCCCTACGCCAACCGGCGCCGGCCGAAGTCCAGCGGGCGCGGCGCTTCTTCCGGCACGACCAGGTCGACACCACGGCGGCCTGGTAAGTCGTTTACAGCAGGCTGCGCAGCAGGTTCAGATTGACCACGTCCTCGGCCATGTTGTCCTCCTTGGGTGTTTCCAGGATTTTGGGCACGGCAGCAAAACGGGCGTCGGTCATGATCAGGCGAAACGGCTCGATACCAAGGAATCCCTCGCCGATGTGTGTGTGGCGATCGATGCGGCTGCCGCGGTCCTTTTTGGAATCGTTGAGGTGAAACACGGCCAGGCGCGGCAGGCCAACCACCTGATCGAACTCGTCCCACAGGCGCAAATAACTGTCGCGATCGCGAAACTCATAGCCGCCGGTCAGGGCATGGCAGGTGTCGAAACAGACGCCAATCCGGCTGGGATCATCGACCGCCGCTATGATGGCCGCCAGGTGTTCGAAGCGGTAGCCGAGGTGAGCACCCTGGCCGGCTGTGTTCTCCAGCAGAGTCAATGTGCGCATGCCCGCCGTCGCGGCGTGCACGCGGTCGATGCCGCGTGCAATACGATCGATTCCCTCGGGTTCGCTGGTATTCATGTGCGAGCCTGGGTGGAACACAACCCCCAGGATCGCCAGCTGCTCGGCACGTTCCAGTTCAACCTGTAACGCATCGGCCGATTTCGCCCACAATACCGGATCGGGAGATCCCAGGTTGATGAGGTACGAGGCATGCGCAACGACCGGCGTGATGCCGGTGGATTGGGCGAGGGCCTGGTAGCGTTCGATTTCCTGGGCTTCGAGCGGTTTGCTCTGCCATTGGTTTTGGTTGCGGGTAAAGATTTGCATACACCTACAGTCGATCGACTGACCTCGCTCGAAGGCTTTACTCACGCCGCCGGCAATCGACATATGCGCACCCAGTAGAACGGTCACGTCCACCTCCTCATAGTGCTCTGTTAGGTTAGAATGTGTACCGATCCTGCCGCTGGTCAAGCGCAAAATGGTACCAAAATCCAACCTTGCAGAGCACCGGTCCAATCGGCTATCCCAACCTGGCCAGCGTAAATGAAGAAACACCGGCCGCGCGGTCTTCCAAACGTGCCAGCAGGAACAAGAGACTGCTCAACCGGTTGAGGTAACGCACCGGTTCGTCGTTGCGCAGCTCGCCCTCGTGCAGCATGCGCACGACCACGCGTTCGGCACGGCGCACGATGGTGCGCGCCAGTTCCAGGTTGGCCCCGGCCACGCTGTCACCGGCCACGATGAACGCCGGTGGCAGCTCGACTTCGTCCTCCATCTCGGCGATGAGTCCCTCCAGGCACTCGGTGCTGCGTGTGTGCAGCCAGGGTGGCCGGGTCGCAGCTTCGGGCAGCGTGGCCAGGTCGGCCATGAGGTTATAGAGATCACGCTGCACGCCCAGGATGATGTCCGCCGTGCGCGTGTCCCTGGCCGTCGCACGGGCAATCCCAAGCGCAGCCGATGCCTCGTCGACCGTGCCGTAGGCTTCGGGGCGCACGTTGTATTTCGGCACCCGATCACGACCCAGCAGGCCGGTATACCCCTCGTCACCCACGCCGGTGTACAGTTTTGTTTTTGGTTTGCTTTTTTCGTCCATGTGTCGTATCTCCTTACACCTGCCCAACGCCAAACAAATACGTGAGCTGGCCGCCCAACTCGCCGGCGACGAGCAGCCCCAGCAGGCCGGCCAGGAGCAGCCCAACGTAGAGCCACCGCCGGCGCGGGTCATCCATGATCGACCGCTGGCGAATCCGCAGGTAGATCGCCAGGCCGAATACGATCCAGGTCACCACAATCGCCGTGATGTGGTTGTTCGACACCACTCGCGCCGGAGAATCCATGGCGATGGCGTTCTGGTCGATGAGTCCTGATATCACCGCCGGTACCACGGCGAGCCACCCCACCACCAGGCTGGCAAAGCCCGTACGCTCGAAAGAAAAACCGTGCCAATCCTGCCGGCGCCAGAGGTGCAGCAGCACCAGGAGCACGCCCGTCACCAGCAGCGCGATCGGAAAATGAACCAGGCGTGGATGGAGTGGCAGCATCACGTGGGTCCCATTCAGAGACGTCGTTTGATGACGATGAGTGTCAGGTCGTCGGCAGGCGGTATACCGCCCGCAAACTGGCGCAGCGACTCACAAATTGCCGCGATGATGTCCTGCGCACTGTCGGTGTGATGGTCCACCACCACCGACAGCAGACGCTGCGCATCGAACGACTCCCCTTCGGGATTCGACATATCGGTGATACCGTCGGTATACAGCACCAGGACGTCCCCAGGCCGCATGCGTACGGTGCCATCGTACAGCGACGCGTGCGGCAGGACGCCCAAGACCAGGCCGTGCTTACGCAGGAAGCGGGCACGGCCGTTGTGGGCGGTGACGAACAACGGCGGCGCATGGCCGGCGTTGGCATAACTCACCTCACCTCGCTGGGGGTCCAACACACCGTACCACATCGAAACGAACATATCGGAGCGCGAATTGGCCGGCAGCAGCTCGTTGACGCGGCGCAGGACACGCGCCGGAGAGCGGCGGTCAGCGGCGACGACGCGCGTCAACGTGCGGGCCAGGGACATGTACATCGCCGCCGGAACCCCTTTGTCTGAGACATCGGCGATCACCAGACCCAGGCGGTTACCCGGCAGGGCGATGTAGTCATAAAAATCGCCCGCCATTTCGCGCGCCGCCTGCCAGTGATGGTTCACGTCGTAGTGCACCAGGTCGGGTGCCGACTCGGGCAGAAAACTGGCCTGGATCAAATGGGCGAGACGCAGCTCTTCGCCAATGCGCACCCGCTCTTTCTCCTGGGCTAGCAGGCGTGCGCCCTCGATCGCGACGACGAATTGGCTGGCGATGCCGCGCACGATCTCGATCTGCCGGCCGCTGAAGGCGTGCGGATGCTCTGCCTCGTCCACCAGGATGACGCCCTGGGTTTCGTGCTGTACGATGAGCGGCACCGCAAGCACACCGTGAACGTCGAACTGCCCGGCGATTTTGGCCGGTATCTGCACCGAGCCGCTCATCTCCTCCAGTGCGAGTGGGCTGCGCGTCCGCGCAACACGGTCGATCAGGGGAAAATCGGCCGCAGCTATTTTAAGCCCGACCGGCACCGGCTGCACGTCGCGCACGTTGGGCAGGCAGTGGCTCGCAATGACTTCGAATTGGTTCTCGGCCTGGTCCAGCAGCAGGATGGTGCAGCGATCGACCCCAGCCAGCTGCGGCGTCAGCCGCGCGACCGTCGTGGCCAGCTCGGACAGGTGGTGGGGACGACCGATGGCGTTGGCCACTTCGAGGAGAGCCGTCGAAATCGCGGCTTCGTCACGGGCCCGCTGGTAGAGACGTGCATCCTCGACCGCCACGGCGATCTGGTCGGCCAGCGTTTTCAGAATGAACAGGTCTTCATCGCTGAAGGCGTCGCGTTCGGTCGATTGCACGTCCAGCACACCCAGTACCCGCGTTTCCACTTTGAGCGGCACCGCCAGCTCGGCGCGTGTTGCGGGCAGCAAACGAGGGTCGTCGGGCACGTAACGCGCTTCCTGTGACACGTCATTGGCCAGCAGCGGTTCACCCTGGGCCGCCACCCAGCCGATGATGCCTTCCTGGCCGATCCGCACAAACCGTCCACGCTCGCGCCACATCTCGTTCAGGCGGTGCCCCGAACTGGCGCGGAAATAGGCGCGCCCGCTGCCCTGATCAACCAGGAAAATCTGTACGTGATAATAACCAAATCGATCCTGGATGAGATTCACGACCTGGGTGAGCAGCTGGTCCAGATCGAGGATGGCCACGACCTTGCGGCTGACCTCGGCCACCGTCTGCAGCTGGCGGGCGCGCCGCTCGACGACCTGGAAGAGGCGTGAATTGACCAGGGCCACGCCGGCCTGGTTGGCCAGGATGAACAGAATACGAAGATGGGCCTCGTTATACGCCTCTGGGGTAAAACTCTGCGCCGCCAGACTGCCGATGGCCAGATCACCGGCCAGAATGGGCACAAAAATGGCGGCACGCGGCGGGTGTTGGCTCTCGTAGCTGGGGCGGGCGGGCAGTGAATCCATTTCCGCCTGAAAATCACGGACCAGCAGCGGCCGGCGGTAACGGCGCAGCCACCCTACGATGCCCTCAGCGGCCGCCCCGGGGAAACGCGTGACCGGCTGCCGTTCACCATCCCGCACCCACACCTGTAAGACGAGGTCGTCGTCCTCGAAGAGGCCCAGGTGAAAGTTGGACGTATCGACCAGGTGCGAGGCATATTCGTAGATCAGCTCGAACATACGGCCGGCATCCATCTGCGCCTGCAGGATGGCCTGGCCCGCCTCGGCAAGGGCATGCAGTTCGTCGTGTTCGAGAGGCGTGTGGCCGATGGGTGCCGCGACCGTGGAAATCGCAGGAATTGGCTCGTTCATGCCAGGTCCGCGGCCCGCGGCGCTGGAACGACGCCGCGTTTGGTCATGGTCAAACGATTGCCCTCGTAGGGGTCGAAGGCATACGCCACGCTGTCCATCAGCTTGCGGATGAGGGTGATCCCGCGCCCGCCAACGGGAATATCGTCGATCGACGTCGCAGCCGGGGCTGGTTTGACGGACAAGGGGTTGAACGGCGGGCCGCGGTCGACCACCTCGACGACGAAGTCGGTCTCGGAAACGAAACAGCTGATCCGAATCTCGCCCGGCTGGCCTGCGTAGCCGTGTTCGATCACGTTGCTGCACGCTTCGTCGCACGCCAATTCGACGGCAAACAACGCGCGGTCATTCAAGCCGGCAGCATTACCAGCTTGAATGATGAATTCGCCGATACGCGCCAGTTGGCGCGCATCACTGTTGACCGTCAGAGTCCAGCGATCGCGCATGGAGCAGAAGGGTGGTGCACGGCACCGGATCGTGAGACACCGGCATCAGAAGCTGCCGACCGCTTCGACGGCATTGTCGAACTGGGTAAAGTGTTCGTCCAGACCCGTCAGTTCGAGGACATCTTTGATCTTGGGACTGAGGTTGGCCAGGCGCACATCGCCACGATTCCAGCGCCGCGCCGATTTCCAATGACTCACCAACACGCCGATCCCTGCGCTGCTCAGAAACGTAACGCCCCCCATATCCAGTACAATCCGGAAGTGGCCGCCGTCTTGCAGTGACTTGAGGGCTTTGGCCAGATCGGGCGCCGTGCTGCCATCGACACGACCCGACACCGAGACCAAAACGCAGCGCTTCATTTCGGTGACAATGATTTCCATTCGTGTGCTCCCTTCCTCCGTGTGATACCTGCGGATGCCTGGCGTGATTATACCATAGGGGGCTGTGACGTGTCCACCATGATACCTACGAAAAGCGCAGTGATGCTGCGGCGCACGAAGGCAGACCCACCGCAAAAAAAGGCCACCGGGTAACCCGGTGGCCTTGATGGTTTTACAGCGTTGGAGGTTAGCGGCTGTAGCTGTTGTACGCTGCCAGGCGCTGCAGGCCCCACAGGTTCTCGACGACTGCCACCAACTGCTGGTTGGAGGTGATGTACACCGCACCGGTCCAGTTGCCGCCCAGGTTGACCTGGTCGTCGCCGCGCAGGTTGAAGTTGGATGACTTCTCGCCGCCGATGGTCAGGTTACGGGTCGTCGCTGTGGTGCCGTCACGGTTGACGAATTTCACTTCGACGTTGGCCGTCTGGTTGGTCACGTTCTGGATGCGGATGAGCGACCACTGGGTACGATTGTTGCCGGCACCGCCGATCTGGTAGACTTCGGGCAGGAAGTTCTTCGTGCCGGCGAAGACGGTTGCCGCACCGGTGTAACCACCTGCTTCGTTGTCACGCGGGCGGATCGAGAAGTTGACCGCGGCCACGTCCTGGCTGGTCGATTCGACAATGACCGAGCCGGACCACGAACCACCCAACACGTTGAACACCGAACGATCGACACAGCCGACACCGCCGGAGCGGGTGTTACAGCCCACGGCCACGCCCGCATTCAGCGTAATGGGGCCGATGTTCAGGTCGACGTTGCCCGTGTCCTTGTTGACGTACTTGACGGTGACACTGGTCGGGCCTGTACCCAGGTTCTGCACGGTGGTCAGGCTGAAGCCCAGCCAGCCGGGTTCGGTGTTGGGGTTGGTGTAGCGACGCTCGACCGAAGGCAGGAACAACTTGCGTGCACCCTGGCTGCCGCCGTTGTAGGCAACGTTGTAGCGCGGCCAGAAGTTGTTGTTGATCGCAGCAACCTTCTGGTCCGACCCGCCGGTGCTGATGACCACCGAGCCAGTCCAGGTGCCGTTCGTCTGGAAGTAGGACGACTGGCTCCATACCGGCACCTTGGCGCCAGGAACGTGCATGTCGTACATCTTCTGGCCGAGTGCCGGAATCTGGTCGGTGATGGTGAAGTCGAGACCACCGTTGCGGTTGTAGTAGCGCATGGTGATGTTGGCCGTGGTATTGGCTTCGGTGTTCTGCACCGAAATCACCGAGTACTGCGCATTCGGCGCGTACACCAGGTAAGGGATGTTCATCTGCGACGAGCCGCTGCCGAAGCCGGTGTAGGTGTCCGCTTCGCGACCGTCACCGAGGGGTGCACCCGTCCACTGAATGGTGGCTGTGGCGGCGAGTTCGCTGCTGGCGGAGAGGACCATCGAGCCGACCCAGTTATCAGGCAGGCCAGAATCGGATGCCCTGAACTGGTACGAGCCCAAGGGGCCCAGCTGCTGCTGGCGTGTACCGGCCGGTGAGCCGCCGCTCGGGTTGTAGTACTGGGCCAAAACGGTCGTCGATGGCCCCGAATCGTTGGCGTACATCACGGTGACGTCGGCACTGCCCGAACCCGGATTCGGGTCCGCAGCAAATGCCGGCACGACCGTGGTGGCGATGAGCACCACGAGTGCAAAGAGGGTCAGAATGCGGTAAGGCTTCATGGGATGTTTCCTCCAGGATTTTCAATGACAAAAACCACACGCCATCCAGCGCGGGTTTGACATGCATCGTTGGTTCAAGAATAACACGTCGGCGGGGTGAATTCAATACGTCATTTGGGTTAATTTGAGCGGAGGGAGTAGGGAGTACGGAGTACGGAGTACGGGGAGGGAGTAGGGATGGTAATACGAAAGGATTAGGAGGGGGGGTGTGCGGCGTAGGTGGCGTGGGGAGGGCTGTTGTGGGGCTGGCAAGGCGCATCAGGATGGTTGTTCGACGCCGAAATCACCCGCTGGGTTTCTTATGATACGTTTACCGGACCCGCATCAAGGGGAAGTACTGTCGGGGCTGTCGCATGAGGCGGAGTGGAGGGGGTGATGCGCTGTCGATCGTGCGGCATCCACTGCCGGCACAGACTTTATAGGTCGCCAGCAATGCCGACACCTGAGCAACAAATTCCGGCGCGGCGTCGGGGTATACGTTGTCCAGCTCGTGCGGATCCCGGATCAGATCGTACAACTCGCATGCGCCGCCGCTGTGTTCGACGTACTTGTACCCTGCTGTGCGCAGTGCGGAGTACGGCGGACGTTCGGCGTTGTCCAACCCCAGCTGTAGGTCAGATGCATCGGGGGGTTCCAGGTTATCCGATTGCAGAGATGTTTGTCCTATCGAAATAGGAAAGGCTTCCAGGAGCAGAGACTCACGCCAGGCAGGGGGTGGCGCGGCCGAGCCAAACAGCGGCACCAGCGACCGGCCATCAACGGGTACTTCCATCTCGGCCCCAACGAGATCAGCAACGGTTGGAGCCAGATCGATCATGCTGGCCAGGGCGGTCTGCGTCGTGCCCGGTGTCACCCCGGGTCCGCGTACAATGAATGGCACGGCGGTGTCCTCGTCATAAGGCCGTCCCTTGCCGGGCAGGAGCCGGTGCTGGCCCAGGTGAAACCCATTGTCCGATGTGAAAATGATGTAGGTGTTGTCGAGTTGACCGGTCTGCGCCAGGGTTTGCATCAACCGCGCCACAGCCTCATCCACGGCCTGCAGCGACCGTATCCTCTGACGGTAGAGTGTGTCGATGGACGCGATCTCCGCGGCCGTGAGCGGTGGCAGGGATTGTATCCAGGCCGGCTTGTCGCTGATGTCGGCCTCGTTGAAAGCGGGTGTGCGCGGTGCCTGGATTGCGGGAAAAAGTTCGGCGTGACGCTGCGCTGGATTGGCCGGTGCATGTGGTGCATAGAAGGCCAATTCCAGGAAGAAGGGGGTCCCAGGGCGAGTCGACACGGTGTCCTCGATGAAACTGATGGCCTCGTGCGCAAGTACGTCGGTGATATAGTCCACGGGCCTGTTCCCGTAGTATCGGAGCATGCCATCGTCATTGACGGTGTAGCCGTAACTATTGTAAGCAGCGTCGTTGATGGGGCTGAACCATTCATCCCAGCCCGGAGGAATGTACGTCGGGTTTTCGGGCAGTGGGTAGCCGTTGAGATACTTGCCGATGAGCGCGGTCCGATAACCGTGCAGCCGCAGTGCGGTCGCCAGGGTCGCGTTTTCCACGCCGGCGGCGTACGCCTTCTGAAAGCCACCTATCGGCGGCAGGTTGCCGAGGACATCGTGATTGTGCGCGTACTGCCCCCGCAGCAGCGTCACGCGTGAAGGGCAGCAGAGGGGCAGGGGAACGTAGAAATTATCAAAAGTCATACCGGCGCTGACCAGGTGCGTCTGTACCTGGGGCATAAAATCCAAACTGTGCAGTCGCACATCCTGGTCGTCGGTCAGCACCAAAATAATGTTGGGTGTAGGGGATGCAGGACCCAACACCTCGGAGGTCTTATTGTCAGCGGTGGCGATACTCAACGACAAAACCACACAAAGAACGATCATCAAGGAGCGGTTTGGGAGATTCACAGGCCCTAATACGCCCCCCGCCCGCGCAGGACCACGCCGACCGTACGCCACAAGATCCGCAGGTCGAGCAGGGGTGAGTAGTTGCGGATGTAGTACAGGTCGTCTTCGGTGTGCAGATGCATCAGTCGTTCGCTGCGGCCGTTGATCTGCCACCAGCCGGTCATACCGGGCGGCACAGCAAAACGCTGGCGCTGCCAGGGTTCGTAACGTTCGACCAGGTAGGGCAGCTCGGGACGAGGGCCCACCAGGCTCATGTCACCGCGCAGTACGTTGATCAGCTGCGGCAGTTCGTCGAGGCTGGTACGGCGTAAAAAGCGCCCCATCCGCGTCACGCGCGGGTCGTGGGCTTGTTTGTGCACCACGACACCCTCGCCCGTGGTGTGCAGTACCTCCGCCTGGCGCCGGTCGGCGTCGACGACCATGGAACGGAATTTGAACATGGTGAACAGGCGGCCATTTTCACCGACACGCTGCTGTTTGAACAGCGCAGACCCCGGCGAGTCCAGGCGAATCGCAAGCGCCAGCAGCAGCATCAACGGTGCAGCCACCACCAGCGACACGCTGGCCAGGACCAGGTCGAAAGCACGTTTGATCACCCGATTGTAGCCATCGATGGCCGGATCCCGCAGGCCGATCAGCGGCATGCCCCCAAATTCTTCGATCGTGGCGCGGAAGATCGCCAGGTCGAAAAAATCGGGCACGACACGCACACGCACCGGTTCGGTCTGCAGGGCAATCACGAGCTCCTCCAGGGGCCGGTGCGCACGTAGGGGCAGGGCAAACACCACCTCGTCGATGCCAAGTTCGCGCACGACGTGGGTGGCGTCGAGCAGGCGCCCCAGGACCGGAATCCCTTCGACGATGACGTTCCACTTGGTGGGGTCGTCATCCAGAAAACCGACCGGCGTGAGTCCGGTCCACCGGCGTTCGTTCATCTGCTGCGCCACCTGCCGGCCCACCTTACCGGCGCCGACGATCAGCACACGCACTTCCTGCAGCTGGCGCGAACCGGCAAAATGAAAGCCGAGACGCAGCATGATGCGGAGCGCCAGCAGCAGCGCGACGTTGGCCACCACGAAATAGAGAAACAGCAGGCGTGGAATATCGCGGTAGGTCAGGTAGAGCAAGCCGGCAAAAACCAGCGTCCCCAGGCCAACCGCTGCCGTCACCAGCTGGGCTTCGTCCACCAGGCGCAGTGTGCGGCGTTGATCGTAGACCGAGAGCAGGACAAAGACACCCCCCCAGATGACGATTGCCGCCAGATAGACGAGAAGAGGCAGCTGAACCAACTTCTCGGTCAGCCGCGTACCCCATGGCAGTATCAAACGCGCCTGGCTGGCTAAAAAGAGCGAAATGCAGGTGAGCGCCAGATCGGCAACCGCCAGGAACAACACGTAATTCGATTGATAGTACCTGCGCATAGTTCGTTATCCAGAAGTGACCCTTCCTGGTCACATACTGCCTGTGTGCCCTGCTCCGGCACTGGGTTCAGTTTCCCGCTTCAGGCGCGGCGGACCCGATCGAACAATGCCTCATAGGCATCGGTGACGTGTTCCCAACTGTACACCTGAGCAGCCCGCACCGCCGCCTGCTCGCGATAGCCTGCTGCCAACGCAGGATCATCCAGCAGTGTCTGCAGCAGCCCGGCCAGGGCTGCGGCCCCGATCTGGCCGTCGTACAAAAAACCGGCGTCACCGATGGTCTCGGCATTTTCGGGGGTTGCATGGGCAACCACACAGTTACCGAAGGCCATCGCTTCGACCAAAGCGGGATGGGTACCGCCAACGCCCGACGTCTCCACGAACAGGTAGGCGTTGGATGCCAGCTCCCAATAACCTTCCCCAAAGCAGTAGCCCGTAAACACGACGCGCGGATCTGTCGTGGCTTTCAAGTCGGCGATGTAGGCATCGGCATACGGCGCATCCCCCACGATCACGCACTTGAAATCGGTGTCCAGCCCGGCAAACGCCTGCACCAGGTGATCGGCGCAGTTTTCCGGCACCAAACGCCCAACGAACAGCACGTACCGGCGCGCCTCCAGTTCCCACTGCGCCAACGTGGCGCCGGGCGGCCGGTGCGGCAGCTCCGCCCCATACGCAATGTACGGGGAGTTGGCGTGATAGGTGTCACGATAGAACTGCTGCACGACACGGCTGTCGGTAACGAACGCATTGGGCAGGACCGTGGCCATACGCTCGGCAAATTGAATGTACCGTTTGGCCAGCGGCGGCCATTTGGCCCGTTTCCAGTCCAACCCATCGACGTTGAGAATCGTACGCTGCCCCACCAGGCGCGGAATCCAGGTTACCAGGCTGTTGCCGGCAATAAAATAGAGCACGATGTCGTACCCCTGGCTCAAACCGTGCAGGCTGGACAGGAACGAGTGGACAATCGTATCCAGGTATTTGTTTTTGACGGTCGGCAGTTTGACCAACCGCATGCCCTTGTAGGTCGGCGCATCGGTGGTGATGTGGTGGCTGCGGCAGTACACCGTCACCGCATGCCCACGCTCCACCAGGCGGCTGCCCAACTGCTCGACACACGTCTCGAAACCGCTGTAACTGGCCGGCACCCCGCGTGTGCCCATAAGTGCAATCTTCATCATGCTGATCGCAGTCTACCACGTTACGCGCCGCCCGCCAAACCGGGCAGCGCGTACGTCATCCTTTGGGTTGTCCCCTCTTCAATGCCGCGCGATACACGGCCAGTGTTTCTTCGGCACAACGCCGCCACGAAAACTGGGCCGCGCGGTGGTGCCCCTGGTCGATCAACGCCGCCCGCAAACCTGCATCGCTCGCCAGCGCAAAGAGGGCACCGGCCAGCCCATCGACGTCGGTAGGTATGATCAGTCGTGCCGCATCACCCACAACCTCGGGCAGTGATGCGGCGTTGGAACAGATCACCGGTGTGCCACAGGCCATCGCCTCCAATGGCGGCAATCCAAAACCCTCGTACAGCGAAGGATAGACAAAGGCCAGCGCCCCGCTGTACAACGCGGGCAGGTCTTCGTCGGCCACGTATCCCACAAAATGCACCCGGTCCGTGAGCTGCGCCTGCTCGACGGCGGCGTAGACTTCAGACTCGCGCCACATGGCCTTGCCCGCGATGACCAGGTGCACGTCGTCCACGTCACCGTGGCGCCGCAGACGGGCAAACGCCTCGATCAGGCGCGCCATATTCTTGCGCGGCTGCAGGTTGCCCAGGGCAAAAAAATACCGGCCAGCCGCGGCAGCGGGCAAACCGTAGCGGGCCCGCACCGTCTCCCGCTGCGCCGGGTCGGCAACCGGTACAAACTGCTCAGCGGCCGCTTCGTAAGTGACGGCCACGCGCGCCGGCGCAATCCCGTAGCGGTCGACGATCTCGCGACGCGCGTGGTTGGAGACGGTGATGATGCACGCCGCACGCCGCATGGTCATGGGTACGAGCGTGGACAACATCCAGCGGTCGCGCGGTGAAAAGAACTGCGGGTAGCGCGTGTACGAAATGTCGTGCACGGTGACGACGAAGGGGCACGTGCCGACCGGCGGGGCTACGTAGGTTACGTGCAGCAGGTCGATCCGGTCGCAACGCGTGGCCGCCGGCATGGCGAACGGAATCCGCAGCGGTGCCGCTGCCGGGCGGATCTGGCGCACACGCGGGTGATGCACCGGTGCCAGCTGTGCCTGCAGGCGCGCGGGATGCGTCGTATACAATACAAATTCCAATGGGTGCGTCACCTCACGCGGCAGGGCCAGCAGCGCCCGCACCAGGTTCAAGGTGTAGGTTTCATTGCCGGTTTCGCGTTCGCCCACCATGTGGGCATCGATCGCCACATTCACGCCAACCACCGCCTGCGTGCGTCAACTCCCAACTTGTTTCGTCTCACGCGATATACCCCAGGCCGCGTAATCGTTCCTCGAGCGCCGCCTGGTCCTCCATGGTCATGGTCTGCGGTACTGCCGCCACGTCGCCCGTGGCACCGGTACCCTGCACCGGTCGCCGGGCGACGAAGTCTGGCTCGAACAATTCGGTCAGCACGCGGCCATCGAAATCGGCAGGTACCGGCTGGCCCAGCAGCCACAGAATCGTCGGTGCCAGGTCGACAATACTGGCGCGTGGCAGCGTGACACCCGATCGCACGTGCGGCCCGTAGGCCAACAAAATCCCGTCGCGCGCGTGGTCACCCGTCTGGCCGGTGTAGGCAAACGGTGCATCCGCCCACGGCTCACCCGCCGAAAAATGGGTGCGCCTTTCGGCCGGGTACTCCTGCCACACCACGCGCAAATCGGGGCTCCAATCGACGAAGGGCCCCTGGTAGATCTCTTCACGTTTCCAGACTTCGGCCACGACCCGCTCCCCCGTTTGCGGCTCACACAGCGCCAACAGACGGGCCGCAATTTCATCGCGTAACGCCTCGTACTCGGCGCCAGGTGCCACGATCCCTTCGGCTTCGCGGCCGCGCACGTTGAGGCTGATGCCGTTATCGGAAGCCCAAAAGGCGCGCGTCTGCGACCAATCGACGCTGCTGGTGAAGGCAAACTCGCGCAGCCGGCTGGCGGTGCCCCAGCCCGGCAGCACCTTACGCAGCATCTGCCGCGCCGGATGTGCCAGCCCCAGGCGCTGCAAGGTGCGGCGTGCGGTTTGTAGACCACTGGCAGCGAAACTCGGTCGTCCCCCTTTCAGCGCCAGGTAGCCGTTCTGCTGCAGCCAGACGTTGGGGTAAAAGAAGCGGTGGACACCGGCAAACCCATGATCGGACATCACGAAGAGAACCGTGTTGCCCGCTGGATCGACCACATCGCGCAGCAGATCGCCCAGGATGGCATCCGCTGCGCGGTAGTGATTTTCGATTTCCCCACCGAAGCGCGCCGCCAGTGCCGGATCGTGCCGCGGATGGCTGGGGTCCATGTCGTCCCACAGGTAGGTCATGATGCGGTCAGTTTCAGAGTAGACGACGTGACACAGGTCCCAATCCGGCACCTGCTGCATGAGAAAGCGCGTCGCCTGGGCGCGGGCGGCGGTACCCTGGCGCACGTTGTGGGCCACTGCCGCCTTGGTCTGCACCCGATCGGCACTGGCCGCGGCCGACTCGATCAGGTAGTCGGGCACTGCGGCATACAGCGCCTCGCGCAGCTCGGCCGGGTAGGTAAACTGGCTGCGTGGGCTGGGCGTCAGCATGCACCCCACCAGCGCCCCGTTGACCGGCTGCGGCGGATAGGTCACCGGGCTGTTCATGACGATGACCCGCTTCTCGGCATCACTCAACAGGGCCCACAACGTCGGCGCCTGCACGTGCGCCGCGTTGATCAACTCCACCCCGTACTGCCCCGGCATGCGGCGGGCAAAATCGAAATAACCGTGTTTCCCCGGATGTTTCCCCGTCGCAAATGACACCCACGCCGGCCCACTCACATACGGAATCGTCGACCGCAGCTCCGCCCGCGCCCCCGCCGCCTGCAGCCGCGCCAGCGTCGGCAGCTTGTTTTCACGCACCCACGGATCGATCAACCAAAACGTCGCCGCATCCAACCCCACCACCAAAACGCGCAGCTTCGTGTCCATCATACTCCCTACTCCCTACTCCCTACTCC
>CAYUCC010000023.1:45502-65491 GCA_964443225.1 uncultured Anaerolineae bacterium
CCGTAATCCCAAACCGCCCGGCACGAAAATCCTGCACCCCACGCCACATGGCCTGCGCCACCTCGGGCTGGCCCTGCACGGCGAACACCGCGGCCTTGACCGCCCACCACAGCGGCCAGATCGCATAAAAACGCGCCTTCTGGCTGCCGTGGGCGTGTTTGGCGATCGTCAGCAGCCGGTTACGCGTCATGTGGTACCAGACGAACGGCTGGCCCTGGCGCGTCGAGCTGGTGCCCACATGATGCACGACGGTGGCCGCTGGCACGTACACCAGCGGCTGCGCGGCGTGTGCCAGGCGTAAGCTCAAATCGACGTCCTCGCCCATGAAAAAATAGCGTTCGTCGAACAGACCCGCGTCACCCAGAATCGTGCGGCGCACCAGCAGGGCGCAGCCGGTGGCAAACCCGGTGATTCCCTCACGATCCCCCAATCCTTCGTCCAGCACACCGTGGGCGTGGTGTACGCCGGCACCCATCTTCCAGTCGATGTGCCCACCCGCATACCACAGGTGCTGGCCATCCGGCAGATAGATCTTGGGCACCACGGCGCCCGCCTGAGGCCAACGTGCCAGGGCCGCCGCCAGTTGTGGCAGCGTTTCAGCGTTGACGAACGCGTCGTTGTTGAGCAGAAACAGGTAATCAGGCGCCCCATGCGCCAGGGCCGCCTGGATTCCCAGGTTGTTGCCCCGCGCAAATCCCAGGTTTTCACCCGCCTCGACCACCGTCAGGGCTGCAAAATGGGCACGCAGGACCGCCACCGAATCGTCCTGCGAACCGTTGTCGACGACGATGATCGTCGCCGCGTCCTGGCCGGCCTGTACCAGCGTCCCGACACAGGCCAGGGTCGTGGCACAGCCGTTCCAGTTGACGATCACCGTGGCGACGGTTGGTTGCGCAGCGTTTGTGCGGTTCTCGGTCATGGCGCAGCCTCGCGCAGCGCGGCCAGCGGAATGGCAGCCACCACCCAGAGGTACCCGAGCAGCTGCAGGTCCTGCATCAACGGCAAAAAGGTGAAGGCCACCAACGCACCCAGCCAGGATGCCTGCGCAGCCAGGTTGATCGCCTCGAAGAACGGATCACCGCTGCGCCCGCGCTGGCGGCGCAGCGTCCACACCATGAGCAGCAGGACCCCCACGACGAAGAGGGTTCCGAAGATACCGATTTCCATCATCATCTGCAGGTACGAGCTCTCCACGTGCTCGATGCTGACCTCGTTGGCGAACTTCAAGGCACGCGGTCCTGCCATCCCCATGCCAATCCCGGCCGGGTGTTCCAAGATGAAGGGAATCGAAGCCTCGTACGAGGCCAGGTGCCCGACCGCCGAGGGATCGTTGAGGTTGATGGCACGCGTGATGCGCGCCACCAAACCGACGCGTTCGGCGCCGACCACCATCAACGCGGCGACCAGGACCAGGGCCAGGATCGTGCCCGGCCGGCGCAGCACATACTGCGCGGTCCGCCCCAGATTGCGCAGGCCAATTTCCAGCACTGCCAACGTCAGGAGCATCACCACCAGGCCAATCAAGGCGCTGCGCGAATAGGTGTACAGTATACAGGCACCTGCCAGCGCCGATATGCCGACGAGCACGTAACGCTGCCACAGGGGACGCTGCGGCTGGATCAACAGCACCAGGCAGATCGCCACCGTAACCATCATCATCAGTCCCAGCTCGTTGGGGCTGGTAACCGTCGCCACAGCCCGCAAATGCGGCTGGCGCTCGACCTCGGCAGTGTAAAAAGCCGTTGGAATCGTGCCATCCGCCTCGCGAAAACCCCAGTTGTAGAGGTCGGTGAAGGTCCACGCCCGCACCTGGTAAATGCCAAAAACCGCCATGACGACACTGACGAGCAGCATGCCCACGACCAGCCATTTCAGCTCGCGTCGCGTGACCGGCATCGCCCGCAGCAAATAAAACAGCACCAGCGGCTCGAGATAGTTGCGGAAACCGTAGATTCCGATACTCAGACGCGGGCCAACGAAGACGTACAGCCCCATGATCACCGCAACGACCAGCAGTCCCAGGTCGAAGGGGTAGATCGCCACACGGAACCGGTCCTGCCCCAGCAGGCGACGCACCGCCAGCACACCGGCCAGCAGCACCAGCACCCCTTCTTTCCAGTAGGTGAACAGTTCGATCGTGCCAGAACCCAGGTTTAACGGCCCCGTCATGACCCGTACGGCAAACACGTGGAAGGGCAAAAGAAACAGGAGCAGGGCAAACAGGTAGAAAGGCCGCCACCAGGCAAGCATCACAGCCGCCGCAGCAAAGACGACCCCTACCGCCGCAAACGGGGCGCGAACGGCCAGCAACGCCATCAGCGCCGCCAGGACGGCCCCGGCGAGGATGATAACCGGGCTCAGACGTACGCGTGATCTCACCACCGGCTGCCCACCCACGGTCACAAGTACCCCAATCCGGCCAGACGATCGGCCAATTTCTGCGCGTCGGCATCGTCGTACGTGACATCGGCACTGCCAGGGGTTGCAACCAGCTGCCCATCGTGGCGGATCGGTTGAACAGTCAACATCTCCGGGGTAAAGAGATCGGCCAGGACACGACCATCCATCCAGGTCGGTATCGGCTCCCCGAGGAGGTATAACACGGTCGGTGCCACGTCGGTGATGCTGGCGTGCGGCAGCCACTGCCCCTCCTGTACACCGCGGCCGCGAGCCAGGAAGATGCCGTGCAGGCGATGGCAGCCGGTGACGCGACGTCCCTGCATCTCTTCGACACTCAGATGACGCACGGGCGCCGTTCCCTGATACGCCCCGCGCGGCCGGAACAGGTCCGGGTACGCAGCCTCAATCACCAGGTCCGGAAAACGTTCTACGTAGGGGCCGCTGAAGCGTTCTTCGCGGCGCCACACCCGTTTGATGAGCTGCTGCCCGGTGTGCGGGTCGCGCAGCGCGGGCAGGGTTTCGATGATGCGGGTACGCAGGGATTCGTACAGCTCACCGGGCTCGACGATACCGTGTGGATCGCGCCCACGCAGGTTGATCCAGATGTTGCCGCGCACCTCTTCCGAATAAGCCAGCGTACTGCTCCAATCGATGCCGGGAAAAAACGATTCTTCACCCAGCGTGGTCCGGAAACGATCGGGCCACAGGTGGCGCAGGCGCGAGAGGGTGCTGAACGACACGCGCCCATAGAGAGCGTGTTTGCTGCGCTCCACGGCCTGCGCCGCCAACCACTTGGCCATCCGGCGCGGCGAACGGGGACTGCCCGCGGCATGCAGCGTCAATAACCCTTGCTCCGCCAGCCACAGATTGAGGTGAATCTCGATGTCTTCCAACGGTCCTTCACCGTGATCGGACACGACGAGCACGTACACGTCGGGCGGCAGGGTCTGCAAAAACTCGCCCAGGCGTTGGTCGGCCCGCTGGTACACCTGCAGCAGGGGGTCCTCTGTGAAGTGCTCGGCACGACCCTGCGCATCGTACAGCGGGTGCGCCGGGTCGTGATATTTCCACAAAAAGTGGGCCGCACCATCCAGGGCACTCACCACGAAGAAGCACAAATCCCAGGGTTCGCGCTGCATCAGGTTGGTGACCACGGCAAAACGCACGTCGATCTCCCGCTGCAGCTCGCTCAGCACCTTGTCGGCGCGTTGAGCCGTGCTGTACTTCCAATCATCCGGTACGATCACGTAGGGCTGCCCATTGGCCAGAGCCGTCAGCTCCGCTTTCAGCTCAAGCGGGTAGGTGAAGGCGGCACCCATGCCCGGCGTATCCCAACCCGAAACCAGCACCCCGTTGACCGCCTCGGGCGGAAAAGTCATCGGCACATTGAGCACGATCACATGCCGCCCGGCCTGGCTGAGCAGCGTCCACAACGCCGGCAGGGAACGAAAGCTGGCGTTGGTCAGACGAAAGCCGTAGGTGCGAAAGTCGCGTTCCCAAAAGTCGAAGATGCGGTGTTTGCCCTGGTTGGCACCGGTCACCATCGATGACCAGGCCTGGGCGGTAAAGGGGTGCAGGACCGATTCCAACGGGGCGGCGGTGCTTTCATCCAGCAGCCGGGCCAGGGTCGGCAGTTTGCCGGCCTGGACCCAGGGTGTAATCAAATCGAAGGTGGCGCCATCCAACCCGATGACAACGACACGATTTTTGGCAGTCAAACGTTCACCTGTCCCATTCACGACAAATACCCCAGTGCGGTCAACCGCTCGCGCAGGCTCGCCTCGTCGGCTTCCGACAGGGCTGGTGCAGCCAGCGGGCCGGGCAGTTCCAGGTTGGCCCCCTGATCGTCCCATCGCAGGGGATGAGCCGCCCGGTGGGCGGGCGTGAAGACCTCTTCCAACACGCGGCCATCGAAACCGGCCGGCACGGGCAGGTCGAGCGCATAAAAGAGGGTCGGCACCAGGTCAGGCAAACAGACCGGTGCTGGCAGCTGCCCATGCTGAATCTCCGAACCCCAGGCCAGGAAGATACCGTCGGGCTGGTGCATGCCCTCACCTTCACCGGTGACATCGGTGAAGATGCGCCCCGGCGAGACCTCGGACGTTGGCTCGTAACCGGGTGCCAGCTCGTACACGATATCCGGCGCCTGGTCGACGAAGGGCCCGTGGTAGATCTCTTCCCGCAGATACACGGCGGTCACAACCCGTTCGCCGCGGCGCGGGTCCATCAGCTGCAGCAGTCCGGTTTTGATCTGCTGGCGCAGGGTTTCGTACGTATCACCCGCCGGCACGACACCGTAGGGCTCGCGGCCCGCCAGGTTGATGTAGATCGCGTATTCGGACGCGACACCGGAGTAGGCCTGGGTTTGTGACCAGTCGAGGAGGCGGTTCACGGCAAAGGCCTGGCGACCGCGCAGCAGAACCTGGCGCGGTATCAGGCGTTTGAGCGCCCGCATGTACGGTTTGAGCACGCGACGTACGTCGGCCTTACCGGCGGCATACCGCAGCAGCCCCTGGTTGGCCAGCCACTGGTCGATGTGCACACGCGTGTGGCGTGGTCCAAACCCGTGATCGGAGACGAAAAAGACCCGTGTCCCTTCCGCGGCGGCCTGTTCGAGCGTTCGCCCGATGCAGTCATCGATGGCGCGGTAGGCCGCTTCGACGGCAGCGTGCACCGGTGTGTGGGCGGGCTGCCGGCCGTTCAGTCCCAGGCTCTCTTCCAGGTAGCGCCAGGTGTAATGCTGCAGTCGATCGGGTGTTTCGTGAACGACCATCAAAAACTCGGCGCCGCGCGGCAAGAGCAGCTCCTCAAGGGCAGCCTGCCGCGCCAACAGCACCCGCCGCAGGTCATCGACCAGGGCCAGGCGCTGTTCAGGCGCGTGATAGTCGCGTTCGCGTTTCAAAATACGCAGGTCGATCGTATAGTCGCGGGCGCGCAGTGCGTCCGCCAGCTCTGCGGGCCAGGTGAATTCGCTCTCTTCCGACGGGGTCATCATACCGCTGACCAGCCAGCCGCGCACGGGACGCACCGGGTAGGTGATGGGCACGTTGAGCACCCCCACCTGCAGACCGGCCTGGCTGAGGTGTTCCCACAGCAGCGGAGCGCGGATCGCCGCCGCATTGACGAAGGTGCGTTCCAGCGAACGGTTCAGTGCGCGCTGGAATGCATACACCCCGTGCCGGCCAGGGTTCAACCCGGTCATGAAACTGCTCCACGCGGGCGCCGTCAGCGGCGGCAGGGTCGAGCGCAGCGGTGCGCGGGCGCCTTCGCGCACCAGGCGCGCCAGGTGCGGCATCCAGCCCTGCGCCATCATCGGGTCGATCAGGTCCCAGGTGCCGCCGTCAAGCCCGATCACGATGACGCGCGGCCGTGGTGTTGGATCAGACATCGACCTGCCTCACACTGGGATCGACCCCGAACAGCTTGCGCCGGATCCAGCGCAGCCGCTTGTGAAACGTTACCATGGTTACGATCGCCTCGAGCTCTTTTTGATCGAATACGCGGAACAACAGTACCGCCGCCAGGAACGACAACGTACCAAGAAGCGCCGCCAGAAAGACGTTGGCCGAGCGCAGCACGTAGAACGTGGCAGCCGTCACCAGGCAGGCCGCGCCGATCTTGGCCAGCATCACCACGAGTTGGCGCCGGTTGAAATAGGGAATCATGGCCACGAAACTGACGCCAAACACAAACCCTTCGGCCAGCATGATGCCGTAAGCCACACCGAGCGCCTGGTAGGTCGGCATCAGCCACAGCCAGCTGGCCAATGCCCCAATCACAAACCCAATCGCCAGCCCCCAGGCCACGATCCACTGCCGGCCCACGGCGAGCAGCGACGCCTCGAAGTACTGGTTAGTAAAGGTCAGGACGATAATCCAGCCAAACACACCCAGCACCGTCGACGACTCGGCCAGGTCGCTGCCCAACAACAGGTGCGTGATCGGTTCGGCCAGGACGGTGATGATGACGGCCAGGAACAGGCTGAGGGTGATGAACAGCTTGAAACTGCGGTAGAGTGTGCTGCGAAAGCGGGTCATGTCCTGCTGAGCCTGCTCGGACATGACCGGCAGCAGCGCCCCCACCAGCGAAGCGGGCACGATGCGCATCTGCTCCACCAGGCGCAGCGGACCATAGAGCAGTCCGGCGGCCAAATCACCACTGCCGGCCAGCTGGGCATTGAGTGTAATCGTCAACAGCAAGATACCGCCGCGCCAGATGAAACGTCGCAGCACGAGGTTGATCCCAACCGGGATCGATTCGCGCAGTAGATACCACATTTCGCGCCAGCTGCGGCTGATGTGTTCCGCCAGAAACCGCGTCCGGCTGATGACCCAGGCGATGATCAGACGCACAAAGCTGGCAGCCGCGCGTGCCGCGAATAACCCTACCAGACCCAGGTCAAGATAGATCGCCACCAGGCACAGCACCAGGGTCAACGCCTGGCCGGCAACGATGACAATGGCCTGGTAACGCATCTGCTGAAAGCCGCGATAGACGGCCGTAAAGACTTCACCCAGGTTGAAGAAGACCTGGCATACAGCGAAAAAGAGAATCGCCAGCCACAGCTCCTGATCGGCGCCGGTAGCCATGCCGGCGGCAATCACCACCACGATCATCAGCAGCGACAGCAGCAGGCGCAGGGTCCATGTGCCATCGAGCGGCACGCTGGCGTTCTTTTTGTCGCGCGCAATCTCGCGCACGAGCACGCGCGAGTTGCTGAACTCGGTAATCATGATGGCGAGTTCGATGAACGAGATCACATAAGCGTAGCGCCCGAAACCAGCCTGGCCGAGGTAGCGGGCCACCACTCCCAGCAGGAAGAACGCAATCACCGCCTCGATCACATAGGCAATGAACAAATAACCTGTGTTGACCGCAATCCGGCGCGGACGGGCTTCGGATTTGGGATTTTGGATTTTGGATTTTGGATTGTCTAAGTTATTTGGATCGTCCATCACGTTGTATAAGCCGGTATGACAATCGCCAGTAAGGCATAGAGATCGAGCAGCAGCAGTCCGCCCAGGTACCACGCCAGGCCGTGTCGCAGCTGCCAGTGTGCTGACCAAAAACGTAATCCCGCGATGCCCAGGAATACAACCGGCACCAGAACCGGGTAGAAATAGCGCGCCTGCGGCTGCCATCCCCACACGACCAACGGCAGCAGTACGATCAGCGCGGCCAGTGCAATCGCCAGTGCCGCCCACCGCGCCACACGCACAACGAAACGCCTGGCCGCCTGCCCCGCCGGCGGCAGACGCCGATAGCGCAAAACCTGCCCCAGGATGCCCACCACCGCCAGGCCACTGGCTGCCCCCAACACGCCGTACACCGGCAGAGGCAGGGGCAGCTGGAGCCAGCCGAAATAGCCCCAGAAACCTGGGAAAAGCAGCGCCGCGTAGAGCAGGCGCCGGCACAGATCCGTGGTGCAGGACAGGCACAACGCACCGGCGCAGCGAGGTCCTACCGCCGGTTGTGCCTGTTGGGCAGCCATCCAGCTGATACGCAGTGGACGCACCACGACGTATCGAACCTGATCCAGCCACGGCTGGGCGTCACGCAGCCAGGGCTGCACGTAGCGAACCCACAGCGGCCTCCACAAACGGCTGCCCCAGGTCGTTCCCCGCTCCAATCCCGGATTACGCAGCAGATTGCTCGTCATCGCGGTCCCCACCAGGGTCAGCGATGCGTCGTCCACTTCGATCATTCCCGTTTCGGCGGGCACCTCACCCACGCCCGGCGACACCAGCACACGCAGCTCGGTCGTGCCGGGCGCCACGGTATGCTGGACTTCCAGCCACTGCCAGTCGCCCGTGCCGCGGCCATAGACGCGACCGAGCTGCTGGTCATCGCGCACCGCCAGGCGCAGCGTCTGGCCCGGTGCCGCCCGCACCCAGGCACCAAAGCGCACCGTTTGGCCCTGAAGGGCCGGCAGCAGCTCCCAGTGCACGACCTGGTACAGGCGGCCAAATCCCTGGGAATCGGCATCGAACACCGGCACACCGTAATGGCCGCTGTGGGCGGCTGCCGGCGTACGGCCAACGCCCCACGGCTGATTGCGCCCTTCCCAACCCCACGGCAGCGGGCTGGGAATCAACGCCAGGAGCAGCAGGGTGAGACCAACCAGCACCACCACCAGCCGCCAACGCGTTCGCTGCCACACCTGCACCAGGTACCACGCCGCAGCCACGCCCGCCAGGGGAACCAGGACCACGCCAGTTTTTTTGACGAACAGCGCCACCAGGCTCGCCAACACAACGGCCAGGGCCAGGAGGCCGCGCGGCCGGCGAACCAGGCGCACCAGCAGGGCAAACGTGGCCGCACCAACCAGGGTTACCAGGCTGTCGTTGTTAACGCCCGCACTTAAAAATGCCAGCATCGGCAGAGCGGCCATGGTCGCCGCCACTGCCACCACCGGCGTCCGGCGGTCTGGCCACAGCGGACGTACCGCCCACCAGGCGACCGGCACTGCCAGCACAAAAAACAACCCTGACACCAACCGCATCAGGTGGACCTGAGCAGAAAGTGGCAGGGGCAGGCCACAGATGAGGGCCGGCACGGTATAATAAAGCGGCGGCTCATCACCGCGTTGCCGTCCGGCGTTGCGCAAAAACGGATCGTCCGCAAAACCGTCGGGCAGCTGCGCTGGCAGTGGCTGCCCGACACGGGCCCAAAACTGATGCGCTGCCAGGGAACGCACAATCGTTTGCTGCAGCGCTGGTTGGGCAGTCTCGGGCTGGATGCCGCGCATCTGTTGTGCCAACAGGCATGCATACTCGACGTGGGCCGGCTCATCAGGCACCTGCCACAGCGGCACGACCACGTTGTAGGTCAGAACGTGCAGCGTGGCCCACACCATCAGCACCCCCAGCCACACCCGGCTCGAGCTCGATTTGCGCCTGCCCGCCTGCGCGTCTATCTCGGCTGCGGGCGACCCATCACGCTCAATGCGCAGGCGTGTGTGCATTGGCCAGCTTGGGGCGCCGCGCAATAAAACGGTCCCACAGCAGGGCCAGACCAACGCCGACCACCAGGCCGCCCAGTGCTGCCACCGCCAGGCGCAAGGCCAGCGGCCACGCCGTCGACTGGTGCGGATTTTGGGCAGATTCCAGGATTTCGATGCCAATGGGATCGATTGCCTGCTGGTAAACCACCTCGTTGAGTTTGCGCTGTACTGCCTGATAGGCCTCGCTCGTCAGGTTGCGCTGCTGTTCGAGTTGAAACAGCTGCGCATCTTCGGCGGCCAGCTGGGTCTGCAAGCGGTTCACGTCACCATTCAACCAGTCGATCGACTCCTGGACACCGGCCGCCTCAGCCTCGAGCAGGCCCACCCACGCAGCCAGATCGTCCGTCGGTGGGCGACCTTCCGGCTGCAGCGCGGGGCGCGTGAACAGCACACCCGTATCGAGCAGATCCCAGGCCACCAGCTGGGCCGCGCGACCGTTCGCCTGCACATCGCGGACCTGGCTCAACACACGGTTCAACACATCGTGCGCCAGACGATAATCGGCCAGCAGGGTGGCTTTGCTGTCCAATTCTTTCTGCGTCGGTTCCAATGGGTTATCGCCCCGCATGTTTGCGATACCAAGCGCCAACCCAGTTTCGGCCTTGAACTGCTCCAGGGCCGCAATGGCGTTCTGTTGTTCGGTGTCAAACGCCTGCTGCGGGCCTGCCGTCTGCTCATCGACGAGGGCCGTGCCATAGGTCTCGGCCACCTGCAGCTGCAGGGCTTCGCTCCAGGCGTTGGCCAGGTCGGCCGCCGCTTCTGGTGTGGGACCAGAGGCCTCGAGCACGATACTGTCACCGCCGGCCGCACGCAGTGTTACCCTGCGCAGCAGGTTGTCCGGGTTGTTCAACGACAGGCTCTCCGCCACACGCTGGGCCACGCGGCGTGTCTGGCCCAGGAGCATAAAATCGCGCCGCCAGTCGCGTCGTGCATCGACGATTGGCTGCACGCTGGGATCGAAGCGCCATTGGTACTGGGGGGCGCGTACCAACAGGAGAGACTGGGCCTGGTATTCAGGAGTTTGCAGCAGGCTGAGGAGGAGCGCGGCTCCCATGGCAAAAACGACGGTGAATAGAATCAGCAGCCAGTACCGGCGCAGCGTCTGCAAAAACGCCGACACATTCAATTCGTCAGTCATACCCACACCTGATTAGGACAACCGGCTGGTGCACGTTTCTCTCATGCAGCAGCCAGTCGCCGGCGTTACGGTTGGTCGGCCAGTGCCGGCACAGGGTCGATGTTCGACACGATCGCAGGAATAGGGCGACCTGACCGAAAATGTGTCCTGCGCCGGCACCTGGATGCACACCAGCAGTCCCTTCTCCGCCTTTGCCGTAGGAGAGTAGTTGATTGCATCTGCTTTGCCGGCGGCACCAGGCGGATTATAGCATTCAATCAGGTTTTGGGGTAATTTGCGTGTAAGCAGCCTCGATGGCGGCCGCGGCGTGGTCCCATGTG
The DNA here is from genome assembly GCA_964443225.1 of uncultured Anaerolineae bacterium. Classification (GTDB taxonomy): domain Bacteria; phylum Chloroflexota; class Anaerolineae; order SSC4; family Amarolineaceae; genus SSC4. The sequence goes on from CAYUCC010000023.1 coordinate 56,364, forward strand.
TAGCTGGCCACGACGCGCCGGCGCAGGGCTGCTCCGGCATGCTGGGCGCGTGTGCAGTCTGCCAGCAGGCAGGCCAGCGCACCCGCCAGCCCGTCCACGTCACCCGTGGGCGCATACACGCCAAGCTCACCCAGGATTTCGCGGTGCACCGGCGTGTCGAACGCGGCCACGGGCAAACCAGCCGCCATGTAGGCCAGCAGTTTGCCGCTGCCTTCCGTGGCCGAGATTTTGGGTGCCACCGCGACCTGTCCCAACGCCAGGTAGAGGGGCGCCAGGGAAAAGGGGACCGCACCGGTAAAGAGGGTGTCACGCGCCAGGCCCAGGGCCTGCGCCTGGGCACGATAGTGGTCCACGTGCGGGAATCCCATGATCAGAAAAAACGGCCGCGTCCCGCCGCTGGTTTTCGCCAGCAGTCGCTGCGCGGCCCGCAGCAGCAGATCGATACCCTGGTAGGGTGCCAGAAGCCCCAGGTAAACCACAAGGGGACGGTCCGGCGGCAGGCCGAGCCGGTGTCGCAGGGCATCCAGGCGATCCGGGGGCCACGTACCGGCGGGCCGAAACTGCTGGGGATCGATGCTGTCAGCCAGGTGGTGGACGCGTGCCGCCGGTACCCGGAAGTGCGTTCGGAGCAGGTCGACGGCGTGCTGCGAACTGGCCAGAATCGCCTGAGGCTGGTGATCGATCCAGGTTTCGAGACGCTGCCAGACCGGCAGGAAGGGCGAGTGGGCGCCGAGGAATCGATGATCGAGCATTTCGCTCACCAGGCTGCCCTGGAAATCGAAAACCAGCGGCAGCGACCGCAGGCGAGGCAGTACGGCGCCTAACAGCGCACCCTCGTGCAAATAGGCATGGACCAGATCGGGGTGCCAGCGTCGTGCCGCCCGCCACACCACCGGGGCCAGCAGGCTGTCCAATAAAAACTTGCGCCACGACGAACCGACCGGCATCTCGCGGTCGCGACCCCACACCGGTGGACGAACCGTGACGATACCTGGCACATCACGGCCACCCGGGTACGTTACCAGCAATACCTGGTGACCGCGCGCCTGCAGCGCCAGGGCATGGCCCTGGATCCGGACGTGACAGCCGTAATCGGCAAAAAAGCCGGTTGGCGCAATCATGAGGATACGCCGTGTCCGCAGACCGCCGGCGATATTGGAAGATGGTCCGCTCAACGCCCGATGCGATCAAGCCGGCTCGCGCCACAGCTGGGTGCGAAAGCGCCAAAGCTCTCGGAACGCACGCAGAATCACCTGTGGTTTGGCGCCGGTGGGGCTGCCCGCCGTGCGCGGCAGGTGGCTGACCGGTACTTCTTCGATCGAAAAACCGGCCCGTTTGGTGCGCACCAGGAATTCGGCACTGAAGGTCGCCCCGCGCGACTGAATGTGCGGCCCGACCGCAGCGATCACCTCCCGCCGAAACAGCTTGAACGCACAGTCGATGTCACGTGCCGTGTAACCAAACAACACGGTCACCAGGCCGCTCCACCCCTTACCAAACAGGACGCGCAGGGGTGGATCGCGGCGCGGCGCCCGGTAACCGACCACCATGTCGGCGGTGGCGATGTGGGGCAGCAGGCGATCGATCTCTTCCAGGCGAAACTGGCGGTCCGAATCGGTGAAGAAGATCAGGTCTTTGCTGGCATTCGTGATGGCGGTGTAGACCGCCGCACCATACCCCTGGTTGACCGGATGGTCGATGGGGCGCAGCTGCGGGACCTGCTGCGCCAGTTCACGCAGTACGGCACCGGTTCGATCTTTGCTGCCGTCATTGGTCACCACAATCTCGAAATCGCTCGTGCGTGCCTGCATCACATCCACCACGTCTTTGATCATGCCGGGCAGGTTTGGCTCTTCGTTATAGGCAGGCATGCACACAGAAATACTTGGCACAGAATTTTACCCTTTTTGGTCCGGTTTGGGCGATCGGCGGCGGATTCCGAACAGCCGCTGTACGTTGCTCGGCGGCGCTTCGTGCAGTGGCAGTGCCTCCGAAAAGCCCTGGCTGCGTTCCACCAGCCACTCGGCGCGGGCCTCCAGGGCCTGGCCAAACAGGTCCGACAGCGCAGCCTGATCGTTGGCGAGCAGATGGGCACGCCAGGCAGCCAGCTGCGCCGTGTAGGTGTCGAGCCAACGCACGATGTTGCCCGCGTTGGCCGCCGTGGCACCGGTTAAAACATCGGCACCACCGGAACCAAGCTGGGTCGCGGCGTCGAATGTGCCCCCCGCCAGGCGGCGTACCTCGCGCCAGGTTCCCTCCTGGCCGGCAGTGTTCAGCAGCGCCGCCGCCAGCAGCAGGGGCAGGTTGGTCGTGACGGCCACCAGGCCATCGTGCTCGGCTGGATCGAGAAAGAGCGGCTGGGCCTGGATCGACTCCACCATGTCGACGACCACCTGCACCGCTTCGGGTGACGTCTGCGGCAGGGCAACGATGCCGTACATGGCGTGCTGAAACAACGATGGAGACGCTGCACGTTGGCCGCCTGTTCCCGCCTGCACGATCGGATCGCCGCCGACAAAATGGACGTGACCCGGCAGGAGCTCGGCAGCCCACTGCATCACCGCCCCCTTGGTGCTGGCCGTATCGGTGACAACGCAGCCCGGCTTGAGCACCGGGCCGATTGCCTCGAACAGGCCACGCATGGCAGCCAGCGGTACAGCCAGCACCACCAGGTCGGCTTTTTCGACGGCACGGATCAGATGCCATTCGGTGCGGTCCACCGCCCTGGCCTTGAGCGCAAAGCTGCTGGCGTCCGGTTCCTTGTCATGTCCTACGATGCGCAGATTGAGCGTCCCGCTGGCTTTCAGGGCCAGACCGAGCGCCGTGCCAATCAGACCCAGGCCGACGATCGTGACCTGTGCGCTGGCCTGGTCGGAGGGGGCGGTTTGGCGACCCAATGGTGTCATAGTTCGTCATCTACTTTCTGCAGTGCCGCCAACAGCGCCTGGTCTGCACTCTGCGGCGCCGTAATCGGTGTTTGATGGTGCGCAATCAGCCAGGCTGTGCGCGACGAACAGCCGGCGGCCAAGGCCTGCTGTGCGCCCAGGGTCGGATGATGGACCGACACGTAGAACGGGTAGCGCAGGCTGCGGGTCGGGACGGGCCGCGCCAGCCGTGCCAGGACCCGCTGTCCGGGTGCGTTCGATTTCAACAGTACCAGCGCCACGCGGTGCCAGAGGTGAATGTGTCCCGCCTTGGCCACGTCGTGCAGCAGCGCGGCGGCCAGCAGGTCCGGATCGGCGTAACCCTGCTGACGGAGGGCGGCACAGACGTCGAGGCTGTGCCGTTGATCCGCCACCGGCATCCGGCAAAACAGCGCCAGCCCAGCGGCCGGCAGCACACCGTGCAGCGCCGCGACCTCGGCGGGCGTCACGTGGGCGTGCAGCGCAGCCAAAAACTGCTGCACGCGGTAGCGCACACGTCGCAGCCATTCGATCACCATGCCCGCAAATCAGAACCCAAGCAAAAACTGCGAGATCGTTTCGATCGGCGGGTAGATCACGCTGCCCAACAGATTGCCCGGCAGGAAAATGAGGGCCAGCAGCAGGAGCGACCCGTAGGGTGCAATTCGCAGCAGCGACTGCCGCATTTCAACCGGCAGCAGGTTGGCCAGGATGTTGAAGCCGTCGAGCGGCGGAATCGGCAGCAGATTGAAAACGAACAACAACACGTTGATGTAGACGAAGTTCGCCGCAATGATCCAGACCGTGCGATTGTCGATGGGCAGAAACTGCAGGATGAGACCAGCGACGGCCGCCAAGGCCAGGTTGGACAGCGGACCCGCCACCGACACCAGGATCGATCCAACCTGCTGGTTGCCACGCAGCCGGCCCGGATTGACCGGGGTCGTGGCCCAGCCAAACCCAAACAACAGCATCATGGCACTGCCCACCGGGTCGAGGTGGCGCACCGGGTTGAGCGTAATTCGCCCGTAGTAGCGCGGTGTCGGATCACCCAAACGATCGGCGACCACGGCGTGGGCCAATTCGTGCACCGGAAACGAAATCAGCAGCACCATCACGCGCGCGATCATTTCGTCCGTCGAGACGTAGTCGCTGAACAGCAGCACCGCCAACAACCCAATGATGACAGCCGCCGAAAGTACCTTTTGCTGAGTCGATAGATTTGCCCAATTGATCATGATGCTCTCTTTATCGGGTTACAGACCGCGATCGCCGGCCACGCCACCACAACCCCACAGCCACCAGGGCCAGCACCGCCGCCAGCCCCCACCATACGGTGGTGCTGAGGCCAAACAGTCCGTCGGCCTGGGCCGTTGCCTCTACAATCTCATCATACGTGGTACGTGAACCCGTGGTTTCCACTTCTTCAAGTTTGTAATAATAAGTCTGGCCAGGTGCAACCTGGTCATCTTGGTAGCTGTATTTCCCACCCAGCACCGGGTCGGCCTGGCTGGGGATCAGGCTCGTGTTGATCTGTGTATACTCGCCGTCACGGCTGGTAGAGCGGAAAACGTTGAAGCCACTGGTGTTGACCTCACTCTCCGTGGTCCACGTAATCTCAATCGGCACCGCCCGCGCCGCACAGCCCGTCAGGGACAGGATTACGAGAATTGCAATTGGCAGCCAGATACGATTGTTCAATGCGAGAACCCCGGTTTGGATTTTGGATTTTGGATTTTAGATTTTGGATTGGATTTCTTGATTTTGGATTTTGGATTTTAGATTTTGGATTGGCCCATCTCGAACCAGGTTGCCGAAATCCAAAATCAACCTCAAGTCAATCCAAAATCAATCTAAAATCCAAAATCTAAAATCCAAAATCTAAAACCCAAAATCCCTATCAAGCAACGCCGTCCACTGCACCGGCTCGCCCGCCGGCCCGGTCACCGTCACCGTGACCGGCCACGCCTGTGCGCCGGCCTGTTTTTGGATGCGCAGAGTATAGTTATCGTTCTGGTCGATGGTCTGCGGTAAATCATACACAAACCGCACGCGGTGCGTTGTGCCCGGTGCCAGGACGAAATAACCTTCCCAGCTCTGCACGCCACCGCTTGCCGGCCCCACGGCCTCGGTCCCCGGCTCCAGTCCGCTGCTCTCATGCAGGGTCGAGCCGGCCGGCACGTAAACCCGCAGGTAGTTGAAGTAGCAGCGGTTCATCATGTCTTCGTAGGTGTCCCCGTAACGCGCCTCGTGCACGCAGGGCTGTGCGGACGGCGGCGAGGCGTGGCGATAATCGATGATCATCTCGGCGCGCGGCGGGCCATCTTCGGCCAGGGTGACGGTGTAGCTCATGCTTTGTGTGACCCGCGGGTTGACTTTGTTCCAGCCCACGTTGCTGTCAACCGCCATCCAGAAATCGCCCGCACCCGGATCGACCGCACCATTCCAGTGATTTTCGGCCAGCAGGGCTTCGACCGCCGGATCGGTCACGGAGACCTGCAGCTGGCGCTTTTCCAGGGCTTCTTTGATCACCCAGGCCAGCGGGCCCGGTTTGACTTCCCCCGACTGCACTTTGGCCAGCGCCCCCTGCATCAGGTCGCCCATGAAGTCCTTGCGGTGGCCCCACCAGTCGGAGGTTTGGGCCTGCTCGGCGGTGCCCGCGGCATCGGCCGGCTGCGCCCACACGGTCCGCATGGCGGTCACGATATTGTCGCCGGTGACCGCTTCCTGGTAGCCGGGCAGTTCCAGCGGGCCCACCGCCGCCACCAGGGCACGCACGAAATCGAGATCGAAGGCAATGACCCCGTCGGTGGTCACTTTCTGGTCCTGGGCATAAAGCGCCTGGGCGGCGCGTGCGCTGGTGGGGAAATCGGGCCACCAGTTGGCATCGCGCAGCGCCAGGACCTCGGCTTTCATGTGTTTCAGCAGCGGCTCGGGCGCATCGGGGTGCGGGTTGGTCCAGTCATCGACGGCGTACGAATCCTGCAAGGCCGCATCCATGCGTCCCTGGTCAAACTTGAGCAGCCCGACGCCGCTGATGAAACCACCGGTGCCGCGCAGCTCATCGTTGTTTTGGGCCAACAGAAGGTAACTGCGTGGTCCATCCGCTCCCAAGAGCGCTGGCGCCACCTGTGCACCCTGCGCCACCGTTTGCAGGAGCGGCAGGGCCTGATCGAACTGGGCGATCAGCGCCTGGCTGCGGTCCGACAGTTGTTCTGGTTCGAGGCGGGCCCGTGCCGCTGCGGCCGCGGCCAGTTTCTCCGACACCTGTTCGAACTCGGGTCCCGCGGCCGCCAGGGCCGGCACCAGGCGTGGCAGCAGCCCCTGCGCCGCCGATTCATCCTGCCAGGCGGCCAGCACCGGCGCCATGGCATCGAAGGCCAGGCGCGCCGCCCCGCTCGTTGCGCTCGCCATGTCCAGCAGCGGTGCCGCCTGCGCCGCTTCGGGGCCGACCTTGGGCAGCCAGCCCAGGGCCGGTGTCACAAACAGCAGCGGGCGCGCCGTCCGCGCCAGGGCCTGCACATCGTCGTCCAGCGCGGCCACCTGGTCACGCAGACCCAGCAGGTCCTGCGGCTGCAGTTCCATGAGCGTGCTGGGGTCGGCCAACGCCTGCAGGGCGCTCACATTCGCCTGCAAGCGTTGCACACGTTGGACCGACTGCCACCCGGTCCAGGCCAGCCAGCCCAGGAGCAGCAGCACCACAACACCCACCAGCGCGCATCCCCACCGGCGTCCGCGGTGTGCCGGTGCTTTCAGTTCTTCGGTCATCGATCCTCAATACCCCGTCATCTGCCACATGGGACCTACCGGCACCAGGGTGTAGCGCAGCGCCAGGTCTTCCTCTGGATCGGTCACATACACCGGCCGCTGTGGCCATTGTGTTTCGATCAACGCCTCGATCTCAGGCCCGGCAGCGGCCGGCAGCGCCGCCGGTGAGGCCGCCAGGTGGCGGCGGTACCAGTCGAAACTCCACAACGTACGCTCCACGACGACCACGTCGGGCCGCACGCCCAGGCCGTGTTGGGCATACCACAAGGCAAAGGTGTGCTCGTCCCCGCTGCTGACGATCAGGGCCGCCGGCGCCGCGGTGGCCAGCACCGTCAGGGCGTACTCGCGCGCGCCCACGTCATGACGCAGACTGACCTGCGGTGCGGAGCGCACCAGGAGCACCACCGGCAGCAAGAACAGCAGCCACGAGACCCGCTGCCACGCGGGCCACCGCACGGCCACCGAGTTTACCACAACCTGCATGCCTTGCGCCAACCAGAGCGTCATGACCACGAAGGCGGGCAGCAAAAGCACAAACCAATCGATGGTCGCATAGGTCAGGGCATAGACAGTCGTCGCGGCGAATACCCACAGCAAAATCGCGCCCGCGCGTGCCCTGTCTTGAAAATGGCGTGCCGCAGGGACCCGCGAGGTGGGGAATGCCCCTTTCAGGGTGCGCGGACCCGACAGATACCACGCCCCCACGCCCGCCAGCAGCAGACCCGGCCAGGTAAACTGCTGCACCAGCAGCTGGCTCCAGCTCGCCAGGCGCGCCGGCAAATCGACCCAGTCGAGTCCAAACAGCGCGCCGCGGTACAGCTGGCCGCTGACCAGCCAGATGAACCCGTCGACCGTCGTTGGATCGCCCCACACGACCGGCGGTTGCCCGGACGCGGCCAGCGGCAGAACCAGGTAAACCGCCAGGCCGGCCAGCAAACACAACAGCATGGCCCCCAGGTGCCGTGCCCGTGGTGGTCGCGGCAGATGCAGGAGCAAGAGGGGTGCCAGGAGCAGGAGCGTAAGGTGATTGCCCAGGCCAAGGCCAAACAAAAACACCGTCCCGCAGGCCCGTCTGTGGTGAGCAACCGGATCCGGCGCCGGCCACAGGCTCAAGGCAAGCAGCGCCACGACGAAGAGCGTGTGCAGCGCATAGACCTCGACCAGGATAGCCTGTGACCATAAGGCAGGGCCAAAGGCAAAGGTGAGGCCAGCCACCGCCGCCACCATGGGTGCAGCCGTCCCCCCCAAACGCAGCAGGCGACCGGCCAGCCAGGTGAGCACCGCAACGGCAAGTGCCCCACTGAGCGCCGAAAGCAGCGCAATGCGCTGGGCCAGCTCACCAACAGGCAGCCAATGAAACAGCCAGGCCAACAGCGTCCAGGTCGGATACCCCGGCGGGTGGGCCACCCCCAACGTCGCCGCCACCACCGCCAGCTCCCCGCCGTCGGCCCCCCCATGCCGCCAGGTGATCGTCGGCGCCAGCGTCAGCAGGTACACCCCCAGGGCAAGCACCCCCGCACCCCCCGCCAACCACCCCTCCCGCCTCAACACCCCCCCACACCGCCCCTTCCGGTCAATCCAAAATCAATCCAAAATCCAAAATCAATCCAAAATCTAAAATCTAAAATCCAAAATCGCCTCTCCGACGCGTGGCAAAAACGCCGGCGGCAGCCCCAAACTCACCACGGCCTGCTGGTCGAGCACCTCGGCGCGTACGTCGAGCACCGTACCAGCGGGAACGCTGTCGCTCACGGCGGCAAGCAGCTCCAGCGTAGCGCTGCGACCCGGCGCCAGCACCGGTATTTGCCAGTTCGTGCCCTCTGTCACCACCTGGCCCTCTGCCACCTGGGTAGAGATCACTGTGAGCTCGGACGGCACATCCAGTACCACCGCCAGGTCGGCCAGTGCCGCCGTCGCGGTGTTGGTCAGCATGGCCGTGAACGTCACCACCTGGCCGGGCACCACCATGGCCGTATCGACCGCGAGGGTCAGGGTGATGACCGCCGGTACGCCGGTGACGGTGACCGCAGGTGTCCCAACGGTGCCTGGCGTACCCGTCGCAGTCGCCGACGCCACTGGTACCGTCGTTGCCACCTGGGTGCTCGTCGCGCTGGGCGCCGGCGTATTCGTCGGCGACACATTGGTCGCAGTGGGTCCTGGTGTTGCGGTTGACGGCGGCTCATCCGGCGTTGGCGTTGCCGTTACCGGCCCCGGCGTTGGCGTTGCCGTGGCAGGCCCCGGCGTTGGCGTCCGCGTCGGCACCGTCTGCGCCCTCCCCACCGCCGGCATCAGCCCCAGCCCAAACACAACAATTACCACCAGCAGCGCCAAAACCACCCCCCCAACACCCTGCACCTGATTCATCTTCATACGCTAACCTCCTCTACACCTCCAAAATCCCCAATCCAAAATCCGGCATGGTTCAAGTTAGCTTTACATTAACCACGGAATAGCTCA
>CAYUCC010000024.1:0-62789 GCA_964443225.1 uncultured Anaerolineae bacterium
CTCGGGCCATCTGCGCCAGGCGGCAGATGTATCGCTCCTCTTCGTCCGGCGCCGCCATCTTGTGGTCGGATAGTTCGTCGATGATGATGATGATGAAAGGCAAATTGGACTCGTGGCGCGCCGTCATCTTTTCGTTGTAACTGTCGATGTTGCGCGAACCGGTATGGCTGAACAGCTTGTAGCGTCGATCCATTTCGCGCGTCGCCCACGCCAGCACCGGCACTACCCGATCGACCTCGGTCACGACGGGGGCGATCAGGTGAGGGATGCCGTTGTAAGTCGTGAGCTCGACCATCTTGGGGTCGACCATCAGAAAGCGCAGGGTATCCGGCGTGTGGCTGAAGAGCAAGCTGGCGATCAACGAGTTGACGCACACCGATTTGCCGGACCCCGTCGCTCCGGCAATGAGGAGGTGCGGCATACGCACCATGTCGGCGACGGCGGGTTGGCCCGAGACGTCCTGGCCGAGCGGGAGCTTCAACGGGGATTTCAGCACGCGGTAGGCTTCCGACTCGATGACGCTGCGCAGCGAGACGAGCGTCGTCTGCGAGTTGGGCACTTCCAGGCCGACGATCGAGCGCCCGGGAACGGGCGCCTCGATACGAATCGGCGCCGCTTCCAGGGCCAAGGCCAGATCGTTGGTCAGCGCCTGGATGCGCGCCACCTTGATCTTGACGTCCTTCTCCATGTAACGTTCGACGCTGCCTACCAGCAGATCGATCATCTGGGTGTCGAGTTGTTCGGGCGTCGGATAATCGTTGCCGGCGCGCGAGAGCCGCGTGCGGGCGTCGGCTTCGAGCTGGGCGCGTTCGTTGCGCGTCAGCGTACGCAGCCGTTGGGCGGCCTCCTGGCGCACCTCGACGTCGCTGCGGCGGTAGCGTTTTTTGATGAAATCGGGCCGCAGGCCAAACTGGGTCACCGCCGGCCCGCGGTTGACTTCGACCACCGTGACCGGCACGCCAAACGAGCGCAGGGTATCTTCGATCAACCGCGCGCGGCGCGCCAGGTCGTCGACGCTGAGCTCCTGTTCGGGTCCCTCCTCGAGGATGTCCCCGACCTGCGGCAGCTGCCAGGCCGATGGCCCACCGGCCACACGCGGAAACGCGGGACCAGGGGCGCCCGGTTTGGCCGGTGCTGCGGCGCTGCCGGCCGCCGGTCCCCCGGCGCTGCGTGCCGTGGCCTGCTCGTACCAGGTGGCACCACCGGGGGGCAAACTGCCCACGACGCGCGGGTCCAGCGGCGGTGCGGCATCCGGATCGGCGGCTGTACCACCGCCCCAATGAGGCAAGGCCCCAATCAACCACTGGCGTGAACGCTGCAGCCAGGATGCGGGCACCGGCTCATCCAAGACCGGATCCAGCAGCAGTGGTGGCTCGAGTTCGGCGGGCGGCTCGGTGCCACGCAGGCGGGCCCACAGGCTGCGCAGGGTGGTGGGTCCAACGATCAGGGCCAGGCCGGCCAGCGTTACCAGCAGCAGCACGAGCGCCGTACCCAGCCCGCCCAACTGCCCGACCAGGAATTGACTGACGGCAAACCCCACCCGACCGCCACCGCCGCCCTGGTTGGCCAACGTTGCCGGGTCGGCCGAGTTACTGGCGAGGTGGGCCAGCACCGTCATCACAAAAAACAGGATGACGAGACCCACAATGCGGTACCAGGCAGGCGCACGATGGCTGGCCACCCGTCGCAAAACGAGCCACAGCCCCACGGCGCCAAACAGCACGGGCAGCAGCCACACCATGACCCCAACCCCGCGGCTGAGGCCCTGGATCCAACCCTCGGTCAGGCTGCCGCGCGGCGAAATGAGGCTGAAGAACGTCAGCGCCGACATGACCAGCAGGATCACCCCGATCGTATCATCGCGCACGATGAATTCCAGGAAGCGGTCGAGGAAGCCGCCCACGTCGAGGCTGGAGGTAGGTTCGGGCGAGCGTTTGGCGCGCGCAGTCGACCCCGTGCGGCTGCCGGTCTTGGATGCCGGCGGGCGGGTCTTAGGTGTCTCTTTTTTGCTGCGGCTGTTCGTCGTTTTTTTATTCGATTGCCTGGCCATACAGCTCATCCGGGCACAACGTCGGCCTACCGGGCGTGCTGCCGGCTCGTTTGCCGTGAGGTACGGCGGAAGCCGGCTGGCGCGCCAACAGTGCAGGTACAGACCAAATGTTCGTTACCTGCACGTGATTGTATCACATTTTGTGAGAATAGGAAAAACCGGTTACACTTCCACGATGTAGGGCAGCACCATGGGGCGACGCCGCGTCTGCCGGTAGAGAAAATCGGCCAGGACCTCTTTCACGCGGGTGGCCACGACGCCGTGGGGCACGTTGTTGGCAACCGCCTCGCGCACGCGGTCCCGCGCCAGGGTCAACAACTCCTCGCTGTCGTCGACGGCCACAAAGCCGCGGGTCAGGATCTCGGGTTCGGCGACGATCTGTCCCCTGGCATCCAACGCCACAATGGCCACCACAAAACCGTCATTGGCCAGGTGATGCCGGTCACGCATGACGACATCGCTGATTTCACCGATCTGCAGACCATCGACCAAGACGTGCCCTTCGGTGACACGCTCACCAACCCGCAGGCTGTCCGCCGTCAGTTCGAGCACCTGACCGCTTTCGATGATGCAGATGTTCTCTTCGGGCACACCCATATCGGCGGCCAGGCGTGCGTGGAGCACGAGGTGCCGGTATTCCCCATGCACCGGCACAAAAAACTTGGGTCGCGTCAGGCTGAGCATGAGGCGGTAATCTTCACGGCTGCCGTGCCCCGACACGTGCACGTCGCGCAGGCTTGAGTAATAGACGTTGGCACCGAGGCGAAACAGGTTGTCCACGGTGCGGCTGACGAGCACTTCGTTGCCAGGAATGGGTGTCGCCGAGATGATCACGGTGTCCCCGCGGCGAATCTGCAGGCTGCGGTGCTCGTGCATCGCCATGCGCACCAGGGCCGAGGTAGGTTCACCCTGACTGCCGGTACAGACCACCACGACCTGGCTGGCCGCGAGCGAGTTCATCTGGTCTACCGTCAGCCATTCTTCGGGTGGTGTCTTGATGTAACCCAGCTGCGCAGCCATCTTGACGTTGCTCACCATGCTGCGACCCACGAACCCCACGCGCCGGTTGAAGCGGTGGGCGGTGTCCATAACCTGCTGAATGCGCGAGATGTTGGAGGCAAACGTGGCAACGATGACCCGTCCCGGCGCTTCGCCCACGATCCGGTCGAACACCAGGCCGATGTCGCGTTCGGACGGGGTAAATCCTTCATTTTCGGCATTGGTGGAGTCACCCATGAGCAGCAGCACGCCGCGGCTGCCCAACTCGGTCAGTTTGGCGAAATCGGTCAGGCGGTTGTCGATCGGGTGCGAGTCGAATTTGTAGTCACTGGTCAGCACGACCGTGCCCACGGTGGTAGTCACGGCCACGCCGACCGAATCGGGAATACTGTGGCATACGTGAAAAAACTCGACCGTGAACGGTCCCAGGGTCAGAACGTCGGATGGATCGACGGTGTGCAGGTCGGCATTGGCAATCCGGTGTTCCTTGAGCTTGACCTCGACGAGACCACGGGTGAGCGGCGTTGCATAAATGGGTACCGGCAGATCGGGCACGATGTAGGGCAGCGCCCCAATGTGGTCCTCATGCCCGTGGGTGAGCACAATCCCGCGCACCCAGTCACGGCGTTCGATGAGGTATTCGATATCGGGAATGACGATGTCGATGCCCAGCATGTCACTTTCGGGAAACATCAGGCCGGCATCGATAACCAGAATATTTTCGGCGTACTCGAGGACGAGCATATTTTTGCCGATTTCCCCCACGCCGCCCAGGGGAATCACGCGCATCACGTCAGGCACAGAACCACATCCTTCCTCTGAAAATCCCCACGCCGCGAACGGGACCAAGGGTTGTTTTACGTGCGTTCAAAAGAGCATCAACTGCTGCGGGCCCTCATCGACCGGTGGGGCGGCCGGCGGAGCTGGGGCGGCCGGCGGCGGGGAAGTCAGCTGGTCGCCGCCGGTAGGCATGGCTGGCGGAGACTCAAACCCTCCGCTGGGTTGCCCGGTCGCACTGGCGAGCAGTGCCGGCATGCGCTGGGCATCGGCAATGAAGGCGGTTTTCCACTCGGGACGGCGCAGGGCGGCGGCGGGGTGGAACATGGGGTAGACGATGACCTCGCCGACGTGGTGAGGCTGCCCGTGGATGCGCGAAATCGATGCTTCCGGCAGAAAATGACCCAGCGAAAAGCGCCCCAACGTGACGATGATTTTCGGCTGGATCAGTGCAATCTGCAAATCGAGGTAAACCTGGGTGCAGGTTTCGATTTCGTCCGGCAGCGGGTCGCGGTTGCCCGGGGGCCGGCATTTGACGACGTTGGTGATGAACACATCCTGCCGGTGGATACCGACCTGTGCGAGGGTCTCGGCCATGAAGCGGCCCGACACGCCGACGAACGGCCGGCCTTGCATGTCTTCCTGGGCGCCGGGGCCTTCGCCAATCAGCATGATCGCGGCATTTGCGGGACCTTCGCCGGGCACCGCGTGCGTACGGCCCTGGCAAAGTTCGCACAGGGTGCAGGTTTGGATACGAGCCGCCACTTCGGCCAGTTCACTCATGGTGTAACACTCAATCCAGGTAACCGCCCGCGCGCAGCCAGTCATACGTTTCGCGTACTACCTGGCGCAGGGGGGTTTGCGGAATGCCGAGCTCGTCGCGCGCCTTGCGTGCGTCGAAATAAAACGTCTCGATACTGAGCCGGATCAGCGCATCGGTGACAGGCAGCCGCCACGGTGAAAGCCGGTTGGCAGCACCAACCACCGTTGCGGCAGCGTCGATGACCCCGCGCGGCAGCATCAGGCGCGGCACGGGGGCGCCGATCGTCTCACCCACCAGTTGGGCAAAGGACGCCGTGGTCAGGTTGTCGGTCCCCAACAGGTAACGCTCGCCGATGCGGCCCTGTGTGGCCGCCAGCAGGTGCCCGGCGGCCACGTCGGCGGCACCAATTGCGTTCAAGCCGCCGGGCAGCAGGACGGGCATGCGCCGTTTGTGAACGGCCAGGATCAACGTCACCGAACCGAGATTCACGTCACGCGGGCCGAGCACGACGGTCGGGTTGACGATGACGGCTGGCAGGCCCTGCGCCACCGCTTCTTGTACCACCTGTTCGGCCAGATACTTGCTGTGACCATACGGGAAACGTTCGGGCGGCACGTTCCAGGTGTGAGTCTCATCGATGGCACGGCCGTCGTCGGGAATACCGAGCGCTGCGGCCGACGAGGTATGCACCACCCGTTCGACGCCGGCCTGGCGCGCGGCCACCATGACGTTGCGTGTGCCCTCGACGTTGACGCGGGACATGTGTCCCTGGTCGGCACGCCAGTAATCGGCCACACCCGCGGCATGAAATACAACCTGGCAGCCGCGCGTGGCCGCCAGGACCGAATCGCGATCCAACACATCACCCAACGCCGATTCGTACACCAAACCGGCCAGTGCAGTCAGCCGCGACTGGGGCCGGTGCAGTGCTCGCACCGACCAGCCCGCCTGGTTGAGGGCAGCGACGATGTTGGCACCCACGAAACCAGTGGCGCCTGTGACGAGGGCTCGCATGGCGGTCTAGATCAGCCCAAACTGTTTGCCCACGCGCGCAAACGTGTCGATTACCTGGTTCAGCTGGTCATCGGTGTGGGTCGCCATGTAGCTGGTTCGCAGCAGTGCCTGGTTCGGCGGTACGCCTGGCGGCAGCACCGGGTTGACGAATACACCAGCCTTGAACAGCGCGTTCCAGACAAAGATCGTCTTCATGTCATCGCCGATGATGACCGGTACGACGGCGGTTGCACTCTGCCCGGTATTGAAGCCAAGGGCCTGCAGGCCGCTGCGCACCTTGTGCGCATTGGCCAGCACGCGGTCGGCGCGCTCGGGTTCCTCGCGCATGATCTGGAGAGCAGCTAACGCCGCCGCCGTGTTTGACGGTGGCATCGAAGCGCTGAAGATCAACGAACGTGCACTGTGTTTGATGTAGTGCATCACCTCTTCATCGCCGGCGATGAAGCCGCCGAGGGAAGCAAATGCTTTGCTGAACGTGCACATGATGAGGTCGACCTGATCGGTGACCCCAAAATGGGCGGCGGTGCCGCGGCCGCCGGCCAGCACACCGATCGAGTGGGCGTCGTCGACCATCAAACGCGCGCCGTGGGCTTTGCAGATAGGGATGTAGTCGGGTAGGGGCGCAATATCACCGCCCATGCTGAACACCCCGTCGACCACGACCAGCTTGCCTTTGTCGGCGGGCAGGCGTGACAAGACACGCGCCAGGTCGCTTGCGCTGTTGTGGTGAAAACGCTTCATTTCGCCGAACGCCAGGCGACAGCCGTCCACGATACTGGCGTGGTCATCGCGATCGATGAGCACGACATCGTCACGGCCCACCAGGGACGAGATCGTACCCAGGTTGACCTGGAAGCCAGTGCTGAAGACCAGGGCGGATTGTTTGCCCACATAGTCGGCCAGCTCGTGTTCCAGGCGTTCGTGCATCTCCAACGTGCCGTTCAAAAATCGCGAGCCGGTGCAGCTGGTGCCGTAGCGGTTGATCGCCTCCACAGCGGCCTGTTTGACTCGCTCGTCGGTGGTGAGACCGAGGTAGTTGTTGGAACCGGCCATGATGAGCCGCCGGCCATGGAATTCGACTTCGGTCCCTTCGTTTTCGGCGAGCGGCAAGAAGTAGGGATAATAGCCCTGTTTCATGGCAATACGCGCTTCCATGAAGGCGCCTTTGCACTTGGCGAGGATATCTTTGGCAACTTGAGCGGGTGCGTCCTGGCCGTTGCCAGGACCATCGTGCGTCGCGGCGGCCACACCGGCCCCATCGTCGACGCTGTCGTGTTGATCAGATGCTGCCTTCGAAGTCGGCATGATCTGCCCCCCTTGTGCGGTCAAAATAAGAACAACGAATGGCTTGATTATACCATGACACGAAAGCAATCACCAGCGGCAGAGACGGGTTGCGCACACTGCGTGCAAGGGCGCCCTGTGGTATAATAACGCGAGCGTTGCGCAGGAGTTGAGCGAAATGTCCGCCTTACAGTTGGCAATCGAAATCACACGGACCGCCGGCGCACTGGTGGCGCGGTTCTACGATCAAGGTGTGGCGTCGGTTCAGGTCAAAAGCAGTGCCGTTGACCTGGTGACCGAGGCCGATCTGGCATCGCAGGCATGGGTGGTCGAGGCACTGGGCAGGCACTTTCCCGAACACGGCATCTGGGCCGAGGAGAGTGCCCATGCGCGGCCGGCGACCGATACGTACTGGCTGCTGGATCCCCTTGATGGCACGACCAACTTTGCCCATGGTTACCCCGTGTTTGCCGTTACATTGGCCCTGGTCAGTCACGGGGTCGTACAATTGGGGGTGACGTACGACGTCGTCCGCGCCCGCTCCTACTGGGCTGCGCGCGGCGAGGGTGCCTGGTGTGATGGGCAGCGCCTGCAGGTGTCAGCACGCCACGTCTTGCAGCAGACCCTGCTGGCCACCGGCTTCCCCTACAGTCGTGCCACCAACCCCGACAATAACCTGGCCGAGTTCAACTATTTTATGCCCCGCTGCCAGGGGGTACGCCGGGCCGGCTCGGCAGCATTGGACCTGGCTTGGGTGGCTGAGGGTAACCTGGACGGCTATTGGGAATCTTACCTTAATCCCTGGGATTGCGCCGCCGGCGTGCTGTTGGTCACGGAGGCTGGCGGCAGTGTCAGTGACTTCGATGGGCAACCGTGGCAGCTCGGTGGCCAGCGCCTGCTGGCAAGCAACGGTCAACCGGCGCTGCATGCGGCCCTGGTCGACGGACTGGCCGAGGCCCGCCGGGGTGCATCTCGGCTCTGAGGCAACGAATCTGCCATGCCGGGCTGGCGCCACGATCGCGGGTGAACTGCCAAATCAACTCACGTGTGTGAGGTCTGTGTATGTACATCAGCCGACAACGACGTAAACGACGATCTTACCTTGCCGTCATTGTCGTCGTCCTACTGGTTCTCGGCGGCGCGTTTGTCATCAACCAAAGTGCGAATCTGATCGAGCTGCGCAATCCACTGGTGCCGCCCGAACCGACGCCGACACCGACGCGCAGCGCGCTGTCCTACCTGGCCGAGGCCGAGTCGTTGGTAGCCAACGGCCAGATTCCAGAAGCGATCGAAGCCTACGCAGGTGTCACCGCCCTGGAACCGGACAACGACGAGGCCCTGCGCTGGCAGGCGCGCCTGCGCGCGCTCTTGGGCCATACGGCGGCGGCGGTCACGCTGGCCCAAAAAGCGGTCGACATCAACCCCGCCGAGGCGCGCAACCTGGCCGTGCTCGCCATGGCGCTGGACTGGAACAAACAGTACGACGATGCCCTGAAAGCGGCACTGGATGCCCTGGACATCGATGCCACCCTCCCCGAAGCGCATGCCTACCTGGCGGAGATCTACATGGATCAGGGCATATGGGCCCTGGCGCTCGAAGAGGCCGAAGCGGCAGTCAAGCTCGATGAAAACAGCGTGGAGGCGTGGCGCAGCCTGGGTTATGTTCTGGACCAGCAGGGCCGGCGCGACGAGGCGATCGAGGCGTACGATCGCGCGATTGCGCTGCATCCCAAGCTCGGTTATCTGTACGTCGGTAAGGGATACGTCTATCTCGCCGATGGTGATTACGAAAAGGCGCTCGCCGAATTTCAGCGTGCGGTCAACGTCAACCCGCGCAGCGCCGATGGCTACGACGCACTCGGTTGGGGGCACATGCTCGCCGGGGCATCCGATCGCGCCGTGCTGACACTGGAAAAAGCGATCGAAATCGATCCGGAATACAAACCAGCCTATGGACACCTCGCCGTGGCCTACTACGCCCGCCGTAATTACGAGCAGGCGGTCGAGCTGTTCGAGAAGGCCATTGCGATGAACCAGGCGACTCCGGAGTACTACTATGAACTAGGCCTCTCCTACATCTACAAGGAACCGGAAGACTGCGCCATGGCGGTGCCATGGCTGCGCAAAGCGCTCGAGATCAATCCCGACAACCCACAAGCCCGTCAAGGCCTCGATTACTGTGCGCAGAGGAGGTAGCCAGTATGAAATTTCTCTATTATCTGCTTGTGTTCGTGCCCGTAGCAATCCTGGGTGAACTGCTGCATTGGGATCCGCTCATCGTGTTTGCCACCTCGGCCCTGGCCGTCATCCCGTTGGCCGGCCTGTTGGGCGCGGGCACCGAACAGCTGGTGGTGCACACCGGGCCGCGGGTGGGTGGTTTGTTGAACGCCACCCTCGGCAATGCGGCCGAACTCATCATTGCCATTTTTGCGATCCGTGCCGGCCTGTTCGACCTGGTCAAGGCATCGATTACCGGCTCGATCATCGGCAACCTGCTGCTCATCATGGGGTTGAGCCTGCTGGTCGGCGGTATCCGTCACGGGCGGCAGCGATTCGACCGGCGGCTGGCCGGGGTCAACTCCACCCAGCTGATGCTCGCCACCAGCGCACTCATCATTCCCTCGCTGTTTGCGGCCGGGTCCGATTCCAGGCATCCCCTCTCGATCGATGCCTTGAGCATGGGTGTGGCGATCGTCATGATTCTGATCTACGTATTGGGAATCCTGTTCGCCTTCAAGCAGGACGGCGGGGCCCTGGATCATCCACACACTGCCGAACCCGGTCATACCCCTTGGTCGGTGCGCAAGGCGGTGGGGGTGCTGCTGGTGGCGACGGTGGGCATCGCCTGGCTGAGCGAGATCCTGGTGGGTGCGGTCGAGCCCACGGTCAAGGCGCTGGGTATTTCGGAGTTTTTCCTGGGCATTATCATCATTCCGCTGGTCGGCAACATCGCTGAACATCTGGTTGCGGTCCAGGTGGCCGCCAAGAATCAGATGGACCTCAGCCTGGCAGTTTCTGTGGGTTCGAGCCTGCAGATCGCCCTGTTCGTGGCGCCGATGCTCGTGTTCATCAGCCTCCTGTTTGGACCGGAGCTGACCCTGGTGTTCAATCCTTTCGAGGTGATCGCCCTCTTCGCGACGAGTGTCATCGCCGCCCTGGTGGCGGTGGATGGAGAGTCGAACTGGTTTGAAGGCGCGCAGCTGCTGGCGCTGTACGCCATCGTGGCATTGGCGTTCTTCTTCTTACGGTGACGTGGCACCTCACGCCAGCAGATCGGTCTTGGCCGCGGCGATGAAGTCGTTGCGGTGCAGCCCGCGAATCTTGTGCGTCCACCAGGTGACGGTCACGAGACCCCATTCGGTGAGGATGGCGGGGTGGTGACCTTCGCGCTCGGCCAGCTCACCCACGCGTACGGTGAAGGCCAGGGCGGCGGCAAAGTCAGAAAACGAAAAAACCCGCGTCAGGCGCGCCACACCGTCGTGCTCGATCAGCTGCCAGCCGGGTATCTGCGGCATGTATTCGGCAATTTCGGCGGCGGTGGCGTGCGGCGCGTCGCGCCGGCAGGCCACACACGTCATCTGTGTCAGTGAACTCATGTGCGATCTCCTGGTCAGGTGCGGGTCTGTACGGCGTAGCGGATGGCCTGGAGCCCGGCGCGGTCGGATTCACTCAGGATGCGCACGGGCAGGCCGCTGGCGTGCGCCGCCAGTAGAATGCGCGCCGCCTCTTCGACCAGTCCGGTACGCAGGAGCGCCTCGTCGACGCTGCGCCCAACCGCCAGCATACCGTGGTTCTGCAGCAGCAGCGCGCTGGCCTGCTGGAGAGCAGCGGCCACGGCGTCCCGCAAGGCCTGGCTGCCGGGCTGCACGTAGGGCAGCAGCGGAACCTGGTCGCCGATGACCACGTAAAAATCGGGCGTCAGCGCGGGCAGGGCCAGCCCCACAACGCCGCACGCAATCGCGTGCGGCGGATGGGCGTGCACCACGGCGCGTGTCGTCGCGTCGGTTTCGTAGGCTGCCAGGTGCATGGCCAGTTCGGACGACGGCCGGCCGCTGCCCACCACGCGGCCGTTCGGCAGCTCCACAGCAACAAAATCGTCGGGGCCCAGCCGGTCCAACGCCGCGCCGCGCGCCGTCACGATCACTGTGTCGTCCACACGTGCACTCAGGTTGCCGCCGCGTCCCAGGACCCAGCCCTGCGCCACGAGACTGCGTCCGCAGTGCATCAACTCATCGATGGCAGCGTGAGAATTCACGTATAACACTCTCTCAGAACCAGGTTTTCCAGTCCGCGCCCAAAATACCCCGCGTGCGTGGCCCCGCCTGGCTGTGGGCGCAGGCGCACGACCGGCTGGCTGACAAGGCCGCCAGCACGTTGGGCAGTGCCTCCAACGCCTGGCGCAGGCCGGCCCGAAATTCGCCGGATGGTTCGTGTCCGCTGGCCGGTTCGACGACGGTGGTCAGGCCGCCAAAACAGAGTTCGAGTTCTTTGGCCAGAATCACTTCGGGCAC
This sequence comes from uncultured Anaerolineae bacterium, assembly GCA_964443225.1. Lineage (GTDB taxonomy): Bacteria > Chloroflexota > Anaerolineae > SSC4 > Amarolineaceae > SSC4. The sequence goes on from CAYUCC010000024.1 coordinate 11,399, forward strand.
CAGGTTCAGACCCAACACATCGGCGCCCCAGGCGCGAAACATGCGCGCCTCGGCCGCCGTTTCGCGTCGTGGGCCATCGAATCCCAGGTAGGTGCCGATCGGACTGGCTGTGGGCAGTGCCGCGCAGAGAGCGGTACGGCATTCGGGGCAGAAGGCGGGCATTTGGGGCAGATAGCCCAACCCGCGCCGCTCGAAGAAAGTCGTGGGTTGGTGGCGGGTCCAGTCGATGAAATCATCGGGGATGAGCAGACTGCCACGGTGTTCCAGGGGATTGATAGCGATCGCCGTATCCCAGCCGATCACGCGGGTCACACCCTGGTCCCTGGCGGCCCACAGAGTGGCGCGCGGGTCGGTACGATCGGGCAGGCCCGAATAGGGCAGCAGCAGGGTGTCACCGCGGCGGGCGAACGGTCCCGCCGGTCCGTAGGGCGTTTCGACGCCGAATTCTTCGGTGACGGCGCCCAGCACGTCGAGCGCACGCGGCGGCAGGATCACCCCAATCAGCAGCAAAATGTGTTCCATGCCCATCCGTTTCTACAGCTGCGCCTGTGCTTCCAGCCGGGTCCGATCGACCACCACGATCCGGTGGCGGTCTATCTGGATGGCGCCGTCTTCGGCCAGGCTGCGCAGAGCACGCCCGATCATCTCGCGCACCGTTCCCAGGCGCGAGGCCATCTCCTGTTGGGTGAGCAGCTGGCTGCGTTCGACCGAGTCGGTGTCTGCGCTGCGTTGGGCCTCTTCGAGGAGCAGTTTGGCCAGCCGCGCCTTAACCGAGCGCAGCCCCAGGTCTTCCACGACACTGACGAGGAAGCGCGCCCGCCGCGCCACGTGCTCCAGCAGGGCCCACGCCAGGGCTGGATGGTGTTGGACCAACAGCCGGATATCCTCGCGGGCCAGGCGCCAGACCACAACGGCGTCGATTGCCAGGGCATTGGCTGGATTCGAACCACCGTCCAGAACCGCCACGTCGTTGAACGAGTGTCCGGGACCGAGAATGTGCAGCGTTTGTTCGCGCCCTTCGACCGAGGTTTTGAAGACTTTGACCTGACCGGTTTCGATGACGAACAGACCGGCACACGGCTCGCCCTCCAGAAAGACCATCTCGCCGGGCAGAAACGTCAGGCGTTGAGCACGCCGCGCCACCTCGCGCAGAATCCGTTGTTCGAGCGCGGCAAAATAGGGCACGGCACGCAGCACGCGCTCACGCTTTGACAGCACGTCGTCGGTCGATTCGGTTCGCGTCACAACCATTTGCATATGGCATCATTTCGGCAAAACAAACTACGAGAATCATACAACCGCCGGGTGCCTGTGTCAAGTGGCCGAAGTACTCTTGACATAGAACGCATGTTCTGATATAATACAGACACTTCCACAACCCGGGCAAAGACTGGTGTCAGACACAATGCGTCGATGGTAATTGCCGGCCCTGGCTCGTGATCGACCCTGTGTTGGGAGGCATCAGTCTATGCACCGAGAACTGGACATGCAAGCCGACCGCATCGAAGCCGTGCTCGCCAGCCACAAAGTCACCGGGCGGATCGCCGGCGGTACGATGACGACCCGCTATACCCGATTCGAATTGGTCACCCCCCTGGGCACGCGCGTGGGCCGCGTGAGTGCCCTGGCGGAAGAAATCGCCCTTGCCCTGGGTGCGCGTTCGACGCGCGTCTTCCGTGAAGGGGACCGGATCAAGATCGAAGTGGCACGCGAAACCCAGCCGGCGCCGATCGACCTGGTTCCTCTGTGCGCCCGCCTGAGCAACATCCCACCGCTGACGGCGGTTTTGGGTCTCGACGAGGAGCAGATCCCGCTCCTGCTGCGTCTGCCATCGCCCGACGTCACGCACGTGCTGATTGCGGGCACCACTGGCAGTGGCAAGACGGCGCTGGCGCGGGCGATTTTGGCATCGCTGGCGATGCACAACCGTCAGGGGGCCTTGCAGCTGGTGTTGATCGATCCCAAGGGGCGCGGTTTTGGCCCGCTGGAAGGGTTTCCGCACATGCTGCGTCCGCTGGTGGCGACGATCGACGAGATTCCGCGGGTGTTGGCCGACATCGTGGGTGAAATGGAGCGGCGCGACGCTCTGGCCCGTCAGCTGCGCCGGCCAGTGGATACACCCCGTATCATCGTCGCCGTCGATGAGCTGGCCGACCTGGTGCAGACCGGCGGCAAGGCGGTCGAGCAGGCCCTGACGCGCCTGGCGCAGCGTGGGCGCGAGGCGGGCATCCACCTGGTGTGCTGCACCCAGAAACCGACCAGCGCGGCGGTGGGCGGCATGCTCAAAGCGAATTTCCCGGTGCGCCTGGTGGGCAGCGTCACGAGTCCTGAAGAGGCCAAAATCGCCACCGGCCTGGCGGGTTCGGGTGCAGAGAAGCTGCGCGGTGCGGGTGATTTTCTCTTGATCAGCAAAGGTGTGACGGTGCATTTTCAGGCAGCGTGGATCAATGAATCGACCCTGCGTCGCGTCGTCGACGTGTTGCGCGAGGGGGGACGGCGCTCGCGGCGCTGGAGCCCGCACGAAGTCAGGCAGATTGCCAGACCAGAGGGGAGAGTATCCGCATGAACCGACTTATTGCCCTGATACTGCTCGTGTTTGCGGGCGTCATGGCCTTTGTGATCGGGGAACGTATGAGCACCGAAGCCATGGCGGTCGTCATCGGTGTGGTTTTTGGTGTCGCGGCCAGCATTCCGACCAGCCTGCTGATCGCATCGTTGATGCGCCGTGCCACGTCGGCGGCTGCCCCCCCGCCGCGGTATGACAACGCACCAGTCCAGGCGCAGCCGCCCATGATCATCGTCAACCCCGCCATGCCACCCGGTCACCTCTATCCGGGCGAACATGCGTGGTCGAGCAACGGCCTGCACAGCCCCATCGAAGCCACACCACTGATGCCCTTGCCGCGTCGCTTCCGGATCGTGGGTGCCGATGGGAGCGAAGAGGATTGAGCTTCGTTCAATCGGCGACTGGTGACCGGCTCGCCATCGCGGACAGCATGATGCGATAGCCGGTTTCGATCAACGCGGGTGTGCGGGCGAAATCCCAGAAGGCCACGGTGCGGGTGGGGATGAGCGATACGTGGTGCACCGGTATCCCTTTCGCGGCGGCCAGCGCCAGCTCCAGTTCGGTCAGCCGGTGCTGGTTGATCACCAGCAGTTTGACGAGAAAATTGGCAATACTGCCAGAAGCCTGATTCAACGGGCGCGCGTCGTGCAGGTCGAGCGCAATGATCCCGCTGGCGCCGCTCTCCACAGCCGCCTGAATCGGTAGGTTGCTGACAAAACCACCGTCCACGAGAATCCGCTCGTCGTGCTGCACCGGTGCAACCCAGGGCGGTACCGCCGCCGAGCCAATCACAGCGTCCATCACCCTCGTCTGTGGATCGTGGCCGTAGGTCACCAATCCGCCGCTGTTCAGATCGGTGGCTACGACCAGGACGGTGATACCCTGCATGTCCCCAAACCGTGTTTCAGCCGTGATGCCCGTCGACGCCGCAAAGGTACGCAGGCGGGTTTCGCCTTCGGCACGATTGATACGCAGCAGCGAACGCATCGTCAGCCAGAGGTAGTTGGCCGGCAGCAGTTCCGCCGTCGCCGCACGCTGCCACACCTCCTGCAGCTGCGCCACGGCAGGCAAGGACCAGCCGTGCAGACCCAGGTAGACGGCGTTGATGGCACCAACCGAAGTGCCGACCAGCAGCTGCGGCTGGATGCCCTGTTCGACCAGGGCGCGCAGCGCGCCCACCTGCAGCGCGCCGCGCGCGCCACCCCCACTCAGCACGATTGCCAGCTTCGATTGATTCATGATTGCGCCCACCCCGGCGATCTTCCCTTCCCACCACGCGTGGCACCTTCGTTTTGCAGGCCAGGTTTCTCGGATTGCACTGGTTGTGTTAAGATTCCATGCAAACCAATCCCAAAGATGGGGCATGTATGACCGACAAAATCATCTATTCCATGATCGGTGTGGGCAAAACCTACCCACCCAACCGCGAAGTGTTGCGCGACATCAGCCTGTCTTACTTCTATGGGGCCAAAATCGGCGTCATTGGCCTCAACGGATCCGGCAAAAGCACCCTGCTGCGCATCATGGCCGGGGTGGAAAAGGAATTCCGCGGCGAGACCGTTTTCGCCCCAGGATATACGATCGGCTTCCTGGCACAGGAACCGGACCTGGACGACAACCAGACCGTGCGCGCGATCTGCGAAGAAGGGGTCCACGCCGCGATCACGGCGCTGCGCGAGTTCGAGGAGATCAACCAGCGTTTCGCCAACGAGCTCACCGACGCCGAGATGGATGACCTGCTGGCACAGCAGGCCGCCGTGCAGGATCGTATCGATGCGCTCGATGCCTGGGACCTGGACAGCCGTCTCGAACTGGCAATGGACGCGCTGCGCTGCCCTCCGGGTGACACCCCAGTGCCTGTGCTCTCCGGCGGTGAACGGCGTCGCGTCGCCCTGTGCCGGCTGCTGCTGCTCCAACCGGATATCTTGCTGCTGGACGAACCGACCAACCACCTCGATGCCGAGTCGGTGGCCTGGCTGGAACGCCACCTACAAGACTACCCCGGCACCGTCATTGCCGTGACCCACGACCGCTATTTCCTCGACAACGTGGCAGGCTGGATCCTGGAACTCGACCGTGGTTATGGTATCCCCTGGAAAGGCAACTACTCCTCCTGGCTTGAACAGAAGCAGCGCCGCCTGGCCCAGGAAGAAAAATCGGCCTCGCAGCGCCAGAAGACCCTGCAGCGCGAGCTGGAATGGCTGCACATGACGCCGCGCGCCCGCCAGGCCAAGGCGCAGGCACGCGTCAACCGCTACAACGACCTGCTCGCCCAGGACAGCGAACGCGCCCGCGAAGAGCGCGAAATCTACATTCCCCCCGGCCCCCACCTGGGCGATGTCGTCATCCGCGCCAGCAGCGCCGGCAAGAGCTTCGACGACCGCATCCTGTTCGATGACGTGAGCTTCGATATCCCGCCCGGTGCGATCGTGGGCATCGTCGGTGCCAACGGGGCCGGCAAAACGACCTTGTTTCGGATCATCGCCGGCCAGGAGACACTCGACAGCGGCACGCTGACCGTCGGCAAGTCGGTGAAACTGGCGTACGTCGATCAGGCTCACGAGGGTTTGACCCCCACCAAGACGGTGTGGGAGGAGATCACCGGTGGGCAGGACCAGATCCAGCTTGGCGACCGCCTGATGAACTCGCGTGCCTACGTGGCCCGCTTCAGCCTCTCGGGTGCCGATCAGCAAAAACGCGTGGCCGATCTGTCAGGCGGTGAGCGCAACCGCGTTCACCTGGCCAAACTGCTGCGCACCGGTGCCAACGTACTTCTCCTGGACGAACCCAGCAACGACCTCGACGTGAACACCCTGCGGGCGCTGGAGGACGCACTCGACAGTTTTGCCGGCTGCGCCCTGGTCATCTCGCACGATCGCTGGTTCCTCGACCGTGTGGCCACGCACATCCTGGCGTTCGAGGGTGACAGCAAAGTCTTCTGGTATCCCGGCAACTACAGCGACTATGCGGACGATCGTCACCGCCGCCTGGGAACCACCGCCGATCGACCGCACCGCATCACGTATCGTAAACTCACGCGCGCCTGACGACCCGCGATCCTGACGGGTGTCGGTCGTGCTGCACGCCCACGTGCAGCACGACCCAGCGAGCGCGCAAATCCTTATTGAGAGGAGCGCTGCACGCCCACGTGCAGCACAACCCAGCGAGCGCGCAAATCCTTATTGAGAGGAGCGCTGCACGCCCACGTGCAGCACGACCCAGCGAGCGCCGTGAACCCGCAGCGTCTATGCTGCGGTTAGCAGTACCTCCTGTGCGGCGGCCAGGCCGGCACCCGGGGCAAACGCATACCCGGCGGCGCTCAAGCCCTGCTCGATCGCCCCTACGGTGCTCAAGACGTCAGCGGCGTTGACTGCGCCCATGTGACCGATGCGGAAATAGCGTGCCCGAATCTCGGGGTGCAGGCCACCAGCCAGGATGACGCCCGCGGCCGCGGTTTTGGCCAGCAGCGTGGGTCCGTCGACGTCCTGCGGGAAGTAGGCGGCGGTGAGGGTGTGCGCCGCCAGTTCGGGGGCCACCGGCACCTGGCCGAGGCCCAATGCCTGCAGGGCGCGTTTGATGGCATTGCTCATGCGGACGTGGCGGGCCACGCGACGGTCGTGCCCTTCGGCCACGATCTGCGCGGCCGCCACGTCGAGCGCCAGCACCAGGTTGACTGCCGGGGTACCAAAATAGGCGGGCCGCCGTGCCTGGTAGGCTTCCATGATCGGCAGCCAGTTGCTCCAGTCGGCGTAGTAGCTGGCTACGGGCGTCCGCCGCTGCCGGAAGGTCTCCAGTGCGCGGGGACGGGCAACCAGCAGCGCAAGCCCCGGCGGCACACCGACCGCCTTTTGCGACGCCGTCAACGCCACGTCGATCCCCCAATCGGTCAAACGCAGTGCTTCGCCCGCCACCGAACACACCCCATCGACCACGGTCAGGACGCCGGCCGCCTGCGCCAGCTTCGCCAGCGCGGCTACATCGGTCAGAACGCCGGTCGACGTATCGACGTGGGTGATCGTCATCAGCTTGAAGGCGCCGGCCTGTAAGGCGTGTGCCACCTCGTCGAGGCGCGGCGCACCGCCCACACGATCGGCCCGCACGTGGGTGACCTGGGCGCCGGCGCGTGTACAGATCGCCGCCATCCGATCGCTAAAGTAGCCGGTATTGACGACCAGCACAGCATCCCCTGGTTCGAGCAGGTTTGCCGCCGCCAGCTCCATCGCCAGGGTACCCGAGCCGGCTACCACGAACGGCTGACCATCAGGTGCGGCAAATACCTCCCGCAGCTGGTCGAGAGCATGCCCAAACACCTCGATGAAATCGGGTGCCACGTGGCTGGGTGTGGGTTCGGCCATGGCAGCCAGCACGTCCGGCTCGAACTCGATGGGGCCGGGAATCATCAACAGCTTACGCCCCTTGTTTGACCGCATCACGACGTCCTTTCATCTTTTTTCGCACTCATTTTTGGTCCAAATTTGTGCCAGGCCAGGGGTGCCAGGACCAGCGCTGCGCCACCGGCGGCAACCGCTACATCGCGCAGCGTAAACGCCGGCCGCGCCACAGCCAGGTAACTGTTGTCGCGCGTGAAATAGGCGCGTGCCACGCGCTGCACATCGGCCAATGTCACCGACTCGATCTCCGCAAAAAAGTCGGGCACCGATTCGCCCGGTTGGAGGGTCAGGGCTGGCCCTGTAAAGACCTCTGCCAGACGGTCGTTGCTGTCCATCGAGAGCACGTTACGGCCGCGCAGCGCCTGTTTGGCATAGGCCAATGTGTCGGCGGGAAGGTCACCTGATTTGATCTCGTTCATGACAACTTCGATGTAGTCCAGGATGTCCTGCACGTGGCGCCCATCGGAGTCGGTTTCGATGCTGAAGTATCCGACGTCGGTCATCGTATTGTTGGATGCCCCCAACCAGTACACCAGGCCGCGCCGCTCACGCATTTCTTCGCGCAGACGATCCCCTACGATCCAGCTCAGGACCGCAATGGCGGCCTGGTCGGGATGGCCGGCCCCGACCGTGCGTGCGCCATACCAGAGGTAGGCGCGGTCGATCCAATCGGGCCAGCGGGTATCGATCTGCACGAACCGCCCGGGTGCCGCACCGGACGCAGGCAGGGTTGGCGGCACCGGTCCGGGTGTGAGCGCACCAAACCAATGCTGCGCTGCGGCCATGGCATTGGCCGTGGTGACATCGCCGACAATGAGCAGAACCATGTTGTTGGGCACGTAGAAGCGCCGGTAGAATGCCAGCAGGTCGGCCCGTGTGATGTGCTGCAGTGTGCGCTCGTACCCGATCACCTCGCGTTCGAGGGCAGCACCCGGAAAGAGTTGGCGCATCAGGCTCTTGTACAGGTCGTAATCGATGTGCAGGCGATCTGCCAGGTCTTCGAGGGTGCTCAGGAAAGCACCGAGGCGCCCCCCGCGCTCGCGGAAAATCACACCGCGCTCTTTTTCGACCTGGTCCTCCCGCAGGGTCGAACGAAAGACGATCTCGGCCAGCCAGTCGAGTGCCACATCGAGGTGGTCGGCCAGCACTTCGGCCTCGTACACCGTACCTTCGTGGCCGGTCCAGCCGTTGAAGCTGCCGCCGACGCGTTCGATGACGTGGCGGATATCCTGTTCGGACCAGCGTGGCGTTCCATCGAAAATCAGGTGTTCGAGGAAGTGGGCAATGCCGTTCTGTCCGTCGATCTCGTAGCGTGCGCCCACGCGTACTACCAGGCGGATGACCACCGAACCGGTGCCGGGGCGCGGCTTGCACCACACCTGGAGACCGTTGTCCAGTGCCGTCTGGTCTATCTGCAACAGTGGATGAATCGAATTCGACATAGTATTCTCGTGTCCAACGACGCCTAAACTCGTTTCACGGCGAAAGATTTCAATCCTGTGCTTCTGCCACGTTTCCCGCGCCGGAAATCACCGTGATTATATCGCAAGGCGGCCTTGCTGTCTATTGCCCGGCCGTGTTATAATGCCAGACATCAGCGTTGGTGGTTGGCAGAAGGTCATCATCTCGTACGCAGGAAGGCAGGGGATGCAGAATTACAGTGTGCAGAGGCCTGGTTGGTGCCAGGCACGTCTCCGCGGGCGTATTCGCCCATGATAAGACCGTTGAGTGTGTTTTGGCGGGGCATCCGTGCCACGTGGGATGATCTGCTGCTGCTGGGGCTGCTCAGTTTTGCCTGGTGGGTCTGCATGTTGTTCGTCATACCCGGTCCGCCGGCGACGGCAGGTCTCTACCTGGTGGCAAACCGGATCGCCAAGGGAGAGCGGATTGGATTCGACGTCTTCAAAGAAGGCTTTGTGACCTATTTCTGGCGCAGCCTGGTGGTGGGGCTGATTGCGGCGGCCCTGCTGTTCATGTTCGTGACCGGTTTTCTGTTTTACCTCGATCCACCGCCGGAGTTCCCGGACTTTTTCACCCTACTGTCAATCGTGATGCTGTATCTCATCCTGACCTGGCTGGCCATGCAGCTGTATTTGTTTCCGGTGCTGGTCGAGCAGAGCATTTCGTTGGGCGCAATCTTCCGTAATGCGTTGTTCATCGCATTTGCCAGCCCGGTCTACACGTTGATACTCCTGGTATTGTTGGGTCTCTGCACGATTGGCAGTGTTCTCTTTCCGATCCTGCTCGTCCTGGTGCTGCCTGGCCTGGTTGCCGTCGTGAGCAGCATCGCGCTGCAGGATCGTCTCGGCCATATTCGTGAGCGCATGAGCCGGCAGGCGCCGAGGGATGGAGTAGGGGGAACGGATTGAACGGATTGCTGGAACGGATTACTGTCAACGGATTCGGGGAACGGATTGAACGGAGTATGAGATTGATTCTTCGTACTCCCTACTCCCTACTCCGTACCCCCTACCTCACCAACGCTGCTTCGATCGCTTCGTTGATCGTGCGCACGCCGATGATGTCGATGCCGGCGGGTAGTCCGTCGAGTTTGCGCTGTGAGCCGTGGGGGACGAGGACGCGTTTGAAGCCGAGTTTGGCCGCCTCGTTGAGCCGTCGGGCGACCTGGCTGACCGCACGCAGCTCGCCGGACAGGCCGATCTCGCCCACGATGGCCAGGTCGGCGGCGACGGGGATGTTTTTGTAGCTGGAAGCCACCGCAATGGCCACCGGCAGGTCGGCCGCCGGTTCTTCCACACGCAGTCCGCCCACGACATTGACGAAGATGTCCTGATCCGACAGGCTGAACCCTACCCGTTTGCTCAGCACGGCCACCAGCAGCAGCAGGCGGTTGAAGTCGATGCCGTTGGTGGTGCGTCGCGGCATCGAGAAACTGGTGGTGCTGGCCAGGGCCTGCACTTCGACGAGCAGCGGGCGCGTGCCCTCCATGGTGACGGCTATCGCCGACCCGGATGCGTTCGGCAGACGCTCGGCCAGGAAGACTTCCGAAGGGTTACTGACCTCCGCCAGGCCGGTGGTCCCCATCTCGAACACCCCCACCTCATCGGTGGCCCCAAAACGGTTCTTGACGGCGCGCAGCAGACGGTAGGTATGGAACCGTTCACCCTCCAGGTAGAGCACCACGTCAACCATGTGCTCGAGCACACGTGGGCCGGCAATGGCGCCTTCTTTCGTCACGTGGCCAACGAGAAACAGGGGAATATTCTGCGCCTTGGCCAAACGCAGCAGGATGGCCGCACTTTCACGCACCTGGCTGACGCTGCCCGCCGCCGAAGTGATATTGTCGGTGTAGATGGCCTGGATGGAGTCGACGACAATCACGGCTGGCTGCAGCGCCTCGATGTGGTGCACGATGCTCTCGACGTGAATGTCGGCCAACACCAACAAGGTCGGATCTGCCACCCCCAAGCGCGAGGCACGCAGCTTGATCTGGGCCGCCGATTCTTCACCCGACACGTAGAGCACCTTGCCCACATGCTGCGCCAGCGACGAACACATCTGCAGCAGCAGCGTACTCTTGCCGATGCCAGGGTCGCCACCAATCAGAACCGCCGAACCCGGCACGATCCCACCACCCAACACACGGCTCAACTCGCCGATCGCCACCGGGATGCGTGCATAACCGTCGGCCGGGATGTCCGGCAGCGCCTGCGGTCCCACACCCGGCAGCGCCAGCGCGCCACGACGTGTCGCAGGAATTTCGGGTTCGATGATCGTCTCGACCAGGCTGTTCCATTCACCGCAGTCCGGACAGCGACCCATCCACTTGGGTGAGGTGTTGCCACACTGCTGGCAAAGGAAGACCGTTTTGTTTTTGGGTTTGGTACTGGTGGCCATAGTTGGTATGATAGCACGTATGTTCTGCGATCGCAAATACTGGACCGCACCACAGCGTTTGCATCTCAGTTCAAACGCTGTACGGTGCCGGCATTCCCAAGCCCGCCTGCGTTGGAACTAAGATGCAAACGCTCAATCGAGCAGGCTCAGGACCGCGTCGACGATATCGTTCGTGGCGTGCGGTTTGGCCATGGCCCTGGCGCGTGCTGCCATCTCTGCCAACGCTGGATTGCCGGGCCGCAGCCAATCGGCCACGATACGCCCGATCTCCGCTGGCTGCGGGCTGTAGGCGCCAATGCCATTCTCCACCACGTAGGTCACATTGCCGGCTTCCTGGCCAACGACAAAGCCGCTCAGCATGATCGGGCGGCCCACGATGCACGCCTCGACAATGGTGCCCGGACCGGCTTTGGTCACCACACAGTCGCTGGCCAGCATCCATTCCGACATATTGCGCACGAACCCTTGCACCGCAACCGGCACCGGCCAGGTTTCGGCCTGCAGTTCGGCGTGCAGCCGTTCGTTGCGCCCACAGATGACGGCCAGCTGTCCGTTGACGTCCTGCAGCGCAGCCGCCAGCGCGCACGCAATCTCGTGCAGCGGCCCCATGCCTTCGCCACCACCGATCAACAGTGCCAGTGGGCGATCGGGAGCCAGACCCAGGGTCTGGCGCACCACAGCCTGGTCCTGGGCCGGCACGATGAACCGCGGGCTGACCGGCAGGCCGAGCGGCTTGATTCGGGCGGCTGAAATGCCGCGCGAACGGGCCACCTCGTAGAGCGCCTGGCTTCCGAGTGTAATCAGGTCGGCGTGCGGGCTGAACCAGGTCGGGTGGCCGCTGCCGAGATCGGTCACAACGACGGCAATCGGGCAGTTGTTACCCGCCTTGCGCAGCAGATCGTGCGGGATGTCGATCAACAGAGAGTGCACCGAAACATACAGGTCGGGTTCGACTTGCTGCAGGAATTGACCCATACGCTCGCGCACCAGCGGTGTGATGGCCTGGCGCATCAGCCACCAGCGTGCCGGCGCCTTGGGCAGCCAGTAGCTGAAACGGTACAACGGCTCGGCGTTATGCACGACGGGGGCATAGGCATGGCGCAGCTGGCTCAGCGGCCAGAACGTATAGTCCGAAATCAAGTCGGCAATGGTGACCTGGAAGGCATCCCCGTACCGGTTGGTGATCACCGTGGCCAGGGCTTCTGCGGCACTGCGGTGGCCGCCCCCCGTATCGGACATCGCAATCAGGATCTTATGCACCTTCAATACGCACCTTCTCCCAGGAGTACACGGGGAATCGTTTTCAAGAGAATTTTCAGATCCAACCCGAACGACCAGTTTTCGCAGTAGAACGTATCGAGCAGCACCATTTCATCGAAACCCATTGCGCTGCGGCCGGAGACCTGCCACAGACCGGTCATGCCCGGCGACGCATCGAGACGGCGTTTGTGCCATTCTTCGTATTGAGCCACCTCTTCCGGCAGGGCCGGCCGCGGACCCACCAGGCTCATGTCCCCTTTGAGCACGTTCCACACCTGGGGCAGCTCATCCAGGCTCGTACGACGCAGAAAACGGCCCACGCGCGTCATGCGCGGATCGTTGCGTATTTTGAACAGCGGCCCATCCGCCTCGTTGAACGCCATGAGCTGGCTCTTCTGTGCCTCGGCATTGGCCACCATCGAACGGAATTTGTGCACGATAAAGGGCTCACCCTTACGGCCAATCCGGACCTGGTTGAACAACACAGGCCCGGGCGAGTCGATTCTGATGGCCACCGGCACCAACACCCACAACGGCGAGGTGAGCAGCAGCACGACCACGGCCACGGTCACGTCCACCAGGCGTTTGATGGTCTGATTGAGACCGGTGATGGCCACCGGCTGCATGCCGATCAGCGGCACACCGTTGAGCTGATCCAGTTGAACCTGGCCTAACGTCAAGGCAAACACGTCGGGCACGATACGCGGGCGAACACCCGCCGCCTGGGTCTCGGTGACCGCCTGCACGATCTTGCGGTGGGCTTGCCACGGCAGGGCAATGATGACCTCATCCACCGGCATCGTTTGCAGGATATGCGGAAGCTTTTCGAGCGGTCCCAAACCACGGAATCGACCGAGATCGGTGGTGCCGCGGTCTGGATTATCGTCGAGAAAACCTACAATCTCGTAACCCAGTTCGGGCTGCGCCGCGACGTTACGCATCACCATTCGTCCAACTTCGCCGGCACCGACGATGACGATACGATCGACCCCTATCCCGCGCCGTCGCAAATGTGCCAGGTAGGCTCGAAAGACGATGCGCGCGATGACCAGAAATGTAGGAATCAACACGGCCGCGTACAGAAAGATCAAGCGCGAGTTGAGGTTCGGCCGTGCAAAGAAGGAGAAAGCCACCATGATGACGATTGCCGTGGCGGTACCGGTGGTGATGCGATAGGCTTCTTCGAGAAGGCTGCTGCCGCGGCGAATGTCGTACGTGCCGTCCAGCCGGTAGGCAAAGAGGAGCAGCGCCGTCATCAGAAGCGTGAACGGGACGTAGGCGTCGAAACTGTAGTAGGTAGACGGATCGAGGGCACGAAACCACTGGCGGTCGTAACGCAGCCAGTAGGCGATGGCAAACGCCAGGTTGATCAGAATGATATCGATAACAACCAGGATCGCGGCCAAACGCCGGCGCAGGCTGGGGGTCATGTGGGCACCTGGGATGTCGGTCCCGACAGGCCAAGCGCTTCGTGGTACACGGCAACCGTCTCTTCGGCACAGCGGCGCCACGAGAATTTTGCTGCTTGTCGCACGCCGGCCACACTCATGGCCACACGCAGCTCGGGATCGTTGAGCACGCGCACCAGGGCCTCAGCCAGCGCCTCGGCATCGGATGGGTCGACCAGAATAGCCGCATCCCCGGCCACCTCGGGTAAGGAAGACGTATTCGACGTGATGACAGCTGTTCCACTCGCCATAGCTTCCAACACCGGCAGTCCAAACCCTTCATACAACGATGGGTACACGAAGATGTCGGCTGCCCGATACCACCAGGGCAGCTCCGCAGCGGGCACAAAGCCCGCAAAGCGTACGGCGTCTTGCAGGTCGAGCCTGCGCACGCGGGCAAAAATCTCGTCGTAGTACCACCCGCGGCTGCCGGCGATCACGAGCGGCAGGTCCTCTGCCAGCCGGGTCCGGCATGCAGCGTACGCATCCAATAGACGCACCAGGTTCTTGCGCGGCTCCAACGTACCCAAAAAGAGCGCAAATCGCGCTGGCAGCCCACGCTGGCGCCGAAAGGCATCGACTGCGTCTGCCGCCGCCGGTCTGAATCGTTCATCGGCCGCAATCGGCACCGTCACCACCTTCGCGGCAGACAGGCCTAACCAGGCCAACAGTTCGCGACGCGTGCTCTCCGAGTCGGCGATGACACGCACCGCACGCCGCGCGGCCAGCCGGGTCACCGCCCGTAGATAGAACCGGTTGAAACGCCGCACGGTCGTCGGGAAATGCACAAACGACAGATCGTGCACGGTCACGACGGTTGGGCAGGGTGCCAGCAGCGGGTTGGCATAGACCGTTCCGTGCAGCAGATCGAGCCGTCTCTGGCGTGCGGCCAGTGCCAGGCCCGTTTGCTCCCACACAATGCGGGCCCAGGGGGAATCTGTCGCCCACCCTGGGCGTGCCACCCCAAATCCCACCGGCGGCGGGTCGAGCCGGTTAGTGACAAACGCGGTCCATGTAAAATCGGGTGCTGCCGGCGGCAGTTCTTGCAGCAGCTGGCCGATGTAGGTCGACACCCCCGCACTCCGGTAGGTGTCGTCCGTTGTCAGCAGCAGCGCGTTGACACCGACATGCCACACATTGCTCATAACCGTTTACCTGACCAGGCATACCACCAACTCCGTTCCCAATGACGGATCGCAGCGTGCGGACTTGCGCCGTTGTGTGTGGCGTCCTGGTTCATCCGGCCAGCGGCAGGGGACCTGTCCGTTGTTGCCATGCCGCGCCGGTCGCCACCGCCGCACGGTACGCAGCGACGGTGAGGGCAGCCACCCGAGCCTGTGTGTAGCGTGCCAACACCCAGGCACGCCCGCGCGCCGCCAATTCACGCCGCAGTTCTTCATCCTGCTGCAGCCGCGCCAGATGGGCATGCAGTGCAGGGACATCGCCCTCCGGAAAGGTCAACCCCGCATCGCCAATGACATAGGGAATCTCACCACTGGCCGCACCGATGACGGGGACGCCGCAGGCCATCGCCTCGATCAGCACCCGTCCAAATTGCTCTTTCCAATTGGGCACCGTACGCGAGGGCAAAACGAACACATCGAGCCCACGGTAGAACTCGGGCATCGCCGTGGAGGGCAGCCGCGTCACGAACTCGACGCGCGATGCAACACCCAGGTCGGTCGCCAGCCGTGCCAATGTGGTTCGATCACGGCCATCGCCGGCCAGGCGAATATGACAGTCGGAAAGTCGGGCGGCAGCCCGCAGCAGCAGGTCGACGCCCTTTTCGGGCACCAAGCCACCCGCATACCCAATCACCAGGCCGCGGTTTGTCGCCGCCGGTGGATTGCCGGGGCGCGGTGTGAAGAAGTCCGGATCGACCCCAAACTGGGGCACGTGCGAAACTGGGCCGCGGTAACCTTTGCGCCGCAGCACCGTGATCGCTTCCTCGTTCCCGGCCAGCGCATGCGCCGCATGCCGGAATGTGTACTGCTCGATCCAGTTGAAGGGAGGCGGGTAACGCCGATTCAAATTTTGCCAGGTGTAAAAACAAGCGGGAATCGTCAGCTGACGGGCCAGCCAGAAGCCATGCAAGGTCGCCACGTTCAGCGGCTCCTCGTCCATGTGCAGCAGATCGGGCTGCAGGGTCCGCAGCCAGTGACCGAGCTGTGGGTAGTAGTGCAAATGAAAGTGCCCGTTCCACGTCATCGGCGTTTCGATCAAGCGGTAGCCATGGGTATATGCCCGTTGCAGCGGGGTGATGCCGCGGCTGTCGCGCCAATACGGCGGCACCAATACGGTCAGCTGGACCCCCGGTAAGCGGGCCATCTCTTCCAGCTTGCGCTGGTAGGCGCCGTTGACGATGGCCTTGGACACCATGACGACGTGCATCACCGGTTCACCTTCCAATGGCTTGTCTTTCCTACCATGAGACCCAACAGTCATGCGCAGTTAACTGAAAAAAATCCCCCGCCGTGACGGAGCGGAGGATAGGCGACGTGACCACCATCGTCGGCGTTCACTGGGCCTGTAGACGCTGGCGCAGTGCCAGGTACTTGCTCTCCAACTCCTCCCACTCCACCATATCACGCCATACCGCTTCTGTCAAAGATGTATCGGCCCCGGCATTGACCAGAACACACACGCGGGCAGCCAGTTCTGCTGCATATTGAACCTGGTACTGGCGGCGCAGACCAGCCAGGCGCCAACGGGCCAGTTGATATTCTGGGGAGAGCACGATGGGCGGCGTACGCACAACCTGAGGGCGATCCAACCCAACACTCGCAAACAATGTCTGCATTTCTAACGAAGTCATAGTCACTTCACAACTGTGCACAGCACAAGCGGTCGTCAATCGTTTCCTACGGGGCCGGCAGCCCCCCAGTGCGTCGCCAGGACCTCAGGTGTGCACAAGGATAATAAGAATTCTTATAGAATCGGCGCCATTATAGCCGAGATTCGAGTGCCGGTCAATCTGGGAAGACGCTTCTCTTCCGGATTGAGCGTTAGGGGGCAGCGAGATACAACGAGCTCACAGCCCTGTCGGCTGGTCTATCCAGATGGTTGCCAGGCCAAACCGTTCGGCGAGGTGCTGTGCCAGCGCACGCACCCCTAACGTCTCGGTCGCATAGTGCCCAGCGTAGACCACGTTGAGGGCCAATTCCTGGGCGCGGTAGTACGCGGCGTGCGACGTTTCACCGGTAATGACGGTGTCGGCCCCGATGGCCTGGGCCTGGGCGAGGAAATCGGCCCCATCGCCCGACAGAATGGCCACGCGGCGCACCTGTGACGGGCCATACAACTGCACCAGGGGCTCGCCCGGCAGCACGGTGCGCACCGTTTCGACGAGATCGTTGCGCGTCCACCCTGCCGGTGCATTGGCGAGAACCCCAATTTTGATCCCCATGACTTCGGCCCACCAGTCTGTGATCTGTAAACCCAGTTCACGAGCCAGGACGGCGTTGTTGCCAACTTCGGGATGGGCGTCGAGCGCCAGGTGGGCCGCGTACAAGGACAGATTGGCCTCGAACAGGCGCCGTACGCGGCGGCCCAGGGACCCGCACAGTCGTTCGGGATTCCCCCAGAACAAGCCGTGGTGTACGATCAGCAGTTGTGCGCCGGCCCGCACGGCATCATCGATCACGGGGAGCGCCGAATCGGTGCTCACGGCGATCATCTGTACGTCACCATCTGCCGCCTCGACCTGCAGACCCTGCGGGCCATAGTCGGCGATGGTCGCGATCCGTAAGTAGTCGTCCAGGTACGATACCAGGTTGTGGAACTGCATTGTCGATTCACCTCGTCTGTGGTACACTGATGCGGCCTTGGCCAGCACGATTGTAACACACGTTTGGCAAATTGGCGTAGGGCGCGTTCCGCCATTTGGCGTAGGACGATTCCCGCCGTGTATCGGATGTGCTGTACGCCGCCGTCTGTTACAATTGCACCGATCGAAGCGTGTTGCGCCGGCAGCGCAGCAAGCTTCGAGTTTTGTTTTATGGCACTGTTCAGAAAAGGATCGGGTGCGTGATGACCAAAATCATCCTGTTCGTCTGCCTGGCGGCCGCGTTGTGGCTGACCGCATGTTCACCCACGACACAATCTGCCGCGACCCCCAGCCCAGTCTCGATCTCGCCCACACCGGCGATACCTGTCTCACCGACCGTCGCACCATCGCCAACCGCTGCCAGTTTGCCCACCCTGCCCGTACCGACTGCCGAAGCACTCTATCCCCCCGCGGTTCAGGCGGCGCGCAGTGCCCTGGCGCGTGATCAGGCGGTGCCCCTCAACCAGGTGACCGTAGTCATTTTCACGCCGGTGGAGTGGCGCAACGGCTGCCTGGAAGTCGATCGGGATGAACGGCCCTGCACCGACGCCATCGTGCCTGGTTATCGCGTCATCCTCAGCGTCGATGGTCAGCTGTTCGAATACCGCACTAACCTCGATGGCTCACAGGTCGTCTTCGCCGGGCCGGATGTCGGTATGCCACCACCCAGCACCGTCGCGTTGACCTGGTATCGCGAGGGCGGTTTTGCCGGGCTGTGTGACGAGCTGCGCGTTCTGGACTCTGGCGAAGCGGTCGCCGGCAATTGTCAGCGTGGATCGAGTATCGAAGTCGGACGCAGTCAACTGCTTCCAGCCGAAAAAGACCAGCTGGACACATGGCTCACCACCCTGGCGCCGGTCAATGACACACTGACCGATGCGGCCAAAGTCGATGCAATCACGCAAACCCTGGCCCTGGCCGGTCGCGGCCAGGTGAAAGCATCGCCAGCTGACCTGGAAACGATGTATAGCTGGGCGGCCACCCTCCATGCCCGAATCGTGAGTGACATCGAGCGTTGATCCCGACCAACGGGCGTTGCGGGGTTGTTGAGTGCAGTTCGGTATTTGACATATTCCGCTATTGTGAGTACACTAGCCCGAACTGGGCATGAGCCTGAGTACCGGCTGGCCCAGTTTACGCGTGATTCAGCCAACGCTGGGTACCGAAGACATATACGGAGACAATAAACCACATGATTAGCAAACAATACGCCAAGAACAATAAGACGGCCAAGGTGACATTCGAACTGCCGGCCGAATTTGCTGTGTCGAAAGCCGCCCTGCTGGGTGACTTCAATAACTGGGACAACACCGCCACCCCGCTCAAGAAGCGCAAGGATGGCACGCTGTATGCAACCGTCAGCCTCGAAGCGGGTCGTGAATACCGCTTCCGCTACCTGATCGACGAAGGCGCCTGGATGAATGACCCGGAAGCCGATGCCTACGCCGCCAACCCCTTTGGCAGCACCGATTCGGTCGTGATCGTCTAATTTCGTTGATTAGCATCCCAGCACAATAACCAAGGCTGTAGCTCCCACGCGGGCGGGGCCGAATGGTTCGACCATTCGGCCCCGCCTTTTTATCACATCTCGAGTGGGCATCCACGACCAGTGCTTCTGACTATTGCGGGCAGCGGATAGATTTGGCAGCCAACCCGGTCTTTGGTATAATTGCGTCCGTTCATGAGCCACCATAGCTCAGCCGGTAGAGCAAGTCATTCGTAATGACTCGGTCCTCGGTTCGATTCCGAGTGGTGGCTCCACACGCTCTCGCATACCAAATCGTTTTCAAGGTGAAACCTGCGCACGCTCAGTGCATTCACATGTAGATTTCACCTTGGAAACGGTGTTGCGTATGCGAGAATTTTTTTGCGGCAGCGATGTCAGCCAACTCGCGGGATAACTTGCACAGCAGTCCTGTTTCCCGTATAATCGCAGTGGTTTGCCAGCCTGAGTCGAAGTCGAGGGAAGTCGAGGATCGGATGTTAGAGAAGTTATTGGGAATCGATCTCGGAACGGTCAACTTGCTCGTCTACATGAAGGGCAAAGGGATCGTTCTACAAGAGCCTTCCGTGGTGGCCATCGCCACCCGTGACAACAAAATTGTCGCCGTCGGCCAGGAAGCGGCCGATATGTTGGGCCGCACCCCAGAGAGCATCGAAGTAGCTCGCCCAATGCGGGATGGTGTCATCGCCGACTACGTCGTGACCGAAGCCATGCTGCGTCACTTCATTCGCACGACCTGCGGACGCAACCCGCTCTTCAAACCCAAGGTGATGATCAGTACCCCGAAGGGTGTGACCAGCGTCGAGAGCCGCGCCGTACACGATGCGACGATCGAAGCGGGCGCGCGCGAAGCCTATTTGATTCCCGAACCCCTGGCGGCAGCTTACGGTGCAGGGCTGCCCATCGATACCCCCACCGGAAACATGGTGGTCGATATCGGCGGTGGCACCACCGAGGCCGCCGTGGTGTCGATGTACGATATCGTCGTGTGGAGCGCCATCCGCATCGGCGGCAACCGCATCGACGACTCGATCGTCAACTACGTGCGCAAAAAGTACAACCTGCTGATTGGCGATCAAACCGCCGAAGAGATCAAAATCAAAATCGGCAGCGCGCTGCTGATGCCAGAGACGATGTCAATGGAAGTCCGCGGCCGCGATCAAGTGGCCGGCCTGCCCAAAACCATCGTTATCACCTCGGAAGAGGTCACCGAAGCCATCAGCGAACCGATGCAGGCCATCGTCGGCACGGTCAAGGCCACCCTGGAAAAAACGCCGCCCGAACTGGCGGCCGACATCATCGATCGCGGCATGGTGCTCACCGGCGGCGGTGCAATGCTGCGTAACATCGATAAGCTGCTCACCAAAGAAACCGGCGTGCCGTGTTACGTGGCCGAAAACCCGATTGCCTGCGTCGCAATTGGTGCGGGCAAGGCGCTCGAGAACTACGCGATTCTCAAACGCAGCGTGACGCAGCAGTAATCCAACGGAGAACCGATGATGGCCTACGGCCGCAAACTGGATCCTGACCCAATTCCCAACCACCTCACCGTCGCCGACCTGGTCGATGACTATTTCCTGGCTTACAACGCGGCGCGCCTGCGCGAGGCCTGCCGGCTTTTCGTGACCAAAATGCTCGAACCCGACGTCACGGTGGGGCTGACGCTGTCAGGTGCGCTGACGCCGACCGGCCTGGGTCACGCGGCGCTCGTTCCCCTCATCGACGCCGGTTTGATCGACTGGATCGTAGCAACCGGCGCCAATCTCTACCACGACCTGCACCGTTCCCTGGGTTTCGAGCTGTTTCAGACGTCACCCTTCACCGACGACGTGGCCCTGCGCGAACAGAAGATCATCCGCATCTACGACATCGTGTTCGACCAGGAAGTGCTGCTGAAATCGGATGCATTCCTGCGCCAGGTGCTGGCCGCCCCCGAATTCCAGAAACGCATGAGCACCGCCGAACTGCACTACCGCCTCGGTAAATACGTGCGTGCCCGCGAGCAGCACCTCGGGCTGCGCCACCGTTCGGTCCTGGGCGCAGCTTACGAAGCGGGCGTGCCGGTGTACACCTCCAGCCCCGGTGACTCGACGATCGGCATGAACGTGGCGGCCCTGCGCCTGGCGGGCGCGGCGATTGGTTTCGACCCCGAGCTGGACGTCAACGAGACCACGGCCCTGGTCTATGGCGCCAAAGCCAGCGGGGGCAAGAGCGCCGTCTTGATCTTCGGCGGCGGCAGTCCCAAAAACTTCATCCTGCAGACCGAACCGCAGATCCAGGAGATCATGGGTATCGACGAAAAGGGGCACGACTATTTCGTCCAGATCACCGACGCGCGCCCCGATACTGGCGGCCTGAGCGGCGCCACGCCCTCGGAGGCGGTCACCTGGGGCAAAGTCGACCCCGACCAGCTGCCCGACAGCATCGTCTGTTACACCGATTCGACCCTGGCGCTGCCCATCCTGACCGCCTACGCCCTGGCGCGCCACGAACACCGCACGCACAAGCGCCTGTATGACCGGCGCGAGGCGCTGCTCCAGCAGCTGGCAGCCGCCTACGCGGCCAACCGGCCCGATGATTCGGACCCGGTTTGAGACCCGGATCATGAGTGGTTACACGTTTCTGCCACCCGACAACTTTCTCGGCCTCGACGAGGTCTCGAGCGCCTACGCCACGAGCCGCGTCGTGGTCCTGCCCATCCCCTACGAAGCCACCGTCAGCTACGGCGGCGGTACACGCCACGGTCCGCGTGCCATCCTGCAAGCCTCGACGCAGGTCGAGCTGTACGACCGTGAGTTCGGCACCGAGCCGGCCCTGCAGTTTGGCATCCATACCCTGCCCGCGCTGGCACCCAGGATGGATGGCCCGCAGGCGATGGTCGACGCCATCACCGAAGCTGTGGCCCAACAGGCACGGGCGGGCAAATTCGTCGTGGGCCTGGGGGGTGAGCACACGGTCAGTGCCGGCGTGGGGCGTGGTCTGGCACAGGTATTCTGCGCCGATGGTGCGCCGCTGGTCACCGTGCAGATCGACGCTCACAGCGATCTGCGGGCCAGCTACGAGGATTCGATCTACAGCCATGCCTGCGTAGCGCGGCAGCTGAACGAGCTGGGGCCGGTGATCCAGATCGGCATCCGCTCGGTGTGCCAGGAAGAGATCGACTACATCGCGGACAACCCGGAGCGGGTATGCGTCTTTTTTGCCGAAGAGGTGCATGCCGGCCCAACCTACCTGGCCGAGCTGGCGGAGCGAGTGCGTGGACAGCGCGTCTTTTTGACGATCGACGTGGATGGGATCGACCCGTCGCTCATTCCCGCCACCGGAACACCGGAACCGGGCGGCTTGAGCTGGTGGCAGACGCTCGACGCGGTGCGCACCGTGGCCCGTGCCGGGCACATCGTCGGCTGCGATTTTGTGGAGCTGGCGCCACTGCCCGGCTATCACGCGGCCGATTTTGTGGTGGCCAAGTTGGTGTACAAGACGATTAGCCTGGCACTAACCTCGGATTCCAAGCCTTCATACTAATTGTTTTCGCCCGTCATCTGCAATACCTGATCGATCAACCTGGGATGAAGTCGCAATCCAGCTTCTTGCAGCGCATTCAGTAGCGGTCGCATGACGTATTGTTGCTAATGACTGGCTGCCCGAGCATTGATCAAGTCGCTTTCCAACTCGTCTGGAGTTTCGCCGAATGGCGACAATCCATACTTCCCTAGTAGAAACAAAAAGGTTACCCTTGGCACCCTGGCCACCTGCGCAGCCAGTCCTGTCGTAAGTTTGCCAGTTTCGTACAGCTTCATCGCGAGCAGAAGGCGTGCTTCGGCTTCGAATTCTGCTGGATCCTGTTGCATGGCCCACAATACCTCGCTCGGATACTCGATTGTCAGTGTGTGCATGGCGTCACCTCCGCAACCACTATTGTACCCGGCAGGCAGTCTATCTCCAAGTTTACAGGACCGACCCCAGCGCGACACGATGTTTCCCTACCTTTCCGTCTCAACCCAAAACCGTACCCCATCGCTGCTCAAGGTAATCGTGCCTTGCTGGTCGGTGCGCAGCACAGGAATGCCCGACGCGCGGTAACGGTCCAGGATTTCTGGTTTGGGGTGCCCAAACTCGTTGTCGACACCCACTTCGATGACCGCCAGCTGGGGGCGTACTGCGGCGACAAAACCGGCGGTCGATGAGGTCAGGCTGCCGTGGTGCGGCACCTTGAGCACCGTGGCCTGCAGCCAACGCCCATCCCGTACCAACGTCTCTTCGACCACCGCCTCTGCGTCACCCGTCAGCAGGACCGAAAACCGTCCATAACTGAGACGCAGCACCACCGAGTTGTTGTTGCTGTCGGCGTCGGTTCCGCTGAAAAGCTGCGCATCCGGCGACAGTACATCCAGCCACACCCCATCGTCCACCCGAACCCGTCCTCCCGTCTGCGCCCGTACGACCGGCACGCCGGCCTGGGCCAGGTTGGCCTGCCACTGGGCAAAGGTTGCCGAGGTGGCGGCAAATCCGTTGTTGAAGACATGGCCAGCGCGGTAGCGCTCGAACAGCGGCACCAGCCCGGCCAGGTGATCGGCATCGGTATGCGTGTTGACCACCAGGTCGAGATCGTGGTCCCAAAATGGCATGGCCGCGCCCAGCTCGGCCAGCAGCACGCCCGGGTCCGGCCCGCCGTCGATCAGCACCTGGTTGCCCCGCGGCGTTTGAATCAGGATGGCATCTCCCTGCCCCACGTCCAGGAACGTGACGCGCAGGCGGCCATCGGGCAGCTGCCCCACGGCCAGCCAGACGAGAATCGTTGCAGTCAGCAGCCCAACCACCAGCGCCTTGGCCGGCAGGCGATCGACGATGGCAAAGAGCCAGCGCCGCCGCTGTCCGCGCGGCTGCTGCGACCACCAGAACAGGCCAAACATCAGCCCATAAGCAGCAACCAGCCAACTGGTGGCTAACGGTGGCAGTGCCAGCGAAGCCCCCGGCAGGGCGCTGGCCCAGCGCACCACCGCCACCGTGTAGGTCAGGCACAACCAGGGCACAAAGGCCACCAGTCGCGCCAGCGGTAACAGCGCCGGCACCAGCCCCAACAGCAGCGCCGCCCCACCCCACAGCATGATCGGCGGCTGCACGGGCAGAATCAGCATGTTTGCCAGGAGTGAGACGATTGGCAGGCGATGAAAGGTATAGACGATCAACGGCAAGGTGATTACGTTGGCCGCCAGGGTAATCAACAGGGCATCGTTGAGCAGACCCAGGACCTGGCGCGCGCGTACCGCCGGCAGACGCCTTTCCAGCCAGCCACCGGTGGCCGCCTGCAGCGGTGGCACAAACAGGATGAGCCCCAGGGTCGCCAGTGCACTGAGCTGAAACCCGACGTTGCCCAGGTCGAGCGGGTTGATCAGTGTCATGACGAACACGGCCGCGGCGAGCGAGGTCAGGGCCTGGCTTTGACGGCCGAGGTGCAGGGCCAGTACAGCCAGGGCCCCCATCAGGCCGGCGCGCACCACGGCGGGATCGGCACCCACCAGGCCCACATAACCGGTCAATCCGGCCAGCACGATGACCAGGGCAAAACGTTTGCCTACCACGCGTGCCGCGGCCGCCGCCAGCAGGCCGGCCACCAGGCTGATGTTCGAGCCTGAGATGACGATGACGTGCGACGTGCCGGTGAGATTGAACAGGTCGTACAGTTCCGGGGCGATGCCGTCATCGACCCCCAGCAGGATGCCCTGTGCCAGCCCAGCTGCGGGCTCTGGCAGCAGCCAAGCAAGCACCGCTACCCCACGCGCCCGCAGCGCGTACAAACCCGCCCACAGCGGATGTCCCTGGTCGTGCCCCAG
This sequence comes from uncultured Anaerolineae bacterium, assembly GCA_964443225.1. Lineage (GTDB taxonomy): Bacteria > Chloroflexota > Anaerolineae > SSC4 > Amarolineaceae > SSC4. The sequence continues at coordinate 36,086 of CAYUCC010000024.1, forward strand.
CAGCGTGATGCGTGCCCGCCGCAGCAGGGAATGCACCCCCTGGCGAGCCAGGTAGGCGCGGTAGTCGAAATCCTCCAGCTGCGGCGGGCTCTGCAGCTGACCCGTCACCTCGATGTGGTCACCATACGCGTACGCCGGATAGGGCGGGGCTTGCACGAGAACCAGCCCCGTGACGGGAATGGCCGTACCGTCACTGACCAAGGTACCGGCACGCACCCGGTAGCGGGCCCCCTGGGCAGTCCGCTGGGGGAAGCCATCGATGAGACCCGTAAGCGTAACCGGCCGTGGTGCCTCGTCGGACCCGTTGTAGTAGGCGACGTCACCCGGACCCAGGCAGGGTGTCAGCGGCCGCGCCTGGTAACGCGCCATGGCCAGGACTACCAGCAAAACCAGCACCCACAGACGGGTGAGGGGCGGGGCGCGGCGGCGCAGCACCAGCGCCGCGCCGCCGGCTCCCACAGCCGCCACCCACCACGCCCACGCCGGTGGGGTCTGGCAGGCGATCCAGCCCCATTCCCACAAGAGGCCGGCCAGGGCGAGGCCAAGCAGCCAGGCCAGGGTGAGGTGCGTGAGGCGCACAGGACTCCTCCAGTGAGACGTGCGCTGTGGATCAGCGCCGGCGGACCCACAACCAGGCGCAGCTGGCAGCCAATCCTGCCCCCGCCACGGCCGCCCACGGCACCGGCTGGACTGGCGCGGCAGCCAGGTTACCCAAATGCACCACCGAGGGTGTGTTGTAGACCGTGCTCACCGGGCCATGCCGCGTGGAAACACCGGCCGTGTTGACGTCGTCCAGCCAGTAATAATAGGTGGTTGCGTTGACCAACTCAAAGTCATCGATCCATTCGTACACGAAGCCCTGGGTGCTGCCCGGCGCCTGCGAGGGTATGAGCGCGCTGTTGAGCTGTACCGACGGTGCATTCGGTGACGTGCCGCGCCACAAGTGGAAGCCGGTGTTGCCAACCTCGCTGGTGGTTTCCCAGCCCACGAGGACGTGCCCGGTCGCCGCTGTCGCCCGAAAATCGGACAGGGTTACGCCCAGGGGCGTGCACGAGCTGGTCAGGTTCTGCGGATTGCTCGTCGCCGCATTGTGGCCAAAGTCGGCTGCATTGTCATCGGTATCGGTGCGGTTGTAGGCATTCGCCAGACCATCGTTCGGCAGACGCTCATAACTCTGGTTGGCTGTGCCGGACAGGGGGGTGAGTGGTGTGCCCTCGCGATAGGAACTGCCCAGGCTCATGCCGACCGCGTCGACGATGGTGTTGTCGGGCTGCAGCAGCGCTACGCCACCATCGTCGGTAAAACCAACCGCGTAGCTCTGGTCACCGGGTATACTGCCGGAATAGCCGGTGCTGCTGCCATTGGTGGCAAGGAAACGGCAGCCGCCCGGCAAGATCGTACCGGCCGCAAGGGTGAGGCGGGTCGACGTGCCGCCGCTGGCATTGGAGCCAGCGATCTTCCAACCACTGATATCGATAGCATCCGGTGAGAGATTGAACAGTTCGACAAACTCGTCGTTGGCACCCACCGGGCCGCGGGTCCGCAGCTCGCTGATGACGAGAGTCGTGCTGATGGCCGGTGCGGCGTGTGCCGGCGGGATTATGCCTTGGCCACCCCAGACGAGAATCCAGGCAGCAACCAGGGACAACAGAATACCTGGCCGCCACCGCATGCCGGCTCGACAATTGTGAGAACTCATGATTGTTCCTCCTGAATCGTGCGTATGGCAGGTCGGTGCGTACTACAAGTGTTAACGATTTTTAGGGAGGAATTTTGGCGTTTGAGGCAGATTTGGGGGGAGGGAGTAGGGAGTACGGCGTAGGGAGTAGGAGGAGCGGGTTGGGCGGACGGGCCCTGCCGCAGTTCACGACCGCCGTTTGCGGGTTTCCGACTCCTTCGACGTCTCGAAAACCACACGCTGGCCTTTGATCGCCCCGACGACATGTTCGAGCACCAGGATTACGATACCGCAGAACATATCGACGACGAGGGTGAAAGTGAACGCCTGGGCCAGCACCAGCAGCACCTGGTTGGCGCGGTTCACCGTGTCTGGTGTCAGGCTGGGATTCCAGCCGGCAATGAGGGCAATACCAGCCAGCAGACCACCAAACAACAATACCGGCCGCACCGGTTCACTGTCACTGGGGCTGGGGAACATGGAGTTGCTGATGGCAAAAATCAGGTAGAGCCACACCCAGGCATCGCTCACGCGCAGCGTCGCCTGTACCCCTTCCCACGCCCCCTGCCACCCCTGGGTCCGCACACCTTCCACAATCGTTCCCAGGTTGAACACCGTGGAACCGAGGATCAGAAGGGCAAGTCCACCCAACAGAAAGGGTGCGAGCCCTACGATGCTGTCCAGCAGGTGCCCCCCCGAAGTCACCGTCACCGAACCAAGACGGATGTGTTTGCCGCGGCGTTTCGGGTAAAGATCGGGTGGTTTGACGGCCATGCCGAGCACTTTGGCCACCAGCCAGTGGCTCCACTCGTGCAGCATGATTCCCGGCAGCAGTACGATCCACAGCGCGACCACAGCGCCGTCGGCATCACCGGCAATGAGCCAGCCCAGGGCTTGAATGTGTTTGCTGATCCAGCGGGAGACCAACCACAGGGCAATCAGCGCGGCGAGGGTCCAGATGAGTGGGATCCAGGCTTCCAACGGCAGCTCCCGATGTTGAGTGGTGGTCGTGGCGAACAAGCCCTTCGGGTTACCAAGACCCGAAGGGCTTGCGGACATTCACGGTGTTCGAACTCAGACCCGCCGGGTCTTGGTAAGCCGTAGGGTCTGGCACATTTAGCCGCGCACCCGCGCCGTGACGCGCACCATCTCGATGAATTCCTCAGCCTTCAGGCTGGCACCGCCCACCAGGGCCCCATCGATCTCGGCCTGCTGCATGTATTCTTCCATGTTTTTGGCCGTGGTGCTGCCACCGTACTGGATGCGGACCGCCGCTGCGACCGCTTCGCCGTAGAGATCGGCGATTGTGCCGCGCACAGAGACACCGATGACGCTGTTGGCCTGGGCTGCGGTTGCCGCCTTGCCAGTGCCAATCGCCCAGATCGGCTCATAGGCCACGACGATGCCGCGTACCTGGTCACCGCTGATCCCGTCCAGGCCGGCGGTCACCTGCCGCCGCACCACGTCGGTGGTCTGGTTGGCCTCGAATTCGGCCAGGTTCTCGCCAATGCAGAAGATCGGGATCAGCCCGTGTGCCAGGGCCGCTTTGATCTTCTTGTTGACCGTGGCGTCGGTCTCGGCAAAGTACTGGCGTCGTTCGGAGTGGCCGAGAATAACGTACTGGCAGAGTTCGGCCACCATGTTGGGTGCCAACTCGCCGGTGAAGGCGCCCTTTTCTTCCCAGTGCATATTTTGGGCACCCAGACCGACGTGCGAACCCTGCAGGAGCTGCGCGGCGGTGGGCAGCGAAGAAAACGGCGGACAAACGACGCTGGTCGCTCCCTGGATGTCATCCAGCGCGGGACGCAGCGCATTGATCAACACAGTGGTCTCGGCAATGGTTTTGTTCATCTTCCAGTTGCCGGCCACGATGGGCTTACGCATGAGACTTCTCCTATTTATCGTTGAGCGCCACCACACCGGGGAGGGGTTTGCCTTCCAGGAATTCGAGGCTCGCCCCGCCACCGGTGGAAATGTGCGTCATTTTTTCGGCCAGGCCGGCCTGCTCGACGGCAGCGGCCGAGTCGCCACCGCCAATGATGGTGGTGGCATCGAGTTTGGACAGAATATCAGCAATCGCAAAGGTGCCCTGGGCGAAGGCTGCGAACTCGAACACACCCATCGGCCCGTTCCACACCACGGTCTTGGCCGGGGCGAGGGTGGCACCGTAACGTTCGACGGTAACCGGCCCAATGTCCATGATACGCCAGCCCGCCGGCACAGCATCGATGCCCACCACCAGGTGGTGGGCATTGGCGTCGAACGCATCGGCCACCACGACGTCGTTGGGCAGCAGCAGCATGGTGCCGGCGCGTGCGATGAGGCCACGCGCCACTTCGACGCTGCTCTCTTCGACCAGCGAGTCGGCCACGCCGTATCCCTGGGCCTTCAAGAAGGTATTGGCCATGCCGCCGCCGATCAGCAGCGCATCGACCTTGGTCAGCAGTGCCTCGATGACCCCGATCTTATCGGAGATCTTGGCACCACCCAGGATCGCCACGAACGGCCGGCGGGGATTTTCCAGGGCCGTGCCCAGGTAATCCAGTTCTTTTTCCATCAAAAAGCCGCCGACAGCGGGCAAATAGCGAGTGACACCCTCGGTGGACGAATGGGCACGGTGCGCCGAGCCAAAGGCGTCGTTGACGTAGACGTCGCCCAGTTTGGACAACTGCTCGGCCAGGGCCAAATCGTTCTTCTCTTCGCCCGAGTAAAAACGCGTATTCTCCAGAACCAGGACCTCGCCCGGCTTGAGCGCCGCCGCGGCGGCCTCCGCCTTGGGGCCAACCGTCTCATCGACAAAACTGACGGCGCGGCCCAACAGCTCGCCCAGGCGGCCAACCACCGGCTTCAGGGAATACTTGGGATCGGGCCCACCCTTCGGCCGGCCGAGGTGCGACATGAGCACCACAGCCGCACCGTGCTCCAGGAGATAGTTGATGGTCGGCAGGGCGGCCACGATACGGGTATCGTCCGTCACCTGCCCATCCTTCAGGGGTACATTAAAATCGACACGTACCAGGACGCGTTTGCCCCGGACGTCGATGTCACGAACGGTCTTTTTGTTCATAGTTGCCTCGACACGTCTTTGTGGTCTGCACTCGTGCGGACGCCTGGCCTGACTCAAGACAGATGCGTCCAACGCGCAACAACGCCAGGCGGCACGCTTGGTGTAAACTGTGTGGCGTGCACGGGCCGGCGCAGCATCGACACCAAAAACCCCTGGCAGGTTGAAACGAACCTGCCAGGGGTCGAACGTCTCAAACTAGAGACCCTTCTTCACCAGGAAGTCACACAGGTCGGCCACGCGGGTGGAGTAGCCCCACTCGTTGTCGTACCATGCCATCACCTTGGCCAGGTTACCGCCCAGGACCTGGCAGAACTCGGCATCGATGATGCTGGAGTGAGTATCGCCCTTGAAGTCCATCGACACGGGGCTGTCTTCGGACACGGCCAGAATGCCCTTGAGCGGGCCGGCCGCGGCTGCCTTGAATGCGGCAATCAGATCGGCGGTCGTAGTATCCTTCTCCAGAATACAGACGAAGTCGACCACCGAGACCGTCGGCGTGGGCACACGCAGCGACATGCCGTCGAAGCGGCCCTTCAGCTCGGGAATCACCAGGGACAGGGCACGCGCAGCGCCGGTCGAGGTCGGGATGATGTTGAGCGCAGCGGCGCGGGCACGGCGCAGGTCTTTGTGCGGCAGGTCGAGAATGCGCTGGTCGTTGGTGTACGAGTGAATCGTATTCATCATACCCTTCTGGATGCCGAAGTTGTCGAAAACAACCTTGGCCGCCGGCGCCAGACAGTTCGTGGTGCACGAGGCGTTGGACAGGATGTGATGGTTGGCCGGGTCGTACGCGTCCTGGTTGACGCCGAGCACGATGGTGAGGTCAGGACCGGTCGCCGGTGCGCTGATGACCACCTTCTTGGCGCCGCCGCTGCTGATGTGCACGCCGGCGGTCTCGCGTTTGGTGAAAACACCGGTCGACTCGATGACGATGTCGACACCCAGGTCGCCCCACGGAAGTTTGGCGGGGTCCTTTTCGGCAAATACGCGGATGGACCTGCCATCGACGATCAGGGCGTTGTCGGCCGCTTCCACCGTACCGTCGAACCGGCCATAGTTGGAGTCGTACTTGAGCAAATGGGCATTGGTCTTGGGGTCGAACAGGTCGTTGACGGCGACCACTTCCAGCGTATCCGGATAGTAGTCGCGGATCGCCTTAAAAACCTGCCGGCCGATGCGGCCAAAGCCATTGATGCCAATCTGTACCTTCATTGTGTTCTCTCCTGTGAGTATTATGTTATGCCACACGGGGCATGAATGTTGGGTTGTCAGAAATTGGGGCGGTCACACACCGTTGTGGAACCTTCGATTTGGCTCACGCAATTGTACAAGTTCATCCACCGAAATGGTATGATTTAGATTAGGTTCGGCCGGGTCGGTTAGCGGGCTGAAAAGCTGCTCGTAGAGCTGCATCAACGCTGCTGCCACCAGGCTGCTGTCGTGGCGCCAGGGGCGTTGGCGATCGACCAGATCAGCCAGGTGAACGGCGATGCCAGGAATCTCCTGCGCCGGCGGCACCACCCAGGCGAAATTGGCGGCCTCCTCGGGCACGGCCACGTCGACGTTGTAATTGGCCAGGACGTGGGTGAAGGTGCCACGTCCTACGTGCTGATTCAGGGCCTGCACGTGGTCAGCCACACTAAACCCGGTGGTTTCGCCGGGCTGGGTGGCCACGTTGCAGACATAGACCCGCGGCGCCCGCGCCGCCTTCACGGCACGTGCGATGCCATCGACGAGCAGGTTGGGCAGCACGCTGGTATAGAGGCTGCCAGGCCCGGCCACGATCAGGTCAGCGTCCAGGATCGCTTTGACCGCCACCGGGTACGCGGGGGCATTATCCGGCTGCAGGAACACCCGCTCGATGCGTTTGCCCGACTTGGGTATCGCCGATTCACCCTGCACGCGCTGCCAGCCAGCTGCGTCGTGATTGTCGCGCAGGTCGGCACACAACGTGACGTCCTGCAGGGTTGATGGGACAACCTGGCCGCGCACGGCCAGCACACGGCTCGATTCGGCCAGCCCGTTTTCGAAGCTGCCGGTGATGTTGGTCATGGTGGCGATGAACAGATTGCCGAAGGAATGCCCATGCAGCCCCATGCCTTCACCAAACCGGTACTCGAACAGGCGCGTCATCAAACCTTCGGCGTCAGACAGGGCCGCCATACAGGCGCGGAAGTCACCCGGGGGTGGCAGTCCCAGCTCCTGCCGCAGTCGTCCTGACGACCCACCGTCGTCGGCCACCGTCACGATGGCGGTGATGTTGTCGGTGTACGTTTTCAGGCCACGCAGCAGGGTTGACAGACCCGTGCCACCACCAATCGCGACCACCTTGGGACCACCCCGTCGCCGCCGGTGTTCGTAGACAACGTCGACCACATTGCCCTGCCCGGGCCGCAGAAACGGTTCGACCAGGGCCTGGCTCAGTTTGTACAGCGCCACACCGATCAAGGTGATGCCCAGCGCCAGGAGGAGCACCACACGCAGCGGCCGGTCCAGGAACTGCATGGTGGCAAAATACGCCGCGGGGAACGACGAGAGACTGATCAGCACGTCGCGCAGAATGAACGCAATCCCCACGCTGGCAATGGTCGTACCCAACATGAGCAGCAGCAACCAACGTTTGACGTGCATGCCGGGGATGAGCCACTTCAAGTGGGACCGGCGACGCATCGGTGGATTGACCACGGAAACTTCCTTCCGACAAGCTGAACCGGGAGTCGAACGATACAATTATAGTGCAAATAACCGCAATAGCCAAATCATTTTAGCAGCGTAAGGGCTTACAAAAGAATGACTTCCGGCACAATGCCCGCAACTCGTCTCGCATCACGGGAAATCATTCATTTGCTGCCCGTAGTGCATAATACACCAACACCTGGTCACCCTGGGTCAGCTTCGACACATCCACCGCCTGGTACCCACGTCCAAAACAGGTCTCGAACAGCTGCCGCATGTCGGCCCGCCAGGCAGCGGCCAGCGTCATGTCAGCCCGTTTGAGTGCCTGGAAGTCGGACGGGATCTCGGCGTGCAGCACGGGCGCAGTCTGGTCCAGGTGGAGCGCCGTGATGCGCCGCTGGCTGCCCTCGCCCGCACAGGGATTGAGCATGGGACCACGCAGGGCCTCGGTGGGCACCGCAGCACCCTCGGCCCGCGCCACCACGTGCGGTGCACGAATCCACCACTCGACGAGGAAGCGATCGCTGGGCAGGCCCCGGTTGAGCACACCCAGGCTCTCACCGTACAGGTTGCGGTGGTAGGTGCGCACCACGGCACCCAACGTGTGCAGGTTAAGCCAGGCGTTCGCCGCCTCCAGCGGGTCGTACGTCCAGGTGATGAGGTCGATCCCCAAGGCCAGCATGCGCGCCCGCTGTGCCCACTTGAGCGCCGCCGCCACACCCCGGTTGCGGTAATCCGGCAGTACACCCATTGTTTGCGAACACAGCTTCAGATGGCGCCCTTCGTGCAGACCCAGGAAACCAAACAGGAAGCCCACCATCCGGTCCCCGTCGAACGCCCCCAGCACCGTGCCACCGCTGCGCGCCGCGGTGGCGAGCGTCGGCGGATACAACCCCTCCCCCGGCGCCAGCTGCCAGCAGGTCTGCTGGATGGCACGCGCCGCCAGAAATTCGTCGTAGGTCGTCAGGTCACGGATGGTGATGCCGGGTGGCCGCTGAACGTGTGTATCCATTGCCATTCTTCGTCACGTCGCCTGCGGGCGTGTCATGCTGTCCAACAAATCCAACACCAGGTTATCGACATCGCCGCGGTTCGGCAGCGAGCCAATCAGGCCATAGATGGCGGCCGTGCGTGTGGGCATGGCCCCACCACCAGCCGGTGCAAAGCGACCCGTCAGGCGGCTCACCACCGCCGGCGGCAGAATGCGGGTCACCACGCGCACCACCCTGAGCAGCAGATTCTTGCGCCAGCGCGCCAGGCTGGGCCGGCGCACCACCGCCACGGCGGCCGCCAGGTCGTCCAGGAACGTTTGGGCAGTCGCGGCATGCGCGGGCATCACCGTCAGGTGCAGCGTGGGGGGGAACTGCTGGCGATCCAGGTGCCAGCCGCGCAGGGTCAGCTCGTCGCCGATGTCGTAGATGTCGTAACGATCGGAGGCAATCGCCAGGACGCTCATGTCGGGATTACCCAGCACGTGCACACCCTCGATACGGTCGATACCGGCCTGCAGGGTTTTGGCCGTGCGCATCACACGGTCGGTCAGCGCCAGGTAACCCGCTTCGCCCAGGTAGTTCATCACCGCCCAGGCGGCGGCAATCGCACCCCCCGGACGCGTGCCAGTCATGCTGGGCGAGGGATAGATGCCGCCGGACCAGCCGGTCGCGACGAAGAACTGGTGGCGGCGCAGGCTGGCGCTGCGGTAGAGAATGACCGAGGCACCCTTGGCGGCGTAACCGTACTTGTGCAAATCGACCGAGATCGACGTCACGCCGGGCACGCTGAAGTCGAACTCAGGCACGGGGTAGCCCAGGCGGCGGACAAAGGGCAGGAGCATACCGCCCACGCAGGCATCGACGTGCATGAGCAAACCGCGGTCCGCGGCCAGCTGCGCCAGTTCCCGAATGGGATCGACGACGCCGTGCGGGTAGGCCGGTGCCGAACCGACCAGGAGGATGGTATTGGGGCCAATGGCGCCCGCCACGCGGTCGACGTCGGCGCGCAGATCGGCACGGGGCGGCGTCGTGACCAGGCGCACACCGAAGTAGTGCGCGGCTTTGGCAAACGCCGGGTGCACCGATTGGCAGGCGACGATTTCGGGTTGTTTGATGTGCGGGCGCTCCGCATGCGCCCAGTCCCGCGCCGTCTTGACCGCCAGCAGGATGCTCTCCGTTCCGCCCGAGGTCATATTGCCCGCCACCTGGGCATCGCCACCGAGCAGTGCAGCGGTCATGGCCACCACTTCGGTCTCGAAGGTCCGCAGGCTCGGAAACGCCGTGGGGTTCAGCCCGTTTTCGCCAAAAAACATGGTGTAGGCGGTACTGGCCACCGCTTCGACATCGGCGCCGGCCGGAAAAACCAGGCTCCAGACACGTCCATCCCGCCAGCGCACGTCGTGATCGCGCAGGGCTTGCATACGGGCAACCACGGCATCCCTGGCCACACCCTGTGCTGGCAGCGTGATTGGGGTACTCATGCGCATCACCGCTGCCGCCACGCCGCCAGCTGGACGGCGTGTTCGTCGTCATGTTCGTCGGCGTTGGCGCGGATGATCTGCGCCAACGTCGCCTGGCCAATGCGCCGCTGCAAGGCGGCCTGATCGAGCCCGGCCACCCGCAGGCGTACCTGTTCGTACACACCGTGAAAGTCGGCCAGCACCACGTCGAGCGTACGATCTTTCTGCTGGTCGTAGATCTGTGCGTTGATGCCATCGACGTCGCGCGTGTCCCACTGCGGCTTTGCCTGGCGCGGCAGTTGGAAGAGCAGGCGTACCAGGCGTGACTGCCAAGCTGCAATATGCGCCAGCACATCCTTGACCGACCAGCTATCGGCCGCACCGGGCTGCACCATTTCTTCGGGTGTCAGACCGTCGATCGTGGCCAGCAGCCGGGCGCGGCTGGCGGCCATCAGGGTCAACAATTCTTGTGCAGTCATCGAATCTCACACTCCTGTCGTGGGTCGCCGCGGTCAGCGAACCCCGCGGATACGGCTGACGAATACCGTGCCCAACACGAAAAATAGCAGTGCCATCGAGAAGATCAGCGTGTACCCCAGGTTGGGATAACCGCGGCTTGGCCCGACCTGCTGGCCGAAGTCGAGAATGATGCCGGCGACGGGTGCGGCCACTACCTGCGGCAGGGTCAGCGCCACGTGCCAAACCCCCATGTCCTTGGCGAAGTCGTCCATGCTGGGCAGCACGTCGGTCACCAGCGCCCAGTCGACGCTGATGTAGGCACCGTAACCCAGGCCAAAGATCACGCCGGCAATCACCGCCACCGGGTAGGATTGGTTGAACAACAGCACCGAAGCGACACCCGCCTGCAGCGCACCCGCCAGGTAAACCATGCGTTTGCGTCCGTAGCGGTCGGACAAGACCCCGGCGGCCAGCGTGCTCAACGTGGCACCTACGAGGATGGAAAGAACCATGATCGATACCGCCGCCGCCGCCTCGGCCATCGAGATGCCGAAGATCTCGAACGGCGCGCCGACCACGTCGTCCAGGTAGTACAGCAGGAACTCCTGCACGGTGAAGGTACCCATCACGACGAGGAAGCGGGTCAGGAAGACCCAGGTGAAATCGCGCGATTGGAACGGATCGAACAGGCTGTGGAAAAAGGTGCGCCAGGCAAAGGGCGGCACGTCGCGTGGTGGCGGCGGCTCTTTGACCCCGAGTACCGTCACGATCATGCCGCCGAGCATGATGAAGATCAAAAACCAATAGGCACCGGTGATGCCGCCGATCAGCGGGAGCAGCAGGCCCATGATGCCACCCACCAGGTTGCCCAGCATCGTCATCATGCCCATCCAGCCCGACGCCGAGCCCCGTTGGGCGGCGGGCACCACGTCGGGAATCAAGGCCGAATAGGGTGCGGTGGCGATGTTGTTGAACAGCTCGACCCACATAAAGGCCAGGATGTAGAGCCAGAGGGTGTTGGGCTGCGCAAAGTAGGCCAGACCCAACAGACCGATGACGTTGCCAAGGGTGCCGACGATCAGAAAGGGGCGGCGGCGGCCCATGGGCAGGCGCACGCGGTCCGAAATAGCGCCGAAAACGGGGGCCGCCACCATCGAAACAATCGCACCGGCGACGACCACCATGGCCAGGGTACGACCTTTGGCCGCATCACCGCCCAGCAGCAAAGCCTGCGCCGGCAGCAGCACGATGAGAATTGCCGTCCAGTGCGCGTTGGTCGAGAACCAGAACGCGCTCAGGAGTGCCTGGCGCACGTTGGACAGGCGCGGGAGGGAGGGAGCCGTCAGGCTGGCGGCGTGGGTCATGGGCGTGTTCCTTCCTGATCACTGCGGCGGCAGGTGCTGCTTCACAAATTCCAGGGTTCGCTCGAACACCTCGAAGGTGGCGGGGGTGGGGTTGTAGGCATCCAGGTAATGGGTCGTGTCTTCATAAAGAAAAAGCTCGTGCGGCATACCGGCATCCGTCATGGCAGCGGCGAGCGCTTCGGACTGGTTGTAAGGAATGACCTCGTCGCCGTAGGTATGTACGATGAACATCGGTGGCAGGTGGGTCACGTAGAAGATAGGCGAAAAGTCGAAGAAAAAGGCCGGATCACGGTCGGGCCGGCCGAGGGCCGCCACAGCGTTGTCGTAGGGCGGCGGGATCTTGAGCTCGGTGCTGTAGAGGGACTGGATGCCGAGAAACGCATCACTCACCCCGCCCACGTTGACGATCGCCGGCACCGGCGGCAAATCGCGCAGGGCGCGGAAGAGGATGAACGAGCCAAAACTGCCCGACATCAACATCCAGCGGTTGTCGGCGGCCAGCTGCGAGAGCGTGGCCAGTTCGGTGTCGAGTTGGCCCGCCTGCCACAGCTGAAAGGCGGCCCGCATGTCACGGGTGTGGCCGTCCATGTCCAGGAGCCGATCTCCATCCGGACCGATGGCGATGATCGCGTCACCATCCCGCGTCAGTGCCACCGACGCGGCGTCCCAGTTGAGCGGTGCACTGGGATAAACGATGAACAACACCGAACGCGGCGGTGAGGTATTGGCGGGCAGATAGACCTGGCCCCCGTTGACCTCGATGCCATCCAGGGTGAAGGTGAACGGGATGCGTGTGACCATCATGGGGGTAGGGAACTGCGAACTGGCCTCTTGGGGTGATCCAACCTGGACGTTTTCAGGCTGAACGGGAGTGCTGGCATAGGGTGCCAGGGTGAGATTGGCGTACCCGAGCTCACGCCCGGCGGTGATGCGCACTTCGGGACCGTTGACCGCCTGGTAACCCCAAGCTGCGGCCAGGGGTGTGTATGTGCCCGATGGAATACCATCGATACGATATCGGCCCTGGTCATCCGTACGCGCCTGGTACACCTCACCGCGCACGCTGCTCACCAGCGCCACAGCGTCCGCCAGGGGTGCACCGGTTTCGTCCTGAATGGTGCCAGAGAGACTGCCGGTGCGATCGGGATCATACGATGGTCCACCGGTCAGCGACCACCACACCAGACGCAGGCGGTAATCGGCGATGTTGAGCAGGGCGGTACCCTGCGGTGTGCGCGCCGCCAGGATGAGTCCCAAAACCAGGACCGACACCACCACCAACAAAATCCGGCGCCAACGCCGTCGCACAAAGGCCATCAGAACAAACTCCCGCCGCTTTTCTGTATAGCATACGGCAGATGGCGGGATTTTTCAAATTGGGGTTTGGGGTGGAGGGGGGAGAACACCAGGCTGAGGAGTCCGCACCCCCAGGTGCGGACCCGTGCCCCGTGGAAAGCCGTGCCGCACGTGGGCGTGCGGCACTCCTCGCTGCCGGGTTTCCCATAGAAGACATGAGTGGAGGAGTTCGCACCCCCAGGTGCGGACCCCTGCCACGTGGAAAGCCCGTGCCGCACCTGGGGGTGCGGCACTCCTCGCTGCCGGGTTTCCCATAGAAGACATGGGTGGAGGAGTTCGCACCCCCAGGTGCGAACTCCTTCGTCGAGGGCGTCGTGCCGCACCTGGGGGTGCGGCACTCCTCGCTGCCAAATTCCTGAAGAAGACGTGAGGCCACTGGCCTCAGGCGCAGCCTGGTGGTTCGACAAAAGTCCGCTAAACCGCGATCGCGTCGAGCAGCATATCCCCCTGCTCCGCCGTGATTTTGCCCTCCTGGATCAAACGCAGGATGAGCAGGCGGTCAGCACCGGGTTCGCTGGTGGCCGGACGATCCCCGGCTGGCTGGTCGGTTGCCTGGGGAGTGACGGGTCTGGACGCCGGACGGGGTGGCGGCGGATAGTGCATGGTGATGTTGACGTCGGGGACCTCGCGGCGCCGGCGCTCGGCCTGGCGCATGGCGCGCTCCGCCTGGTGCCCGGCGCGTTCGGCGGCGCGCACATTCTTTTTGATGCCGCGCCAATCGACGTCGGCGAATGCCGTTTTGATCTGGCGGCCAATGCCTTCGAAATCGGCGGCGGCGAATCCACTGCGCACCTGGTCGGCAATCGTGACGCCGATCGTGCTCAGTTGGGAGCCGAGCTGGTTGAGGGTATCGGTCAGCTCGCCCATGTTGACGTCGTAGCTGGCAGCAGTCAGCCGGTCGCCGGCGGCAATCAGGACATCGGCACCCCCGTCCTGGCTTGGGTTGGGTACTTGCTGGCGGATCTCTTCCCAGGTGGGCAGGGTTTTCCACTTGCCCTGGCCGTTGAGACTGTGCATGTTCATGGGCCCGTTGAGGACGAGGGCCACGCTGCCCCAGGCGCGCACGTGCAGGCGCTGTCCACCGTGCACGCGGCTGCGGATGACGACGTCGCCGCGCACCTGGTCGCCGACGATGAAGTCGGCGGCGATCGTATTGATGCTCAGGTCGCCGCGTACGCTGCCGATTTGTGCGGGGCCGCCCAGGTTAGTACACGCCAGGTCACCGCCGACCGATTGCAGCGTCAAGTCCTGCACGTGGCTGGCCGCGACGTCGTCGTTGGCCGTGCCGGCACTGGCTGACGTGATGTGGTGCAGGCTGAGGTCCCCCTTGATGCTGCCCAGGTGGAGTTTCTCGACGTGATGAAAATCGGCGTCACCGCCAATGGATTCGATCGTCACCGGGCCGCTGTGGGTGACACGGCAGTCGCTCCCGACGGCGGTGATCGTCACGTTGGCGGCGTGCTGGATGGCGAGGTCGTCCTTGACCTGGCCCAGGGTCACCTCGGTTGCGTGCTCAATCTGGGCATCACCCTTGATGTGATTGGCCTGGACAATCCGGCACAGGCTGCTGGCCAGATCACCGCCGACGCGGCCCAGGCGCACGGCCTGGCACATTTGCAGCTCGATATCACCGGGCACCTCGGCGACTTCCAGGTCGCCGTCCAGGTTAGCGGCGGAGAGATCACCACCCAGCACGGCGGTGACGTGCAGGGCCGCGGGCAGGTGGACTTCGCCGTCCTCGGCCAGGTAGAGGGTGGCGCCGGCTTCGCTCATTTCCAGCTGCGGTGGCGCGCCGTCGTAGGCGACGGCCAGGTCGGTCTGCTTGACGCCGCGCAGGACCAAGTCACCGCGGGTTTCGATCGTCAGGCGCTCGATGCCAGCCGGCAGCGCAAGGGTTGTTTGGTTCGACATGGTTGATTCTCCTTCTGCGTTACGGTCGGTTGATAATCTGCAAGGCTTCTTCGGCGGTCAGCTCACCGGCAGCCAGGCGGCGCAGGGTCTCCTGACGTTGGTCGGTGGTGGCTGGCCGCGCGGCGGCTGGCCCGCCCAGCGTGGTGACGATTTCGAGCAGCAGGGCGCGGGCGTTGGGGTAGGTCAGCCGCAGCTCGTCGGCCGCCCAGGTGATTTTTCCTTCGTTGCGCAGCAGCGCCTCGACGAAGTGCAGCTGCTCATTGCTCAGGCGCTCCAGCGGGCTGCGCTCGAAGTGACCTTCGATCGTCGTGCCACAGGTGGGGCAGCCGAGGCGGGTGGTTTGTAGAGTTCCGGTGCAGACCGGACAGGCGTGTGGTGCACGGTACATGATGGCCTCGGATTTTGGATTTTGGATTTTGGATTTTGGATTTTGGATTTTGGATTTTGGATTTTGGATTGTCATTGGTTTTGTGAAATTTGAATCTGTTGTTATTTTACAGCAAACGGATTGATTTGTCAAGACCTGAGATTAACGAATTTGTTGAATTTGAATCTGATTTTCTTTTTCGTAAACGCTTTGTGCCGGGCTAAGCCTGTGGTTGGGTTGAAATCTAGATTGGTGGGACGGCATAGGTGGACGTGGCGAGCAGGTGTTTGTCGGGGCGAAGGATCGGGATGGTGGTGGCGTCGCAACGTGGTCTGTTCGTTCAAAACGTGGGGTTGTGGTAAACTAGGGGTCATTGACAATCATAAGGAGAACGCAGGGTGGAAAGCGGCATCCGGTGGACAGCAGTAGACCGCGACGGAAATGAGGTCTATCTCACTGAGGAGCGATGGCAGCATATCGTTGGTCCAACCAATCATCCTGAAATGGAGGACTTTGAAGAAGAGTTACGGCAGACGATTCAATACAGCCGGCGCCAACAGGATCCGCTCAATCCACAGAAATACACCTACACGCGGGCATTCCACAACCTTGTTGAAGACAACACGCACGTCGTGGCATTCGTGCTGTTTCGCTTTCGTGAGCGCATACATCAACCACCCGTGGCAAACAACTACGTAGTCACGGCGTATCAAAAGGAGATTGGGTAACCATGGCAAAATCGACAATGAAATACGATGAACCGAGTGATACGCTTTATGTTTCATTTGCCCCAAGTGAGAAAGCCACTGGCATCGAGCTGAATGAAAACCTGTTGCTGCGGGTTAACAAGGCGGAGCGGCGTGCGGTGGGCCTGACGATCTTCAATTACTCGTTCCTGGCACAGCAGACTGAGGCTGGGGTGCGCAGTTTGCCACTGACCGGACTGAACGTGCTGTCACCAGATATGCGTGAGCTGGCCCTGGAGATTCTGCGGCGGCCGCCGGTCAAAGAAATGTTGGCTGTGTCGGCTTACACGCCATCCGCCGTGGAGAGCATTCCCATTGCGGCAGTCATTGTCGATGCCCGCGAGCCGGCGTGAGGTAATATTAATCGTCAGGGATGCGCTACCCAGGTTGAAAATCTTGTGGGTTCCATTGATTGAGTTCATGATAAGGTGTGGCCAAGGTCGATTAGAACCTAGAGGCGCCAAAGTAACTCACTTCATGAGGCTTAGTGGCTGCCACGGAACAACCATGCTGCGACACTAATTACTGGTTGATCGAGACTTTGTTGGCAGATCGCTGGTATGAAGTGGACCGGACATCTGCTTCTGATGTTTACGACGCATCAATTGCCTTGCCATAGAAAATCAACAAGAACACTCTGGTCATTCTCAACTGCGCGTAGACACCCATCAAAGTAGTCTCGAAGCAAATTATTCTGGCTTTCTCTGACTATCGACTTCCACTGACCACTGGTACGAATCGTTCTGAAGCTCGGCTCATAAAACGTTGCACCTATCAATTCACACACAAGCACCAAATCCATCGGCATGTGCGCAAACCGAGGTTTCTCGATCTTCTCATGTAGCCAGCAATATTCTTCTTCATCAGCCACGCCGCCAATTTGTAGATGAGATTTGGGTCCCGATTGCTGCTGATTTGCACGGTCAAAATGAAAGCGCATCATGACACGTTGATTCAAATCCTCCAGTGGGTCAGCATCCAAACCCTTGCGATAGATCATCCTGTTGCTAAGCGCCCAGAGACGGACTGCAATATTGCCTTTCGCGGGCTCTTTCTGCAATTGATCCTTCCACCTAAGCTCACACGTGAGGTCGATTTGGAACGGATAACCACTGACATCGGTGTTCTTGAACCTCAGCGGTCTGTCTCGGATGCTAAAACCCCAACCCTCCTGTACAACAGGCTTAGTGCGGTCGGTTCGTCTAGTCCATGTCTCGTAAAGACGATAACTATCGTCTACTTCCTGTTGCGCCCGCCTAAGTACGTTAATCGCTGAGGTTTTGTCTAGAATGTTGGACAGCTCCGTTTCGATGATGTTCAGACTTCGCTTGATGCCGTCTGGCTTCACAACACCATCCCCCTAATCTGCCTCAATAGAGCCTGGTCTACCCCACTGATGAATTCAAGCTGCACATCATTTCTTTGCTGTATCGCTTTGAAAGATAACCGGGCAGACTCCATGATGGGTGGCCGGTTATCTGGATAATATGCGACCGTATACTTGAACATGACCGGCTCATGATACAGATAACAGACGGAATTGGCGGGTATTTCATCTCTGACGATACTAATCGCAGGTGCCAACTCATGCATTTCTTTGTCTCGAAACACCGCAGCAAACCGATCCGCGTAATCTAGGTCACCCACATACTCAAGTGCAATTCGATCAAGTCTCGACTTCCACCATCGTTCACTCGATGTTGAAAACACCCCTGAGTACTTCGCATCTCTGAAAACCTGTTGTACTGGCTCTGAAAGGAACGAGCTTACTGAAATGCGTAGGTGCGTCGCTGCATACACAGCATCGTAGAAGACTCCTGGGTATGCAAGTAATGTATGTCGAATCCAATCTGCCAACCGAGCACAACTCCAAGCTGGTCGTGCCTGAACATGGGAAAGAGGTGGATTCGCCAGCCTTAGGGTGTCGCTCTCCTCGTCGTGCCCGTTAAGAGCACGAAGTACTCCTGGCCAATCAGCGCCACTTGTGGCAATTTGCCGCAGCCTCTCATACCCTTGGACCAAGTCAAGCAACAGGTCAATAGTCTCGCTCGCTGCCGAACTGGTAGATAACCTTGATTTATAGAGAATCTCGTCAATATATGGAAACTGAGCAAGTAGGTTCTCTTTGCCAGCAGGATCAATGAGCGATTCCTTAGTCAACAATACGAGAGGAAAATTGGCCGCGCTAGTTCGAAAATCCGCAAGGAGAGTCGTACCGGAATAACTGGCTGGTTTCTTCCCCGTGTCGGAGATTGTCCCTAACTCATAATCAATAAGGTATAGGTCCGCTGTGTCGAAGTTATCACCTATGCGCTCCATGGGTGATTGAACGGTGACCTGGAGGCGACCAGTGCTTTCAAGAAGTGCTCTATACGTATTGCGTTCATGAACCTCGTCATCCACGAACAGCACTCGCGGTGTTGTTGATTTCATGGTGTTTCAAGCTCTATTTCTATGCAGGTCTTGTACGGTTCTACAGCGGGAATGAACTTCGCTGTGCCACCATAATTAGCAACCAATTCTCGAACCACGTACAGCCCGAGTCCTGTACCCTCGCCTAACAGAGTGTCAGGTATGCTTGTAGTCACAAATGGCTCGAACGCCATGTGTTCAGGAATATCCAATCCTCTGCCTGTATCGAGCATCTGAATTCGTACACTTCCATGGCGGGTTTCTCCGCGTACTTCTATGTGACGATTTGGACTTGTCCGAACTGCCTTCAATGCATTGGTATATATGTTGATAACGATTGCATGAAGTTCAGCAAGGTACATGGGTGGGGACAAGAGGTTCGTGGGTACTGCATTGCTGAACTGTATGCCATACCGTCGGCTGTACCCTTCAAGTGCCTTCGCAACATCATCGACCACTTGGTACACGTTCCATGGTTGTTGCTCGGTTCTGCTTCGTTTTCCCAGAAGCAACGCCAAGAGTTCAACTTGTTGAGTAACAAAACCGTGCCAACGGCGCAAGTTGCCTATGGATTCAACATAGTCATCTCGAATGGTTGCTTCCATTCTTAATTCATATGTCTCCAGCAAAGTAACAGTACTGCCCAGATCGTCGACAATGGCACGCAGTTGATGGTTAAGGAAGGATACCAGAGTGCCCAACGAAGCAAGCACGCGCAACATAGAAATTTCGCTAATTCTCTGTTTCTCTTGCTCTATTGCCTCAGCATCACGCTGTTCGGCCCGGATTCTAAGTTCTGCGATACGCTCCTTTACATCTTCTTTTTCGAAGCTAGAGAGTACTTTTGAATCCAAAATGATTCTCTCAATTGGCTCCAGTGCTTCATCCAACATTGGAAGGAGTGGCTGTAAACGGTATGGCCTTTCTCTATCCAACCTGCCTCGTTTGTTCGAATACTCCACTCGAGCATATTCAAGGGTCAGCCAGAAAATGCCATTTCTGACAAAGGTTCGAAGTTGGTCGAAGGCCACATTTTCCACAAGCCGATCGCGAGCGATGTTGATCTCAATGCCGTGACTACCAAGTTGATGATGGGATTGTGAAAGACGCACCACTCCGAACAACTGATTGTTGCCAGGTACGCGCAGAAATGGTTGGTCATAGTCTTGAGCCTCAATTACAATAGAAGGAGCAAGGTCGAAAGGCATTGTTCGTACTCGTTGTGCCCTGTGCTGATCTAGACCAAGCCAGTCATTTCCGGGATCACCAATTCCATATACCCGAAAACCGTCCAAGTAGATCCTGACTCCAGATTGGGCACGCGCATGTCTCATGAGATCGCGAACACCGTATTCAATGTCACGAAGCTTGTCTTTCTTGTAGACAATAAAACGTATGACGAACGAGGTGGCAAGGATCTGGTCAAATTGTTTTTCTTGATTCTTAATCACGAATTCATGCTGTTCTCCTGTTTCCCGGATTTCAATTGAATACCGGGCTGATCCATCAACTTCAACTTGGCCCTTCAAAACAGCCCACGCGCCAGCGGCCACAGCTTCGCTTAGGTTTCCTTCGTGATCCGGAAACTCTGGTGCTTCAATCAGGATTCTGAAACCAATATCCGGTTGTGTTGCGCTCTCATCACCTGGTACCTGATCGGAAAGAGAGCCAAATGGATCGACAAGACGAATTAGATCCCTACGAACGTTACTCACCTCAGTTGCGTTCCAGGTTTCCTTCAGGCTCTCCAGCAATAGTGTAACACCCGTAGGGGTGTCATTGGCAACTCTTCGCCGCTCAAAGGGAACTGTAACTTCTCTCAGGTCCCGGCCTGGCGCAAAGTCTCTTTTCCAGTCAAATTCTACTGACACAAACTCCTTGGTGCCGTCTTCTCGTTGTGCAACCGTCTGCAACATTAGCCTGTTAGCCAAACGACCAGCAGCGAATCGCCCAATTCCCTTAGCCCCAGTTCGAGGTCGTCCAAATCTGGGCGACATTGGATGCGTGATCTTTTCAGTGGTCGCTATGCGCATCCATTTTGCATACACCTCCTCAAAAGTCATCCCACTACCATTATCTACGATAAGGATTGCGCCGTTCAATGAGGTGATGTCTTGAAGCAGGACTCTAACTTCAGTAGCATCCGCGTCATACGAATTCTTGATTAGTTCTGCTAACGCTATCGATGGACGAGCAACTAGCCGTTCACCGAGCTCGGAGATAAGTCCAGAATCAACCCGAAAAGAGAGTGTGTCCAGTGTGATGTTTTCATTAGGCTCTGGCATTCTGCTCGTCTTTCATCATTTCAACAAACGCATGCGCGGACAAATTGCCTAACTCGCGAGGTTCAATCTTTATTTTGCCACCCCCGTACCTTCTTCCATGTAAGAACATAGCATCTGTCGCATATGCATTTAGCAACTGTACGATCGTACCTAAAACAATCTTACCGGAATCAACGAGCTGTTGGAGTTCGCTGCGTGGATAAAGCACATGATACGCATTTGTTGCAGTGGCCTTTGACTTGTTAAAAAAGAAGCGGAATACTCTGTCGCGGCCACGCGAGTTATTTCCCATATACTTACAAACTATGGGTGCGGGAGGGCGCCATTCTTGAAAATACCACACTTTGCGATGCTGACACAGAGTGCGCCTGTGAATACCGGCCTTCTTGCCAGCCTCAAAGTAATCCCACAAATAGGGGTAACCAGAGCGTACCTCGTCCTCATCCATATTGCAATCTAGTAGATAGAGCAATGGAATCATTGTGGGGTTGCCAAATTCATCTGCGTCAATTATGTCCGTTGCCAGATGTCGAGCACTAGGCAAGACTGGCCGGAGGAACGCGTCAGGCAATCCTAACTTTTCGGCTTGCTTTTTTTCGAGAATGAAGAAGTCATTCGCTCCCGTGGCAATTCCCCGTGTAACGCGAAAAAGGTCTGACAATCGAATATTCCTACCATCGCCCGTCAAATGGGTTGATGGAGCAATGTTTGCATTGTCTTCAACAAGGTTGCTCCACCTGCTGGCCATCCGAAGCTTCGAGATGGCCATGTTTTCTGAGAACTTCGGTAATGAAAATGAGCCACCATAAGTGACATTGATTCTATGGTTTGCCTCGGGAACTGAATTTCGATAGAAAACGATAGTAGAAGACACATCTGCATCTTCGAAAATGCTTTCGGTTGTTTCATAACGATGCACCCGGAGCAGAGTAACCCTCGATAGCAAGTATTCTCTGATTGGAGCGCTGTAGTCAGCATCGAGAAATTCACCTGGCAGCAGCCATCCTGCGATTGCGTTTGGGGCCAACCAATTATGTGCCAGCAGCAAGAAGTAGCAGTAAAGGCCCGCTCGGCCATTGACATTTACTTTTGTCTCAGCAAGCACTTTGGTCTGAAGTTCTTTCTTTCGTTGGGTCTCCAGATACTGATGGCGCACGTAAGGAGGATTGCACAGCAACAGATTGAATTTATCCTGTAATTCACTAGGGGGGTCTACGACGGTGTAATCTTCCATTTTCAAGATAAGCGAGTGGTTCGGCCACCGTTGACGTGAGTGGATGATGGCAGATTGGTCGACCTCATACCCACAAGCTGTGATAAGTTGGGACCTTGGGATAAGCTGCAATGTCGCTTCATAGAACGCTCCGTGGCCAAAACCAGGCTCCAGGAATTTTATGGGTAAGTCAACTGACAGGCAATTGAGTGCGAATCCAGCCATCTCCTCGGCTAACGCCGCTGGAGTGAGATACTGACCCAATCTGCCTCGGTAGGCCCGCTTTTGAGCCCCAGAGTCTTCCTGCGAAAAATCATAGACTTGTTTCACAGCTCACCGCCGGTTCCCAAAACACTCAGAACAACGAATTGAGTAATCAATTGAACTGCTCTGACAATTTCACCTCATCTTCAACTCGCGAGAACATTCCAAGGTTAGGCCGTACTGGGGCGGCAAGTACTTCCTGGCAAACGAAAGGGTTGACAAGGCATACCACAGACAAGTACTGCTTGACATTGTGCTTCGAAACTGCCGAATGCTTTCGATAATCCAACGTGCCTGCATGATCAGTGAAGGACCGTGTCACTGAGTATACCATATTGTCACTCTAGATCGGAATTACGAAGGTCTTCAAGTGAGTTGTCGTCTGATAATTTGCGCGATTCGCGGTGACCCATTCGCGGCACTTACGGCAGCCGGATCGGCTCACCCATGATCGGCGGTGGCTGGTGGCGGACGACGTCCAGCAGGGCAACGAGCAGCGCCGGCACTTCGCGGGTGCGTGACCAGCCAATCGAGCTCGGCCCGTAGCTGCGCAGGTCGGCGGCCACGCCGACAGTCTCGACGCCAAGGCGATCGCAGGTGAACAGCGCACGCGGCAGGTGGAATTCCTGGGTGACGAGGATGGCGGATTCGACACCAAAAATATCGCGCGCGCGGTAGCAGGAATCGTAGGTGCGCAGACCACCGTAGTCGGGCTGGATAGCGCTGGCCGGCACGCCGCGATCGATCGCATAACGCATCATCGCCGCCGGCTCGTTGTAGTGCGCGGCGCTGTTGTCACCGGTGAAGATGAGCGTCTCTACTTTGCCCGCTTCGTACAAGCGTATGGCGGTCTCCACCCGGTCGCGCAGCATGGCACTCAACCGGCCATCACGATACACCGCCGCGCCAAAGACGATCGCCACCCGCCCGGGCGGCACGTCGGCCACGGTGTAGATGCGTTTTTCGTAATACCGCTGCACCGCCCACGGCCACAAGAACACGACCGCCAGCAGCACGGCGGCGATGCCGATTCCAATTGAAATACGGCGCCTGCTGAACATACTTGTCACCTCTACACATGTAAACGGCGGAAGCCGTCTCATGGTCACATCTTGCACCACAGCTGCGCACACAAAAGCTCTCCCCAGAAGACACGAAAATAACTCTGTGCCCTCTGAGTTCTCTGTGGCCCCAAAAAACCGCACCAATCACGCACCCCCCGGCCGCCAAACACACAAAGGACACAGAGTAAAACCACCTCCGTGCCCTTCGTGCTCTGTATGGCTCAGAAACTGCTCAGGCGTGCGTGCTGTGTGACGCGCTGCGCTCAGGCGTGCTGACCACGCCGCCGCAGCACCTGGGATATCCACACGACCAAAAACACCGTCGTACAGGTCAATACGATAGCCGCCCCAGACGCCAGGCTGAAATAATACGAGAGATACAGCCCCACAACACCCGAAAATGCCGCAATCACCGCCGCCAATGCCATCATCCTGGGCAGCCGGTGGGTCAGCAGGTAGGCCGTCGCCGCCGGTGTGACCAACATGGCCACCATGAGCGCCACCCCCACCGCCTGCAGCGACACCACGATCGCCACCGCAATCAGGACGATCAGCAGGTTGTCCAACAACCGGGCGGGCAAACGCAGCGTAGCGGCCAGGATCGGATCGAACGATAGTACCAGGAATTCCTTGTAAAAGGCCACAACCGCCACCAGGATGATACCGCCGAAAATCCCGATCCGCCACAAATCACCGGTGCTCACCCCCAGGATGTCCCCAAACAGGAAGTGCGCCAGGTCGACCGAATAACTGCGCACGGTGGAAATCAGGGCAACGCCGAGAGCAAACATGCCGGCAAAAATGACGCCAGTGGCCGTGTCTTCGCGGATTTTGGTACCGCGGCTCAACGCCCCAATCCCCACCGCACTCAACACCGCCGCCAGCATCGCCCACCAGAACAACGGCCCGCGCGCCCCACCGCCCACCAGGTAACCAACCGCCACGCCAGGCAAAATCGAATGCGCCAGCGCATCGCCAAAAAAGGCCATGCCACGCAGCACGACGTACGTCCCCACCACAGCGCAGACGATCCCCACCAACACCGCCGCCGCCAAACCACGCACCATGAACGCATACTGCAGCGGTTCGAATAAGGCGTCGATCATCCGTGGTCTGTCCCGTCGTCACAGCAGGTGTCTTCGACGGCGATCGTCTCGCCGTCGACGTTCAACAACCGCAGGTGACTGCCGTACGCGGCGATCAAAGCGGGTGCAGCAAATACCTCCTCCGGGCTGCCCAAACCGAGCAGGCGGTGGTTCAGCAGCATGACGCGGTCGAACCGTTCGGCGGCCAGGCGCAGGTCATGCAGGGCCACCAGGACCGTCACGTGACGCGTCCGCAGCGTATCCAGGATCTGGAAGATGTCGTCCTGCGACGGGGTGTCGAGCCCGGTCAGGGGCTCGTCCATCAGCATGAGCTCGGCCTGCTGCGCCAGGGCCCGCGCCACAAACATGCGCTGCTGCTGGCCACCCGAGAGCTGGCTAATCTGCCGCTGCGCCAGGTCCTGCAGCCCCACGACGTCCAAAGCCTCGCCGATGATCTGCCAGTCGCGCGCGCGTGGTTGGCGGAAAAGGCCCATCCGGCCCGTACGCCCCATCATCACGACGTCGGCCACACTCACCGGGAAATTCCAGTCGACCTGGTTGCGCTGCGGCACATACGCAATGCAGGCGTGACCGTTGGGCTCGTGTCCAAATACCTCTACCTGCCCGGCCGTCGGTCGCAGCACCCCGGCAATTACCTTGAACAGGGTGCTCTTGCCGGCACCGTTGGGCCCGATCACGGCGACGCGCTCACCCACCTTCAGTTCAAACGAGACGTTGTCGAGCGCAAGCCGGCCGTCGTAACGCACCGTCACGTCGTGCACATGCAAAACGGCGCTGCCAGCCCCATGCGGCGCATAATGGCGCCGCAGCAGCTGGTCGGTCTGGCGAATTTCCTTGATCAGTCCCATGAACTCGTCCTAACCCGCTAAATAGTCTACTTCAACGCATCCACGATCGTGCGTACGTTGTAACGCATGAAGTCGAGGTATGAATCGGCCTCACCACCCGGCGCCGTCAATGAATCGGTGTAGACCTGGACCAGCCGCGTGCCCGTGTCACTCGCGACCCGCCCGGCCAATGCTGGATTCACGGTGTTACCCACCAGAATCGCCCTGACGCCGGTCCGGCGGATGGCGTCCTCCAGCGCGGCCAACTCCTGTGCCGAAGGCTCGGCCAGCGTGCTGTAACCCGGAATCACGGCACCGATCTGCTCGAACCCGTAACGCTGCGCAAAGTAGCTGAAGATGAGGTGATCGGTCACCAGCTGGCGATGGGTCTTCGCGATCGTCGCGACCTGCCCGACAATCCATTGGTCGAGTTCCTGCAGCGCAGCGCGGTAGGCCGCGGCGTTGGCCTGGTAGATCGCAGTCTGGGCCGGGTCGATCTCGCTCAGGGTAACCTCGGCATTGTCCGTCCACACTTTCACGTTGTTTGGGTCGAACCAGACGTGCGGATCGACCGCTTCGTCGCCGTGCTCGTCACTCGCCGCCACATCGTCTGACCCTTCCGGCGGTGCCAGGGTGGCAATGCCCTCCGACAGGGCCACGACCCGGGCGCCGCTGCCAGCATTGGTCAGGAGCGGTTCCATGAACGCATCCAGTCCCAACCCCACCGTGAAGATCACATCGGCGTCGGCCACAGCAGCTACCTCGCGCGGTGTCGGGGCATAGTTGTGTGGGTCGGCCCCCACGGGCAGCAGCACCTGCAAATCGATGGCATCCCCGCCGACCTGACGCACGATATCACCCGCCAGGGTCGTCGTGACCACCACCTTCGGCCTGCCCGGCGCCTGGCCCGTGGACGGTGTCGCCGCGGCCGGCGCACACGCCGGCAGCAAACCCAGAACGAACAGCGCCAGACCCCACAGTGCGTAGTGGAATCCGGACTGTTTATTGGGAACCATCGCACGTGCACTGGTCACGTTCATGCCGGCTGGTGCTCCACACAGGTGGGACAGGCCAGCCAGTCTTCCGCCGGAATGCGCGGAATGGCACGCGGCCCATCCCCGCGGCCAAATACGGGCCGGTACAATACGTCCCCTTCGCGGTGGGTATCTCCACAGGTATGGCACGCAGCCTGCCCCTGGATCACCACCGGCGTGTAGCCCGTGATCACCCAGCCCTCGTGACCCGCATGCGCCGCCAACGACTCCAGCGCCGCGCGAATGGTCAACGACTTGTTGCCGCTGTAATAGGTGTCAGAAAGACGCTCGAGCAGCCGCAGCGTCGTCTCGTCACACGTAAAATTGATCCGATGCACAGTGTGTACTCCGGTGTGTATTGTGTAAGTAGGATATCACGTGCGTGGTGGGATGTCAAGTGGGGGATGGGGGTCGGGGGATGGG